>CAZOWM010000025.1:0-50379 GCA_964583615.1 uncultured Spirochaetota bacterium | reverse complement strand
TGTGGAAGCGCCGTCGCTCATCGGACAAAAGGTACTCCGGGGATAACAGGCTTATCTCCCCCAAGAGTTCACATCGACGGGGAGGTTTGGCACCTCGATGTCGGCTCATCGCATCCTGGGGCTGAAGCAGGTCCCAAGGGTTTGGCTGTTCGCCAATTAAAGCGGTACGCGAGCTGGGTTCAGAACGTCGTGAGACAGTTCGGTCCCTATCTGCCATAGGCGTTGGATATTTGAGGGGAGCTGCTCCTAGTACGAGAGGACCGGAGTGGACGTACCTCTAGTGCACCAGTTGTCCCGCCAGGGGCATGGCTGGGTAGCTATGTACGGAAAGGATAACCGCTGAAAGCATCTAAGTGGGAAGCCTGCCCCAAGATTAGATATCCCTTCCTCTTTGAGAGGACTAAAGGCACCTTGAAGACTACGAGGTTGATAGGCTGGAGGTGTAAGTGCAGTAATGTATTCAGCCGACCAGTACTAATATACCGTGAGGCTTGACCATATTATTTTATTTTCTCTTTTTCGAATTAAACGGTTTTCGTCTTATATGAGTTTTGAATATTAACCTGGTGATCATGGCGGGGAGGAAACACCTGTTCCCATCCCGAACACAGAAGTTAAGCTCCCCAGCGCCGATGGTACTGCACGGGTAACTGTGTGGGAGAGTAGGTCGTCGCCAGGTTTTTTTTGCTTCATGGTTATCTCTTGCCCATGCTTTTTTCGATATCATAAAATATGAAATATATAAAAAGCTGTATGCAGATCTGAAGGAGACGTTATTGAACAAAATAGGCCCAAGATTTTCTAAAAAATGAACACTGATCTTTGACAAAAATGGCAAAATAAAGAAAAGTCGGCTTATAGTACGATGGATCAACCTGTATAAGCCGGAATATTCTCCCGAAGTTTACACTCATTGCAACAGAAAAGGCAAAGATCGAAGCCTTGAACGCTCCTCTGACTTTCAACTTCCTCTTCGGCATTTTGCACACAAACTCGTTGACTGTCGCCTCGACGTTGCTACGGAGTTTCCTTCGTTCTTCAGGAAGAGAGTCTATCACCTTATGCCGTTCTTCTCACACTTCTTGTCGTTTTCAGTGCTCCCGTATGCACCATCGAAATGAAGTTCGTTAAGCTCAGGTGATTTCTCCTTGATAGTGTCTAAACGCTTGTTTAATACCTTGCTGTCATCTTTGTTTACAGGGTTTGTGGAAACATCGGTTATCAAATTAACCCGATTTTCAGGATGAGCAGTTTCAATAACGTTGATTGATTGCCCTTTAATCTTTTTGCCGTTCTTTTTTCTGTATGTGGCATCAAGATCATCTGGGGATTGCACAGAAGAGCTTGGGGTTTGTTCAGGGGGCTTTATTTCAACCTTTTGCTGTACAACCATGAATTGCTCTGAGTACACGCGCTCAAAGGTTTTGAAGATTTCGCAGTCTGCATAAGAGGGTTTCAGGTTCTTGTCTATCGAGTAATAGAGTTTTGCGATCTTCTCAATCTCATGGGGAATGTCTGAAGCCTGAAGAGAGTAGATATACTGGCTCGAGGTATTGTTCACATAGTGTTCAAACTGAGCTTTGAAACGTTTTTTATCATCGTCGGAGAGTATCCGGTAGATACGTATAATCAGTTCTACCAGCAGCTGCAGGCGAGTGTAATTCCTGATATTGGAAGCTGCTGCAAAGGAGTCAGGTCTTTGAATGTTTGTTTTTATCTTTAAGGTTTTTAGCTGTTTATCAGTTAATTGGTCGAAAACCTTTTCCAGAAGGATTTCTCCCGTCTCAGAGAAGTGTTTACTCAGACGGTTTTGGAAATTAAACAGGATTGCAGGACAGAAGGGCATTTTGTCAATGGAGTCAAGTCCCAGGGCGATCTTTGTCAGTATATTGAACTCCATATTCTTGAAAAGCTCTTCATAGGTCCAATTGTAACGATTCATCAGGGTTAAAGAAGAAACCATTGCATTAATGGGAGCATTGGGACGGCTTTTTGTATCAGAGTAGAGTTTTGAGAAGAGATCTTCTTTGATATTACAGAAAATGAGTCTGTAGAATGTATATTCTTCGGACTTTTCTATTTTTTTCTTCATGCGCTCGGGGAGAGTATTAAAAAGGCCGAACATATCAGATTGAGTATGTTTTGTATTTTTCTTAAACATGGAATTGATTACCTTTATGCCATTGATTTTTATTGGCATAATTTACAAATTCCTAATGGTTTGGACAAATAAAACCTTTTTAGAGTGGACTTAAATATTAAAAAATAATGATTATTTGATAAATATTTTGCATCTAAAATAGAAAAAATATCCATATAAACGGAGGTTTTTGATGGAAAAAAAGGAAATGATGCAGAAAGCCTACGATCTCGGTTTTAAGTATGAGCAGGATTACAGGGGGTGTGCACAGTGTGCTATTGCTGCAATCCAGGATTCGCTTGGCGTGAGAAATGATTATGTGTACAAAGCAGGAAGCGGGCTCGCAGGCGGCGCGGGAGAATGTATAGACGGTCTGTGCGGCGGATACTCCGGTGGAATAATGGTGATGAGTACCTTTTTTGGCCGGACAAGAAAAGAAGAAGGAACGACGTTCGGCAGAAAAGAGAAGTACGATTCCTTTCACATGGCGTCTGCACTGCACGAAAAGTTCTTGGAGAAGTATGGCACCGTTATTTGCTCCTGTGTACAAGAAAAGATATTCGGACGGTCTTTTGATTTGAGGAAAGATGAAGAAAAAGAGGCTTTCAGAGCTGCAGGGGCGCATGAAAAACCTGACAAGTGCTGTGCAGTTGTCGGCGACGGTGCCCGCTGGGCTGTTGAGCTCATTTTAGATGAAATCGAACGCAGAGGATTAACGTTGGATGATTTCAAGCACCTTGAGTGTATTACGGAAAAATAGTAAATGCATGCTTTTGACCTCAACATATAGACACTATACAATATTTCACAATTTTCTTACACGGAGGATCGGTTATGCCTGAAGCAGATAAAGAAGGAAAAAATTTTTACACTGATGTGCCGCAAAAATCAGAGCTGTTCTATCTGAAAGGCTCCAATGAGCTGGACTGGGGGATGAAAAACAGGCTTGCGCGGATTTTCAATCCCGAAGATGGCCGGACGATAATGCTCGCCATCGATCATGGATACTTTCAAGGCCCGACCACAGGGCTCGAAAGAATCGATGTCAACATCATGCCTCTTGTTCCTCATGCAGACGTGTTAATGCTCACACGGGGAATACTGCGAAGTATCGTTTCCCCTTCAATCACGAAACCCATTGTAATTCGGGCTTCAGGTGGGCCCAGTATCTTAAAGGAGCTTTCCGATGAGCAGATTGCGATGGACATTGAGGACGCGATACGCCTGGGAGTATGTGCTACTGCAATTCAGGTGTTCATCGGAGGTGAGTTCGAATCGCGGTCGGTTGTAAACATGACAAAACTCGTGGATATGGGCTTGCGTTACGGTATACCGACCATGGCAGTTACTGCGGTCGGACGGGATATGGAGCGAAATGCCAAGTACTTCAGGCTCGCAACGAGAATCTGCGCGGAACTCGGGGCTCACTACGTAAAAACCTATTATATAGATGAAGGGTTTGAAACAGTGACCGCCCAGTGTCCTGTTCCCATTGTCATCGCAGGCGGGAAAAAGAGGCCTGAGCGCGATGCATTGACCATGGCATACAGGGCCATTGATGAAGGGGCGTCGGGTGTCGACATGGGAAGAAATATTTTCCAGTCCGAGGCCCCACAGGCCATGATGCAGGCAATCAAAGCGATCGTGCATGGAAAAGAGAAGCCCGAGAAAGCCTTTGATCTGTACATGACACTGAAGGAAAAAGAACCAAAAAAAAGGTAAAATACATGTGAGCCTGCGGATTATGAGCGAAGAGGCACTCCGGGATTTTTAAAACCACCGGATAAAGAGGAAATTAATCTAAACTGATCATTGTGAAGGGGAGAGATGTATGCGCTATGTGGAGAAATACAAAACTGAGGTGAATGAATTCCTATCTGTATGCAAAATGCTTGGCGAAAGGGTGTATGTAACGAGCCATGGAGGAAACCTCTCCTGGCGGCTCGGGGATGATCTTCTCCTTATAACACCGACGAGACTGTATAAAGGGAATATCGGGCCTGAGGATCTCGTGTTCATCGATCTTTCGGGAAAAAAGCTTGAGGGATCGAAAAATCCCAGCGGTGAAACTCCCATGTATCTCACTTTTTTTAAGGAACGGTCGGATATCAATGCGGTAATTCACTGCCACCCGCCGTATACCAATGCATTTGCGATCACAGAGGGTACAAACTGGCTCATGCGGCCCGTTTTCCCTGAGACTGTTGTGGAGGTTGGCCCGGTTCCCATCGTACCCTATGCAGAGCCGCTCACGCAGAAACTTGCCGACAGCTTCAAACCTTTTCTTCAGAAGTACAACGCTTTTTTAATGGAAAGTCACGGGCTCGTAATAATGAGCTCAGGAAGTATCGGGAGGGCTTTTGAGCTCACGGATATTCTTGAGACGTCCTCAATATCGATTCTGCAGGCACTTGCAATCGGAGAGATAAAAGAAATCTCAAAGGATGATGTGAGAAATCTCGAGAACACGATGAGGATGAGAAAAATCCCCATGCACGGGAATCCCGTATTGAACAGTTCGCTCATGGATCTCTATTTTTCTGAATAGCGGATGTTCAAATTTCAGTGATCTTTCGATCGCCTTTCCCAATTACAGAGAGAAATCGCTCATACGCCTTTTTCCACAGGGATGTTTTTTCCGGAGTATAGGTCCGCAGAGAAAACCCATCCCTTATAAACGGCACTGCATCTTCTAATCTCTCTATAATGCCCATTCCCAAGGCCTGGACCATGATGTTGCCGATAGCTGTGGCATCTGCAGGGCCGGCGCACACATTTGAATCGAGGGCATTCGCGGTAAACTGATTCAGGGTTTCATTTCTGCATCCGCCGCCGACTATCTGGACCATTTTGTGTTTCTTTCCGGGAATGCGGTCGATCTCCTCTGATACGGTACGATATTTAAGTGCAAGGCTCTCGTACACAACCCTGAGATATGTCCCTCTGTTTTCGGGAATCTTCTGACCCGTTTTTCTGCAGTACTCGGCGATTGCGGCCTCCATATTTTTCTGGTTGTAAAAAGTTGTGTTGTCCGGGTCGACGAAGGAGGAGAACGGCGAGGCGTTCTCAATGAGACGGATCATCTCATCCCATGCCAATTTTTTTCCGTCCATCTCACGCCACGTCCGTCTGAGCTCCTGTACTATCCAAAGACCCATACAGTTTTTCAGGCAGCGGATGTTTTCGATACCACCTTCATTACTGATGTTTGCATTCAATGCCTGCCTTGTGGTAATCGGTTCTGGAATAAGCTTTCCGATGAGTGACCACGTTCCTGAGCTGATAATAAGCGCATCGTTCTCATCCTCTACAGGAGCAGCTGCAAAGGCGCTCGCCGTGTCATGGGAGCCTACCGAGTAGAGTTTTACCCTCTTCAAACCGGTATAATGTACAATTGGCGTGGAAAGCTCTCCGAGAAATGTGCCCGGGGGTACAATCTCTGGAAGAATATTGGAAGGAATGCCGAGCTTATTCAGAATTTCATTACTCCACGTTTTCGTTCGGGCATCCATGAGCTGAGTCACACTTGCCCATGTCGTGTCGATTTTTTTTATATTCCCGAGATAGTAGTAAAAAATAGTGGGCATCGGAAGAAACTTGTATCCGGGCTGTAAAAGATAGCTCCGGTTGAGCATGAACCACAGGAGCTGGTTGCTGATGTTGAAGGGTTGAAACTGTGTGCCTGTAATCTCGTAGATACGGTACGCGTCAATTCTTGACGTCAATTCATCGATCATCTCATCAAGCCGGTGGTCTCTGTATGAGTACACTTTGCCGACCATTTCCCCGTCGTGGGTGATAAACTGGCCGTCAGGTCCCCACGTATCGATGCCGATTGAGTCAAGGTGATCCGAATATTCGCGTCTGTAGCGTATAAGGCCGTTTATGATATTGCGGTAGAGGTATGTGTCGTCCCAGTAGATCCTCTCAACCATTTTCCCGTTCCTGTCTGTGAGAAAAAAGGAAACCCCTTCATTGTCGAACCGGTTGATTTCCTCGATTTGAAAAGAATCTCCGGAAAACGTGCCCACAAAGCATTTTCCCCCAGAATTTCCAAGATCAATGGCCATGATCCTCGCTGATTTCATTTTGCACCTCTTGTATCCTGTATTCTTAAAAGAGTGATTTCATTATAGCAGGGATAATGTGTTCTTTCCTACAGAATTCAGGAGCACGAAATACTTCTTTACTTGGGATAGCTGATTATATATAATGCATGGCAATCAATTTTCATACTCAGACGCAGATGGAGGATTGTGTGACGTTAAGAGAACAGATGCTTTCAATCTACCGGAAACGAAATGAGGGAAATATTCCCTGGGCCGCGTATGGAGGTTTTCTTCTTCCCTCTGGAACAAACGAACGGCAGCTGCGGAACAGCGGGTGCGGATGGATACAGTGGGCACCCGTGTGCTCATGGCAACCTCCAGGTATGAGCCACATGAATGGATGGATGCTTGAGTCTGAAATAAAAAACGTTGAGATGTCGGTAAAGATTGCATGGGATGGCGGCGAAAGGGTTTATTACCGTACGTACGACACACCGGTGGGAAGCGTGTATGAGGAGTTGCGGCAGGAACCGGGTTATCATAGCCTGTGGGTAAAGAAGTTTTTTATTACGTCACCTGAAGACTATAACGTCATTCGATATATGGTTGAAAACACAGTTGTGCATGAATGCTACGACGGCTATATTGAGGCCCGAAAGACTCTCGGCGACGACGGGGTGCAGCTTGCCGTGATCGATCGCTCTCCTTTTCAGAAGATGCTGATAGAACTGTGTGGCACAGAACGGATAACCTTTGACCTCATGGACAATCCACAGCTTGTTGAGGATTTGATGGCAGTGATTGAGCAGAAACAGGACGAGATGTTTCCTGTTATCGCAGAATCCCCTGCAGAGGTGATATGGATGGTTGATAATCTTACCGGAGATATCACCACCCCGAAACTGTTTGAAAAGTACTGCGTGCCCTTTTACAACAAGCATGCAAAGCTCCTTCATGAAAATGGAAAGGTTTTAGCCATACATTTTGACGGGAAATTGAACAGTATCAAACATTTGATACAGAACGCTGATTTCGATGTTGTAGAATCCTTTACCCTGCCTGAAATGGGAGGAAATCTTCCGATTGAAGAAGCAAGCTCCCTCTGGAAAGATAAAACGATCATTTCCAATATACCTGCATTCCTCTGTTATGAGAAGGAGGAGAAGGTGCGAGCATATTTGCATACTCTTTTGGAGAGTCTGGGTGACAGAAAAAATTTTATGCTCGAGTTGAGCGAAAATTTTCCATATGAGTATCTCGATGTGGTTCTTCCGATAGTTGCGGATGTGATGAAAAATCAATAGGAATTGCGGTGTGCGCAGGTTTTCAGGGTATTGAAAAACAGGCGAGTTTTATAAAAACTGTTTACACATTTATCCCTTTTGATATAATAAGTATAAGTATTCATCTCACTCCTTTTTCCATTCTATAGGAAGGAGGTGATGCACTGTTCATATACCTTTTGAAATCTCACAAAATTAAGGAGGAAGAAATGAAGAAGTTGAAGGTAGTTGGGATCTTTTGTCTCACTTTGTTTTTTATGATGAGTGCATGTGCGCTTTTCGCTGAAGGAGAAAAAGCCGAAGAAAGCGTGGCACCAAAAGCCGCTGCAAAACCAAAACCCGAATCCTTTGCAGGTGTCCATCTAAGAGTCGCTATGATCGACGAAGAGCGGGAATGGGCATTCAGGGATCTTTTACCCGAGTTCAAGCAAATGACGGGGATCGAGGTGACAATTGATACGTATGGTTTTGAGGATCTGTTTAACAAAGTGCTCACCGCATCTGCCGCCCATACCGGAGAGTATGATGTGTACCAGTTTCACTTTCCGGATATGGCGCTTTTTGACGAGCGCGGGTACATGCTGGACATTACAGAGTGGGTGATGCGTGATGAAGATGAAATGGAGCTCGACGACATCCACCCCAGCCTGCAGGACTCTCATATGAAATACAAGGGGCGTTATTTCGGAGTGCCCACCCATGTGGGTTCAATGACCTTCTACTATCGGAAGGATATTTTCCAGAAGGAAGGCTACAAGGTTCCGACAACATGGGAGGATGTGCTCAAGATTGCCAGGGATGTCGACGCCAAGTATGCACCCGCTATGAGAGGGTTTGTGTACATGGGAAGGGCGGACATCCAGGGTGCTGCAACATTTATCAACTTCCTCGGGGCGTATGGCGGCGATTTCTATGACCACGACACATTTGCGCCCACCATCAACTCTCCTGAAGCACTCAAAGCCATGCAAATGCTCGTAAAATTGCAGAACTACTCCGTTGAGGGCTCACCCGGTTATGGGTTCGATGAGGGACATGTTGCATTTCAGCAGGGCAGGGCTGCAATGCTCCCCTTCTGGGATTCAGGTGACGGCTTTTTTTCCGACCCGAAGCAGTCTGATATCATCGGAAAGTGGGGCGTCGCTCCTATGCCTGGAGGCCGGGCAACCAATGGAGGTTGGTCAGTACAAATTTCTGCAGATTCGGAAAATCCTGAGGCTGCTTGGGAATTCCTCAAATGGATAGTGTCGCCTGAGATGGAAAGAAGGCTGGTGCCTCTGAAACCGAGCTGCCGGATATCGATCCTGACAGATCCGGAGTTCAAGAAATACCCGTCATATCAGGGATTTTATAATGTTCTCGAGGGAAATCCATTCGGGTTTCCTAAGATTACACCCAATTGGCAGATGCTTCAGCTCCTCGGCCAGGCGGTCAACCAGGTTATGACAGGCATGAAGACCCCAGAAGCAGCACTCAACTGGCTCCAGGAGCAGTACAAGGTTATTCTTCTCCGCTACGATCTCTGGAAACCGTGAGGATCATTGAGAAGTATTAGAAATACAGGGAAGCTAGGCAGAAGCACTTTCTGCCTAGCTTCGGGATTTTATGCAGTCTGTCTGGCACACTGTGTAAGCTGGAGCGGGCACCATGCGTGACGATATGAAAATACGGGGAAATACACAATCTGAAAAGAGGGTCCAGGGGAAAAGAAAGAATATCTTTGTTTCCGTAAAACCTTATCTGTTTATCATGCCTGCAATGGTCATACTGGTTTCACTGATTATTTACCCTCTCGTATACTCTTTTTCAAAGAGCCTCACCGATTTCATGCTTGGTATGCCCGGTCAGAGATTCATCGGTTTAAAAAATTACTGGCTTGCAATTACAAACCAGTCATTCCAGCAGAGCCTTATGTTCAGTTTGATCTTTTCCATAGGCGCTACGACGCTCGAACTGGTACTCGGTTTTATCACGGCTCTCATTCTTCAGCGTCAATTTTTTGGAAAACAGGTGGTTACGGTTCTGCTCATTCTCCCGATGATGGTGACCCCTGTTGTTGTGGGAATTATCTGGCTTCTCATGTTTCAGCCTGATTTCAGTGTTATAAACGGATTGCTCTCACTGTTGGGAATCGAAGGACCGATCTGGCTGCAGAATAAATGGACTGCACGGTTTGCCGTTATTATTGCAGATGTGTGGCAGTGGACTCCCTTTTTTACACTCGTGCTCCTGGGTGCGATGCTGAACCTCTCCTCTGAGGTTGTCGAATCTGCCAAGGTGGACGGTGCGACGAATCTACAGATACTTCGCTATATCAAGATTCCCTTGATCATGCCGCTCATCACGGTTGCGGTACTGATCCGATTGATCGACACATTCAGGGTTTTCGACAAAATATTCGTAATGACGAATGGGGGGCCGGGGAATACGACTGAGGTTTTGAGTCTTCATATTTACCGGACCGGTTTGCCGTTCATGAACTTGAGTTATGCAGCTGCAATGAGTTATCTCTTTCTCATACTTCTCATATTGATTACCACGTTCCTGATCAGACGTCTGCAGCGTGTCTAGAATAAGATAAGCCTGTAAAGGAGATGTGCACGTGGAACAAAGAATCGAAAAGAGGGTGTACTACAGGGTCATATTCGTTGTAATTCTTCTTGTTTTGTTGGTGTTTGCGCTGTTTCCTCTGGTGTGGATCATGCTTACGAGCATCAAGAGTCAAAAAGACCTGTTTGCAATCCCCCCGATGTTTATTTTCAGACCCACAACCGAACACTGGCACAAGGTGCTGATTCAGAGCGAATTTTTTCGTTATTATAAAAACAGCCTTGTGATTGCAATAAGCACAGTTTTTGTGGTGATTATTGTAGCAACAATGGCTGCCTACGGGCTTACGCGCGGAAAGGCGAGCAGCAAAGTGCGAGAGAATCTGGCCTTTTTTATTCTCTCCCAGCGGATGATGCCCCCGGTCGCAATCGTGCTTCCAATATATATACTGTTCAGCAGTATACGTCTGCTCGATCGGCTGGAAACACTGATATTCATGAACATTGCATTTAATTTACCGCTCTCCGTCTGGATGATCAGGGGGTATATTGAGAGCCTTGCGGTCGAGATAGAAGAAGCGGCGATCGTTGACGGATGCTCACATTTCGGCGCTTTTATCAGAGTGGGGATCCCCCAGATCCTTCCCGGCATACTGAGTACTGCGCTGTTCACGTTTATTTACACGATAAATGAGTTCTTTTTCGCCCTCATACTTTCGGGGACGCGGGCGCGTCCGGTTTCCGTTGCAGTGCAGCTGTTTTTGCCGACAGGTGTTCGCGGTACGCTGTTTGGTGAGGCTGCGGTTGCATCGATTCTCATCATGCTTCCAAGCCTTGCATTCGCGATTTTTATGCAGCGCTATCTCGTCGGAGGTATTTCCCTCGGAGCCCTGAAAGGGTGAGGTGTTTCCACGCACGATTTCTGATCATTGTGCCGCCGTTTGGAGTGTGTTCCAGATTTTCTCAACCCACTTTTCGTGCTCCGGTTTCATCAGGCACGAGCGCAGGCATGTGACAGCTGGTCGGTCAAAGGTCACGTCACTCCACTGTGTTCGAATGAGCGCTGAAGGATACTGAAAGGTTGCGATGTGTATGTTTTGTTCTGCCGCGGCGCGAAACAGTTTTTCTGAGCGCTGTGAAATCTGGCTGGCGGTTTTCCCGTTTGGCGCCCATACGAGTATGTCAAGCTCCGGAGGAAAAAGGGTCCTGAATCGCTCGTCCGAATCAATTTTCTTGTATAAAGAGCGGGCAGCCCTGCAGCTTTTGGACAGCCCCTGCGCGAATTCCCCGCCGTGCACCAGTGGAAGCAGTTTCTGGGTTGCCCAGAGGGCAACAGCGGACGCGCCGGGCCTGGAACACTCCAGGCTGATTTCTCCGAGGTGAAGCTCGGAGGAGGTAAAATAGGTGTAGGGGGAGTCGTGGGAGTAGTATTTTCCCACATCTGGATCACGGAAGAGCACACAGCCGCATCCGTAGGGCTGCAGCCCATGCTTGTGAGGATCAACACAGATGGAGTCTGTGTTGACGAGGCCTTCGTAGGCCCTTTGTGTGTCAGGGTCAAGCGTGTCCGTGAGCGTGAAGTATCCTCCATATGCTGAATCCGCATGCACACGGAATCCGTAGCGTGATTTCAGCTCGAGGATTTCCTGAAGAGGGTCAACCGACCCGGTTCCTGTTGTGCCGATCGTGGCGACAACAGTGCCCACATCGCCGCTTTCGAGTGCTTTTTCGAGCGACCCGACATCGAGCCGGGCGCGCTTGTCGCAGGAAACCGCCTGAAAAGGCAGCCCGAGCACCTCCGAAATGCGCGCGTGCGTGTAATGCGCCTGCTCGGAGGCAAGGATTTTCTTTCCTGGGCTGAGCTTTCCTGATATCCACAAAGCTTCCATATTCGCCATTGTTCCCCCGCCTGTGAGGTGCCCAAGAAACCGTTTCCAGCCGAACATCTGTGCAATCTCGGCAACTGCCTCCTTCTCGAGGTGCGAGCTTGCGCGTCCTCCGTCAAGGGCATGATTGTTTGGATTGATATAGAGGGAGAGCATGTACGCAACCCGAGCGATCGGGTGCGGGCTTTTTAGCATCTGCCCGGCGTAGCAGGGGTGAAAGTAGGGATAATTGTCCTGCATGCGTTCTGCAACATGCAACATCACTTTTTCAATTTTTTCAATGTCATACCGGTGCTCTCCGTCGGGGAATGCTTCAAACCCCTCTTCTAGTTTTGAAAGCGCTTTTTCGAGTATTTTGATGGTGTCTCTTTCGAATGTCATTGCACTATCCTTTTTTTGCAAAAATGCCGCCATCCCCTGATCGGATAAAGGCACGCGTGCACGAACAGGATTCTTTTTTAGACGCGTTATTATAAAAGATCCTTGAAAGGTTCCGGTCTTTGAATTTTTTTTCCTTGGTCAGAAAAAACGCTCAATTCTATCAAACGCCTTATTTATCACATCCTCGGGAACACAGAAGGACAATCTCATGTGATTTTCACCGGTAGGGCCGAATGCGATTCCTGGTGTTGTCGATACTTTTGCCTCCTTCAGGAGCCGCTTGCAAAAGGCTGTTGAATCCTTTCCCTCCTCAACCAGTATTCTTGGAAACATCAAATATGAGCCGCCGGGCTTTTGATAAGAAAAATATTCTTTCAGTGTATCCAGGCGTTCGCACATAAGGTTTCGGGTACTGCGATAATGGTTTTTATAGTCGCCCACGCACTCCTGCGGACCTGTCAGGGCTGCAAGTGCCGCGTATTGGGATACAACAGGCGCACAGATGGCAAAAGGGATATGAGCTTTTTTTATTTGAGGAATCCACTCCTCATGGGCATGCAAATAGCCAATTCTCCACCCCGTCATGGCGTATGTTTTGGTAAAAGTATAGCAGCTGATCACATTTTTTGCCATTTCGGGTATCGAAGCAATGCTGAAGTGCGTATGATCATCATAAACAAAATATTCATACGCTTCGTCAGTAATGATGATGAGGTTGTTTTCCAGCGCGATGCCCGCCAGCTGGCGCAGCTCATTTTCGGAAAAGACCGTACCGGTTGGATTACTCGGGCTGCAGAACATGATGGCTTTCGTTTTTGGACCGACAGCCTGTTTTATCGCGTTGATGTCCAATGAAAAACCAGCCTCCTCAATCAACGGAACCAGGATGGGAATTCCTGATGCGATCTGTACCTGCCGGATATGAGTTGAATACGTCGGTGACGGCATGATCACCTCGTCTCCGTTATCAATGACAGCCAGTACGGCCACTGCCAGCGCCTCAATAGCCCCGACAGTGACCAATATCTGAGAACTGAAAGCATCAAGGTGATTGTCCCTCTTTAATTTGATGGCGATTTGCCTGCGAAGCTCCTCGAGCCCTTCGCTTGGAGAGTATCCACCTGTGAGGCCGTTTTTAATGGCCTCGATCGCCGCAGCATTGATGTGTTTTGGTGTGCCGGACGTTGGTTTCGCCCAGGACAGGAATGCCACATCATCGATCTCCTTTGATAATTCGGTCATTTCATGTATCGCTGATTTTTTAATCTGCCGTACCCTTTCAGAACACAATGCATTCATTGCGGTTATGGTCTCCTTTTCTCTCGTTCGGATCTCAATCCAGAACAATATAATAAAATTTCAGATTTTCATTTATAATACTTTTCGAAGAGCGAATGGAGGTTGCATTTTATTAACGTAAGAATTGGAAAAATGCAAAAAGCCTGCGGGAAGTTTTTCCTCTATCCGTGTCAATATCCGCCGGATACGACGAGCACCTGGCCCGTTGTGTACCCGGAATCTTCACCTGCGAAGTAGGAGACCGCCTCCGCGATATCCTCGGGTTTTCCGAGCCTGCCCACGGGAATTTTCTTAATGGTGTCCGTTCTTTTTTTCCCGGGGGCGTACTGTCTGAACAAATCTGTGTCTATTTTACTCGGAGCTACTACGTTCACCGTTATCCCGTAAGGGGCAACCTCACGTGCGAGCGCCTTACTCAGTGCGATAACTCCGCCCTTGGATGCCGCGTAGTGGATACCGGAGGTTCCCCCGGAGATACCCGATGTGGAAGAGATATTGATGATTCGGCCCCATCCTTTCCGCAGCATGGGTGGAAGGACCGCGATACAGCAGAGGTACACCCCCTTCAGGTTAACCTCGATCATTCGCTCCCAGGACGTTTCCTCGAGCTCCCATGCGGATGAGTAGCGGTAATCGGCGATCGCAGCGTTGTTCACGAGTATGTCGATACTCCCGAGAGCATTCTCAACAGAAGACACCATGCTCTGAACCATTTGCGGTGAAGACACATCCGCATTTACCGCATGGGCCCGCTGGCCGATCGCCTCGATTCGGCGGACCACCTCAGCTCCGTCGCTTCGAATCCCCACAATACCGACATCCACGCCCCCTTCGGCAAGTCTGAGTGCAATCGCTCTTCCGATCCCTCTCGTCCCTCCCGTAACAAGGGCAACACGTTTCTTTTTTGTCTTCATCTACCTTTCATTTTCTTTTCAGCGCATTGATGAAGTCTTTGCTTCTCATGATGTCGAAAAAGAGGGAACCTCCCCTTTTGAGGCGAATCTGGACGGCGGACTGGAAGAGGATAGACATAATTTTGGAAAAGGGTTTTGTGTTCGTATCTTCGAGATAACTTGAAGCGCAGCTGTAGGCGTTGTTTTTGGATATAATCTTTACCTCCGCGATATCCTTGACCGGAAAGCTGAATTCAGTTTTCTCGTACGTGTTTTTCCGGGCAAACACCTTCGCGAGCCAGCTGTCTTTTTCAAAATCCTCGAAATAGACGGTGTCGTCTATGGTATAAATAAGACCTCCGAGGCTTACTGTTTTATCGTTCGATCTTCCAAGAAAAGTTGCAAATGTGTAGAACCCTACCGATCCCCCTTTTTCTTTCTCTTTTTGATTCCAAAACTCACGTGCATCCTGTTCAGTAGTTCTCGAACCAAACATCTATTCCTCCGGTAAAACGCTGGTAAAGAAATTATTTGCGGATATAATAGAGTATACCAATTTACCACAGATGATGTCAATGTCATTAACGACCTCATTCAATTTTTATAAGGAGAGAGCATGAAATACACATTGTCCTGTCTGTGCTATAACCGTCCGGGTGTGCTCGCAAAGGTCGCTCGCTCATTTTCTGAAGAGGGGATTAATATCTACTCACTCGCCGCGGGGGAAGTGGAAGAGAAAGACAAGTCGAGGATAACAATCGTTGTTGATGTTGAGGAACAGACGCTGAAACGGGCCGAGAGGAAGCTTGAGAAAATCGAAGAAGTGATCCAGCTTTACGACCTGAAGGAAGGTGAGCTCATCGCGCGGGAGCTCCTGCTGATAAAAATACGGATGAGACCTGAGAATATACCCCAGATATTGCAAACTGCGGAACTCTTCAACGCGCAGGTGATAGCCGTTTCAGACGTGTCCATGGTGCTCACTCTCGCGGCAGAGGAAAAACGCGTGAATGGCCTGATAAACCTTTTTAAAAAAGTCGGAATAATAGAAATGTCGCGTTCAGGAAAGCTTGCGGTCAGCGGGGTGGACTGAAGGGAGTGGCTATGGAAAAGAGTGATCTCTTTGATATGCAGGTTCTGCTCGATTCGTCTTACCCACTGAGTTCCCGTCCCATGGTTGTTGTCAACCCCTACGATGGAGCAACTCTGGAATCCGTCTTCAGGGCAATGAGCGGCGGTGTCATAGATCCAATACTGGTGGGACAAAGGGCGCTGAAGCCGTAAATATCCCGCTTGAGGGAATGCATATCCTCCCTGCTGATGAAGATTCCACTGCAGCTGCGGCTTCTCTCGTCTGTGAGGGAAAGGCACATTTTATCATGAAAGGGATGGTCGGTACAGGGGCATTTTTCCATGCGCTCTTCGAGCCGAGATTCAAGATAAGAACCCAGAAAGTGCTGAGCCATGTGGGAATGTTTGAGATTCCGTCGACGAAGAGAATTTTTCTCATGTCCGATGCTGCCATCAACATTCTGCCGAATTTCGGCAGAAAAATCCACATCATTTCCAATGCTGTTGATGCTGCGAGCAAGCTCGGGTTCCCTCAGATACGCGTTGCAATGCTCGCGGCTGTCGAAAAACTCAATCTTCCGGCAATGCCTGCAACGCTCGATGCTTTTTTGATGAAGCGTTTTGCTGAAACAGGATATTTCGGGCGCTGTGATGTCGACGGTCCCTTTGCGTTTGACAATGCGATAGATCCTCAGAGTGCCGGAACAAAGGGGATCGGAGGGAATGTGGCGGGGAACGCAAACATTCTTATTGCTCCAAACATCGAGACGGGAAACGTCATCTGGAAGTCCATCACCTGTATCCACGGAGGTGATGCAGCGGGAGTTGTTCTCGGCGGCACGTGCCCGATCGTCGTACCCTCACGGGCCGATACATCCAAGACAAAACTCGACTCAATACTGTTCAGCAGACTGCTGCTTGAATGAACGCCCTTCACCCTGCGGAAAGTGATTGAAGACCCCCTCATTTATCGCTATATTTAATAAAAATCGAAAAAGTGGAAACGATATGATATATCTCGCAAACATTGTCCGCCTTTTTTTCTCGATCTATATCATGCTTATATTCATCCGTGTTCTCTTCGCCTGGCTGCGACCCAATATGTTCAATCCGATTGTGCGATTTATTTATTCACTTACTGATCCGTACCTCAAGCTCTTTGCTGGCATTCGGTTTTTACGTGTGGGGTCACTGGATTTAACCCCGATCCTCGCGTTTTATTTACTGTATTTACTACAGGAGCTGAGCTACAAGGTGATCCTGACCGGATATTTCAGCCTGGAGCTCCTCTTTTCGCTGATGATTGTGCTGCTTTTCAGATTCGTGTACTTCATCCTCATTATTTTCGTTGTTGCCGTGGGATTGCGGTTCATTTTGGAAATCATCGGAACAAGAGCGCAGGGGGTGTTTGCCGCTATTGTGTATTCCCTCTCTGAGCCCGCGGTAAAGCCTGTAAGGCGGCTGCTGAGAGGCGAAAACTCCGGAGGGTTCGATTTCAGTGTGCTCGTTTCGCTTGCGATCCTCATCCTTCTGCGATTTCTCATACTACCAAGACTTCTTGCACTGATCTCACGCCTTTTTGGATAGCCATGGACCAACTTTTCATGGGCCAGGACAACTGTTTTTTTACTATGAAACGGAGGCATTCCTTTGTATACACTTGAGGAACTCGAGCAAAAGTACAGAGATCTCGAGCAGGAGCTCGCGAAACCGGAAATTCTCTCACATAAAAAGCGGTATACGCAGCTCACAAAAGAGTTCGATAACATATCGAAGCTTCTTGCAGAAACACGCAGACTTCATCAGCTTGATGGGGACCTCGCCGAGTACAGAGAGATGCTCGATGCTGCTGATGAGCAACTCCTGCAGGGCGAGATAAATAACGAGATCGAGCGCCTCAAACAGGAAAGAATCGATGCGGAACGAAAAATCATGATCGGCATGATGCCGGAAGACCTGATGTCCGGCAAGAACATTCTCATGGAAATACGTGCCGGGACCGGAGGAGATGAAGCCGCGTTGTTTGCAGCAGATCTCTTCCGAATGTATGCGAGATACTGCGATAAAAACGGCTGGAAGGTGGAGCATCTGAGCAGTCACGAGACCGGAGTCGGAGGGTTTAAAGAAATAATTTTCAGCATCGCGGGGAATGAGGTGTATCCGAAACTGAAATATGAAATGGGTGTGCACAGGGTACAGCGGATACCGGTCACGGAGTCACAAGGTAGAATACACACATCTGCCGTTACTGTTGCTGTCTTACCTGAGGCGGAGGAAACCGATGTCGAACTGACACCTGAGGATCTGCGTATCGACGTGTTCCGCTCCACTGGACACGGAGGGCAGAGCGTAAATACAACGGACTCTGCGGTGCGGATTACACATCTGCCGACAGGGGTAGTTGTCACCTGTCAGGATGAAAAGTCGCAGCACAAAAACAAGGACAAGGCAATGAAGGTCCTGAGGGCACGTTTGTACGAGATGCACGAACGGGAGAAGAAAAAGGCTGAAGACCAGGAAAGAAGAAGTCAGGTGGGAAGCGGTGACAGGTCGGAGCGAATCAGGACCTATAACTTTCCTCAGAACAGGGTGACTGATCATAGAATCGGGTTGACGCTGTATAAACTCGACCTCATAATGGAGGGTGAGCTGGACGGACTCGTCGGCTCTCTCATTGAATATGAAGCCCGGGAAAATCTGAAAAGAGTCGGGATAGAAAAAAGCCGGTAACATGAAGCACGGAGTGGAAGGTTCGGTGAAACACACAGTCGACGATTTGGTAAGAGAAGCGAGAAGTTGTCTCGATTTTACCGACACGTATCTCCTCCTCGGCAAGGCACTCAACAAGACAAAGGAGTTTCTTCTCACCTATCCGGAATACACGCCGGCCTCAGCCGATGTAGCAAAATGGGCGACACTCAAAAAGAGAAGGCTTGACGGGGAGCCGACAGCGTACATTACCGGAGAGAAGGAGTTTTACTCGCTCCGTTTCAAGGTGAACAGGCATACGCTCATTCCCCGGCCTGAGACGGAGATGCTCGTCGACGAGATTATCCGGTGCGCACCAGAGAGTCTTCTCGACGTCGGAACAGGGGCGGGAAATATTGCGATTTGTGTCCAAAAACATCTGAGGGGGTGCGCTATTGTTGCGACAGACAGCGGCAAGGAGGCTTTGCAGTGTGCGCAGGAAAACGCAAAAAGGATTCTCGGGAGCCATACCATTCAATTTATACTGAGCGATTTTTTCAAATCCCTCCCGGCTGCACGGTTCGATATTATCGTAAGCAATCCGCCTTACATAAAAAAAAGCAGGATCCACAGATTGCAGCGTGAAGTACGCATGTTTGAGCCCATCGCGGCGCTCGATGGAGGAGAAATGGGCCTTGATGCGTATGAAACATTACTCGAAAGCGCATGGGCGTATCTGGCTGCAGACGGAGCAGTGATTCTAGAAACGGATCCCGACGTCGTGCGCGACGTGTGTGGGCTCGCAGGACGGAAAGGGTACAGGAGTGAAAGAATCGAAAAAGATCACACCGGCGCAGAGCGGATGATCATACTTACCCATCCGGGAAGTGTAGTTTAATGTCTTGACTCGGAATGTACAAAAGAGCGTGAGGAGAGGAGGAATCCACAGTGTATGTGGACCGTGATATGAAAAAAGATGTTATTCCCTCACTTGAGTCCTACATAGATCTGAACAGATACAAAGAAGACGAGATACATCTCATACACAGGGCATATTTATTTGCGAAGGATGCACACGCCAACCAGAAGCGATTGTCCGGAGAACCTTTCATCATACACCCGCTCAATGTGTCGAAGATGCTCGCGGATCTGGGGTTTGACGCCAAAGTCATCTCCGCCGCTCTCCTTCACGATACTGTCGAAGACACGGGGATTACACTGGAAAAACTGGAAAGGACGTTTGACGCTGAGATTGCGGGTCTTGTTGACGGGGTGACGAAGATATCCCGCATCCGGTCAGAGAACATAAAGCACCGTCAGGCGGAGAACATAAGGAAAATGCTCCTTTCCATGACAAACGATATCCGGGTAATTCTCATCAAGCTCAGTGACAAGCTGCACAACATGCGTACACTCCAGTATCTTGACAGAGAGAAAGCACTGTCGATTGCACATGAAACGCTCGATATATACGCTCCCCTCGCGGGAAGGCTGGGAATGGCGCGCATCAAGACGGAGCTGGAAGATCTCGCCCTTAAAACACTGGAGCCGGAGTTCTACGAAGATTTGAAAAACTATATCACGGAAAGAAAGGAGTTCAGAGAGCGAACAATTGAGCGCGTGGGAAACATACTGCAGCGGGAGTTCAAAAAGAGCAAAATCCACGCGCGCATTCTGGGAAGAGCAAAGCATTTTTACAGTATCTATAAAAAAATGAAAGACAAGGATAAAACCTTCGATGAGATATTTGATCTTTTTGCCATCAGGATTATCACCGTGACGGTCAAGGAGTGTTATGAGATATTTGGCGTTGTGCACAGGCTGTGGATGCCCGTCAGGGGCAGGTTCAAAGATTACATCGCAATGCCGAAGTCAAACATGTATCAGTCTCTTCATACCACCGTAATCGGACCTGAGGGGAAAACACTCGAGGTACAGATACGCACGGAAAAGATGAATATCATCGCGGAAGACGGAATATCGGCGCACTGGGCCTACAAGGAAGGGGAAAAAAAGATATCGAGTATCGAAAAAGAGCTCACCTGGCTCAAGAAACTGAAGATGTGGAAGGAAAACATCGACAACCCCTCGGGGTTCATGGAAGATCTTCAGAAGGACCTGCTGGAGGATGAAATCTATGTGTTTACTCCGAAAGGGGATGTAATCGACCTTCCGATCGGCTCGACGCCGATCGATTTTGCCTACAAGATTCACACTGAGGTCGGCCATCACTGCTTTGGCGCAAAGGTAAATGACAGGATCACACCATTGAGAAAACCTCTTCACAACTGTGATGTCGTTGAAATTCTTACAGGAAAAAACGCAACTCCCAGTCTCGAGTGGCTGGACGTTATATGCACTTCACGGGCGCGAAGCAAAATACGCGCATATTTCGGCAGCCGAGAACAGAAAAAGGAGGAGAGCAAGGCGAATGTGCAGGGAAAGCAGGTTTCTCCTCAGACTGAAAGAAAAAAATCTGCAGGGAAAGAAGAAGATCTCGTTACCAGAGACAGATACACGGGAAATGAGTACGGTCTGATTGCAGAGGGAGAAAAAAATGTGCAGATGTATCTCGCCCAGTGCTGCAATCCTCACCCCGGAGATGAGATCGTCGGCTATATAACCCGTGGAAAAGGTATTACCGTACACAGGATAAACTGTAGGAATTTGAAAGCAATAAGAGATTATGAGAAGAGGAAAATCGCTGTCGAGTGGGAATCAAAAAGCAGAAAGGTCATCACGGTTGAGGTTGTCGCCCGGGATAGAACCGGCCTTCTTATGGATATTTCAACAGCGATCGCAAACTCGAATGCGAACATTGTAGAACTTCACCTCAAAGCAAACAGCAACGGGATCATGAAAGCGGTCTTCAGGATAAAAATTCAGCAGGAACAGCAACTGAAGATGTTCATCAAAGACATACAGTCGCTGTCGGAAGTCATCTCAATCTCTCACCACTTTTGATATCCGGCACGTCGGTTTGAGAGCCGTACATATTTTTTAAAAAATACAAAAATATATAGAAAAAAGGTTTGACAAGAAAAAAAAAACGTATATTATTTAAAAAAATGTGGGGAAAAGTGGTGAAAAATCCCACATTGTGGTATATTATGTATTCAGAGAACACAGTAGGGCACTTATAATTTTTCCGGTATCGGTTATATGTTCATTGGAGAATACAGACACACCCTTGATGAAAAAGGGCGCATCGCGATTCCGGCAAAGCTCAGATATTCGCGAATCGGCGATGAGGAATACTGGGTTGCCACCAAGGGATTCGACAGATGTCTTTTTGTATACCCGCGAAACGAGTGGATTCAGATAGTTGAAAAACTGAATGCACGTCTCAGCCTCACGAAAAAGGAGGACCGTTCATTTCTGCGGATGTTCGTCTCACCTGCCAATGAACAGGCGCTGGATAAACAGGGGAGGGTCGCGCTCCCACAGAGTTTGCGGGAGTATGCCGAGATTCAGAAGGATGTGGTGATTCTTGGTGCGATTAACAGGATTGAGATCTGGAGCGAAAAACACTGGAGCGAATACAGGGAGGAGAACGAGAAGACGTTTGATTCCCTTGGAGAGAAGATCGCAGATTTGGGGCTCTGATGAAAGCGCGAGGAGGATACATGTTTGTTCATTCCCCGGTCATGATAGGGAAGGTGCTTTCCAGCCTGCATATACAGCGAAACGACGTTGTTGTTGATTGCACGCTTGGTGAAGGAGGGCATAGCGCGGCATTTCTCAGAAAACTCGAAGGCGGGTGTGTACTCGGGATCGAACAGGACGAGGAAATTCTCCGAAAAGCGGTTGAACGATTAGAAAAATATGGAGGCCGGTTCATCCCGGTGCGCGGCAATTTTGTTTCGGTGAAGCAGATCATCGAAGAAAAAATCGGTACAAAAATCGACAAGATATTCTTTGACCTTGGGATCTCGATGTTTCACATAAAAGAAAGCGGAAGAGGATTCTCATTTTCACGTGCAGAACCCCTTGATATGAGACTCGATCAAAGCAAGCTTCTCAGGGGGCAGGATGTTGTGAATGGTTTCGATAAAAAACGACTTTCGGAAATCATATGGGCGTACGGAGAAGAAAAATTTTCCAATCGAATCGCTGAGCAGATCGTGCGTGAGCGTGGTAAAAACCAGATTACCACATCATTGCAACTCTCCGATATTATAAAAAAGGCGATTCCGAGGAAACAGTGGCCAAAGCATATTCATCCTGCAACGAAGACTTTTCAGGCCATCCGGATTTTCATTAACGATGAAATCGAAATTCTCGAGAACGCGTTGAAAGACGCAATCGATTGTTTGAAGCCCGAAGGACGAATCTGTGTGATCAGTTTTCATTCTTTGGAGGACAGAATTGTAAAAACGGTGTTTAAAGATTTGATGAGAGGGTGCACATGTCCTCCCGATTTTCCTGTGTGTGTGTGCGGTGGGAAAAAGGTCATTCGGGTTTTAACGAAGAAGCCGGTTTTTCCGGATGAAAAAGAGATAAGCACGAATCCGGCTTCACGAAGCGCACGGCTTAGGTGTGCATATAAATTGCTTGACCCTGAAGAGGAAAACAATTTTCAACATGCGCAGGTGAGCGCTTAACCAGGGGACAGAGAAACAGATGGGGAGCACGAATCTCACAATCCTCAAGAGGATTTTCAAGCTGGTCATCTTTTTCGGTATCATCTTTACGCTGCTGTTTTGCATAACATGGCAGAATATCCATATGTACCTCATGAAGAGGGAAATCGATGAAATACGTGTGCAGCGAAATGAGCTTGAACGATCGATATATCTGTTGAATATTGAGCTTTCAACTCTCAAGTCAAGAGAACGAATGAAAAAGATCGCGACAATGGAACTGGACATGATTCCTGTCACATATAGAGACATAAAATTAATCGTGTATTAGTTTTTTATCGCTGTTGATATTCTGACTCAATAATGAGTTCTTTCAGAACTAATTATGCAATGCGTACAGTTAGCAGAGCTCCTCGAAGACGCGCAGGTTTTTCAGGTCAGCAGTGAGGGTTTGCTTCGTTCTTTGTCAGTTTGTTCCATATCAACAGATTCCCGTTCCCTGAAAAGCGGAGAGGTTTTTGTTGCGCTGCTAGGTGAGAGCTTCGACGGGCACAGTTTCATTCCGGATGTACTCCGGAAAAAAGCATGCTGTATCCTCTATGAACAGAACAGATTTGACCCCAAAGAATACATTCACCGGAAAGACGGCGTGCTGTGGGTCGCGATGAGGGACACGCGGAAGGGGTTTGGAAAGATCGCAGAAAATTACCTCAGCCGATTCTCCCCTTATAAGATTGCGGTTACAGGGTCGGCGGGGAAGACGTCGACGAAACTGCTCATCAACTGCGTTCTTTCACAGAGGTACAGTACAGTGTGCAGTGAAAAGAGTTTCAATAACGATATTGGTGTACCAAAAACGGTATTGAACGTTGATGAGGGGACCGAAGTATTAATCCAGGAGATTGGAACGAATCACCCCGGTGAGATCACGTATCTTTCGAATATCTTACGACAGGACAATGCTGTCATTACGAATATTGGGCCTGCGCATATCGGATATTTCGGAAGCGAACAAAAGATCGCAGAGGAAAAAAAATGCGCGCTTTCGCCACTTGGAGAAAGCGGGACGGCATTTCTCAATGCCGAGAACGGATATTTCCCGTTTTTAAAGGAACACATTGCCGCTGAAGTAAAGACTTTTGGACTGAGGAGCGGGGATCTTTTTCCGGAAAGAATCATCGACATCGGTCCTGACTGCACCGAATTCATACTCACCGGTGAGCGAATCAGGGCGAGAGTGATTGGGGCTCACGGGATTCTCAATGCGGTTGCAGCAGCGCTGGTGGGGTTGAAATTCGGGATGTCTTCACAGGAGATCAAGACGGGTATCGAGCAGTATGCAGAGGAAGGCGGCAGAGGAAACGTGTTCCAATGGCATGGGGTTACCGTCATCGACGAAAGTTACAATGCAAATCCACTCTCTGTAGCAGCTTCGTTACGGCACATAGGTGGCCTTGCACCTGAAGGGAAAAAGGTTTTTGTCTTCGGTGATATGCAAGAGCTTGGAAGCCATGCGGAGCACTACCACAGAGAGCTTGCGCCACAGGTTGCTGAGAACGGAGTGTCCGTGCTTCTTGCATACGGAGCTCTCGCGCATCTGACTTCGGAGGCAATGAAAAATTTCAAAGGGATGGACATTCGATATTTTGAGAATAAGGGAGATCTGATTGATACTTTGAAGAATATCCTCACAAGCGGTGACATCGTTTTGATAAAGGGATCGAGGGTAATGCATCTGGAGGAAGTTGTGAAAGGGCTGGTGGAAACATAGGGGTACCGCGGTTAACGGGGAGGGGGACTTGTTTTATCATTTCATTTATCCATTATACAAATATTTTTCCGCGTTCAATGTATTCCGTTACATCACTTTTCGATCCGTATATGCCACAGTGACCGCAATTCTCGTATGCTTCATTTTCGGGCCGCCCATCATAAATAAACTTAAGTCCTTGGGTACAGGGGGTACGGTGCGTAAATATACGCCGGAACGGCACGGGGGAAAGGTTGGAACTCCAACCATGGGAGGTCTCCTCATGATACTTGCGGTGCTGACCTCCATTTTTCTATGGGGAAACTTTTCGAATCACTACATTGTGCTCGTCACGGTGGCAACTTCCGGATACTGCCTGATCGGATTCTTTGATGATTATCTGAAATATGTAAAGAAGAGTTCAAAGGGGCTTCATGCGAAGTTCAAGCTTTTCACTCAGCTTCTCATTTCGACTGCTGTCGTGATGTACATCTACTTTGGTCCAGAAAAAAGCGAACAGACAACGCTGCTCTACGTTCCGTTTATCATCGAACCAATTGCGGATCTCTCGTATTTCTATATTCCTTTTGGAGTTATACTCCTGATTGGCACATCTAACGCGGTGAACCTCACGGACGGGCTCGACGGGCTCGCGACAGGTCTGATCATATTCGTGATCGCGGCATATGCGGGGATAAGTTATCTCACCGGACATGTGGGGATTGCAAATTATTTGCGCATTCCGTATATTCCGGGAAGTGCGGAGCTGACGGTTTATTGCATGAGTATACTCGGCGCAGGAATCGGTTTTTTATGGTACAACAGCCACCCTGCTGAAATTTTTATGGGTGATACCGGTTCGCTTTCACTCGGCGGGTCAATCGGGATTATTTCACTGCTCATCAAGAAGGAGATACTCCTGCTGATTGTAGGCGGGGTGTTTGCCGCAGAAACGCTGTCAGTCATTCTCCAGGTGTTTTCATTCAAGCTTTTCAGAAAGCGGGTGTTTCTTATGACACCGCTGCACCATCACTATGAGCTGAAAGGCTGGTCGGAGTCAAAAATCATTGTTCGGTTCTGGATCGTCGGTGCGATGCTGGCACTCGTTGCGCTCAGTACTCTGAAGATACAGTAGAAAAGGTCATGATCGTACAGAACAGAGAAGAAAAAAAAGTATCAGTATTCCATTTTGAAAGAATACTGGATATCGACTATGTTCTCCTCTCAATCGTCATCATTTTCTACGGGCTTGGCATCGTGATGGTGTACAGTGCGGGCATAAACGAGGGAATCAAGCTCGACAACCCCACGTACTTTCTGCAGAGGCAGATCACGTGGGCTGTCATGTCCTTTCTTGCATGCATCATCTTCATCTTCATTGATTATATGGTACTTGCGCGTCAGAGAAAACTCCTTGTGTGGGGAATCGTCATTCTGCTCCTCATACTTCTTTTTCCCCCATTTATCAAAGCGGGAATCGTCCATTCGTCGCGACGATGGTTTCGTTTTTCCAACATCGGATTTCAGCCGTCTGAATTCGCAAAAATCGTGCTCATTGTGTACCTTGCGGCGATTCTTGCGAAGAAACAAAGAAGAATCAACGACTTCTATAGGGGGTTTCTTCCCCCGTTTCTTGTTGTATCCGCAATTGCGTTTCTCGTACTTCTCGAACCCGATTTCTCGACCGCGATCATCCTTTTCTTCATATCCATTCTCATGTTCTTTGTTGTCGGAATACGGAGCCTTTCGATCGTTTCGCTGTTTCTGGTGGCGATTCCTGCGGTTTTACTCATGATCAGCGGCAAGGGGTATCGCCGTGAAAGGATAATGGGATTTATCAACCCCTGGTCGGATCCGACCGATAAGGGATATCAGATAATTCAGAGCTTCAAGGCCTTTGCATATGGAGGGTTTTTCGGTGTGGGGTTGGGACGAAGCGTACAGAAGATGAGATATCTGCCGATTCCGCATACCGATTTTATTTTTGCCATCATCGCAGAAGAAATGGGCTTTTTCGGTGTTGTGCTGGTTATCATCCTCTACATGCTTTTCGCGTACCGCGGGTTCACGATCGCCTTTGCACAGAGGAGCATGTATGAGTTTCTTCTCGCATTCGGAATCACGTCGCTCATCGTCTGGGAGGCGGTTTTAAATATCGCGGTTGTCACGGGGTTGCTGCCCTCAACGGGCATTTCGCTTCCCTTTCTCAGTTACGGCGGTTCGAGCCTGCTCGCAAACTCCGTACTTGTCGGAATCCTGCTCAATATCTCACGGGGAACGGGCACGGCACTGTTGGAAAGAGAGAAGCGGGATTATGAACCATGATCGAGGAATACAGAAATAGCGAAACCAGGTCGAAGAGGATCGTGAGGCTCATCCTCGGTCTGAGCATAGGAATGCTCGTGGTGCTCCTTGCAGTCAAACTGATCAGCGGTATGGAGAAAAAGGTATTACTCCCGATACGGTGTGTTCAGCTTTACGGAAACACATATATTGCAAGCAGAGATATCCTAAAAATGATGCATGTAGATACAGACCGTTCAATCGTGTTCTTCAGCAGCAAGGCCGCAAAGGTGCAGCTTCTCTCGGACGGGAGAATTTCAGGAGTTGAGATAGTGAAGATATTTCCCGATACCCTGAAAGTGTACGTGGGAGAAAAACACAAACAGTTCGTTCTGTTTTTCGGGGAAGATGCCTACTGGCTGAGCGGTGACGGCACCGTCCTTACCCGCGTTGAGGCAGGTGAGGAGCTTCTGTTTCCGATAATTAGGCTCAGTGCCATTCATGACGATATTAATATTGGAAAAGGTGTTGGAAATTTCATGGTTGAGCACGCTCTCGGCTCACTGAATGAAGTGAGACAGGAACACCCGGATTTTTTTCAGCGCGTGCACACGCTGCTGGTGGATGAGAAGGGAATATCTGTTCGGTTCAATGACAATGATTACACAGTGTATCTCGGAAGCGACGCATCGAAAGCCAGATTCGAAAAACTGCGCGCGCTTCTTTTCGTACTTGAAAAAAACGGGATCGAGGGTGTTGAAGCTCATGAGCCGCTGGCAATTGATTTAAGCTTTTCCCACGCAGCGGTTGATAGAGGGGAGTGAGCACATGAGTTATTCTGATGAAGATATTGTTGTGGGCCTTGATATAGGAACCACCAAGGTCTGTGCAATTATTGGAAGGATCAACGAGTACAACGGAATCGATGTGATAGGGGTGGGGTTGTCTCCTTCAAGAGGGCTGCGTAAGGGTGTTGTGGTGAACATCGAGTCAACAGTTCAATCCGTCGCAACCGCGATCGAGAAGGCGGAGCTCATGGCCGGCATCGAGGTGAAGTCCGTATTCGCTGGTATTGCGGGCGGGCACATAGAAGGCATCAACTCGAGAGGAGTTGTTGCGGTTGCAACACGAAGCAAGGAGATCACACCCGAAGAGGTTGAACGAGTCGTTGATGCAGCAAAGGCGCTCGCGCTTCCCATGGAAAGGGAAGTGATCCATGTTCTGCCGCAGGAGTTCATCGTCGATAACCAGGACGGAATCAAAGACCCCGTCGGAATGAGCGGCGTGCGTCTCGAGGCTGAAGTCCACATCGTAACCGGTGCGGTCGCTTCCGCACAAAACATCGTCAAAAGCGTAAACAGGGCGGGATATGCAGTAAACGATATCGTGCTGGAGCACCTTGCATCGGCTCTGGCGACGCTGAAAGAGGATGAAAAGGAACTGGGAGTCGTTCTTCTCGACATAGGAGGAGGAACCACAGACGTCCTCGTGTATCTAAACGGCAGTATTTGGCACACCAACGTGATTTCCATGGGTGGAAACCATGTGACGAACGATGTTTCTATCGGTCTTCGCACGCCTCTGCAGTCTGCTGAGGAGATCAAGAAGAAATGGGGTGTGGCGGTATCCGATATTGTCGATCCCGGGGAGGTAATCGAAGTTCCGAATGTGGGGGGCAGGAAGCCGACCCAGCTCCCTCGCCAGGTTCTCGCGGAGATTATCGAACCGAGGATGGAGGAGATCTTTTTCCTCGTGAAGGACGATCTTGACCAGAAGGATTTCAAGGATGTGATCACGGGAGGTGTCGTTCTCACCGGAGGCGCGTCTCTTCTGAAGGGAATAGAGAAGGTTGCGGAGAATGTATTTGAAATGCCCGTAAGGATCGGTTCGCCAGGTGGGGTTGGTGGCCTGGTCGAAGAAATATCATCGCCCGAGTACGCAACCGGTGTCGGTCTGGTGCACTATGGTCTTCATGCGCGGCCCGAGAGTTTCATGGAAAACAGAGGGGCCGGGCTTTTCTCGAATATAAAAAAACGGATGGTTGACTGGTTTGGTGAATTCTTCTGAGAAAAGGTAAACTTGCGTCAAATCGGGGAGGGGGTTATGAATATCGAAATAGTAGATGAATCTGTACTGGCGAATAAGATAAAAGTTATCGGTGTCGGGGGAGCAGGGTGTAATGCGATAAACCGCATGATTGATGTTGACCTGAAAAACATCGAATTTATTGCTGCGAATACCGATCTGCAGTCTCTCAATGCGAACAATGCTCCTGTGAAGATACAGCTGGGAGCCAGGCTGACCAAGGGCCTCGGTGCGGGCGCGGACCCCGAAATCGGGGAAAAAGCGGCGCTCGAAGACAGGGATAAAATTATGGACAGGCTTCGCGGGGCGGAGATGATTTTTATCACAGCAGGTATGGGAGGAGGTACGGGGACTGGTGGTGCACCTATTGTCGGGAACATTGCGAAGGAAATAGGCGCGCTCACCGTCGGGGTGGTTACCAAACCGTTCGGTTTTGAGCTCGATCGGAAGATGGAAATTGCCGAAGAGGGAATCGCAAAACTTATGGAAGTTGTGGATACGCTTATCATTATCCCAAACCAGCAGTTACTTGAAATAATCGATAAAAAAACTTCCATACTCGAGGCGTTTCGTATCGCGGATGATGTACTCAGGCAGGGAGTTCAGGGTATATCGGACTTGATCACAATTCCCGGAGAAATTAACATCGACTTTGCAGATGTCAGGACGATCATGAACCTGTCGGGAGGTGCGTTGATGGGTGCCGGGGTCGGAAAAGGAGAAAACAAGGCAATTGAGGCCGCACAGCTCGCAATAAACAATCCACTCCTTGAGGATGCAACAAGTGAAGGTGCAAAGGGTGTTCTCGTCAATGTCACCGGAGGGAACGACCTTTCCCTTTTTGAATACGATGAGATTGTAAAGCTCATCACCGGCAATGCGGACAACGATGCGATGATTATATCTGGAATGGTCATCGACAATTCCATGAACAACGAGGTGCGGGTCACCGTTATCGCCACCGGGTTTTCAAAAACCCGTGAAGTAAAGGAAGTCGGAGACAGCATCAAAAGTTTCGAGGTGTATCCTTTAAAGGATTTTGAACCGACGAGACAAAAACTACAGGTCACGAAAGAGCTTCCGATCATAGACTCAGGTAAAATATCGAAGCGGTTCAGAGAGGATGACTATGACGTACCTGCATTTCTGAGGAGAAAGGCTGACTGATCGTCATTGGATGAAACATTTCTCTATGAATACGCCGACACAGGTCGATTCAGAGTCGCGGTTTGCTACCCCAATTCCTACCACACGGGGATGAGCAACCTCGGTTTTCACAACCTCTTTCACAGAGTCTCTTCGTTTCCAGGCATACGCACCGTCCGGTTTTTCCTTGAAAGAAACGGAAAGCTTTTCTCACCGGACAAACACTATTCGCACAAGAGGGATATGTTCAAGGGGAGAGAGCCTTCGTTGCAGGGATTCGACGGTATTTTCTTCACCGTATCCTTTGAGCTCGATTATATCAACATACTCCGCATGCTCGCACTCTCATTTATCCCTCTTCTTGTCGAGGAGAGGGGTGGGAACAAACCATTTGTTCTTACCGGGGGAATCACCGTAAGCGCAAATCCTGAGATCCTCTCTGTTTTTTCAGACGTCGTGTTCGTCGGGGACATGGAGGAAAACCTCGAAAAGATACTCGGCCTTCTTCTTGAGTCGAGTTTCATCCCTTCCGGCCCTCTGCGTGATCATCTTTTATTGATGGACGGCGTCTTCATGGATGGATTGAAGGATTCCGGGGTCAAACGGGCGGTGAGCTTTTCCGTTGAGAGCCCTGCCCACACTGTGGTGCTGACGAGAAACACGGAATTTGCCGACAGATTTCTCATCGAGATTACCAGGGGATGCAGAAACAGCTGTACGTTCTGCATGGCCAGGTGCACCGGAAGCCCCATTCGAATGATTCCTGAGAGCTCGGTGCTGGAGAGCACGGGGAGGGCACAGCACCATGTGAAAAGGGTTGGTCTCGTCGGGCCCGTGCTTACCGATCATACACAGCTTTCCAGTATTGTTCGCGGGATCAATGACATGGGCATGAGCGTTTCCTTCTCTTCTTTGCGTGCAGACCATTTTACAAAGGAGGTGGCCGAGCTTTTGAAGTGCAATAAGCAGAAGACTCTCACCTTTGCGCCCGAAACGGGAGAAGATGGTTTGAGGAGGAAGATCGGAAAGGATCTCACCAACGTTCAGCTCTTCGAAGCGGTGATACTCGCCCTTGAATACGGCATAAAGCATTTTCGGTATTACTTCATGTACGGATTGCCGTGGGAGAAAGATGAAGACATTAAAGCGATAATCGAGCTCGTAAAGGAGACACTTGTTCTTTTCGACAGATCAGGGTGCTCTCTTCATCTCAGCATAAATCCTTTCGTACCAAAGAAGGGCACACCTCTCGACGCACGGCAGTTGTATCCAGTGAACTATTACTCGAGGGTGAAACAGTTTCTTGAAGATGAACTCAAAAAAATGAAAAACGTCACTGCCCGATTTGAATCACTTCGGATGCTCTTCACGCAGGCGCTGCTTTCAACGGGGAACCGGGAAACCGGACTTTTGTTATATAAGACATTCATGAAAAATAATCTTCAGGCTTTTACACGGTTCGGCGAGAACATGCTTTCAGGGGAAGGCGGTATTACATGAATACAGATCTTGAAACCTGTACAGCACGTTTTCTTGACCATCTTTACCTTGAGAAAAACCTCTCTCAAAATACACGCGCAGCGTACCGTACGGATCTCAAACTGTGTACCGCATTTCTTCACAGTACTCGGGTGTATGAACCATCCCAGGTGAGTTCGCAGCACATACTCTCCTACCTCGCTTTCTGTCAGAGAACCGGAGTAAGCCCGAGGACGATTTCACGATACCTTTCCGCTATCCGGTCATTTTTCCGTTTCCTCATTGATGAGGGAATCATCAGCACATCTCCTGCACGCAATATCGATTCCCCCAGAATCGTACACAACCCGCCCGAATACCTCACGGTTGAAGAAGTGGACAGGTTACTGGAATTTCCCGGGGAGGGGAGTGTTCTCGGGTTGAGAGACCGTACGATAATCGAGCTCATGTACTCCTGTGGGCTCAGGGTCTCGGAGGTGTGCGCCCTGAAAACGGGTGATATACATTTCCACGAGAGATGGGTGTGTGTGTACGGGAAGGGGAAAAAGGAGCGCATCGTCCCGTTCGGCAGGCGCGCGAAAGAGCTGCTCGAGCGGTACAGCGAACAGGTGCGGCCGCAGCTGCTGAAAAAGAGCCGCTCTGACACACTCTTTCTTAACTTTCGCGGCGAGCCCCTCAGCAGAAAGGGGATATGGAAGAAGATAAAGGATTACGCGCGCATGAGCGGGATTAAAAAAAATATTAAACCTCACATACTCCGCCACTCATTTGGCACGCATCTCATCCAGAACGGAGCAGACCTTCGTTCCGTGCAGGAGCTGCTCGGACATGCTGACATTGCTACTACCCAGATCTACACCCACTTGGACAAAGGTACTCTCATTGACATGCATGCACAGTACCACCCGCTGAGCGCACGCCGGCACGGTTCAGCAAAAAAAAAGCAGTGAGCTCATCGGCACACCCTGCCAATTCCAGTTGACGTTTCAAAAGAGAAGGGAGTACTCTTTTTACATATAATAGAGGGCCGGTGAATTATGTTCGGAGAAGAGCGACTGGAGTATGGGAAGGTACTGCAGGGTTTGCAGACCTACTGCGGGTGGGAGTACTCTGCGAAAAAAATGCTCCTGATACGGCCGAAGAACGGAAGGGAGGACATCGAAAAGACCTTCCTGGAGCTTAAGGAACTGCTCCTGGCCAGGGAAAACGGCCGGGAAGTATCCATTCAAAAGCTACATGATGTGTCTGAGCTTACAAAACGTTCCCTGGTAAAGGGAACGGTCCTGGAACCATCTGAAATCGCGCTCGTCAGGGATAACATCGTTTCGTATATCCAGCTGAAAAAGCTGTTCTCTTCTTTTACAGAGGAAGCACCGCTGATCACTGAGAGGTTCAAAGAGGTTTCGGTCCCTTTCGGCCTGAAGCAGAGGATCGATAGAGTTATCGATGAACATGGGAACGTCAGGGAAGATGCATCCCCGCGGTATTCAGAGCTGAACATCAGGATGAGGGCGATCAGGAGGGAAATTGAAAAGATATTGGAAAGCTACTTCTCTTCACAGGAAACACAGAAGGTTGTACAGGAAAAGCACGTTACCATAAAGGATGACCGGTACGTAATTCCCATAAAGCAGAACTACAAGGGAAGGATCCCCGGCGTGGTTCACGCGCAGTCCGGAAGCGGGGAAACGCTCTTCGTCGAGCCGTTCTCGATTACATCGAGAAACAACGAATTGAGAGTTATGCATAAGGAACTTGAAGAGGAGAAACGAAAGATTCTTGCCTCTCTCACTTCAGCGATCGGAGACCAGCATGGGCGGATCGGATTGGTACAGGAAGTTTTGGCAGATATGGACATCCTTTGTGCGAAGTCCGGGTGGATGGATGACCTGGGGTGCAGTATACCCGAGTTCAGCGAACGCAGGGAGATCATTCTCGAAGGCGCACGGCATCCGCTCATTAAGAGAGGTGTCGTACCGATTGACTTCATATTGGAGAACGAGAAGACGGGAATGGTCATCACCGGGCCCAACACGGGTGGAAAAACCGTATGTCTGAAAACGATTGGACTTTTTGTAATCCTTGCGCAGGCGGGATTCCCGGTGCCCGCGCGGAGAATAAAGACATTTTGCTTTGATTCGGTGTTTTCCGACATCGGTGATGAACAGTCCATCGAACAGTCTCTTTCGACCTTTTCCGGCCACATCGAACATATAAAGGAAATCGTTGAAAAAGCAGGTGAGAAAAGCCTGGTACTGCTCGACGAGCTCGGTGCAGGAACAGACCCTGTTGAGGGCGGTGCAATCGGTACCTCGATTCTCGACTACCTTGTCGGCAGAAACATACTCACAATCGTGACCACCCATTTCAGCGTGATAAAGATGTACGCTCTGAGCAGTAACAAAGTAGGAGTCGCATCCGTAGAGTTCGATCCGGAAACGTGCCGTCCGACATTCAGGCTGATCCTTGGAATCCCGGGAAGAAGCAACGCCTTTGAAATTGCACGGCATCTTGGACTGAAAAGAGAAATCCTCGAAAGAACTCGTGAGTATCTCTCAAAAGACCAGAAATCCTTCGATGCGATCTTCAAGAATCTGGGTTTGATGGAATTGAGGATGAGCAGAAAAGAGCAGGAATTAGACAGGCAGAGGGAAAAACTCAATGACCTTGTAGACAACTATGAATCGAAGCTCAAAGAACTGCAGGAGAAAGAGCGCCACATAAGAACGCACTACAAGCACGAGTTGAGCGCACTTCTCATGAGGTACAGCAGGGAGCTCGAAAGGGGAATCCGGGAGATCCGGTCTGCGAACGCCTCAAAAGAGGCCATAAAGAATGCGCGTCGTGAAAAGAAAAGGGTGGAAAAGGAGTTCGAGGAATTTGAAAAAAGGGCAGTCATCGAAGGAACACACAGTGTGGAGCAAAAATCTGATGTTGCCGAGGGTGATACTGTGCTCGTGGATACGGAGTACGGAAAAAGAATGAAAGGCCGTGTTATTGAAGCGAACGGCGAACAGATAACCGTTCAGGCGGGCGTCATGCGGTTGAAGGTGAAGAAGGAACAGGTGATTTCCCTTGCTCCGGATGTGCCCTCTCTGCACCGGGTGTGGGACTTTGAGTCATCGGGAAACGCAACGGCAGTCCAGGAATGCGATATTCGGGGAAAGCACTACGCGGAGGCGATGGAGGAAGTTGAGAAATTCATCGACAATGCGATACTTCATAATGCAGACGTGGTGTCGATTATTCACGGGCTGGGGAGCGGTGCGCTCCGCCAGGGCGTTTGGGAGAGCCTGCGGCAGAACACACATGTCGCCCAGTATGAGTACGCGCACCCCGATCAAGGTGGGTTCGGGTGTACAGTCGTGAGGCTGAAAAGGTGATTTCCCTCTTGAGTGTTTTCAAAAAACATTTTATACTTTTGTTTCATTGATAAAATGGGTGGGGAGAGGAATGGAAAACATGTACTGGGATAGGGAGATAGAAACGATCCAAAGAGAACAATTGCGAGCGCTCCAGCTCGAGCTCCTCAACCGTTCTCTGCTAAGGGCTGCAGAGTCTGACTTCTACAAGGGGAGGATTCCAAAAAGCATCAAAAACCTCGAGGCTCTGCAGGAAATAGAGTTTACCACAAAAAACGACCTGAGAAACAGTTTTCCAAGAGGAATGCTCGCCGTTCCGCTCGACAACATCGTGCGCCTGCACAGTTCTTCTGGAACAACCGGGAGGGCGACGGTGATATACCACACGAGAGATGATATCGACAACTGGACCGAAATCGTTGCACGGAGTATGTACATGACGGGGGTGCGCAAAAACGACGTTTTCCAGAACATGATGGGGTACGGCCTGTTTACCGGTGGGCTGGGGTTTCATTACGGGGCCGAGCGGCTCGGAGCCTTGACAATACCCGCATCCTCGGGAAATTCCAAACGTCAGATACGGCTCATGAAGGATTTTCATACCACGGTGCTTCACATCACGCCCAGTTATGCGCTTCATCTCTATACCCTTTTTATAGAGGAGGGAATCGATCCGAAAAAAGATCTCGATCTCGGCATCGCGTTCCTCGGCGCTGAGCCGCACTCCGAGGAAACGCGCGTGAGAATCGAAGATCTCTACGGGATCAATGCGTTCAACAGTTATGGGCTTTCGGAGATGAACGGTCCGGGAGTTGCCTTTGAATGCCAATACAAAAAAGGGATGCATGTGTGGGAGGACAGTTACATATTCGAAGTCATTGATCCGGCAACTGGGGCACCTGTGGAGGACGGGGAGGCAGGAGAAATCGTCTTCACGACCCTCAAGAGGGAAGGGATGCCGATTATTCGGTACAAAACCGGGGATGTCGCCTGTGTACTCCCGGCTCCATGTCCCTGCGGACGTACACACAGAAGGATATCCAGGATAAAGGGACGGACGGACGACATGCTCATCATCAAAGGTGTAAACCTCTACCCCATGCAGATTGAAAAGGTGCTGATGGATATTCCGGAAGTCGGAAACAATTACCTGATTGAGGTGGACAGCGTCGACTATCTGGACACCATAAATGTAAAAGTGGAGGTGAGACCACATATCTTTCACGGTGAGATCGGTGAGCTCGAAGCATTAAAGAGCAGAATCGTCGGGGACTTGAAAAACGAGATTCTGATATCTCCGAAAGTAACGCTCGTGGAGCCCAATTCACTCCCGAAGAGTGAGGGCAAGGCGGTCAGGGTCATTGATAATAGGAAGGGCGAGAACATATAAAAAGGAGAGAACCATGGCTTCGCAGGTGAGTGTATTTGTAGAAAACAAGCCGGGGAGGATTTCTCACATCGCACGGGTTCTGGGAAACAATAATATCAATATACGGGCAATAACGATATCCGATCGCGGAGAATACGGGTTGATCAATGTGTTGACCAACGATCCGGAGAAGGCGTATGCAGTGCTGAGCAACGAAGGGTTCAGTGTTTCGCGAAAGTATGTTATCGGCGTTGTGATGAAAGACAGACCGGGTGCGCTCGCCGACATTGCAGAATACCTCAACGAGAGCGATATAAACGTATCAAATGCATACGGCTTCATTCTTCAGGAGGGCGATAGGGCTGTGCTGATACTTGAAGTCGAAAACTTCGACAGAGCGGAGCAGGTGATCAGAAAAGGCGGTTTCCATACACTCACGAAAGAAGAGCTCCATAATCTGTAGTACAGTGCGCACCCCCTGCCGCTCAGGAGCGTATCTGTTATGAAAAAGAGGATTCCTCCCGAGAAGTTTATGATTCCAGTGGATGAAATGAAAAGAGGCATCTATTCGGACAAGTATTTCATCCGTACACGGGAAGTGCTTTTGAAGGATAAAAACCGCTCTCGAGTACTGATGCAGGTGTACACCCGTGCAGATGGAATCATCTGCGGTATCGACGAAGCGGTTGCAATTATTCGTACCTGCGCGGCAGATCCCCGCGATCTGTCGGTGCATGCTCTGTTTGACGGTGATTCCATCTCAGAGGGGGAAACGGTCCTGACGATCGAAGGAGATTACAGTTCCTTCGCACATCTGGAAACCGTTTATCTCGGTGTTCTCTCGAGGGGATCATCGATTGCATCCGCAGTTCACGAAGTGGTGGAGGCTGCGGTGGGAAAGCCAGTCTTATTTTTCGCGGCGAGATTCGATCATTACAGAATTCAGCACATTGACGGGTATGCCGCGCTCATCGGGGGTGCACAGGGAGTTTCTACGGATGCAAACGGGCTTTTGCATGGCATTGAGGGAATGGGAACGATTCCACACGGGCTCATCGCCGCATATGCAGGAGATACTCTCGCTGCGTGCAGGGCGTTTAACAAACATCAGCCGGCCGATGTGGACCTCATTGCACTCGTCGATTTTCAAAACGACTGCATCGGCACGAGCCTTCGCGTTGCCCGCCATTTTGGTGAAAAACTCTGGGGAGTGCGGGTTGATACTGCAGGTGACATGCGCGATGAGTCAGTTACTCCTGTCGGAGCCGAATCCCTCGGGGTGTGCCCAGAGCTTGTGTGGAAGCTTCGCAGTGCGCTCGACGCAGAGGGGTTTCACTGGGTAAAGATCGTGGTAAGCGGCGGGTTCAACAAAGAGAGGCTTCAAAGGTTTGTACATCTTGATGTTCCATTCGACGCAGTGGGAATCGGTGCGGCGCTGCTGAGAAAAAGGATCGAGTTTACTGCAGATGTCGTGCTTGTGAATGGAGAGGCATGCGCGAAGAAGGGGAGGAGATACAATCCCAATACACGCCTCTCGGAGGCTTGAACGACCCCGCGCGTGTCTCACTGCAGGATACTTTTCGTACAGTTGAAAATCCGAACTCACCTCCTTATACCCATTGACAAACAATGAGCACCGAATTAATATATTCAGCATCACAGACAGTCGAAAGAGAGGTTGGTTATGGAAGATTTGAGTATGCCGCATCCTGGGCATGAAGAACACCTCTGTTATCTTCAGAATATCGGTTTTCTCGTGAGAAACTGGGAAAATTTTAAAAAACTCGTCCAAAATCCGAAGTATATCTGCAAAGCATGCGGAAGAGTTGCAGCACGCGAAAAAAATTTGTGCGCTCCTGAAAAATTATAGAACGGAAATGCAGACACGGGCCTCGAACATTTCGAGAACCTGAAAAGAACTCTGAGAGGAGAACCATATGGCAGATCTTACGACGAAGTATATGGGTCTTGAACTCTCCAATCCACTCCTTGTTGCAAGCTGCAGCCTGTCGAAAAATATCGACGGTGTAAAGCGTATCGCCGAAAGCGGTGCCGGCGGAATAGTGCTCAAGTCTCTATTTGAAGAGCAGATACAAAAGGAGATGGTGGAGGACATCGAGCAGTATATCGGCCCTTCGTGGCACACAGAGGCGTTTGACTACGTAAACAAAATGGGTATGGAGCTCGGACCCCGTGAATATCTCGCATTGATAGAAGAAGCGAAAAAGACAGTCTCACTCCCCATCATCGCGAGCCTCAACTGCGTTTCCGCGGGATGGTGGAAGGACTATGCAAAGCAGATCGAATCAGCGGGTGCAGATGCAATCGAGCTGAACATTGCCTACATTCCTACAGATGTGCGCGGGGAAAGCGGAGAAATAGAGAAAACCTATTTCAGTGTGCTCGAGAAAGTGAAGTCTATCCTGAGTATCCCCATTGCGGTAAAACTGGGGCCATTTTTCACCTCTATGGCCAATTTCGCCTACGAGATGTGCAGAAACGGGGCGTCAGCACTCGTCCTGTTCAATAGATTTTATCAGTTTGATATCGATCTGGAAAAGATGGCGGTGAGCGGTGCGAATCCGCTGAGCAGCGCACAGGAGATGTCTCTCCCGTTGAAGTGGATTGCTCTTCTCTACGGCAGGGTGAACTGCGACCTTGCCGCCACAACCGGTGTACACAACAGTGAGTCCATTGTGAAAATGATTGCTGCGGGGGCACAGACAGTACAACTCTGTTCCATACTCTATAAAAAGGAAGTCGAGTACGTGAAGACCCTGCTGAAGGAGTTTGAAAAATGGCTCGAGGCGCACAACATAGGCTCCCTGGATGAGATTAGAGGAAAATTGAGTCAGCAGGAAAGCGAAAAGCCCGGGCTATACGAACGGCTGCAATACATCAAGGCACTTGTTGGAATCGAGTAATTCTCTTGTTCTGTACAACCGGCCCTTCTTTTTCACATACATGCACTGAAAAAAAATGCGCGCACAGAGGGATCTTTAACCTTATTGAGGAGGTGCGGAAAGTGGCTCAGCAAGGCATGCGAACCGAAAGCGACTCCATGGGTGAAATGAAAATACCCAAGAACGCGTATTGGGGTGCGCAAACTCAGCGGGCAGCGGAGAATTTTCCAGTGAGTGGGCTCCGTTTTTCAAAGCGGTTCATCAGGGCACTCGGCATGGTAAAGAGGGCAGCGGCGCTCGTCAATATGAAGCTTTCCTTTCTCGACCAGGAAAAGGGAAAAGCCATTGTGCAGGCAGCAGCAGAGGTGATAGACGGGAAATTCGACGATCAGTTCGTTGTCGACATATTTCAAACAGGCTCGGGCACTTCAACGAACATGAATGCCAATGAGGTAGTCGCATCCAGGGCAAATGAAATCCTCATTGGAAAGATCGGTGCAAAGCTCCCGGTGCATCCCAATGATCACGTGAATATGGGACAGTCCAGCAATGATGTGATCCCCAGCTGCATACATATTGCTGCACTCGAGGGAATAAAAAAGGATTTGATTCCCTCGCTCGGGAAGCTGCAGGCCGCACTCGGAAAGAAAGCCCGTGAATTCGACAGTATCGTCAAAATCGGAAGAACGCACATCCAGGATGCAACTCCCGTACGGCTCGGACAGGAGTTCAGCGGATATGAGAGCATGATTGTCCACGGAATCGAAAGGCTCGAGAATACGGTGAACAGCCTTTCCGAACTCGCGCTTGGTGGAACCGCAGTTGGGACAGGTATAAACACGCATCCTGAGTTTGCATTGCGTGTGATCGAACTGATCAACAAATGGACGAATCTGCGATTCAAGGAGGCAGGCAATCATTTTGAAGCGCAGGGGTCCAAGGATGCAGTGGTCGAGGCGAGCTCCGCGCTTCGCGCCGTTGCAGTGAGTCTCATGAAAATTGCAAACGACATCCGTCTCCTGAGTTCAGGACCAAGGTGCGGGATAGGTGAAATCATTGTTCCTGCCGTGCAACCAGGCTCCTCCATCATGCCGGGAAAGGTCAATCCCGTTATCGCGGAATCCGTGTGCATGATCGCAGCCCACGTCATGGGAAACGACGCCGCCATTGCAGTTGGAGGGCTTTCCGGCACGCTCGAGCTCAACGTGATGATGCCCGTTATGGCGTACAACCTTCTACAGTCCATCGAAATCCTCTCGAACGGAAGCAGAATCTTTGCAGAGAAGTGTGTTTCAGGTATCAAGGCAAACCGTTCGAGGATAGACGAGATGATCGATCAGAGCCTTGCGCTCTGCACGGCTCTCAGCCCTCGAATCGGCTACGATGCGGCGAGCAGGATCGCAAAAAAAGCCTATGAGAGCGGAAAAACCGTGAAGGAAATCGCGCTGGAGGAAAGCATACTCCCTCCTGACGAGCTCGAAGAAGTGATGGATCCGCGGCGAATGACAGAAAGGGAATGATCGGGTGAATGTCTAATGTCATGCATCGGTCTTAAAATGTAACATTCACGCATACAGTGCACGCTCATTTTGAGAACTTCGGATAAGAGACGTCGATAGGTTCAGTGTTTTTCACCAAAATAAATGCTTTTCCCAAATATAACGCAAAATTCGAAGTTCGACTTAAATCACTTCCGTAACTGTACGTGAATTCTCGAAAGGAGAAAAGAATGAAGACACTCGTCGTATATTTTTCTCGTTCAGGTATAACGAGAAAAGTCGCGGGCCGGATCGCGGAGCTTCTCGGGTGTGATCTGCAGGAGATCGTTCCCGCCCGCAGCTATTCGGGTCTGTTCGGCTGGTTCAGAGCGGGAATAGAGATCGCCAAAAAAAGATTTCCGGAAATACATACGCTCGATCACCCCCCGGGCGATTACGATCTGGTTATCGTTGGAACACCTGTGTGGGCAAACACCATGGCTTCGCCTGTTCGGAGTTTTTTTTCGAAGTATCATGATGAGCTCAAAACGGTTTCGCTCTTCGCTACAAAAGGAGGAAAAAGCAGGAGCAGGTTCGCAGACGATGTTGAGGAATTCTGGGGCATAAATGCAGTCGAAACCGTTGAATTACAGGCCAAAAACGTGAAAAAAATTACGAATTTCGAAAGTATCGAATTCCCTGCAATTGCGGATTTTGTAAAAAAACTTTCTGGGTAAGGTTTCACATGGGCCAATTTTTTCCCGGTTTGAGAATAAATATCTGTGAGGACTGCTTTCGTGGATAACGAATCTTTATTCCAGGGTGCACGCTACATCGTTGAGGTCCTCACTCCGCGTGTTTCTTTCGATGCGGCAAACAAAGTGAGCTTCGATGCCTTTTTTGAAAAGTCAAGAAGGGCATTACACATGGGGTGGGCGGTTTCCATTCCCGATAATCCTCTGGCGCACTTGCGGGTGCCTGCACTCTCTGCGGTTGGAGAATGCGGGCGAGCGTTTGAGGCTGAGAGGCTTTTAGTCAACCTCAACACCTTTCACACAAAGAAAAAGCTCGATGCATTTCCTGAGGAAAAGGTATATCTTTCGTTTCTCAGCAAAAAAAGCGACTGGAGCGAGATTTTTTCCTGATTGCCCAAGCTCAGTAAAGAATGCCGTCGTCGGGCGAACGATGATTATCCCGTTTTGTCCATCCATCCTGCATCACCCTTTACGAGGTTTTTGAATCGATCGCGGATTTTCGCATCCACCTCGTGTGAGAATACTGCGGGATTCTCCTTTGTGAGGATCATTCGAGCTCTGATCAGCGCGCGGTGCGCGGCATCAGGCGAGCCCTTCTCCTTCCAGATCTCCCGCATGTCCCGTGTTGCCACGTCAGGAAACAGCGCCTCAGATCTCATGTGCTCTATGGTGTGATCCGCGTCCATGAAGGTGCCTCCGGGGCCAACGCTTTCAATGACGTCATATGCAATATGTTCCTCGTTGACCTCGATCCCGCGCTTGATGCGCTTGAGCATGAGCGCAATCTCATTGTCGATGACTGCCTTGGCGAAATCAAATGCCATCAGGCTTCCAAGAAGACCGCCCATATTGAACATGTCCGCACCAGCAAGAAGGGCAGCGGTCGTGTTCATGCTGGTCTCGTATCCGCTTTGGGCGTCGTTTGTGTGTGCATTGGTGTTCCCGATGTACCCGCCGGAAGGCACGTGATAAAAGCGTGCCATCTGTGTGTGCGCCATCTGCAGTATCCCTGTTTCGATCCCCCCTGGTACGTACCCCCCTGAGCGCATGTCTGCAACGGTTGAAAGCACTGCGTATATAAGAGGGGTTTCAGGGCGGATCATCTGCTGCAGAACGGCAAGTGCGAGAAACTCGGCGTTCCCGAGTGCGAGCGTGCCTGAAAGGGTCATCGGAGAGGTTACTCCTGCGTTGGGCACGATTGTTCCATACACAGGGAGGTTTTCACCGGTGAGGTACACGAGCGCTTCCGTAGATTCCACTTCCATTGTTAAAGGCGAGATGACAGGGCAGTAATGGTGGTTGATAATCGGCCGCTCTCTGTATGCGTCTTCACCGCCTGCGATGATTTTTCCGAGCTCGAGCACGTCGTGCAGATCCTGCATGTTCGGCGTATTGCTCCGAACAGGCTTGAGACAGTTCTTCAGGGCAGGATAGAACCGGGATATGCTGAATTGTCCTTCCGGTGCATCGTCCGCGAGAGTGGATATGGAAAAAACATCGAACCCGCAGAGCTCATTTATGAGAAATGCGATATCCGCAATATCCTTGGACGTGGCGCGCCGTTCTTCACCTGTTTCGGGATCGATGATGTTCGGTGCCGAGCTTCCGGTGATGATTGCAGGAGCATCATCAGGGAGCGTCATGTCGTAGCGTGGGTCACGCCCCCGAAAAGTAAATGTAGGAACAAAGAGTTTTCGATATTCTTCGACGACCTTGCGGGGGATTTTTACGCTCGACAGCCCGTGATCTACCCTACATCCGTGATCTGCAAAAATCTTTCGGGCTTTCTCGTTTCGAACAATCAACCCCACATTCTCAAGGATTTCCTCTGATGCGTCATGAATCTGACTTACTTCTTTTGCGGTGAGCAACTGTGCAGTCTGCATAGACCCTCCTTCGTGATGCTCTGGGCAGTGCAGGATACCCTGCAAAAAGGTTTAAAATCAGCGTTTCTGGATCTTGATGGAACCGCTTGTTGTGATGATACTCACTCTATTGCTCATCTGCTTCGCCCTCCATTTTCTCCATTTCCTTTTTCACGAGGTCCTCTTCGAGCTTTTTCAGCCCCCCTCCCTTGAACACATAGGCGCTGAGAAAATTGAAAAAAACGAATACACCCCAGATGAGAGCAACGAAGAGCCACCACTGACGCCCTCTGGAAAAGACATTGTTGATGACCGCAAGAACAAAGACCACGGAGATGTAGGTGATGAAGTGCCGGATAAAGGATATTTTGTTCTTTGCGATTTTTTTCGCCTTTGCCAGGTTTTTAGCGTTTTCATTCATTGTCGTTTTCTCCTTGCGTGATTTCTTCGCTTCACTTGAGATGTATACCAGGAGTTGTGATTTTTTTTTACCATAATGTATAAAATAACAGCCGGTGTCAAGATGTTAATGGAAGTCGCCATGGGAGAACCCCGAAAGTTTATTTGGCTCGCCAACTACGTACGATTATTCAAAAAACCGAGGTTCTGGAATTCCATAAGGAAGATGAGAGAGAAAAAGTACGTAATCATCCTTATATTTTTTATCATTTCTTTTACCTTGATCTGGGACATTTCAAGAGAGAGTTGGAAATTGGCAGTCAAAAAAAAAGTATCGAACGCCTGTCGGTTCCAGGCGCGTGTTCAGCTGCTGAAATAAATTTATATCTTCATTAAGCGAGACTCATTTTTCAATAAAATAAGGGATAATTTTATCAATTCTATTTGTCCATATGCAACCTGTTGAAAACCCGCCTTTTCCGTTAACCAACACAAAAAGAGTATTGACTCTATCCATACGCTGCAAAGATTGATCAGGCCACCCCCATAAAAGCATCACATAATTCGAGAGCATATGCATTTCGATGTTTCTATTAGAAAATCATAATAACGTTTGACAAAGTTTAAAAAAAATTTATAATTTTATATAAGAAATATGATTCCATATATAAAATAATATGATTTAATGAAAAAAAATTATATTGTACCAAGCTTAAAAAATAGTTTTACAATTCTTGAGATACTCGCCAACAATAATGGATTTACGCTTCAGGAAATAAGTCAAAAGACCTCAATACCAAAAACTACTGTATTTAGAATTTTATATACTCTAAAACAGGAAGGTGTGATCGAAAAAAAAAATGATAAATATTCAATCGGGTTTCGTGTCATAAAATTAGGCATGGTGGCTCTTTCAAGAATGGAATTGAGAAATATTGCCATTCCTTTTCTCTATGAACTTAGTATTAAATTAGGTGAAACCTCTCATCTCGCGGTCTTGTCAGATAGAAAAAGTTTAATTGTTGAAGTATGTGATAGCCCGCATCCTGTTAAAATTTCTTCGCGTCCAGGAACATTAGTTTCACTTAATTGCTCAGCAACCGGAAAGGTTTTGTTAGCGTTTTCTATCGGGGCCGAAAATATTGATGAATATTTTGAAGACATGAAGTTAGAGAAAAGAACCGAAAATACAATTACATCCATCAGTGAATTAAAAAAAGAAATACAGAAGATTCTTAATCAAGGATATGCGGTCGACAATGAAGAGTATTATGAAAATGTTCGCTGTATCGCAGCTCCTGTACAAAATGCTTTCAACAAAACTGTTGCTGCAATAGGGATTACAGCAACTACTTTCCGATTTAAACCGGAGATGACCGAATCTGCTTCAAGGGAGGTGATAAGTATAGCAAGAGAAATATCGAAAAAGCTGGGTGCATAATTATGAATAATCACATTAGTTTAGTTTAGACAGAATTAAGATATTAAAGTTCTTTAAAAAGGAGGCTTGCTATGAAAAGAGTAGGGTTGTTTTTGTTGATCGTTTTTTTAGGAGTTGGCTTGACGTTTGCTTCAGCAAGAAAGGCAGCGGCTGAGAAACTTGAGACAGAAGCCGAAGAGGGGGTTTATCTGTTCAAGTACGCCAACACTCAGTCACCAAACCATCCTCGCAGTAAATCGATGGAGTTCTTCAAAGAACAGCTGGAGAAGGCGAGTAACGGCCGCATCAAGGTTGAGCTGTACTTCTCGGGCGTGTTGGGCAAAGAGGCAGAGGTCCTCGATATGGTGGTCACCGGTTCGGTTCAGGGATGCAGGGGTGGCTTGTTCGAAAGGGCCAACAAGAAGTACCTGCTCTACACCCTTCCGTTTATGTTCGAGAACACTGATCAGGTCATACGGCTGATGAGAAGCGAGTTCGGAGACAAGATCAACCAAAAGGCGCTGGAAAACGGTATCTACATACCAGCCTGCGGTGTAGCCGGTGGTTTCCGCAATATCACTTCAAATGTGAAACCGATTCGCAAGCCGGCGGATCTTAGAGGTCTTAAGATGCGGACGCCTCCGATCGATATGACCATCAAGACCTTCAAGGCCCTGGGAGCCAATCCTCAGCAGGTTGCATACACGGAGACTTACATGGCTCTGAAAAGCGGCGTGGTCGAAGCCCAAGAAAACCCCTTTTCCAATACGGTGGACATGAAATTCTACGAAGTGCAGAAGTACCTCTCAGTGGTCAACTGGCAGCTTCACCCGGATCCCTTTTACGTCAATCCGGGCTGGTACAACAGCCTGCCCGATAATTTGAAGGCTGTCTTCGACTCCGTGGCCGAGTCCACTATGATCTACAGCGATACGATCTGGCTGAACTCGGAGAAGGACTACTACTACATACTCAGAGACGAGCTGCAAGTCAATGAGCTCACGCCGGAGGCAACCGAGCAGTTCCGCGAAGCGGTCAAGTCGGTCTGGCAGTCCTACGTTGACGACGGCTTCTTCAGCTGGGAGGACATCAACGAGGCCATACGGATCGCCAAGGGTTGATCCGACCGTCCGGTCGTGAATCAGGCAAGGGTGCTGCTCCAGAAAGGCGTTCCAGACTGTTCAAGTCGGCACCCTTTCCTATACATTGTTGAGGCAGGGGTATGGAGAAGATGAAAGGACTAAGTGCAGCATTCGGTATGCTGTTGAAGTTTCTGGAAGCTGCGATCACGATCTTTTTTTTCGTGATCTTGATGCTGACGATTGTCCTTGTGATACTTCGCTACGGCTTCAACGAAGCAATAATAGGCGGAAACGAGATCATGGAGTACCTGTTCATTTACACCACTGCTATCGGTGCCGCAGTGGCCCTGGGCAGAAGAGAGCACATAAAGATCACCTGGTTCGTCGATAAGCTTTCTCACCGGTCCAGACGGCTTGTCGATGTCTTCGGTTTTTTATTGATCTCATTTATCAATGCAGTGATGATCTACTACAGCGTTCCCTGGATCAGGTCGGTCGGGAGCTTCGAATCGCCCATTCTGCGGTTGCCCAATCGAACGATACAGCTCATCATACCGATAGGCTGTGTCTTGGTGATCCTCTATTGTCTGTATCACATCTTAGTCGTGATTGTAGGTGGCAGCAGGGGCTCAGAGGAGGGTTCGACATGATCATCCTGCTTGTCAGCCTGATCGTGTTCCTTGTTTTCGGGATACCCATAGCATATTCTTTGGGGCTCTCCGGATTCTGTTACTTTCTGGTTGTACATCCGGAGCTGCTCCCCGTTCTTCCGCAGCGCCTTTTCGCCGGAATGAACTCCTATGCCATGATTGCGCTACCCCTTTTTATTACCATGGGACTTCTAATGAATGCCAGCGGTATTACCACCCGGCTGATCGATTTCAGCCTCTTGTTAGTCGGCAGACTGAGGGGCGGTCTGGGAGCGGTGAACGTACTGGCCAGCATGATCTTCGGGGGGATCTCCGGCTCCTCGGTTTCCGATACTGCTTCAATCGGCGCCGTGTTGATCCCGGAGATGAAGAAAAGGGGTTACACAGCAGAATTTTCCAGCGGGATCACCGTGGCCTCCTCAACTATGGGGATGATCATTCCACCGAGTGTGCCGATGGTGATATACGCCCTGGTGGCCGAGGAATCTGTGGGAAAGCTTTTCCTCGGCAGCGCCATTCCCGGAATCATGATTGGACTGTTCATGCTGGTGATAACAATCGGTATATCCTATAGGAAGAGATATCCAAAGGAGGAAATCCAGCTCAGCAGGAAGGAGCAGTTCGCACGGGTACGAAAATCGGTCCTGGCTATAATCATGCCTGTGTTCGTCGTCGGTTCGGTTGTTCTTGGCATTGCCACCGCCACCGAGTCGGCGGGGATCGGTGTCCTGTACGCCTTCATCATCGGGATCTTCATTATCCGTGGGTTGAAGCTGAAGGAAATCCCCCCGATTCTGAAGTCGGCAGTCATTACAAGCGCCACGGTAATGATTATTATCGCCATGTCCCAGCTCTATGTCTGGATCCTTGCGATCGAGAAGATACCCCAGCTGGTGGCCGCTTTTGTGACAGGACTGAACGTGCCGGCAATCGTCATCCTGCTCTGCATAGACCTGATAATACTACTCACCGGTACTTTTGTGGATGTAAGCCCGGCGATCCTTCTGCTCACCCCGGTCTTCCTGCCGGCCGTTCAGGCCTTGGGAATGTCAGGCGTGCAGTTCGGGGTCATCCTTATCTGCGGACTGGCTGTCGGGCTGGTGACACCGCCGGTGGGCATGTGCCTGAACGTTGCCTCCGCCATATCCAAACTAGGGATAGGCAGGATCTTTAGGGGTGCGCTCCCCTTCCTCCTGGCAAACGCCATAACCCTGGTTTTGATCACTCTGCTGCCCTCCTTGAGCATGTGGCTGCCGGGATTGTTGATGAAATAGAATTCGTGTTTAGGAAAGGGAAATATTATGGAGATCAGACATTCAATTAATCCAGAAGATGCAAAAAAATATGATACTGATAAGCTGCGAAAAGAGTTTTTAATTCAAACTCTTTTTATACCAGGTCAAATGAAACTGGTTTATAGTAATTTTGATCGAATTATTGTTGGAGGCATTGTTCCGTTACAAGAGCCTGTTCGTCTCGAAACAGATATAAATATGGGGGCAGATTTTTTTCTTGAAAGAAGGGAAGCAGGAATAGTAAATATTGGAGGATTGGGAAAGATACTCATTGATAACAAAGAGCATACACTTGGTGCAAAGGATTGTCTTTATATTGGAATGGGTGCGAGAAACGTGGCCTTCTCGAGTGAAGATAAATCTAATCCCGCAAAATTTTACATGAATTGTGCGCCGGCTCATAAAAACTTTCCAACAGAGAAAATTGGGATAAAAAATTCCGAACCGATTCATCTCGGCTCACTGAGTGAATCAAATAAAAGAACTATCTATAAATATATACATCCTGATGGAGTAAAAAGCTGTCAACTTGTTATGGGGGTTACCGAGCTCGAGCCAAATAACATATGGAACACGATGCCATGTCATACTCATGTCCGGCGTATGGAGGTTTATTTGTATTTTACTATCCCTGAAGATGCGGTCATCTTTCATTTAATTGGACAGCCGGAAGAGACAAGACATATTGTTGTGAGAGATGAGGAAGCCGTGATTTCTCCATACTGGTCCATTCATTCAGGGGTTGGAACAAAAAATTATAGTTTCATCTGGGGAATGGTTGGTGAGAACCAGACCTTTTCAGACATGGATGCCGTTTCAATGGATATCTTAAAATAAATGTGTAAATGATGGTTTGTTCGGGAGAAAATTATGGTATTAGATACATTTCGATTAGATGGAAAAGTAGCCATAGTCACTGGATGTGCGAGGGGATTAGGAAGGGGCATCGCTGAAGGATTGGCTGAAGCTGGTGCCGATATAGTGGGAGTGTACAATCAGACCAATCCGAGGGAAAGCCTTCAGAAGGAAGTGGAAAAATTGGGCAGAAAGTTTTTCGGGATATCTGCGGATTTACGATCTCAAAAACCTATAAATGAGATTTTTGATAAAGCAGTAAAACAATTTGGGAAAATCGACCTTCTAGTGAATAATGCAGGTATTATACGGCGAGGAGCTTCAATTGAATTTTCTGAAAAAGACTGGGATGACGTGATGAATTTGAACTTGAAATCACTTTTTTTCCTCTGTAAGGCAGTTGCAAAGCAGTTGATTCAACAAGGGAAAGGAGGGAAAATTATAAATATCGCGTCGATGCTCTCTTTTCAGGGCGGTATACTTGTGCCATCATATACTGCCAGTAAAAGCGGCGTTATGGGTCTCACAAAATTGCTGGCAAACGAATGGGCCCAACACCACATCAATGTAAATGCAATAGCACCTGGATACATGGCTACAGACAATACAGAACCACTCAGGAAAGATCCTGTGAGAAGTGCAGAATTACTCGGGAGAATACCCATGAGTAAATGGGGAATGCCCGATGATTTAAAGGGCGCAGTTGTATTTTTAGCTTCTGAAGCATCCTCTTATGTGACCGGTCATACTTTAGTTGTAGATGGTGGATGGCTGGCACGATGACGCATATGGTAGGCTTGCATTATTAACCGACCATAATAATTCCACCCAGCGTATGGGCAACAATGCTCCACCATATCGTATTCGTCCATTTGGCCAGGTAACTCGAATAGACCCCCAAAAACCCTGCACCAATTATCAAGCCAATTACGTTCCCACTCGGTGAAACCGACCCGGGGACATAATGCCAGAGTGCAAACCAGGTACTGGGCCAAATGATTCGAAAGAAGTAATTCTCAGGAAAGAGCTGCATGTAAACGCCCCGCCACAGTACTTCCTCGAAGAAACCGTTGCCAAATGCAGTGGATAACAAGAGGAGCATGGTCAATACACTCTCTTTTTTGTATTCCATTCCTGGAATAAATCGATAAAGGGCTGCCATTAACAGGGGAAACGTAACAAGAAGAAATATCTTTGTATCCGGTCTGCGAGGGCGTACCATCACCAATAGTTTTTCCTTCCCAATTGCCCACATTGGAAAGGCAGCACCCCAGAGCAGCCAATAAACCACCAAACCAAGAAACCAACCTGTCCTCCAATTTTCACTAAATAGGGTTTCCTGAAAAAGTCACAATTCATTATATATTAATGAAATAAATCA
>CAZOWM010000024.1:0-50875 GCA_964583615.1 uncultured Spirochaetota bacterium | reverse complement strand
TTCTCTCCTCGAGCGAGAGATGCATGTCGTCAAAGAGCCACCCCACCGAAGCTTTACGGTCGGCCCGTGCAGTGGTGATTCATTTACAGGAAAAGTGCATTCAATTTCCCTCCGTACTCTTAAAAGGACCACGAAAAGGTGAAATCGTGTGGGGACAGCTGCTGTATACACGTGCTATACAAATCCTTCATAATCCACGGTATGCTGGGGTATTTTCGTATGGAAAACTGAAAACAAGGAGAACACCTGAAGGAACAATGAAATATCTGCATATGCCCAGGCAGGACTGGCATGCGTTTATTCGTGATGCTCATACAGGGTATATATCGTACGAGGAATGGGAGCAAAACCAGTACATACTTGCACAAAACGCACAGAGCTATGGAGCCAACAAACCCAAAGGCCCGCCTCGAAAAGGGCCTGCTTTACTGCAGGGAATAATCGTGTGCGGCAAATGCGGAAGACACATGCACGTTCACTATAGAAGACGTTCTCAAAATCTCGAGGGAGAGTATCACTGTGAACAATATGCGCGAAACCGGGGTCTGGCCCATACCAACGGGTCAATGGAAGAGTGATTGATGCAGCGGTAAGTGATCTGCTCTTACAATCATTCACCCCCCTTGCAGTAGACCTGTCGTTTCAGATCCAGGATGAGCTGAGACAGCGGTACGAGGCTTTGGATCGCATACGAAGACAACACCTCCAGCGATTGGAATATGAAGCGAATATGGCACGCAGACGGTATATGCAGGTCGATCCGGAGAACAGGCTTGTGGCCGATACTCTCGAGGCTGAGTGGAACAATAAGCTCAGGGCAGTCAAAGATGCCCATGAAGAATATGAAAAACAAAGACAATCGGATAGTCATGTAATCGGTGAAAAGGAAAAGAAAGAGATCATCGCCCTGGCTACCGACTTTCCTGGATTATGGAACAATCTCAAAACATCACACCAGGACAAGAAAAGGATTGTGAGATATCTCATCGATGACGTCACCGTGACAAAAGCAGCAAACAGGAGCATTTTAGTACAGGTACGATTTAAAGGAGGAGCAAGGAAAACCTTAGGGGTACCTGCCCCTATACCGGCGACGGAATTATTTACCACAAGCAAGGAGATTATTAACAGAATTGATACGTTGCTCAATAGTTACCACGATAGCGGTGTGGCGGATGTTCTCAATGCAGAAGGATACAGAACACCCCATGGTAATGTATTCAGAAATGCAACCGTTGGATACATTCGTCGAACTTACGGTTTGAGAAGCTTCTATGATCGATTTCATGAACAGAAGAAATATGCGATTAAAGAGATAGCGGAAAAACTCGGTGTATCCTATAATACGGTATATTTATGGGTCAAGAATAAAACAATCAATGCGTATTTTACATACAGGGAGAAGATTTTATATTTGTGAATTAAATCCAGAGAATCTAAAGGAAAGGTTAACGAGTGAATATAGAGCAGGAAAAACATCGAAACATTTTTACAGTAAAATTATGAACCGTTTAAACGAGGTGCAGTATGAATTCTAGTTCCAGTCGTTCGGCGACCTGATGAGATGGAATCCACACTACCACTGTATCGTTTTAATAATGAGCAAATCGGGGGGCTTTTCGCGGCGAGCTTATCTAAAACCGTCGAATCCCGATTTATAAAAATTACTATCAATAAAATTTATATGGGTCCCAAGGGAAAAAAGGCAAAAAAATACCGACACAACCTGACCAAAAAGGTGCGGCCATTCCTCAGCCGCCAACCCGGTGCATGATGAGTGTATTACTCATCTCCGAGAGCCTGTGCTGAAACGGTTTTTGCATGACCGCAGTTCTGATCTCTGCCTCTATCTCTTCGTCGCTCCCGCCGCGCGAAATGATCTTTTTCAGATTGACACCAGAATCGCTGAAAAGACAGGTTCTGAAGTTTCCTTCCGGCATAAGCCTGACCCTGTTGCAGCGTTCGCAGAAGGGGTGAGATACTGCACTGATAAACCCGACTTTCACTCCGCTCTCTCCAACGGAAAAGGAGCGAGCGGTGGTGCTCCTCACCGCATTCTTTGCCGGCCGGAGTGAAAAGCGTTTATGTATGTCATTGAAAATCTTATCCGATGAGATATAGATATCATGCGCGATATCCGTGTTCCCGCTGTGCGGCATGACCTCTATGAATCTGACATCGATGTTTTTCTCAATACCGAACTGCACGAACTCTGCAAACTCGTGATCGTTGACACCCTTCATCGCTACGACATTGAGCTTTACGTGCATTCCATGCGCGTGCGCTGTTTCGATCCCTTCCAGTACTCGGGTAAAAAGATCCGCTCCGACGACGAGTTCATATTGTTTCCGGTCAAGTGTGTCGAGGCTCACGTTCACCCTCCGTATTCCCACCCTGCACAGGTCATGCACATATTCGGCGAGCAGCGTACCGTTCGTGGTGAGTGTTATCTCTTCAAGAGACAGGCGTGATCCAAGTTGATCCATAAAATAAAGGACATTTTTTCTCACGAGCGGTTCCCCACCCGTGATTCTGATCTTTCTGATTCCGAGCTTTATGAAAATATCCGCAAGCCTCAGAAGCTCTTCGTAACTGAGTATCTTTTCGTGCGGCAGGAAGGGAATACCGCAGGCGGGCATGCAGTAGAAGCAGCGTAAATTACACCTGTCTGTCACTGATATCCGGAGATAATCGATTACCCTCCCGTATCCATCACGGAGCAACATTTTCTCATTCATCGGCCGATCTTCCACAATCCTCCACCTCTCCACGAAGCAGCTCGACCGCATGTTCCAAAATATCATATACGATCGCAAAGCTTTCACGAACAGCTTTTTCACTCCCGGGCATGTTGATGATCAGCGTGTGCTTTCGAACTCCGGATATACCGCGGGAGAGCATGGCTCTCGGGGTTTTCTCCAAGCTCATGCGTCTCATTGTCTCCGAAATCCCGGGCACTTTCTTCTCAATGACCCGTTCTGTGGCTTCCGGTGTGACATCAGAAAATGAAAGGCCGGTACCCCCGAGTGTGAACACCACATCAGCGATCCCCCTGTCACATATTCTCTGCAGTTCCATACTGATCACGTCGCTTTCATCAGGAAGCACGCTATAGTATGACACCGTGCCTCGAGAGCCCGCCACAAGCTCGCAGACAGCCGGCCCGCTCGTATCCTCCCTTTCTCCTGCGCTGCACCGCGTGCTGATGGTGAGCACTGCGACGTTTATGTTTTTTTCCATGAGCCGCTTTTGCCCCCTGACTTTTCAACGAGTTCGATGTCTGTTATCTTCATCCCCCGGTCTACTGCCTTACACATGTCGTAGATCGTGAGCGCCGCCTGTGTAACCGCCTGAAGAGCCTCCATTTCCGCACCGGTTCGTGCGGTTACCCTCACCTCTGAAAGGATCGTCAGCTCTCCTTTCTCCGTGTCCGGAGTGAACATGAGGTCCACATGGTCAAGCTGAATTTGGTGACAGAGGGGGATCAGTTCATCCACTCTTTTCGCTGCGAGCACTCCCGCGCATTTCGCTGCTGCAAACACATCTCCCTTCTTCATTGTCCTGTGAAGAATCGAATCGATGGTGGAGGGCTTCATCAAGACCCTGCACCTGGCCCGTGCACGCCTGTGCGTTACCTCTTTTTCACCGATGTCCACCATATGTATGCTCCCGGAGCGGTCGATGTGTGTGAAGTGATCACCCATTCTTTACCCTGATGACAATTTCTTCTGGCTCTTCGATGTTTTTCAGTGTTCTCACGAGCCCGGTGAGGATGGAGTAGAACACGCTCCTCACATACTGATTCATTCCTATCTTCTTTCCGTTGATCGAAAGCTCAATAGTGTACTGCGGTGAGCCGGAAGGTATTTGTGCCATAACAACCTCCATGAATGAATACTATTCTGTAAGCGGGATGATCTTTATTCGGTCACCCTTTTTTACCAGACTTTTTGCCTCGAAAAAAATCGCAAGACAACTGCTCCGGGAACACCCGATGATGTCTGCAGATCCGTTCAGCCTGAGAGGGAAAACGCGTACGCATCCGCGCTCGATTGTGTGAACAGATGGGACAACCTGCACTCTGCTGCTCGTGTTCTGAAAATCCTCTTCGACCACCCCTTGCCAAAATTCCGGACCGCAGTCCGCCCAGCCCATGAGCTTGCGTACCGCGGGTTTGATAAAAAGGTTGAATGTGGTGAAGTTTGAGACGGGATTTCCAGGTATCCCGAAGATACTGCACCTGCCCTTCCGTGCAAAGAGGAGCGGTTTCCCTGGCTTCACCCGAACCTTATGGAAAATAATCCGGGCCCCGATCTTTTCAACCAGTTCGGGAACAAAATCGTAATCTCCCATAGAGACCCCTCCGGAGAGGAGCAGCACGTCCTTATGCACCCCTGCGGAAATCGCGCGAAGCAGGGATTCCTCGTTGTCACCTGCAATTCCGAAATAATCTACTTCACAGCCGAGGGCACGCATGAGCGTGTACAGCATCGGCCCGTTGCTGTTCCTGATCATCCCGTCTGAAGGGGTCTTGTCCGGCTCCACGATTTCGTTTCCTGTCGTAACGAGCGCTACTTCCGGCGCGCGTGTCACAGTGGGCGTGGTTTTTCCGACTGCAGCGAGAATAGCGATTTCAGGCCCCCGAATGATCGAGCCGGACCGCAAAACGAGCTCTCCTCTTCGCACGTCCTCTCCCGCCGTGCAGATATTCTGCCCCGGTGTGCAGGAAACGGTAAAACGAATTTTCCCGTCAGGCTCAATCCGTGTTTCCTCTCTCATTACGACCGCATCTGCGCCCGTGGGAACGGGCGCGCCCGTCATGATCTTTACGCAGGTTCCCTCATCCACTGGAGTTTTTGATATATCTCCAGCCTGGATACTTTCCGCCACATTGAGCAGAGCAGGCACATGCACGAGATCATCCGAGCGGAGCGCGTATCCGTCCATCGCTGCCTTGTTGAAGGGAGGGATGTCTGAATCGGCATACACATCTTCGCCAAGCACGCGGTTGTACGCCGCTCGGAGCGGGATCTTTGTTTTTTCGAGCGTTTCAGTACTGTCAAGAATCCTCGCGAGTGCATCGTGCAACTCGATCATATTTTTCGCCTCTTGAAAAGATCTTCAAACCGTTCCGATGCATACCGGCCGGTATCGTGTGAGAGCGAGTCGAATTTTTCGATCAGGCGCCTGGCTTCAGGAGTGAGAGTCGACCTTCCTCCTCCAGCGCCGCCTTTTTTTCTGTCGAGAAGTTTGATACCGAAATTCTTCTCCGCACTGTTGAGATAACTCCACGCTCTCCTGAAGGAGATATTGCATCGCTTTGCAGCCTTGGAGATCGACCCTTCTGTATCCACAGCTTTCAAAAGCGTGAGCCTTCCAAACCCCAGTACGGGTTTCCCCGCTTTTTCGAGCCATATCTTGGAACGAACTCTCAGACCAGCACCGTTATGTTTGTACCGCATATCGAATACCGGAATATAAATATAACGAGGAATCTTTCAGAACACAACGAAAAAGTGCGCGTTTGATCTCCGGATTGTGTGAAGGCGCATCACGGCGGGAATATCTGTTTATCTGATTATTGTCTCCTCTTCATCCGGACCGGTCGAGACGATCTCAATTTGGACACCGAGGAGCTTTTCCAGTGATGCGATGTAATGCTTTGCTTCTTCAGGGAGTTTTCCATACTCTTTCAACCCGGAGGTTTTTTCCCACCCTGCATGCTCCTCGTATACGGGGACCGCTCTTTTCAGCGTTTCAGCATTGGGCGGGAACTCCTCCGTTTTCTTCCCGTCGATTTCATAGTGCGTGCACACCATGATCTTCTTCATTCCATCGAGAACATCGAACTTCGTCATCGCGAGCGCGTCAATTCCCGATACCGTAATGGCATACTTCACCGCAACCGCATCAAACCAGCCGCAGCGTCTGGATCTTCCGGTTGAGGCGCCGAACTCTCCCCCTCGCTCACGGATACGATTTCCCGTGTTATCCTGAAGCTCGGTCGGAAAGGGCCCTCCGCCGACACGTGTCGTGTATGCCTTCGACACTCCGAGCACCCTGTCAACGGATTTCGGTCCAATACCGAGGCCGGTGAGAACCCCCCCTGAAACAGGGTTCGACGAGGTCACGTACGGATAGGATCCGAAGTCGACATCGAGCAGGACACCCTGCGCCCCCTCGAATATCACTTCCTTTTGCTGTTTCAGATACCGGTCGATGAGGCGTACGGTGTTTGCAGCGTAGGGGTGCAGGATCTCATAAAACTCTTCAATCGTCTCCATTATCCCTGACAGGGATACAGGCTGCCTGTGGTATCTTTCTACGAGTGTGGTGTTTACTTCATCGATTACGTGCGGAAGAACATTTTGCAGATATGCAGGCTCTGTGAGATCGCAGACTCGAATGCCCAAACGTGCGTATTTGAACGCGTACGCAGGGCCGATTCCCCTCTTTGTGGTTCCTATTCTGCCGGAAGCCCCTTCGCTTGCTGCATCCAGCTCTATGTGATAGGGCATGATTACATGCGCCCTGTCAGAAACGAAAAGGCGAGCCTCCGGCGCTATCCCTCCATCCCGAAGTGTATCGAGTTCCTCCTTCAGTGCATAGGGGTTCACGACGACACCGTTTCCGATGATGCACATCTTTTGTTCTTTCAGGATCCCCGAAGGAATAAGATGAAGCACATACTTCTTTCCCCCGGTCATTACCGTGTGACCGGCGTTGTTCCCCCCCTGATACCTGCAGATAACGTCCGCTTTTTCCGAGAGGAGGTGCACGATCTTTCCTTTCCCTTCATCCCCCCACTGTGCTCCAATAATTGCAACTCCTGGCATTCCGAACCCCGCATTTCGACTTCGTTCGTATGATAATAGTATAAAATGATGAGGAAGACAACGCAAGTTTTCAGTCGAGTTTTTCGTTGACGCGGCCGGGAATGGTTGTTAGCTTTATGTATCAATCGATCTCCGAGGGTAACTAATGGCTGCTTCGAAAAAACCTCCCTCCCCACAGTCAAAGAAAAAAGACCTTCAAACAAAAAAAGCATCGGCACAGAAATCAGCGCATGGGTCCGTGGCAAAGACCGCGATGAAAAAGCTGCTCGTCATCATCATTGTCGGATTTGTGGCAGTTGCGTTCGTCGGGAGCTTCGCGTACCGCTACGCCACACGTCAGGGGAGTGCGCCGAGTATTGCCGTTGTGAACGGAGAGCCGATCTCCGCGGGACCGGACTCGCTTTTCGCAAATTTCTACAGGCAGTTCTATGAACAGGAACGGCAGAGCAGTGAGGAAGAAGAGCTCACAGAGCAGAAAGACAGGGAGATGATGAGAAGGGCTCTGGACATGGTCATTCAGCGAACCATTATCCTTCAGTATGCCGAACGCGAAGGCATCACGGTAAATCGGGAAACCGTTCTGTCCGCCATCATCAAAAAGGGGTACTATGCGGGAAACGGGAAAACCTTTGACGAACAGCGCTACAACTCCACACCGGAATCCCTGCGGCAGGACATCTTTAAAAGCGAAAAGGAACAGCTCATCATCAATATGTTCGTGCAGGAGCATTTTGGAGACGTGATCGTATCAGACGTCGAGCTGAAGTCCTTTTTTCAATTTACCGATTACGGAAAAAAGATCGACTATGTGTTTTTGCGCTACGACGACGTACCTGAAGAAACACTTCATGCATTTTACGAGGAAAACCCCAGACTTTTTGAAAAGGCGCATGTTGCCCATATTCTCATAAAGGACGACGAGGAAAAAGCGCAGGAAATACTCGAGAACGTGAAAGCGGACCCGGGGCGTTTCGCGCAAATTGCCCGGGAGTTTTCTGAAGATACCACAAAAGAAAAAGACGGTGACCTCGGCTGGTTCTACAGAAAGGACATGATTGCAGAATTTTCCGAGGCTGCATTCAAGCTGAAAAAAGATGAAATCTCCCCCCTTGTGAGAACCACATTCGGCACTCACATCATCAAATCCCTCGATGATGTAAAGGTGGAATCCTATGATTCCGCCCTCTCAAGAATAAAAAGTGAATATGTGAGTGAACACAGAGATGAAGTCGAGAAAAAGGTCGCGACACTCAGTAAGGAAATACTCACAGAGGCAGGTGCCGATTCCGACACGTTCGACGCAATTCCCAAAAAATACGGCCTGAGGCCGACCACAACCGACTACATATCCGTCATGGGACAGTACATCCTGGACGAAAACAGAAATACCCCTCTCTTCGAGCTCATGAACAACGAAGAGCTCGTCGAGCTCGTGTTCTCAACGGAAATCGGTCAGGTCGGCGGACCGATCAAAACTCCTGAGGGGGAAATTCTGTTTAAAGTGATCGATGAAAAACCCTTTGATCAGTCGGAGTATGAAAAATCAAAAGAGTACCTCGCCAACACCTACAACACGTTGAAGGAGAACTATCTTTTCAATGACTGGTACAATCACGAGGTGAAGAACTCAAAGATAGTTGATAATTTTGGTCAATTTTTTCCGCGCCAAGGCTAACTCTTCCGTGCGGCCCCATGAATAACATTCTCGAGAAAAATAAAGCACTCTTTTGCGCACACCATCCGGACTTGATGGATAAAATCCTTCCCCTGGACGAACTCCGCTCGGTGAGTTTCAATGAAAAGCCGTATCCGAATGTGCTGTCCCGGGAAAAACCGTTTCACTCCAGAAGCAACCCGAAAAAGGAGGCGGAAGCTCTCGTTGCAGGGCTCACAGTGCGGAAGGGGTATCTGTTTATCTTTTTCGGGATCGGCCTCGGCTATCACATAGAGCACTTCATGCGCACCTACCAAAACGCAAAGGATGCAAAGATTGTCGCAATAGAGAAAAACGCTGAAGCCTTCTCAGTTCTCCTGCATACGCGTGACGCTTCTTTTCTCTCCGGTGTACGGCTCTTTGTCGGAGAAAGCACAGAAAATGTGCTCGCGTACTTCAGCGCCCTCAGCCCGCTCACATTCAAAGGGTACAGAATCATACGGCTCCGAGGCGCCGTTTCACTGAACAAACGCTACTACCGCACAGTAGAGACATATTTCAAGTGTTTAATGGCAGGAAAGCTTTCCGATATTCTCACCAGATTTTCCTTTGAGAGCCTGTGGATGAAAAATATCGTCGAAAACATCCCGTCTCTCGCGAACAGGATGTCCGTCGCCGCCCTCCGCAATGCGCACAATGGCACACCCGCCCTCGTAATCGCCGCAGGCCCTTCGCTTTTCCGGCAGCTCAACCGGATACGCGCACTTATAGACCGTGTGGTTCTCATCGCAGTTGACACGGCACTGAAACCTCTGCTCGCAAGCGGCATTGTGCCCGACTTCGTCGTAACACTTGATGCACAGTATTATAATCTGTTCGATTTTACCGAGATCCTCTCATTCCCGCGCGCATCCGGGCGCATCGCCCTTGTCGCTGACTTCGTCACCTATCCAAAAATTCTGAAATTGTGGAACGGTCCCGTATTCTTTAGCGCAACCGCAGCGGAACCTGAAAATACCCTCGGTTTTCCGCACGATCACCATCCGCTCATCGATATGCTGGGCACGTTCTTTCCCCATATCGCTCACCTCGACTGCGGAGGCTCCGTTGCAACAACAGCGGTGGAGTTTGCGCTCCATCTCGGCGCCTCTCCGGTGGCAGTTACCGGGCTCGACCTGGCCTTCTCGGACTATCTTACTCATGTAAACTCTTCCTCACCCTTTCTCTTCTCATACAGGAGATCGGACAGGCTGAGTCCGCTTCTCACCAAAATGCTGAAAACCATCGCCTCGAGAAAACTGCAGGCCGCTCCCGGCATCCGGGGCGGTGAAGTTCTTACTGATTTTGTATTCAGCCACTACGTGAACTGGTTCGAAAATAAAAAAGGGTACGCCGGAAGGGTATTCAATGCCACTGAGCAGGGAGTACGCATTTCCTCCCTCAATCATATTGAACTCGAAGAGATCACCTCGAATCAGAAGCACCCGAAGGGAGCGCAGAAACTGTGCGCTCATACTTCAGAAACTCTCAGCCGCGAGACGTGCCTTCGTTTTCTGAATACCCTTTTTGATCAGATCGATACAGCGAAAAAGGAGCCGTCAGATGTGTTGGTAAAAAGCGCACTATACGTCAGTCGCTACCCTTTTTTACGGAACGTGGTTGCTGAGGCACAATCGTTGTACAGCGCGCCAGAATCCATAGCCACACACATTCGACTTTTTCTTCTGCTCATGGAGAAAAAAGTGGTGCAGGCGCTTCACAGGCTCGGAGAACATCCTCGCTGAAGCCTGCGTGAGGGGGAATACCCGATCCTTCCGTGAGAATAGAACTCTATTCCAGCTTTTTCACCTCGTATACTGCATCGTCTATGTAAATATATACAGTGGTATTCTGATAGCTCTTGAAGGGGATGGATATGCTGTCACTTCCACTGTTTTCAGCATTGTAGATCTCACGCTCCCCAATCCTGTCTTTCACCACGATCCTGATGACCACGTTTTCGAGATCCTGCGGAACGTCGAAATTCAGAACCCTGGCGTAGAGCTTCTCCTTTTCCTTCTCAGAGGGAAGATACCCTACATGAAAAGTTACCATATCATTTCGACTCACGAGCGTGTCCTGGCCAGGCTCCTGCTGAAGAATGAGTCCGTTTTTTGCGGGGTCCGTCACTTCTTCAGTGACGATACGAACGAGGACGCCCCTGAGCGCAAGAAGCTGCATCACTTCGTTCACATTCTGTCCCGTATAATCATTCAACCTGAATGCCTGGATCTCTTTTCCCTTGCTGATCACCAGATCGATGTTTTCTACATTTGTAATTGGGGTGTTGGGAGGGGGATACTGTCCGATAATCGTTCCCTGCGGCTGCTCGGAAATTACATAGGTTATGTTGCCGATTTTGATCGTCTTGCCCTGAAATGAGAATATTTCCTGAAGACGATTCTGCACGTATGCCATTGTTTTTCCCGTGTAATCCTCGACGATTGAGATTATCGGACCTTTGCTCACAATGAGCTTTATGTCCTTTCCCTCTCTCACGATGCTTCCCGCCTTGGGTATCTGTTCGACAACGATGTTTTTCTGGTATTCACTGAAATAGCGCGGATCGATGAGTATGTCGAGATTTTTCTTCTGCAGGATAATAAGGCTTTCTATGAGTTCCTTTTCCGTCACCTTGGGCACTGTCACCTCTGGCGGTCCTTTACGAATGAGCCAGAAGACAAACACAGAAACCGCAATGAACACGATCAGAAAAACAAAGAGAATGATGACGATGTTCTTTATTATGATACTTGTGTTCGTCGAGACGTACTCTTTGAAGATGTGAAACATGTTTCCCACTTTTCTGAAAAATCGCTGTCCCTGTTCAATGGATGAATGGCTCATTGTGACTCTCGTTTTTTTTATGGATCGACACGGCCCCCATATTTATACCAACGGGTGAAAAAATAATCAACTATTTATTCACCTTCCGACCCAAGCAGTTTTCCTCCAAGGTTTCTGTATCCATTCACAAAATCTCTGTGGTTCATCCTTCGCTTGTTCTCCATTTGCAATTCGATGAGCGCGACACTGCCGTTCCCTGTTTCTACGATGATTCCATTCGTGTAGTCGAGCTCTACCACTCGTCCGGGAGTGCACACTTTTTTCGGAGGAACGGGGTGAATACGTGCGTCAAAGATCCGCAGTATCTTTCCTTCGAGAGTGGTGTATGCCACAGGCCATATATTCAGCGCCTTGATTTTTGTTATGATGCCGCATGCCTCGGATTCCCATTGTATCAGACCGTCGTACTTTTTCAGTTTTGTGCAAAATGTCGCCTCACTCTCCTTCTGTTTCACCGGAGTCAGCTCGTCTGAGAGATGCCTGTGGATTGACCGCACGAGAAATAAGGGAGCGCGTTCGATAAAAACTCCGAGCAGCTTTTCTGCTGTCATTTCTCCGTCGATGGGTATTTTGTCATGTGCGAGAATATCGCCCGCATCCATCTGCGGTACCATCATCTGCAGGGTGATTCCCGTCTCTTTTTCCCCGTTCAGGAGTGCCGATTGTATGGGAGAGGCTCCCCGGTACTTGGGAAGCAGCGATCCGTGGAGGTTGAGAGCCCCAAAGTGCGGAAATGAGATGACCGCTTCAGGGAGTATCCGGCCATACGCGACAACGACGATCAGGTCCACTCCGAACCGGCGGAGGGTGCTGATGAAGTCAGATTCGATCCTTTCGGGTCTTACCACGGGAATGCGGTACTCCGAAGCGTATTCATCAACCGGGGTCTGTCGTATGCTTCTTCCCCGTCCTCCTTTTTTTTGCGGCTGTGTCACCACAAGGTTCACACTAAACTCGCTGACAAGTGCATGTAGACAGGCGGATGCCAGATGCGGTGAGCCGAAAAATGCAATACCTGTATTGCGTATCATTTGAACGTCAATTTATCTCGGTTATGAAAACGAGGTGAATGCTGTTACGACTGCTTTATGAGAAATCTTGTACTGCCTGGTTCATCGGGCCGGTTGTTTCTGCAGCGCCTGAAGATCTTCCTGGATTTTCGATCTCTCCTGGCTGCTCACCCTGTCTATTAAGAGTACACCGTTGAGGTGATCGATCTCGTGCTGGAGAACACGCGCAAGCAGGTGCTCGGCAGTGATCTCCACCATTCTCCCGCTTCTGGTTATTCCCTTCACTACGACTCTCACCGGTCTCCTCACATCAGCATTGATACCGGGAATACTGAGACAACCTTCCTCCATTACTTCTGTTTCGTCTGAAGAGTACTCGACCACTGGGTTCACAAGCGCGAATCTGTTGAACTTCTTCTCATTGATAGATATGGTGATCACACGCTTCGACAGACCGACCTGCGGGGCCGCGAGACCGATTCCACCTGCCTCCTCCATCATAGTGAACATATCCTTTATAAGCGCCCGGATATTTTCATCTATTTCGGCAACGTTTACCGCATTCTTTCTCAAAAACGGATCGGGGTATTTTCGAATATCATCTATCGTCATGCTCTCAATATAATAAATCGAAAGGTGTGAAACAAGAAAAAACAGCGTGCCGGCATCCCCTAGAGCATGGTCACAGGATCTACATCGATTTCCAGATACTGGCCTCTTTTCCTAGATACGATCTGCCGGAGCTCCCGCAAATACGGCCGTAGTGGAGAAATTTGATGCAGCTTGATAATGACATGGACCCTGTAATAGTTTTTTATACGCGAAAAGGGACAGAATGTGGGGCCCAGAATTGCTATATACCGTTTTGTTCTTTCTTGTAGATAGGATACAGCAAAATACGCCGATTCGAAAAGATCCTTTGAGTTGACACCTCTGAAAACGAGCCGCACGATTCTGCAGAACGGGGGGTATATGAGGTTTTCTCTGAAACGCATTTCCCTGGCAAAGAACTCTTCATAGTTCTGGGTTTTCGCTGTCTGAATCGTATAGTGTGCAGGATTGTATGTCTGAATGATCACCTCTCCCCCTTTTTCGCTGCGGCCGGCCCTACCCGAGACCTGGGTAATTAAATTAAATGTTCGCTCTGCAGAACGAAAATCGGGAAAATTGAGGGGTATGTCCGCATTCAGCACTCCCACAAGCGTCACATCAGGGAAGTGAAGCCCCTTCGTAACGATCTGAGTACCGATGAGTATATCGATCTGCTTTTTTGCAAAGGCGCTTAGAATTTCGGCAATTGCATTGCGCTTTTTTACTGTGTCTGTATCCATCCGGACAATCACTGCACCTGGAAAGTACTCATTGAGAACCTGCTCGATCTTTTCTGTCCCGAACCCTGAATAGAGAATGCGCTCATCGCCGCATATCGGACACACGTCAGGGACCTGTTCGCTGTACCCGCAGTAGTGACAGATGAGCTGCTTCTCGTTTCTGTGATAGGTGAGCGTGATGTCGCAGTTTTTACATTTGAACGTATGTCCGCAGTTTTCACAGTAGACATAGGGGGCGAATCCCCGCCTGTTCAGAAAAAGAATTACCTGTTCCCCATACTTCAACCTCCGCTCGATCGCTCTTTGAAGGGGAGCCGCGATGAACCGTTGGCCTTTGAGCCTTCGAAGGTCTGCAACATGCGTCTTCGGGAGCTGCTGATTGAGAACCCGGTACGGGAGGTGAAGAAGTGAAAACTTCTGCGACTTTGCGAGATAAAACGTCTCCACGGATGGGGTCGCACTCCCGAGTAAAAGCGTTGCCCCGTGCTTCATTGCACGGTAGTAGGCAACGCTCCTTGTATGATACCTGGGGGTTTCATCGGATTTATAGCTCGTTTCATGCTCTTCATCTATGATGATAATGCCGATACGCTCTACCGGTGCAAACACGGCGGACCGTGCTCCTATAACGACTTTCTTTTCCCCGCAAAGAATCTTATACCACTCGTTGATCTTTTCCGCCTTTGTGAGCCGCGAGTGCAAAAGCGCGAGCTCATTGCCCATTCGGTGCGAGAAGTATCTCACTGTCTGCGGTGTAAGAGAGATCTCCGGAACGAGAAGGATCGCCCCCTTTCCCCTTCTCAGCACTTCATGGATGATCCTGAGGTAGATTTCCGTTTTCCCGCTTCCCGTCACTCCGAAAAGGAGAAAGCGGCTTCCTTCGTCTCCATCGAGTGAGCGACGGAGACGCTGCAATACCGCTTTTTGCTCAGTGGTAAGTGTGAAATCTTCTTCGGGATTGTCTCCGTCTGTGCCTCTGTCCCAGAGCACAGTCTTTTCCCGTTTCTTGTAGCCCTTCGGAACGATCGTCCATAGCGCCTCTCCGACGGAGCAGAGGTAATGCCGCGCAATCCACTCCCCCAGCTCTATAAGGTCGCTGTTGAGAACCGGGAGATCGTCGAGTATCTCCAAAACGGGCTTAAGCCCGGTGATGTCTGTTTCTTCAGTAATCTTGTAAATGATCCCTGTCTCGGTCTGATTCCTGAGCTTTACTCTCACCCTCATCCCTGGAAGCACAGAGTCGGCGTTTTCTTTCAGTTCGTAGGTAAGAGGCTCGATGGGTTTGTTGAATGCGACAAGCGCGTACATCTATCTTTTTACATCTTTGTAGTAGTCACGTAAAAGCTTGAGGTCGTTCCACACGTGCCGTTTATACTTTTCCGGAAAACGTAAAACCGCAGCAGGATGATAGGTGGGGATGACGGCGATATTTTTATACTGGTGAATGGAGCCCCGCAGTTTCGACACTCCCGCATCAGAGCCGATCAACGTACGGGCAGCCGGGCCACCAAGGCAGCAGATAATGAGGGGATCGATCAGCCCGATCTGTTTTTCGAGGTACGTGAAACAGGTCGACACTTCCTCAGGCTGAGGCGTCCGGTTGTTCGGCGGTCTGCATTTCACCACATTGGTGATAAACACCTCTTCTCGGGTGAGATGAATAGCCGCAAGCATCTTTGTGAGTAGCTGGCCGGCTCTCCCCACAAAGGGTTCGCCTTTGATGTCCTCCATCTCGCCGGGTCCCTCTCCCACAAAGATGATATCGGCAAAATATGAGCCCTTTCCCGGCACAGCGTTTATTCTCCCCCGGTGGAGGGGACACTTCGTACAGTGAAGGATTTCTTCCTCGATCTCTTTCAGGCGATCGATTCTCGAAGCCCCGGTATCGGATACCGAATGTGTCCGGGAATCGAGCGAGTCATGAAACCCTGTCGTCACATACTCCAGGATTTCATTCAACAGACTGTTGTACTCCTCTTTCATATTCACAAAGACCGGCTTCTCCCCTCTCCAGTATGCTCCGATCTCAAATGTATGCTTCGCAATTAAAGCTTGCTTATCTTTCTCTTTTCTTCCACCACCTTACAATCGATGCATTTTTTTGCTTCAGGAATCGCAGTGAGACGTTTTTCTTCAATATCTTTTCCACAGACGACACACTTTCCGTATACCCCTTCTTCTATCCGTTTTAGTGCCTCATTGATTTCACGAAGTTTCTTCTGCTCATTTTCAGTAAGTGATCCGTTTATCAGAGATTCAGATGCGCTGTTCGCAGTATCGACGATATCACCGATTACGTTTTCGCTTTCCTTGTCTTCGAGATCGTCCTGCATCTCTTTTTCGATCATGGAGAGAATTTCGTTCTTCTTCTCAATGAGCTTTTTTTCAAACTTTTTCAGGGCATTCTTATTCATCATACCCTCCTCGAACACAATAAACACTCATCTGTATTACCTCTATATAAAATTCATAAACTCCTGCCCACGGTCAACAAATATGTTCTTCTCCTAAGCAGCGTTTGAATATACAATATATTTGTATAATTGCCAAACAAAATTTTTACATGATTTTTTTTACGTTGGGAAAAACCGGTTTACTGCTGAAAGATTTTTGTCAGCAGCCCTTCGAGCCGCTCACGCTCTATGAGCTCGAGGGGCCGTATTTTGGCGAGATTCAACGCTTTGTCGGAAAAGTGTGTGGTGGTGACGAATATCCCCTTCAACGCTCCCTCATCCACCACTTTCTCCAGGAGCTCGCGAACCTGAAGTTCCCCCACCTGAGTCGTCCATTTGACAAAATAGAGTACGCAGGCGATATCATCTCTTCCTGACCGTTGATTTCCGATAAACTCGATCAGATCATTTTTGGTGATTTTGTAGTGATCTGTTTTTATATGAAGAAGAGCACACAGTGTTTGCCCTATTTTTAAAAACTCTTCCTTAGTGGACGTCATTAAGCGGGTGAGGTTCCCGCTTTTACTTATCTCGCTATACACGTCTATCTTGTTTTCGACGTCCCTGAAATGCGCATCCTGACTGTAGACCGCGTTCCACAGTGTGAGTGCCTTGTTAATTTCTCCATGCTGAATAAGATAATTTGCATATTCGTACTTGGCTTCCAGGAGACTGTTCGAGTCCGCAGTCCCCTCTGCAAGGGCCTCCTCGAAATAGTTGAACGCAGTTTCACTTTCGGAAAGGGCCATATGTATGTTTGCAAGGTGAACGAACGAGTCGAATTTGAAGCGTTCATCTCTGATCGCGAGCTGGAATTCGTCGATGCTTTTTTGATAGACTTTGTCTTTTTCCAGCACAACAGCATACTGGAAATGAGATTCGTTTAAATCGGGGTTCTGGTTAATCGCCTGCAAAAACGATCTTTTCGCCTTTTCGGTGTGATTGAGCATGAGGTTCAGCTTTCCATGCTCAAGATAGGCTTCAGGGTATTCTCTTCTATGTCTGTAGGCCTTTTCAAAAAATTCGACACCTTTCTGGAGCTCCCCTTTGTTTTTCGCAAGGGTGCCGAGATAAAAGTAAGCCTCTGCGTTTTTGGTATCCAGTGTAGTGACGATTTGAAACTCCTGATACGCCCTGTTCAGGTTTCCCAATTCCAGATTCACCAGCGCAATCCGTTTATGTATCTCCACCTCATCGAGCGGCGGATCGAACGTCGTGCTCAGAGATGCCTTGTTGTACTCCACGAGTGCAAGCTCGTAGTTGTCGAGATATTCGTAGCACTGGCCGATGTACCAGTTGTAGAGCTTGTTGCCTGAATCCTTTGCATACAGCTCCTGAAAGAGCGCCAGCGCTTCTCTATATCTTTCGGTCTTGAAGAGCTCGAGTGCCCTTTCGATTCTTTTTCTGTTCTGTGAGGTCTGCATAAAATAGATGAGAATCACCCCGATAATCGCAATCACAATGAACAGCACGACAATTAACATGTATGCAATCCGGTAAGAAGTATCTTTACAAAAATCTCTAAGATTATTTTCGTCATATATCGTGTATTAGTAAAACACCTTTACAAGGTAGAGCCCGGCCGGACAGGCTGTCGCGCCGGCCTCTGCACGCGTGTGCATCTCGAGAATTTCGGTTACCCTGTCTGGACCCTTCTTCTTTTTCTCGAGCTCGAGAAAAGTCCCGATGAGTGTGCGAATCATTTTCCTTAAAAAGGCGTTTGCTGTAATGTCAATAAGCACAAAGTCGTTTTTCTTTGTGCACTCACACTCATAAATTTCCCTGTACGGAACATCACCAGGGCCGAGAGTGGCGAAGCTGCGAAAATCATGCTGTCCGATGATTCTGCCGCAGTACTCATTCAAGAGCGTCGCGTCCACGCGGCGCTTCACCCACAGGACATAGTTGAAAAAAAACGGCATAAGAATTGGGGCTGTGCTGATTATGTACCTGTACCAGCGTTTCTTCGCGCTGTACCGCGGATGAAACTCCGAGGATACCTCATATGCATCGACAATGCGTATTCGTTCAGGGAGGACCGAATTGAGTGCTTCCTTGAACTGGTTCCCGGTCATTCTGCTCGAGGTTTTAAATGAGGCGATCTGCCCGATTGCGTGCACTCCCGTATCGGTTCTCCCTGCAACCCGCAGAGCGGTCTGCGTTTTCAAAATCCGTCCGAGGCTTTCCTCGATCACTCCCTGAACCGTCACGGCATTGGGCTGTATCTGCCATCCGGAAAAATGCGATCCGTCGTAGGCGATTTCCATCGCGATCTGTCTCATTGTTCTTTGAGCTCCGCAATTTTTTCTCCGATACGCTCGTAGAGATCTTTTGCGCGGTCAAGAATAAGCGTGGGTTTGCTCTTGGATGACTTTCCCATACCGAAGATCCTGCTGACCATCCTTCTGGATGCCTGCAGTATCTTGATTCGCTCCTCCTTCACGCTTCCATTCCCGTATTTAAACTGAAGAAGCGTCGAAACGAAGAGCACTCCCGGAAAACCATAATTTTTATCAAGATCAGGACCGAAATTCTTTATCGCATCAACCCGCTCTTCTCCTGTCTGTGCGTATTTTACCGTTTTCTCGTAGTAGATAATCGCTTTCTCATACATGATGAACTTGAGCCTGTCATAATTCTTGTTCTGATATTTTTGGTCGAGATTTTCAAACAGCCACGCCCCCCGCAGCGAGGAGAGTGCCTTTTTGAATGTTGGGGCACGTTCTTTGCTGTGGAACGCGTAGCACCCGATGGAAAGTAGATAACTCGCAGTGCCGCTAAAGAGGTCTCTGGGAGCGATGAAGTCAAGAGTCGGGAATATCAGCGCCAAGTCCTCTTTTCTCTTTTTCATCTGAGAAAATGCTGTGGATATGTGTTCCGTTTTAATGTGCAGAAAATCCTCGGGATAGGCAGCATACAAACACTCCGGACATACCGTGACCGAATATATAAGCGGATAGATCTCTCCTGCCTTTTTACTTGGCTGGTAGATCCGTCTCAGCTCGTCAGTCGTATCTTTTGCAATCAGCCTCCCGCCGCCTGAGAGCATTTCTTCCTTTCTGAAGGAGGCGCCGCACACGGGACAGTGCGTGGGCTTTTTCGCGTGGTATGATATTTTCACCTGCTGTTCTTCCACATCATGCTCCATAAGTGATGATATTTCCCGCAAGGAAAACCTCAGGAACGTGAAAAAATCACCGGGGGTTTTCCTTTTTTTTCTTCACCGCGATTGTGACCGTGTTCGGTTCTGTTTTTAAAAAAGTGATGTCCCGGATCATGCTGTTGACCCCGAGAGGAAGCGTGAACGTACCCGCTTCGTCAACTTCTTCACAGTCAACGAAAATACTGATGCTTTCAGCAGACAGCTCCCGCTCGAGCCTTTTTGGAACCTTGATGAGCGTGGAGACGGTCACATCCTCAATCATTGCGTCATATCCTTCTTTTAGGTTTTGCGGCAGAACCTCTTTTTTCTCTATTCGTTTCAGGACGTATTGTTCTTTTATGATAACCTTCACACTGACGACCATCTCCTCATCGAGTGAGATTTTTTCGTCCGGCAAATCCAGCCCGACCTCCTTGACAGTGGTTTCGGTGAGGTTTTTTATACTGATATCCTTTGTGTACACCGATTCGAGCGTTTTTATCAGCGACTCCGGACCACTGACAAAGACTTTCTCCGGATCGATGATAACATCTTCAAAGAAATATCCAAAAGGCGGCTCTCCGGTGATAACAGGAATCACCATGACCGACCGCTCTTCAACCCGCTCTATTGAAACGTCGATAATCCGCGGCGTTATTTCCTTGACCGAAATTCCCTGCGGGATGCTGTTTTTATCGACTATCATGATTTCTCTTCGACTGAGCTTCTCACTGTTCTCGAGATCGATGTACCCGATAATGGACGTTTCATCGAGAAGAGCGAGTCTACTCTCCTTTCCCTTGAGAATGACTTTTACCGACGGCGGAACACCGTCCGACAACATGTACCCGTGTGGAATATTGCGTACCTCAACAGGCACGGACACGAACCGCTCCTTCTCCTTGAGATTGTCAACATACACCCAGAGCATCGCGGCAAGCCCGAGTGAAAGAAGCTTGATGTGCCACTTGTAGGTAATCTTTTTCAGTATGTGTGTTTTCATGGATTCACTGAGACGTCATGAGAAAAAGTTCGTTCAACTGCTCCCGGAGCCGTTTACTCGTGATTCCAAGCATGATGTTTTCGTTCCATGCGAGGGATATTTTTCCTGTCTCCTCCGAAACAACGATCACAAACGCATCGGTTTCTTCTGCAAGCCCTAAAGCTGCGAAGTGCCTCGTTCCGTACCCTTCGAGAAGCTCGTGCCTGTCGGTCAACGGAAGAATGCATTTTGCGGCAACCACCCGATCTCTCCTCACAATGATTGCTCCGTCATGGAGTGGAGACTCCTTTTTAAATATGGAACAGATGAGATCGCTGCTCAATAGAGCGTCAATCACAATACCGGTTTCAATATAGTTTTTCAGTCCGACGTTTGCTTCAATGACAATGAGTGCTCCTGTTTTGCTGCGGGAAAGTGCTTCCACGGAGGAAATGAGTGTATCAATGATGTTTTTGCTCTCTTTAAAGAAGGCACCTAAAAACCTGTTCTGCCCGAGCTTCGTGAGCATTCTCCGTAATTCCGGCTGGAAGAGGATAATAACCGCAATCACCGCAACCTGGATGAGCTGCTGCAACACCCAGCTCACAGTTTCCAGATGGAGAAATTGGGAAAACCACGCAGCAAAAATAATGAGTGCAAGCCCCTTGACCACCTGGATCGCTCTTGTTCCTGAAATCATCAGATAAATCCTGTAGATGACAAATGCAATAATCGCAATATCGATTACCGGCAGTAGATAGGTCTTTATCCAGTGAACATTGAGGATAATATCCATGGGAGTTCTTAAGCGTTTTTGATCGCATCAGCGATCGCGGCTGTGTATTTTGCTTCCTCTACATCGTGTACTCTTATAATATCGGCACCCTGAAAAATAGATATAGCATTTGCCGCGATCGTAGGTATTAGTCTGTCATCCGGTTCAAGACCCGTATACACACCCAGAAAAGACTTCCTCGAGAGACCGATGAGGACAGGATACCCCTTTTCTTTTATCCTCGGCAGGTATTTGATGAGAGCGAGATTGTGCTCCGCAGTTTTTGCAAAACCGATTCCAGGATCGAGTATGATTCTTGAAGGGCTGATCCCCGCACCGAGAGCAGTGCGGACTGACGAATCAAGCTCCTCCGATATTTCAGCAATCACATCTCGATATGCTGCTCGCGCCTGCATGTGTGCTGGTTTTCCGCGTATATGCATTAGAACGATGTAAGCATCGGTGTTTCGAACAACATCAGGGAGCGTCTTGTCGAATCGCAGACCGGATATGTCGTTGATGATCTGTGCACCGCTTGTAACCGCCTGCCGGGCTACCTCAGACCTGTAGGTGTCAACCGAGATGAGCACATCGCTTTTTTTTCTGATCGATTCGATGACCGGAACAACCCTTCCGGCCTCTTCATCAGCATCTATTTCCTCTGCACCGGGTCTGGTCGAAAGTCCGCCGACATCCACGATATCCGCTCCGGCCCTTTCAAAATACAGCGCCCGTTCAACGGCAGCCTCTCTCTGCTGAACTCTGCTTCCCTTATAGAATGAATCGGGGGTCACATTGATCACGCCCATGATCAATGTGTTTCCCCCAAACGATAGTTTCCTCATTCTGTACAGGTTCCTACTTCTTTTTGTGTCTGTTTTTCCGCAATCGCTTTTTTCTCTTGTGATTCGCGATTTTTTGCCTCTTCCTCTTTTTCCCTGAAGGCATTCTTCCTCCCAACATAAATGATGAAGTCTGTTTCTTGAGAAAAGGACGAGCTCCTCAGCCCTCCGGCTTAAGCCGATTCCCCTCTTCTGCGCTCTGCTCTGAACCGGCTTCAGGGGCGGGGATGTCCTTTTCAGCGGGGATTTCTTCTGATTTGTGGTTTCTTGAAAATACCGTTTCCGCGTAATTCGCCTGAAGCTCAGCAACGACACTGTACAATATCTTCTCCTCATCTTTTGTGAGGTTCCCCTTGGTTTTTTCTCTGAGCATCACAAGGGTATCGATCGCAAACTTTGCCCCGGAGAGATCTGTCTTCATCTCCCCCGAAATCGGATCAGCGATCTTTCCGAGCCCTACCCACGCCGAAGAGCTCAGTGTGAGCACGAGAGAAGAAAAACCTGCTTCAAGAATATTTGAATCGTTCTCTGCCATTCGTTTCCCTCACATGTATGCATAATATATTGAATTATTCACACCCCATCAACTCCATTAGCGAAACTTGGAATAGTTTTCGTTCTGATCGATATGCCGGACTACCTCCTTTACCCGCTGATCCTGCGACCTGTGGGCAATCAATATCTTCTGGCCCTCTTTCACGACAATGACGTCCGAGATCCCGATCAACGATATTAAGGACTCGTCATCTCCGAGCACGATGTTGTCCTTTGCGTCGATAAGTATCACCTGCCCCTGGAACACGTTCCCGTGCATATCTTTTTCTCTATGGCGCGCGACGGAACCCCACGACCCCACATCATCCCAAATGAAAGAAGGTCTGACGCAGACGATGTTGTGCGCTTTTTCCATGATGCCGTAATCGACTGATACGCTTTCAAACTGCGCAAACTCCTCCTCCTTAACCGCTTCCTCCATTTTTGTCCCGATGCTTTTGTGGATGCGCATCAACCCCTCGTAGAGCCGTGGCATATGCGTTTTCATCGAACCGAGAAGAGCGGAGACCGTAAAAGCAAAGAGCCCGGCGTTCCACAGAAACTTCCCTGACTGTACGTATTCGGATGCACACTCCAGAGACGGCTTCTCGTGAAACTTCTCCACATCATACACTTCGATCCCCTTGATCCGCCCGCGCACTTTGCCGATCTCTATGTAGCCGTACTCCACCGCAGGTCTGTCCGGAGATATGCCGAACGTCACAAGTGAGCCGCCTTTAGCCGCCGCAGCCGCAGCTTCGACCGCACGCAGGAATTCGTGTTTCGGCTTCAGCACGTGATCCGCCGTGAGCACAACCATCACCTCATCTCTATGGGCATCCAACAGATACGCTGCTGCAAGCCCGATGGCCGGAGCGGTATTCTTTCCGACAGGTTCGACAATAAGATTTTTGCGGTGCAGATCGGGCAGTTGCTCAACAGTAACCTCTCTGAACCGCTCTCCTGCAACGATGAATATACGCTCTGCCGGAACTTCCGGATACACCCGGTAAAACGTTTCTTCAATCATCGTGCGGTCCGACACGATGCGCTGAAACTGTTTTGGTTTCTGCGAGACGCTTTTTGGCCAGAACCTCTCCCCTTTTCCGCCCGCCATCACAACGACATTATACACTCGTTCCTCCTTTCATTCGTGAGATACGGTACATTCACACACACGATTCAACAAGATGTTTCCATTGTACACCATGAATTACAGGCCTGCAAATGCAATGACTTTTTCCCGAATAACAGACGCATCATGTGGATCAAACCACTCCGTGTTGGATTCCCCTCGAAACCAGGTAAGCTGCCGTTTCGCGTACCGTTTCGTATCTCTGACAAACAGCCGGAAAGTTTCCTCGAGTGAAAAGCACCCTTTAAAGTACTGAATGAAGTGGCTGTACCCTAGACCCTTCATGGATGGAAGCTTCTCCGTGTGCCCCTTTTGCAGGAGTCCGTACACTTCACGCCCAAGCCCGCACTCAATCATGCGAACACATCGTGACTCGATTCGGGCGTAAAGCTTCTCTCTGTCAATACTGATTCCTATTTTCAGAGGAAAGTACCTTCTTTGCTTTTTCCGATAGCTTCCGGTGAGCTCGGAAAAACGAACCCCAGCCGTGTAGTAGACCTCCAATGCGCGCACGATCCTCAGCAGATCATTGTGATGAACAATGCGAGCAGTATCCGGGTCAACGTTCATCAGCTCTCTGTACAAACAGCCACTCTCCGACTCCTCCTTGTCGTAGAGAGCCTCGCGGAGCGCTGTCTGCGCTTTCGGCGCATCCATAAAATCATACTCCAGTGTCCTGAAATACAAACCGGTTCCACCCACGAGAATAGGCACCTTCCGTCTTCCCGTGATTTCCCTGATAAGCTGTACCGCCTTTTTCCGAAAATCACCCGCGCTGAACCGCTGTTCGGGAGGGATCGCGCTCACAAGGTGGTGCTTCACTGTCCTGAGCTGCTCTTCAGAGGGCTTCGCAGTACCGCACTCAAGACCCCGGTACACCTGCATGGAGTCGACTGATATAATCTCACCGATGTCTTTCGCGACCTCACACGCCAGCGCTGTTTTCCCGACTGCGGTTGGACCAAAAATAAAAACTGTGCAGTCCTCGTTCATCGATTTATCTTTACGATCTGTGCCTGGATTGGGAATTGTGTTTTTAAATTATATGCGCAACGCTGGCTTGCGGAGAGAAAATATGAACAAACACGGGTGTCAGGTTTCTTTATCCTGACCTTCTTTTTGAAGGATGTATTTGACTTCATTGTTCAATATCTGTTTCAGTGCAAGGGATGCGATTTTTCCTTCGAAATCTTCCAGCTCATCATCACCGATGAAATTGATCTGTCTGGCTCTTTTCATTACCGCCCGTGCAATGAGATACCTGTTACCGTTAAAATCAATGATTTTATAAACCGGGACCATGGTCTACCCTCTTTTTTTTTTCCTCTTCCTGGATGATTTGTTCTATTCTTTTTACGGCATTTTCCACCCTGTCATTGACCACAATATATTGAAAAAGCGGCGCGTATTCAAGTTCCTTTTTTGCGTTCAGCAGACGTAAGCGAAGCTTTTCTTCACTTTCCGTGCCCCGCTTTCTGAGTCTTTTTTCAAGCTCATCCAGGCTCGGCGGCTGAATGAATACCGTGACTGCATCTGGATAATTTTTCATGATACTCAGGGCCCCCTGCACATCAACATCAAGAAGGCATACCTTCCCTCTCTTCAGGAAATCTGCCACCTGTCGCTTTTCAGTTCCCTTCAGCTCATCATGCACCTCCGCCCACTCGAGAAAACGATTTTGCCTTATCATGTGCAAAAATTTTTCCCTGCTGATAAAAAAATAATCCTCGCCGTTGACCTCCCCGGAACGTTTCTCTCGCGTTGTGTAGGATACCGAAAAGCTGATCTCAGGATGCCGAGCGAGAATGTCCCTGTAGATGGTGGTTTTGCCGGTTCCCGAGGGCGCGGTAATAACCAGTAAAAACCCCCTGCTATTCAATGTTTCTGACCTGTTCCTTTATTTTATCGAGACATGACTTGACAGAAATCACTTGTTCTGACACGGTGTAATCGGGCACTTTCGACCCGATCGTGTTGATTTCCCGTGTAAGCTCCTGAACGATAAAATCAAGCTCCCTTCCATGTGAACCGTCTGAGCCCATTTTTTCCGACATGTGGTGCACATGACCCTTTATTCTTGAGATTTCTTCACTGATATCCATCTTGCTTGCAAAAATACCCACTTCCATCATGACCCGTGTTTCATCGATGCCGTTAGAAACGAGCTCGGATATCTTTCCTTTCAGCTGACCCTTGTATTTCTCGATGATCGCGGGACACTGACTTTCGATCTCCGACATGGAGCTGTTTATCTCGCCTATGTATTCCAGAATCTCCTTTTTGGTGCTCTCACCCTCTCTGCGTCTCGATTCCTGGAACGCCTCAATCGTATCGCGAAATGCGTTCTCGATTTTTTCGGCAGGCAGTTTTTCCAGTAACGGATCGTCATTGGGATTTACCATGTTTTTCAGAGAAAACAGATCGATGAGGGAAACCTGAAAATGCGTGTGTGTCTCATCCTCTATTCTTTTCAGCATACCGAAATACCTTTCAATCATCGACTTGAGCACTGCGAATTCGCTCTGCTCGTGAGCAGTCACCTTCACGATTACATCAACCTTTCCCCGGTTTATATACTTTTTCAGAATTTTCCGCATCCTTTCCTCAAAAAGTTCCAGGGAAGCCGGGAGCCTGAACCGGACATCGAGATACCTGCTGTTCAGTGACTTGATACTCACCGTGATGCTGTATTCTTCCCAATTGTATTCCTTAGACGCGAAACCGGTCATGCTGTACATGTTGTGCTCCCCATTCGCAAGATTCTATCCCTAGGGAAAAAAAACTTGACCTGACATTTCCAGGCAACTATATTTGTGCCCGAGGAAGAGCCGCTAGCTCAGTTGGTAGAGCAACGGCCTTTTAAGCCGTGGGTCGAAGGTTCGATTCCTTCGCGGCTCATGCACAGGTCTCCTTCGTCTAGTGGTTAGGACACCGGGTTTTCATCCCGGCAACAGGGGTTCGACTCCCCTAGGAGATGCTTTTTTTTCATTAGCCCCCCGTTTTTCCTCCTTTTCGGGGGGCTTTCCTATTTTCCCCGCAAGAACTAATTAGTCGTTGGTGATTAATTCACCAAGAACTAATTATACCCGACACCACGATTAATTCAACACACTTTCGCCCACTCTGTGATAAATACTGAGGAATTGCATTTTTTTTTCACCTATACTTAAGGTGAGATACCACTGGGGTGGATGCATGCTGAAAAAAACCGTCTACACCTCTCTCCTTATCGGATTCTGTACAACACTTGTATTTTCCTGTAAACCAATAAATATATTCAGCCCCCTTGTTGACCCGTCAAAAATGAACAACGAGGCAAAGCTCGATGCAGGGTACAGCGCGCTTTCAAACGGAAATTACGGACAGGCAATCGAGTACTTCTCTGACGTCATCGAGAGCTCGAGTGGAGACCAACTCGTTGAAGCGTATCTGGGGAGAGGTGCCGCGTATATGCGGGAAGGTTCACCAACTATGGACTCAGTTGTTGAAGACCTTATGAACGGTGATCTCGAAGTCGACAATCATGGCGAGATTATTTTACAGGTGGTATCAAACGGCGACTACACATACTTTTTCGATAATGTGGAAAATGCAGCGTCGGATTACAATTCCGCAATGGATAATACGACTGGGGAGGTTGATCTTGGAGTCCTCTTTGAGGTATACCAGATAAACATGATGGCCGCAACCGGGGTGGGTGCACAAAAGATCGCTTCGGATTACAACAGTTCCCCATGGGGGCCAGGCGATGTGACGACCGATGAAGAGCTCGATGCGATCGTCGATGAAACCAGCTCGCATCCTTTCAACATAGGAACCTGGAATGATGGCGCGGGAAACGGACTTTCAAGCTACGTCGACGGAACCGCAGAAGAAGCTCTCATGATGGGGTATCTAACCAATGCGTTCAATGCACTCGAAGAACTGAAAGCGACCCCTCCTATCGGCATGGAGGAGCAGGACATCATTGACATGCAGTCCGGAATAAACGACTGGGTCACACTCGGACTGGGAAATGCCGCTCTCTCATAGCGGGAAGCTTCAAGAAGGTGGAAATTGTGGGTTCGCGAAAAACAATTCTGATACTCATCCTCTGCGCGGCGTGGGCAATCGGGTATGGTACGTCTCTTTACGGAATCGACAATTCCGAGCACATGGCGCGGCCTGTTCTTCCCATGGTGAGGGCGATGGGAGATGCATTCACTGCCGTGGCAAACGATGAGAACAGTGTCTTTTACAACCCAGCGGGGTATGCGATCATCACTGAGAGCATTACCTCGGTTTTTTCACTCGGAATAAAGATGAATATTGACGATACCGCGCTCCGTCTCTACAATGCATTGATATCCGGCACAGACGTGACCTCTTCAGGGAATATTGATACCTATCTTAGCGACACCACTGTGGCCCTCGGAATCACGGGCCCGATTTTTATCGGGCGTGTGGGGAATAATTTCGGTTTTGCCTTTTTCAACAGCATCAATCCGCTGCTCGACACCAGGCCGGGGGCCATTCTCCCCTCTGCGAGATTTGACGCATTCACGGACATCGGCATCGTGGGAGGATACGGCCGTTCGGTCCCTTTTTTGGAAGGTCTCTATGCAGGAGCAAACCTCAAGCTTTTACTGAGAACAAAATCAGAGATCGAAGGAACGGTACTCGCTGTTTTGGATACCGTGTCCGACACGTCTGAGATACCTGTCTCAAAGGCTGTGGGATTCGGCGGCGACATCGGATTGCTCTACATCCCCCGTACATGGATTTCTTTCGGTCTCACAGCCCATGATTTTTTTGGAACAAGATTCAGCGAATGGAAGTCGGTAAACCGGTCCGAAGACCTTTCCAGCAGCATGATAAAGCCAAGAATCGCATTCGGAATTGCCTTTTATCCCTTTCACACCGAAACTGAGCCTTCACAATTCAGGAACTTCGTTGTTGCATTTGACTATACGGACCTCCTCGATTACACCTCAGTTTTTTCCAAAATCAAGTTCGGCGTGAGCTTCGACACGCTCAGGATTCTCACCCTCAGGGCGGGAATCGATGGAGGATATCTTTCAGGTGGAATCGGATTCGATCTCAACATATTCCACATCTATCTCGCATATTTTGTCGATGAGCTCGGCGCCTATGCGGGAGCGAATCCAACGCAGAGCTTGATGCTCGACTTTGTCTTCAAATGGTAGGCTGCCGGTAATCCCCGTACCTTACTCATAATCAGGAAAGAAGTAGTTCGGCGGTTCCTTTGTTATCTGCACGTCGTGGGGGTGCCCTTCTTTCAGTGATGAAAAGCTGATTTTAATGAAAGTGCTCCTGGCCCTCAGCTCTTCCATTGTACGTGCTCCTACGTACCCCATCCCCGCTTTAATGCCGCCGCAGAGCTGGAACACAATGTCCTGAACGCTGCCCTTGTACGGAACGAGTCCCTCGACACCTTCCGGCACGAATTTTCTCTGTCCTTCCTGAAAATAACGATCCGATGACCCGCTTTTCATCGCTCCTTCCGATCCCATACCCCTGTACTCCTTGAAGGACCGCCCCTGGTAGATGACTTTCTCACCGGGGCTTTCATCAGTACCTGCGAAAAGACTTCCGATCATCACCGCGTCTGCCCCTGCAGCAAGCGCCTTTACAATATCTCCCGAGTACCGGACACCACCATCGGCGATAAGGGGCACACCGCGGTTTCGGGCTACCTTTGCGCAGTCCATTATTGCGCTCAGCTGCGGCATACCCACGCCTGCCACGATTCTCGTTGTACAGATCGATCCCGGTCCCATTCCGACTTTGATCACGTCCGCACCTGCCTCAATGAGCGCTTCCGCACCCTCTGCTGTCCCGACATTCCCCGCAACGACCAGCAGGCTGCTGTAGCGTTTTCTAATCGTCTGCACCGCCTCAACAACTCGCGCAGTTTGCCCATGTGCGGTATCGACAACGAGCGCATCGACTTTTGCCTGGTACAGTGCATCGGCCCGCGCTCTGAGGTCCGCCGACGTACCCACTGCAGCGGCGACAATGAGCCGCTTTTTATCGTCCAGTGCTGAGAAGGGAAAGTCGATTGCTTTCTGAATATCCTTTATTGTGATGAGCCCAATGAGTCGAAAATCATCGTCCACGATGGGAAGTTTTTCGATCTTGTACTTCTGAAGTATTCCCTTTGCCTCATCGAGGGTCGTTTTCGCGGGCGCGGTGATGAGGTTTTTCTTTGTCATGAGATTCTTTACAGGCTGTTCGAAATCCGTTATGAACCGGAGATCACGGTTCGTGAGTATGCCGATAAGTTTCCCCTGATCGGTGATAGGGACACCGGAGATGCGGAAATTCCGCATGATTTCCATTGCGGAGCTCACCTTCGCTTCAGGACCGAGTGTAACCGGATCGATGATCATACCGCTCTGTGATCGTTTCACCTTTTCAACCTCAGCCGCCTGCTCCTCCACGGCGAAATTTCTGTGTATCACTGAAAAACCGCCCTCACGCGCGAGCGCAATCGCCATCCGGTAACCAGAAACTGTGTCCATAGCTGCTGAAATAAGCGGTATGTTCAGGTGAAGTGACTTCAACCTGGTTGAAATATCCACTTCTCCCGGCGTGACGGAAGAGTATTTCGGCGTTAACAGAACATCATCGAAGGTAAGTCCCTCTGCCAGTTCGTTTTTTTCCATTCTCATTGCCTCTGTGGGTGTATTTTGTTCATAATACTCACCAATGAAAAGGACTTCAAGATGAAAGTATCATTTGACGAAGAGTATTAATAGAGAAATCCGTGAACAGGGCCTCATTACCGGGAAGAGCTCATGAAAAAAACATACCTGATCCTGATTCTATCCGCTCTCATACTCGTACCAGCAGGCAGTCATGCCCGGCGTCTCTACTACGCGGAGGAGTTCTACCTTTATGTCATGAACCTCTATCAGGTGAATCCAAGCCTTGAGAGAAACATCCGATTCATGCAGTGGGCGCTTCAGGCTCCGTTCGACAATCCAGTGAGAAGCCTCGCACGAATAGAGACGCAAAACGACTTCACCCGGTATAAAACCCTGTTCAGGATGCACGTAAACCTCCTCATCATCGACAGCTACCTGCAGCTAGCCCGCAGATTCGACAAACAGCACGTATACTTCTTCAACCTGTGGTATGCAGAAAGCCTCAAGGAAAGCTTTCAAATCGCCCGCTACTACTACCAAATCAGCCTGAATTACTGGGATGAGGTAAAAAAAATTTCACAGGCGGGCGGAGAGCTTCCCGGGAGGATCGATCTCGACGAGTGGGAGGACGAACTCTCCCGCATACAGAACGGGGAGCTGGATTACGGCGTTATTATCTCCTCCCATCTTGAAAAGCTCGACGCGCGGATACGCACCGTTGACGATTACCTCAACCAGTTTCCTTCTGTAAAAACGGAACAGCTGCCCGAATTTCGCAATTGAACATTCACCGCAGGTGCGCTATTTTATCTTCCATGAATGAACACTCCTCCGTCATGCAACAATCTTCGCATCCCTCCTATCTGTACGGAGTTGACTTCGGGAGACGAATCGGTGTGCTGAACGCCATGCTTACAGGATGCACAGTCTGCCCGTTTCACTGCGGAGTTGATAGGCGTCGCGGACCCGATGGCAGATGCAGATCGGGGATCCTCCCGAAAATTGCGAGTTGGAACCTTCACCACGGGGAAGAGCCGCCGATCTCAGGAATCAGGGGGTCTGGGACGATCTTTTTCAGCGGCTGCTCGTTCAGGTGTGTATTCTGTCAGAATTACCCCATCAGTCAGATGGGACACGGCAATGAGATCACTGTCGCAGAACTCGCTTACCGGATGCTCCTTCTGCAACAAAAGGGAGCCCACAACATCAACCTCGTAACTCCCACACACTTCGTCCCGCAAATCGTCGAGGCGGTGGCAGCTGCGGTGCCAAGAGGACTGAGGATTCCACTGGTGTACAACTCGAACGGATACGATGATGTGGAGACGCTGAAGCTTCTCGAGGGAATCGTGGACATCTATCTGCCTGACATGAAATACGGAGACGATTCGAATGCCGAACACTATTCAGGTGTCAGCGGATATGTGGAAAAAAACCGCGCTGCAGTTACAGAGATGTACCGTCAGGTGGGCGAGCTTCGAGTCGACGAGCACGGGATTGCAAAAAAAGGGCTGATCATCAGACACCTCGTTCTGCCCGGCAACCGAGCGAATACACAACAGGTGCTCGAATTCATTGCCCTGCTTTCACCATCGATTCCGGTGAGCTTGATGAGCCAGTACTTTCCCGCTTACCGCGCCCACGCAATCCCTGAACTCAAAAGAAAGCTTCTTTCCGAAGAGTATGAGCACGTGCAAGATATCCTTGACCGTCTCGGTCTTGGAAACGGCTGGATCCAGCCAATTGACTAAGGGCCGAGCTTTTCCTTCAAGCTCTGCACCTCACCGTACAATGCCTGCAGTTTCGGCTTCATTGCGTTGAACTTCATCTCTTCCTTGTAGTCTCTGGCTGGATATCCGAATACAGCGGTTCCTTTTTCCACGCATTTCTTCATTACCCCGGCCTTTGCACCGACGAATACATCGTCCTCGATAACGATGTGATCGGCGAGTCCGACCATTCCCGCAACAACCACGTTATCACCGATCCGCACGCTCCCCCCGACTCCAGTGAGCGCACAGATGACCGTGTTCTTCCCGATCACGCAGTTGTGGGCGATCTGCACATGGTTGTCGAGCTTTGTATTCTCACCGATTCTCGTGTAGCCGACGGTAGCCCTGTCAACCGTGGCATTTGCGCCTATCTCGACATTCTTTCCGATGTGCACGCCGCCGATCTGCGGTATTTTCGTGTTCGTTCCGTTTATCTTCACATAGCTGAACCCGTCACCGCCGATTACCACGCCCCCATGTATGATCACGCTGTCCTCGATAATCGAGTTCGTGTATATTACGACGTTCGGATAAATCGTGCACCCCTCTCCGATCCTGCAGTCTCTTCCGATGATTGTGCCCTGTCCGATATAAGTGCCGTCCTGGACCATGGTGTTCGCACCGATCGATGCAAACTCACAGACTGTGACATTTTTGCCGATTACCGCATCAGGAGAAACAAAAGCCATTGGCGACACCCCGTTCTCAGGTATCTTCTCTTTTTCGAAGAGGCTGAGGAGCCTGATGAATGCGGTGTCTTTTTGTGAAGGGCCCACGAGTATGTAGTCGATCCCCTGGTGCTCTTCAGGTTCGAATGGGATGACGACACAGAGTGTATTGGTTTTTCCCTTAAGTTTCCGATAGTTTCTCTTGTCCTTTACAAAGACAGCACAGTTTTGCCTTATATCCTCAGGCGTGCACACTGCGTCAATCGTTTTTTCCCCGTTGCCAAAAACTCTTCCGCCGATCTGATCCGCAATGTATTGAATGGTGTACATGTGAATATCCTCCATCCCGTGAAGTTCACTTTCGATCGAAACTCACTGCATACCCAGGCCCTTCAGAAAACGGCGCAGTTCATCTTCAACGTTCCTGTTTTGAGCAATAATCCGGTAGAGCATTTCAAAGAGAGGCAGTTCCTCGATAAGGCTGTTTTCGAGTGTGTTGATGAATTTCATCCCGTGATGAACGGCATGGTATCCTTCAGCGATCTCCCCGTCCTCGTACATAAGGCGGTACGCGTCGTTCGGAACGTACTGTTTTCCCAGATATTCACCGAACCTGCGGTTTCTTCCGGATCCCGAAGTGACGTACAGATCGCCGATTCCTGAAAGATCGAACACCGTTTCCCTTCTTCCTCCCGCCCGTTCGATGAGGAGTGCCATCTCCCGGACAGACTGGTTGAACAAGATTGACTTCAGGTTGTGGAAATACTTTTCCCTTCCCCCTCCGTACAGGCCGTCGTAGATTCCAAGCCCGATTGCGTAGACATTTTTGAAAGCGGAGCACAACTCCACTCCACACACGTCATCACAGCAGCTTACGAAGTAGTAATCGGTGGGAAACAGCCGCATAAGGGGAGTCATCGCAGAACTGTTCATGCCGAACATCGTTGAGGTGGGGACCCTGTTCGAAAGCTCAACAGCCTTCACAGGGCCGCCGACTGACACCCACCTGAAATCCTCGCCCGGAAACCTCTCATGAAACATACGCCGGGCAACCTCACTGATACGATTCACCTCTCCTGAAACGGGAACAAACCCCTTGGTGAGACAAAAAAGCGGGAAGCTCCTCTTCATTGCATCGAGCGCCCTCTGAAATACAGAAACGAATCCCTCACTCGCAACTGCAATGATGAGACACTCCGCATCCTCGATGGCCTCCTCGAGCTTATCTGAGTAAAAGAGGGAAACATTTTCCGGAATGGATTTTCTTAACTTCGGGTGCTTCCCGTGCCTGCACGCATCGAGAATCCAGTCATCGAGCCATGTGCCCCAGAGATGAATACCGACCCCGTTGTCTGAAAGAGGAAAGGTAATTGCGCTTCCCATATACCCTGCACCGAGCACACACACGCGAGTCATAATCGTTACCGAAAAACTCCTGAAATTCTATCTCTCCGGTACCGATATCTTCCAAAAGAACGCATACTCTTTCGAGATGTCCGCACCTTATTCAAGGTACTAATATATGCAATTTTTTCAAGATTACAATAATTTTCAGCGAGCTGTTTTTTCTGTTTACTCGATAGAGGGATTTCAGTATAATACATTATTAATCTGAATGTAACGGGAGATAACAATGAAGATTGCTTTTATTGAACCACGGCCTCCGATAAATGTCTATTTCTTTCTCACAAAGCTTCCGCTCCTTGGGCCCCTGTTTCTCGGAACTATGTTGAAGCAGGCTGGACACGAGGTAAAAGTATTCAAAGAAGACATACTACCTGCTTACAACAACAAAACAGACACATTCCATCCATTCATCCGGGAGGCGGATATTATCGGCATCACCGCAATCACCCACACGATCAACAGGGCATATCAGATTGCAGATGCAATAAAGCGTCAGTTCCCGGATAAAAAGGTCATCATGGGAGGAAACCACCCTTCCGCGATGCCAAACGAAGCGCTGGAGCACGCCGATCAGGTAGTGATCGGAGAAGGGGAAAATGTTGTGCTCGACGTGTTCACCGGCACTGAAAAAGAGAGAATCGTATACGGGTCCCGTGTGAACATCGACGATGTTCCCATTCTAGACCTTTCCCTTCTTCAGGGGTACAGTAAGAAACGGAACAGGATCAATATGAAATACGCGCCCATCATGGCGTCACGGGGGTGCCCGCACGACTGTATATTCTGCTCCGTCACAAAGATGTTCGGGAGAAAATACAGGATCAAGGACCCGGACCTCGTCATGGAGGAGGTGATGACGAGGTACCGTGAAGGGTACAGGAACGCATTTTTTTACGATGACAATTTCGCCGCAAACAATACAAAAACAAAAATCTTTCTCGAAAAGCTCATACGTGCGGATCTCGATTTCAAATGGTCGAGCCAGTTCAGCATACACGTCGCAAAAGACAGAGAACTCGTCAGCATGCTGAAAAGGGCAAAGTGCCAGACACTATTCATCGGAGTCGAATCGATCAATCCGGAAGCGCTGAAAGACTACCATAAAAACCAGACTGTTCAGATGATTAAAGAGTCGGTCAGCACTCTCGTCAAAACAGGCATGAATGTACACTCGATGTTCATCATTGGCGCCGACAGCGATGACGCGCATACCATCGATAAAACTATACAATTCAGCAGGAGTTCAGGAAGCAGGACGGCTCAGTTTTCCATACTGTTCCCCATTCCGGGAACAAAGCTCTATGACATGATGAAGGATGCAAACCGTATATACATCAATGACTGGAATTATTATGACGGAAGCCATGCCGTGATCCTCCCAAAGAACATCAGCCCGCTTCGTCTTCAGAAAAAACTCATCGAAGCATACCGCAAATTCTTCTCAAAACGCTTCATCTGGTGGATCGCATCCCAGGTCGGGTTCTTTGTCTGGAAGCTCCTCAACAAGAAGTACATGAAATTTATCAGATACTTCACCCGCAGGCTCAAACGGGAGGGCGTGGTACAAGACGGTGTCCTTACCATCAATGGACTGAAAACTGAAGCGATTCCCCGTGTTCTCCCGGAAACACTTCCCAGAAAGTAGCGCTCACCTGAACTATTTTATATCTCCTGATTCGGAGTTTGTCGATGGACACGATCGTGAGTGAACTGCAGGCGGTGCACAGCATCATCGGAAGAAAGCATGAGCTTTCGGCATCTCTCATCGCTGCGAAAGCGGGGAAACATATTCTCCTCGAAGGAGCGGTTGGTGTCGGAAAGACAACCATCGCGCTTGCAATCGCTTCTCATCTTGAGCGGTCTTTCATTCGTATAGACGGAGACGAGCGCTACACAGAGCAGAAGCTGGCAGGCTGGTTTGACCCACCTCTCGTCCTTTCGAAAGGATACACAAAGGAATCGTTTATCCCGGGACCACTCGCGCTCACGATGGAGGAAGGAACGATCCTCTTCATCAACGAGCTCAACAGGATGCCTGAAGGCACTCAGAACGTGCTTTTGTCTGCAATGGATGAAAAAACGATCCATATACCAAAATACGGCAGAGTGGACGCGCGGCCGGGATTCATGATAATTGCCACACAGAATCCAGACGAGTACATCGGCACCTCGCAGCTGAGCGAGGCGCTCAAGGACCGTTTCGTCTGCGTCAATCTCTTCTACCAGTCGGAAGAAGAGGAAAAACAGATCGTTCGCCTCCGCTCACTCTGCAGGGACGAGGAAGTGATCGACATCTCCGTGTGTTTCACGCGGCTCACTCGAAGCGATGACGAAGTCAGAAGGGGGGCTTCTGTGAGGGGAGCGATCGATATGGCGGATCTTTTTTTTACCGCACACGGCGGGTTTGATGATGCCGTCGAAAAGTGGACTGACTGTGCAAAATGTGCGATCCTCACAAAAATCGAACTCCACGACTATTCGGCTGAACGATTTGATCGCCTCCTTCACCGTCTCGCGGAAAAAGCGCTCACGCTTCGTGATGAGAGAAGCGCTTCCGGGGGCACGCATGCACACGCACCGAAATCTGAGATCGACCTCAGCGCTCTCGAGGAGCGTGAAAAAAAAAAGTAGCCACTGATATTCACGGCCTTTTTTATCAGCTCCAAAAATCTCTGAAAATCGGAGACTTCGAACACCTCATCGCACTATTCCACAGATTCCCCCAATCTCTCAATGATGTGCTCAACGAGGAGTACTTCGATGAAATCATCGAGAAGGCAAAAACTCTTGAAACCGGGCTTCTGCAGGTAAAGCTTCTTTCCATGCTCCAGGAGCGGGCCGACATTTCCAGAAAAATCAAGCTCCGGCGCATGCTGCTCCAGAAGATCACATACCTCTCACAGAAGATCGCCGCAGGAGCTTCAGGCATCACACGGACAGTGGTCACGCAGTACCGTCCCGGACTGGACGAGATCGATGTGGACAAGACCCTCGAAGAACAGCTCGGCCATCCAACGCTCAATTATGAGCATATCTACTGCACAGAACGGATCAAGCAGAAGTCCGCTTACGTGCTCCTTCTCGATGTTTCAAACTCGATGCACCAGGAAAAAATTGCGATTGCAACCATCGCTACAGGTGTGTTTGCGAGCAAGCTCAAAAACGACTTGCACGGTGTTCTGACATTTTCACGAAGCTCGCGAGTTGTGAAACACATCAGCGAACAGAACAACCTCGAGATTCTCGTTGACAGGATGCTCGGGATAAAAAGCGGCGGTGCGACAAACATCCGGGATGCGCTCATTCAGGGGCTGTTTTTGCTTGGCGAATCGAAAACCATGTTGAAAACAGGGATCATCGTCACAGACGGGTGGGCCACTGTGGGTGGCGACCCTGTGGAAATTTCGAGAAAATACGACAGGCTTCACGTGCTCGGTATCTCCTTCGGGCTCGGAGGAAGCGATCCGCAGACAAACATGCTCATGGCTCAGCACGGGAGAGGACGGTACATGTATGTTCAGCGGTTCGATGACCTCCCTCTGGCCATCACAAAAATTCTCACCAGCAGGTGATTTTTTTGAAAACCCTTATATGCAGGTTGCCAAAAACACTTCCCTCTGTGTACTATACAGAGGGGAAGTACCCGGCTTTGGAGGTGCACGGACCATAAAAATGCAAACGTATGCACGTTCTATTATTCTTCTCGGATTAAAAGACGTAAAAAAATAACTAAAGGAAACGAGGATGATCCAAAAACAAAAGCTCAAGTCCGCGGGTGTGAGTACGCTCAACAGCATGAAGATGAGCATCCCGGTACTGCTCGGGGTTATTCTTCTGATCAGCCTCATTACGCACCTGGTGCCAAAAAAGGCATTCTCGTACCTCTTCTCCGGAAAGCTGGTGTTTGACGTCCTCACCGGAGGTGTGATCGGGAGCATATCTGCGGGAAATCCTCTGACGAGCTACGTCATCGGAGGAGAGCTCTTAAAACAGGGAATCAGCTTTGCTGCGGTCACAGCGTTTATCCTCGGCTGGGTCACTGTAGGCGCGGTTCAGCTTCCTGCCGAAGGTCTCATGCTCGGCAAGAAGTTCGCACTCGTGCGAAACGGAGTGAGTTTTTTAATGGCGCTCGCAATCGCCGTCCTGACCGTTGTGACGCTGGGGGCGCTATGATTCGAAAGCTCTTCGACAAAATTGGCGCCCAGTGGGTGTTTCTCATCATCGTAGCGGTGGCATATGCTGTCGCGCTCGTCTTAAACCCCTCTGCCTGTGCGGACGCATTCTTCGGTTTTTTCAGACTTCTCGTACGTATGCTTCCGGTACTCGCGCTCGTGTTCGGCATCATTTTTTTCACAAATCTCCTGATCAACCCGAAGAGCATATCAAAACATCTCGGTGAAGGCTCTTCCATTCAGGGGTGGCTCATTGCAATCGCGGCAGGAATCATTTCCACCGGTCCGATCTATATGTGGTACCCTTTATTGAGCGATCTCAGGGCAAAGGGAATGAAGACTGCATACATCGCAGCCTTTCTCTACAACAGGGCGGTAAAAATACCGCTTTTGCCCATGATGGTGTTCTACTTCGGAGTTCGTTACACCGTCGTTCTCACGGCCTACATGATTTTGTTTTCCGTTCTGAACGGGCTTGCTGTCGAAAGATTGATCACAGATACACAAGGAGGTCAGTGAAATGCGTATCGCGGTTGCTGCATTGAAAAAAAAGGAGAATTCGGAAATCGCAACACAGGCCGGGCGCGCCCCATTTTACCTCGTATTCGATGAATCGGGAACGCTTGTTGAAACCCTTCAGAACCCGTTCAGCAGAGGAGGAGGAGGCGCAGGGTTCGGGGTCGCAAAGATGCTCGCCGACAAAGGGGTCGACACCGTGGTGGCGGGAAAATTCGGAGAAAACATGCTGGACGCGTTCAAGGAACGTGGCCTTTTCTCACACGAAAAGGAGGGATCGGTGCTCGACGCAGTGCGAAACATCTTGGGGAAGTGATTTTCCTTTTTCTTCTCTTTTTTTCCCCGTATAAGAGGAAAAACAATGATAACGGTTTGAAACCGCAATCTCACAGATCGCAAGGAGGAAAGAGCAATGAAGGCACTCGTCGTATGCGGAAGCCCGAGGTTCGAAGGGAATACGCAAAAAATTCTGGAAATTCTCTGCGACTCACTGCGCGACAACGACATCGAGGCTGAGCTTGTGCTGCTCTGTGACAAGGAGATAAAACCGTGCACAGGATGCACAAAATGCAAGGAGCTGAAGGACAGAACCTGTGTGATAAAGGACGATGATTTTCATCCCATCCTCGAAAAGATCATCGGGTCCGAGGCATTTATCATCGGGTCACCCGTCTATTTCGGAAGCGCGACCTCGCAGACAACGAGTCTGCTGCACAGGGTGGCGTATGTATCCCGGTCGAACGACCGGTTTCTCGCAGGGAAAATCGGAGCACCGGTCGTTGTCGCGCGGCGGGCCGGTGTCAACTTCGCATACGCACAGCTCATGTTTTTCTACACGATCAGCGACATGATCCTTCCTGGTTCCTCCTACTGGAATGTGGCGTTTGGAAAGAATAAAGGAGAGGTCCTGGCGGACGAAGAAGGGGTAGAGACGGTCAGGCATTTTGCGAAAAATGTCGCACATATCCTAAAAAAATTAAATGCGTGAAAAGTTTTATGGAAAGGGAAGAAGTTCTCAGACTCATCGAGGCCTTTGAGAGCCATGCCCTCGGGAAAAAGGAGCTCATCGACGCGCTTCTCTCCCAGGACTTTTCCGATATTGGCCACACAAAAGTCGATACTGGGCGACTTCACAGGCTGGGATTTCCCGAGGTCGTTTACTGCAGAAACAAGCTGACCGAAGAGATCTTCGACATCGCGGTAAAACTCTACGAGAAAAACGGATTCGTTCTTCTCACAAAGGCAACAGAGGAGCACCACAACGCTCTCAGGCAGCGCTTTCATGACGCTGTGTTTCACGAGCGGGCTTCGATGATATCCATCGGGCAGGGGATGCCGAAGGCCGGCAGGGTATCCGTTCTCTCAGGCGGAACCTCTGACACCCCTGTGGCTGAAGAGGCTGCGGTCACAGCAGAAGTGTTCGGCTGCATGGTGAACCGCATTTATGACGTGGGGGTTGCTGGGCTTCACAGGCTTTTTTCGCACCGTGCGCGCATTGAAGGGTCAAATGCAATAGTGGCTGTCGCGGGGATGGAAGGGGCGCTGCCATCGGTTGTGGGCGGGCTTTTCGCAATCCCCATCATCGGCGTGCCGACGTCGGTGGGATACGGGGCAGGGCTGAACGGATTTACTCCATTGCTGACAATGCTTAACTCCTGCGCACCCGGTGTGGCGGTGGTGAACATCGACAACGGATTCGGTGCCGGATACATTGCGAGCCTCATAAACAAAAAGATCGAAGGAGCGCGAAAAAACACGTGAGAAGCCTTTATTTTGAGATGACGAGCGGGGTAAGCGGAGACATGGCGGTCGCAGCACTCCTCGCACTCGGAGAAAACAAAGGCCTCCTCATGGAAAAACTTTCTGCACTCCGGCTCGAAGGCTACCGCATCGATATCAGCGACGAGCGCAGAAACGGCATCTCCGGAAAAATCTTCACGGTACACACAGATGAAAAACACATACGTCCGAGAAACTATGGGGACATACAGCATCTCATCGAAAGTTCGTCACTCGATGAGCGGGAAAAAACCCTCAGCCTCACGGTCTTTCGTCACATCGCTGATGCGGAGTCGAAAGTGCACGGCGTACCGATCGAAAAGGTCCATTTCCATGAGGTCGGCGCGCTTGATTCCATCATCGACGTCGTGAGCTTTTCCGTGCTCTACCTCAATCTCGGAGTCGAGAGCTCATCAGCCTCAAAATTTCATTTCGGGCAGGGGAGCACAAAGAGCATGCACGGAGTGATCCCTGTTCCAGCCCCCGCCACAGTCGAGATCACCCGAGGGCTTCCCGTAAAAGGCACGGAAATCGGCCACGAGCTTACCACACCGACTGGTGCTGCGATCGTAAAAAGCGTTGCCGGCACCTACGGTCCTCTTCCGGAAGGGATTGTACTGAATGCGGGGACTGGATTCGGAACCCGGAAGACCGAGGGATTCAATGCACTTCGTGTGTTTGAGCTCGATGAGACACCAGGAAGAACCCTGACCGCTGAACAGACAGTAACCGTCATTGAGGTGACGATCGACGACTCGACACCGGAAGAGGTGTCGTTTCTGCAGGATCGCCTCTTTGCCGAAGGCGCGCTCGACGTTTTTTTTACCCCCATCTACATGAAAAAAAACCGGCCTGCATTCAACATCACGGTCCTCTGCAGCCCTGCGCTGTTCGAAAAATGTGCGAACACTGTTCTCCGAGAGTCGTCCACATTCGGACTCAGATACCAGCACTACCGGAGAAAAACCCTCGAACGGCGCACACAACAGGTCCTGACGAAATACGGAACGATCACAGTGAAAATCGGCATGCTCGACGGAAAGGTTGTCAAGTCTGCTCCTGAGTATGAAGACGTCAAGGCTGCAGCCAATCGACACGGCGTTCCCCTGCAGCGGATCATCGACGAGGTGAGAAAAACGTTTCCGTTTCGGCCACCCGAGCACTGAAAAACATCCACACATGGAAAGGATATTTCCCTCACGTGAAAGAGCTTTCATCGATGAACGCCTACATCCTCGCAGGGGGAACATCCAAGCGGATGAATGCAGACAAGGCCTTTCTCACATATCGGGGAAAACCGTTTCTTGAAGTCATCATCGAGTGCACTTCGGAGCTCTTTGACAAGGTATTTGTGGTGGGAAGAAAATACGATTCCCCCTCTATTGCAGGATGCCTTCCTGATGAAATCTCCGGCATCGGCCCGCTCGCGGGTATCCTTTCCGCACTGAAAAACACTGACAAGCACTTCAACTTCTTCATCGCAGTGGACTACCCTCTCGCAAACAGAGAGCTCATCCTGTTCCTGTCATCGGTACTGATGCAGAATCAGCCTCTTTTCGAAGGGCTGATCCCCTATACCCCTGACGGCCCTCACCCGCTCTTCGCATTCTATTCCCGAGCATGCATTGCTTCCGTTGAAAAGTGCATAGCCCAAAACCGCTTTCACATCCGCTGCATCTGTCGTTCGTGCAGGGTATTGAATTACGTGCTCCACGAAGAGCTTTCAGAAGAGGAATTCCGGCACTTCAGCCGATATTTTCTCAATATAAACAGCAACAAAGACTACCTGTTTTTGAAAAAATATTGTACATAATTTTATTGTAAAATCGTAAAGGAATAAATTAATCGGTCGAAATTATAAATGTAAACCTAAAAAGCGTGGAGACTATAATGGTAACATCAGTGACAGACAAGGTTACCATACAGGACGTGCATCCACACGTTGATCAGGAAACCCGGCAGGCTTCGGTTCATCAGACGAACACAGGCGTGCGACAAACAGATGACAGTGGAAATCCGGTTATTGTATCAAAGGATTTCATTCTCAATCTTCTCTCGCTGGCAATCGGGAAACCGTTCTTTCTTGAAGGTAACCTGGGAAACAAAGTAGATGTGAAGATCTGAACGAACACAATCATTGTTTTCCATATATTCAGCAGGCTCTCTCTGTGAAAAATGGGGAGAGCTTTTTTACTTGTAATTGAAGTACATCGTGATAATATTTACCTGAGTTTTGTGCCGGATTACCCTTGTGGAGTGACTCCGAGAACGCGGATATGAGGATTTCAAAGCTTTTCATTGCAGTTTTTCTTCTGGGCGCTGCGTTTCACCCGGCAGGTGCGCAGGACCTTCCTGAAAAAGGGGAGGGGTTCGAACTCTTCAAGCAGGGGGTGAACCATTTCAACGGAAGATCATATGAGGCTGCGATCGACTTCTTCAGAAAGACACTGGGGAAGAGCCCCTCTGATGAGCACGCACGCTTTTTTCTCGGGATGTCATACTACAAAGCCGGGTTCAACGAGAATGCCCTGTTCGAATTCAACACCGTGCTGCAAAACGACAGGGGAAACGAGATCATCGAAAACTTCACCAGGTATCTCAGTACCCACGAATATTTCATCCGCAGGGAAAAGCGGACAGAACAGTATACCATCGGAAAAGAAATACAGGCAAATCCCCTCGGCAAGTACACCCTCTCAAAGATTACAGGCATCGACATAGATGAACTTGGAAATATATACGCGGCCAGTTTCGGTTCGAAACTCGCTTTGAAAATCTCTCAGGAGGGGAAGCCGCTCTTTGCATTCACGAGCCCGCGCATCTCAATCGGAAGGGTGTACGATATCGTGCGGGGAGGCGACGGAGCAGTGTACATCTCCGATTTCACCAACGACCTCATCTACAAATTCAACGACGAGGGACGGTTTCTCATGAGATTCGGAGGCCCTGGATCCGGAGAGGGACAGTTTTACGGGCCCACTGCGCTCGCAATCGACGGAAACGGCGATCTCTATGTAATCGACAGCGGCAACGTCCGTGTGGAAAAATTCTCACCACAGGGAGAGTTTCTCCTTATGTTCGGAAGGGCGGGGGACGGCGAAGGAGAACTCCGCCACCCTTCAGGCATTGCGGTGGAAGATTCCGGCAACGTGTATGTTGCGGATCATGGGAAGAAGACTATCCAGATCTACGACCGCAATGGAAACTACATGCTGAGCCTCAGCGAACAAAAGCTCATGGACCCGTACGGCCTGTTTTTCACGACAGGAAACAGGCTCATCGTGAGCGACAGAACGCGTCTCTTTTCCTATGATCCCCTCTATTCGACCTGGGCAGAGATCGAAACAGGAAACAGGCTGAATAGAGTGCTCGACGCGGCAGCAGACCGCCTCGGCCAGCTCTACACCTGTGACTATGAAACAGACAGCATTCTCCAGTTCGTTCCCGAGGCAGACAAGTACAGGAATCTCAACATCATTTTCGACCGGGTGGACGCGTCAAACTTTCCCGCCATTGTCTATTACGTGACTGTGCTCGATGCAGACGGATTTCCTGTCTACGGCCTGCAGGAAAACAACTTTCTTCTCAGGTTCGGAGGAGGTATTGTCCAAAAGATCGATCTCAGATACAATGCGGTCAGGGATTCAAGACTCAGGATACTGTTTCTTGTCGACAAATCCCTGTCCATGGAGAAGTACACGGATGATGTAAACGTGTACCTCAGACAGTTCATCTCAAACGTCGCAGATGAAGACGAAATGGCCGTTGTGGGGTTTAACAGCGAATCCTGGATCGCGAGCTCCTTCACAGGGTCTAGGCTGCAGACGCTGGACGCGCTTCTGGAGGACCGCTACGGAGAGGAAAAGCGTTTTGACAAGGCATTTCGTATGAGCATCGACATTCTGAACAAGGAGTTCTACAAAAAGGCCGTTGTCGTCGTTACAGACGGTTTTTTCGACGAGGACTCTTTTCTCACCTACTCATTTGAAAGCTGCATGAAATATGCGGCAAACAACCACATTCCTGTGTATTTTTTGAGCTTCGGGGGTACGGAGAATCAAAAGCTTGACTACTTTGCGAAGAACACGGGAGGCCGTTTCTACGATGTGCTCCACTCAAATGAATATCCGTTCCTGTACAATACCATAAAGGGATACCGCTCTCCTGAGTACATCGTTTTTTTTAATGATGAGTACGATCCGACACTGGAAAACCTCTATCTCGACGCAGAGGTGGAAGTGGAGTACAACACCCGGGTGGGAAAGAGTAGCCTGGGATTGATATATCCTTGAGATTCCATATGCAGTTTGATCGAGAAAAAGAGGTAAAACACCTCATTGAACACGAGCTCAAGCCTGATGGAATTACGGACGAACGCGTCGTACAGGCACTGTACAGGGTAAAGCGCGAGAAGTTCCTCCCTGACTCCCTCCGAAACAGGTCTTACGGGAACTACCCGCTTCCCATCGGCGAAAACCAGACGATTTCCCAGCCCTACATCGTCGGACTGATGACCCAGGCCCTCGATGTGAGGAAGGACGACAAGGTTCTGGAAATCGGCACCGGGTCAGGGTACCAGGCAGCAATTCTCGCGGAGCTCGCTTCGATCGTGTACACCATCGAGCGTATCGAGTCCCTTGCCGTGAAGGCGCGCACCAACCTCTACGCCCAGGGATACACGAACATCTATGTGATAGAGGAAGACGGAACACTCGGTCTTCCCGAGTATGCGCCCTTTGACAGAATCATGGTCACTGCAGCGGCTCCCTCTTTACCCGATACACTTGTAAACCAGCTGAAAAACGGGGGAAAGATGGTTGTGCCTCTGGGAGGAAGAGCGGTGCAGGACCTCATGCTCATTGAAAAGGCGCTCAACGGACGGATTTATAAAAAACTTTTGTGCAGCTGCAGGTTTGTTCCTCTCATCGGGAAAGAAGGATGGAAGCGATAGAACATACCAAAGGAGTGTTGCAAAGGGGGAGTTTATGTTTTCGTCCCTGAAAAGGGGAAATAATACAACAATGAATGCAGGACACAGGCACGTGCGTTTTTTCGCTGATACCGTTGGACAAAAGCACAGAGGCAGAGGCATGCGCATATTTCTTGTACTTTTCCTTTTTGTGGGTATGCCCGCTTGCCCGCTTTTTTCACAGAGCATGATTCAGCAGATGTTTTCCGAAGGGCTCCAGAAAGAGGCTGAAGGGGACTGCCTTTCTGCGATCTTCATCTTTCAGGACGTTCTCGACTTAAACCCCTACTTTACGGACGCCAAGATCGCGCTCGCGCGCTGTCTCTTCACAATTGGAAACCTCATTGAAAGCGAAACCCTTCTCCGCGAGGTTATACACCAGGAGCGGATAACTGTTCAGGCACGAAACCTCCTCGGCCGTGTGCTCATTGCGCTCGGCAGGTATGACGAGGCGGAAGACCTATTCAGAGAAGCAGTAAAACTGGAGCCCGCAAACATAGAAACGCGGTACGGACTCGCAGACCTCTACAGGGCAAAAGGTGACCACAAAAAGGCGGTTTCCATCTACAACGAAATCCTCAAGGTGTTCCCGCAGGAAGTGTGGACCTACATCTATCTCGGGACCTCCTACACGGAGATGGGAGAACTCGAAAAGGCGGGAGGTTTCTTCAGAAAAGCGGTATCCCTTGACAGCACGAACGCCTGGACCCATATAAACCTTGGGCGCCACTACTATCAGATTGGGGTAAAGCACTCCAGTATCAACAGAGATGATGCCGAAAAATTTTTCGACGCTGCAGTGTATGAGGCCGAGACCGCTCTCAAAATACACAAAAGAAATCCCGAACCCCACCGTATCCTCCTCGACGTGTATTTTTTCAACACCAAGTGGCAAAAGGTGATCGATGAAGCGGAGCAGATCGCGTCTCTGAACGGGGAGAGTTCCCTTTTACTGTACGCTATGGGGTTTTCAGCCGAGATGCTCGAAGATCTCGAGCAGGCAGAGGACTATTACGCTCGCGCCCTTTCGAAACGAATCGACGACGAAGTCACCCGGTTCAGGCTCGAAAACATCGCGCTCGAGCTTCATGCACGAAGCCTCTCAGAGCCGAAGCGGCTCGAACTCGCGGAGTTCCACCACGGAAAAGCACGCTTTTTTCTCGAAAGAAACGTGATGGACAAAGCCTTCATCCACTACAAACGGGCGATCCTGCTTGACCCCCTCGACCCGGAAAAACGACTCGAGTTCGCAGATCTCCTGCGAATTCGCGGGTTTTGGGAACTCTATCTCCACGAGCTCAGAAACATCCTCCGCGACACCCTTGACGTCAGCTCAATCGATATTAACGACAGAATCGAGATCGTCGAAAACAGGATATCCAAAAATCTCGCCTCATTGTGGCAGGTTGACCAGTACGGAGAAGAAGAAAGCGACCCCGGATTCATCCCGGAAACAAAAACCGCGGTCGCTGTGTTCGATGGCTTCCGCTCCAACTACATTTCCGAGGATTTTCTTCACCAACGGATTTCAAAAACCATAAGCGAGCTCCTCGCCTACATCCTCGGATACCATCAAAAGATCGAAGTTTTCACCTTCAGAAACGAGGTGCATACCCGCCAGGACGCGTTGAGGAGAGCCCGTGCAACCAGCGCCCAGTACTATCTTACAGGCACTGTCGAGGAAAAAGCTGACACGCTCAAAATCCAGGCAGACCTCTATTCGAGCTTCAACGGAAAAATCGTGCAGAGCTTTGAAACCTACTTCACTGGAAACGACAAGCTGTTCAGGAGTGCGGTCGCACTCGCCTCACGCATCAACGATCACATCCCCCTCCGTGGCCTCATCGCACGTATGGAAGGAAACAGGGTGATCATCAACATCGGCCATGCGCACGGTGTCGCAGAGGACATGCGGTTTCACATCATCCGGGAAGGGGGTTTGCGGAAAAATCCGGAAACAGGCGAGTTCGTGACCGACCCTGAGGTCGTTCTCGGCACGCTTACTGTCACGAAAGTGGATGAAATGATTTCAGAAGGGGTGTACGAGTACACAGGCCTCTACAACCGCGTCAATGTATACGACAACGTGGTGCTGATCGAAGAGGAAGAGAAAACAGAAGAAAAAACTCTCAGCGAATAACAAAACCCAAAGGGGTTTCCCCTTTCATCTCTCTGCCAGAGGAGGGACGGGCTGTATTGCAGGTAATTATTGATACATGAAGTGATTTATTCTGAAGAGTACGCTATTTCACCACAGCGATCTTCACCATCTGTTTTGATCCTCCAGGCGGCATGATGACTGCGACATATACTCCGTTTCGCACGATCTGGCCCCTGCCGTTTTTGCCGTCCCAGTCGACCTCGTTGCTTCCGGGGTTTGCGTTATCGATGATCGTGCGCACGAGCCTTCCGGTTATGGTGAAAATCTTTACATTCGCCTGCCCTGCAGAGGAGCTGAAGTAGACCAAGGTTGTGGGCTGCTTTTTCGGACTGAACGGGTTGGGGTAGTTGAAGGCTTCCTGACCTTCCTCCCGTATGTTCGTGAGCCCTGATCTGATGTAGTTCTCTGGAAGAAGGATTGACTCGAACATACCATTCGTCGGGAAGAGGGGCGTTCCAGGCAGAGGGGTGTTCTGGAATATGCCGTCCATGTCACCGATACGGATCTGTATATTCGCGACCGCTGCCTGAGAAACATCGGTTCTGAGCACCACTTCAACCCTGAACTGCAGTATGCCGTTGTTTTCGGGAACAACAGACGGAGGCACGATATTGATGGGCACCGGAATCGCAGTGGACGGCGGTGTGAGGTTTTCTGCAATAAGCACGGGCACGCCTGTGACGTCATAGAGCCGGAGGCTCTGTATCAATTCATCAGGAACTGCAGTCGATGCGATACCGTTCTCGCTGTTTTCTATGAAAAACTCCATGTCGGTAATCTCTGCATTTTCTCCGGAAAGGGCAGGTGCCGGATTGGTCACTGAAAAATCGAGCATTGCGATTGTGTCGCCCTCGAATGCTACCTTCGGCGCTGTATCCGCAACGAGCTGCACGATCACTTCATTCGAGCTCACCACAAAGGCGATACTCGTCCCTGAGATAGCGGCATAGGAGACCACGATCACGTCATTATCGTTCGATGTAGTGATAAGAAAATTCCCAGTGTAGTAGCCCACGTCGTACCCGTTGTATGCCCCCGGAGCGGTCGTCACATTGGTGAACTGAATCTGGTCGTCGTTTATCCCTGTCCCTGTAGGCGGTCCCTCGTAAATGGTATTCGTGACGTCGCCGATGGTTGCTTGCTGGTTGAACAGAACAGGGTTGTCATACTGATCCACCGCAATGATATCCACCTCGATAACGGTGTCAACTCTCTCGAATGGTTCCGGTTCCGTGAGGAAGAGGAAGTGGTGTGCTGCCCCGGGCTGCACGGTGAATGCAGGGGTTGTGTCTGTAGTTGCCGGCACTGCAAGCGGTGCATCGGGCACCAGCTGAAGCTGTGACTGGTTCCCCGGCCTGTTGATGTTCGGGGGCGGTGTGCTCATCGGATTCGTGTCTGTGACAATACTTCCCTCCCACACGCCGTTTGTAAAGGTGATCTCCGCATCCGTAAACGCATTCTCGTCCGTCACAAATATGACGGTATCGGGTCCGATGTCGTTGAAGTTTGCGGTGCCTGTGTAACCCGGAATGATATTCCCCACTGCGTCCTGCGCCTCAACGCGTATCGCCACGCTCTGCCCTGCTGTCAGCGGATCGGGGATACCGGAGAACACATAGATGTCCAAGGGTCCTGCCGCGACACTGAACACGTTGCTTACACCTGTCTCTGCTCCTGTCCCTGGTCCCCCAACACTGTCTGTCACCTGAATCGTGATACCGATCTGAGCCTGTGGTATCTGCACGGTCTCTGTTCTCTGGCCATTTACAAACGGTCCGCTTGTCACAGGTATGAGTGACGCTGCCGGATCGGTTATTTCAACCGTGGCACCCGCGCCGTTATAGGCATTGGGCCCTGTGTCCAGTAAATTACCATATGCATCGAAGGTAGTAATCAGGATGCCAAACGGAGTAATCGCATCCTGAGGCCCTATGGGGCCGCCACCTCCGGCCTCGACAGTAAAATGATCCAATACGCCGGGCTGCACGTCAAATGCATTGCTCGGTGTGCTCACCGGCCCATCCGAGACAGTGATTTGTACTCCAAGCTGCGCGCCTGTGATAAACAAATCAGTACCCAATAAATCGTTATACACTCCACCACTGAAAGAGATCGTCTGGTCTCCTGATCCAATTGATCCCTCCTCTATTGTCCCAGTGCTGTCGCTAATCAATGCCTGTGTGGTATAGTTATCTTTCAAATTGTTGTTTGCGTCCCGGGCTTCGATTCTCACTGTTATTGCATCACCTGAGAGGTATGGCCCCACAGGCTGTGTGGTAAACACAAAATTGTTCAGTATTCCAGGATTTACATCAAATGCGTTGCTCGTTCCCGTAAAGGTTCCAGTCGCAGTATCTGATACGGTAATAATGTTTGGCCGCTGTACAGTCGTCACTGCCAGTGTTTCTGTGATCTCTCCAGCCACGAAATTCCCGCTTACTGCCGGTGCAATTGACCCAGAGGTGTCTAAAATGTCCACAGTTGCTCCCGCACCATCATATGCATTCGGTCCGAACGCGAGAATATTCCCCCACTGATCGAGCGCTTTTATGTCCACATCAAAGGAATTGTCGGTGTCCTGGTTATCAATATTTCCCCCGCCTGCTGCCTCCACACTGAACGACGCCAGCACGTCAGGATTTACAGTAAATCCTGGTATAGGTGTGGTATCGTTGCTTATCCCTCCCCTGCTCACTGTTATTACCAGCCCTGTTCCTGTTCCTGTAATGTACAATGTCTGCGCAAGCACATCGTTGTACACACCGTTCGTAAACACGATTTGTGTATCACCGTTGTTGGGTGCGTTTTCTGTTACTGTCCCCGTACTGTCGCTTATTTCCGCAGTCCCGTTAAATCCGATGATCAGGTTCCCCAGCGAGTCCTGCGCCTCTATCCTCACGATTATCCCCTGCCCCGCTATGTACGGACCCGCTGGCTCCGTGGTAAACACAAACTGTGCAAGCGCTGAGGGGTTTACACTTACATCAAATGCATTGCTGTTCCCTGTCTCAATCCCCACACTGTTGGTCACCGTGATCACATTCCCAACCTGCGTCGCGGTAATATTGACTGTTTCCGTTCTTTGCCCATTTGTAAAATCACCGCTCACCACAGGCAATATCGTCGTCGTACTGTCACTGATGTCTACCGTGTTCCCCACTCCGTCAAATGCCAGTACCCTGTTCCCAAACGCATCCTGCG
>CAZOWM010000023.1:0-52568 GCA_964583615.1 uncultured Spirochaetota bacterium | reverse complement strand
AGAGTGGTAATCTTACAAAAAACTCCTCCGATAATATTAAAAAGCATCTGTGGAGAGTGTACATGTACTTAATTCTCGTAAAGGACAACGATACCCATACGCTTGTGGGAATCGCCCAGACATCTGAAGAGGTGAAAAAATACATCAACATGAAAAATCTTCAGGACAAGATCGACACCGGCAAGGCATATCTTGTGGAAGGTGATATTACGCTGATAAGGCCTGAAACCACTCCAGAACTCCTCGATATAAAAGAGGTGAGAAAAAAGAAGAACAGCTATTATTGAACCCGCCTCATATGCTCCTTCATATATTTAGAATATCTTTTATTAGGGACCGTCAGGGAGAGAAACGGCAATGAAATCGTACAGGGAAGAGCTGGTTTTCAATATTCCGAGTAGAATGGATTTTGTGAATATTACCGACAGAATACAGGGCGCAGTAAGAAAGAGTAGTATAAAAGAAGGCCTCTGTCTTGTAAATGCAATGCACATCACGGCGAGTGTTTTCATCAACGATGACGAGGCGGGCTTACATCAGGATTATAAAAGATGGCTTGATGAGCTGGCACCACATGAACCGGTGTCCCGTTACCTTCACAATCGTACATTCGAAAACAACGGAGACGCACATTTAAAGAGGCAGGTAATGGGAAGGGAGGTCGTGGTTGCGGTAACTGACGGAAAGCTTGACTTCGGGCCGTGGGAGCAGATATTTTATGGAGAATTCGACGGAAGAAGGAAAAAAAGGGTGCTTATAAAAATAATAGGAACGTGAATATCGACTTCACAAAAAAACAGTTGTATATTATTATATGAATATTTATGTATCACTGAAGCGTAGATTTTTTCTTGACAGATTATTATATTACCATATAATTGAAACGGTAACAATAATTAATTCGATATAAAGATGAAGTCCTTTCAAAATAATTCAACTGCTCTAGGGGACGACAAGGAGGGCTGAACATAAGCCTCATCGATTAATCGTACGAAACCTCCACAGTTACGGTAATGAGAACCCGGAATAATTCCTAAGCAAATACTGAAGAAGACCAGTGTGTTTTTGCATTAAGGATATAGAAATGAAACTTGCCGTGACAGGAAAAGGCGGAGTGGGAAAAACGAGTATCGTATCACTCTTTGCAAGAGTTCTGAAGGACAGAAACCAGAAGGTACTTCTCATAGATGCAGACCCTGATATGAATCTCGCCACTGTGCTCGGTTTGCCAGAGGATCTACACATCACCCCAATCGTTGAATTGAAAGATCTGATCGCTGAAAGAACTGGAGTTGAAACAGGATTTCCAGCACCGCTTTTTAAGATGAATCCGAAAGTGGACGACATACCTGAAAAATACTGCGTGGAGTATGAAAACATCAAGCTCATGGTAATCGGTTCCATACGGAAAGGGGGCGCAGGCTGTTCATGCCCTGAAAATGCGTTTCTCAAGACCCTCCTCTCCTATCTTGTTTTAGCACGAGATGAATGGGTGATTCTCGACATGGAGGCAGGTATCGAACATCTCGGACGGGGAACCGCCATCGGAGTCGATCATATGATCGCAGTTGTTGAGCCGAATAAAACGAGTGTGGAAACTGTTTTTAGAATCAAAAAACTCTCGAGGGACATCGGAATCAGGGAGCTCAGCGTAATTGGAAACAAGGTTCAGTCGATTGAAGAAAGGCAGTTTCTTCAGAAAAATCTGAATGATTTTCGAATTCTCGGTTATATAGATTATTCTGACATTATTAAAAATATCAGTTTAAATCTATTATCTCCGCTGGAGGTGGACGGCGAATTACTCATTGTGTTTGAAAAGATAATTGACGATTTGGATCAAAGGTCTTAGGAATGTCTGTCCTTCCTGTCAGATAATTTCCAATGAGCTTTTAATGAGAAAAAGTGCGTCAACACACGTATTCCGGTTAGGACGCAGAGGTGTCGCGCATTTTTATAAGAATTGATGTACAATAATAAAACCTTATGGAGGTACAAGGATGGCACATGATTTACCGTATGCCGACAAGGCTTCTCAGGAGATGGTCAAGAGGGCCGCTACAGAACATATAGATACAGTATGGGACAGGTACGACGCGCAACAACCGCAGTGCGGGTTCGGTACTCTCGGTCTCTGTTGTAAGAACTGCAGCATGGGGCCCTGCCGTATCGACCCCTTCGGCGATGGGCCGCAGGTGGGAGTGTGCGGTGCAAATGCAGACACGATTGCCGCCCGAAATATCGCACGTATGGTCGCGGGAGGGGCAGCAGCACACTCCGATCATGGAAGAGATATTGCTCATACGCTTCTCATGGCGGCATCAAATCCGAATAGCGATTACCAGGTAAAGGACGAAGAGAAGCTGAAAGATATCGCAGAAATCTATGAAATTAAAACGCAGGGCAGAGAAATAAAAGAAATCGCTCTCGATGTCGCACGTGCAACGCTCAAGGAGTTCGGTCAGCAGGAAGGCACGATCCAGATGCTGAAATACGCACCTCCTGCGCGGCAGAAGTTATGGGAAGAGCAGGGGTTTACTCCCCGGGCCATCGACAGGGAAATCGTCGAAATAATGCACCGTACCCACATAGGGGTTGATACCGATTATAAGAACATCATGCGTCAGTGTGTGAGGGCATCACTTTCAGACGGATGGGGAGGCTCTATGATTGCTACGGAGCTTTCCGATGTTCTCTTCAGCACGCCCGCTCCGATCCGAGCAATTTCCAACCTCGGGGTCATCAATAAAGATTACGTAAACCTGATAGTACACGGTCATGAGCCGACTCTTTCGGACATCGTTGCTGCGGTCTCCATGAAGGAAGAGCTCATCGAAAAGGCAAGGGAAAAGGGGGCCAAGGGCATAAATATCGGCGGCATTTGCTGTACTGCAAACGAAATTCTGATGCGGCACGGTATCGCTGTTGCAGGCAGTGTCATGCAGCAGGAACTCGCCGTTCTTACAGGTGCGGTTGAGGTGATGCTCGTGGACGTTCAGTGTCTCTATCCAGGGCTCGATACAGTGTCAAGATGCTTTCACACAAGGCTGATTACCACATCGCCGAAGGCGAAAATGCCCGGTGTTGAGCACATAGAATTTCATGAAGACAGGGCAGTCGAAATTGCCACCAGGATCATCGAAACGGCAATCGATAATTTTCCCAACAGAAACTCGGAAAACGTCTACATCCCCAACCATACGGAACCCCTTGTGGCAGGTTTCAGCGCTGAATCGGTGTTTCGTTTTCTTGGAGGAAAATATAGAGCGACATACAGACCGCTGAACAACGCGGTTATCGAGGGCAGAATACGAGGTGCAGCGGGTGTTGTCGGGTGCTCGAACCCAAACACGGAATACGAAATGTCTCATATTGCAATGGTGAAAGAGCTCATAAAAAACGACGTCATCGTGGTGACCACGGGATGCAACGCGATTACGTGCGGGAAACACGGACTTCTTCAACCGGAGACCGCATTCAAATACGCGGGGAAAGGGCTCCAGGAAGTGTGCCGTGCTGTAGGGATCCCGCCTGTTCTTCACCTCGGTTCATGCGTGGACAACAGTAGAATTCTCAAAGTTCTTTCGAATATCGTTGCAGAAGGCGGTCTTGGTAATGACATTTCGGACCTTCCTGCCGCGGGCGCTGCACCGGAGTGGATGTCGGAAAAGGCTGTCTCCATCGGTATGTATTTTGTTTCGTCAGGAGTATATACAATGATCGGGCGCCCTCTTCCAATAATGGGGAGCAAAAACCTGTACAACTATCTCACGGATGAGATTGAAAAAGAAGTGGGAGGAAAGTGGGCTTTCGAAGAGGATCCTGTAGAAGCTGCGCGCAAGATGATCATGCACATAGACAAGAAGCGCAAAGCACTTAAACTGAAGCCAATGATCTACGAGCAGGAGTTTGTGCCGGTTGCATAGAATTCTGGCTATCGAATGATAGAGAATGATACCAGTGTATTTTTATTTCAAATGAGTGGGGAACTTCCATGGCAAGAAAAATTGTGGTGAATCTGGAAAAGTGTATGGCATGCAAAGCATGCGAGTTTGCCTGCGCGGTAGAACACTCTCTTTCGAAAAATCCCGATATTATCGTCTTAAGAGGAGAAAAACCGGGTCACAGAATAAATGTTGAAGCGTATGGAAGAAATGCGATTCCGGTGAACTGTAACCACTGTGAAGAGGCTGCCTGCCTCATGGCATGCCCGACAGGAGCGATCTACAGAAACAGTGACAAAGGCCCTGTGTTATTCAATTCCGAGCGCTGTATAGGATGCAGAATGTGCGTACAGGCCTGCCCGTTCGGTGTTATCACGATCAGTCCTGACGGAAAAGGTGTGCTGAAATGCGATCTCTGCATGGAACGACTTGCAGAGGGAAAAGATCCAGCCTGTGTCACCGCGTGTCCCACAGGTGCACTTCGTTATATTGATGAAGCGGATGAAAGCAAGGAAAAGCGGCAGAAGGTCGCGCAAAAAATGTTGTCAGCACAGCAGGCCGCGAAAAAAGAGGAAGAAGCGGTACGAAATGATTAGTGTAACTGTATGTGTTGGAAGTTCGTGTCATATCAAGGGGGCGCGTGACGTGATTATGCGCTTTGATGAACTGATCAAAAAACACGGACTCGAGAAGAAAGTGGAGTTAAAGGGTTCATTCTGTATGGAACGGTGCGGGGAGGGCGTCAACTGGCAGATTGATGAAGAGCCATACACAAGCTCGAACGTCGAAGATGCGGTGAGTACGTTCACGGAGAGGGTAATAAAACCAATTGAAGAAAATTCGTGAGATGACCACGGTGTAGTGTGTCTATGAAGAAGGAAAGCCAGGAAAAAGCAGCGCACATGAGCGCAATTCTTCAGCAGACTCCCAACGGCGTACTCCTCGTAGACAAGGAAACGTGCATTCATTTCTACAACCCTTCGTTTCTTGAAATGTTTCACTGCCAGAATGAAGAACTCATGGGACAACCGGCGAATAGATTCGTTCATTCCGACTGTTTCGAACGGGTGATTGCTTCAGGCGGAAGGCTCATAATCAAGGAAAGCATACCAGAGCATAATATAAGTTACCGCGTTGGGCTCTTCTCAATAGAAGGAGAAGATCTATACTGCGGCATATTTATCGATATCTCAGAGGAGGAGGAAGCAAAAAAGTTCTATCGTGAACTCAGGGCACAGACCCTGGAACGCGCGCAGGAAGTAATTTCCAGGCAGATGCAGACTGCACAGGAGATCGCACGACTGCTCGGGGAGACTACCGCAGAAACAAAAGTCCTGCTCGTCAAACTCATGTCCTTGTTCCAAGAAGAAGGCGGTAAATGAGGCTCTTTTACGAATGGGGAATGAAACAGCTCTTAAAGCATGGAGAAGAGCTCTGCGGCGACAGCATCGCTGTATCGAGGCATTCCGATTCAGTGACGCTTGCTCTTTCTGACGGGCTCGGCAGCGGGGTGAAAGCGAACATACTTGCGACACTGACCACACAGATTGCGATGCATTTACTGGAAAATGATCTTTCGCTCGGTGAAGTTGTGCAGACGTTGAGCGAGACACTTCCTGTCGATAGGGTAAGAAAGCTTGCATACAGCACATTCGCGATCGCACGGTTTTCAAGTCAGGGTTCGGCCCGTGTCGTCGAGTTCGATTCTCCGGCGGCCATATTTCTCAGGAACAGAAGACTTCAACCTGTCACCTATGAAGAGCGGACCATCGAGGGAAAGCGGATAAAAGAAACGGTGCTCAGTCTCAAGGCAGGTGACTGGGTGATATTTGTTTCTGACGGTGTGCTGAATGCCGGTATCGGGGGAGTATACCCGCTGGGCTGGGGGTGGGATCAGGCTGCGCGTTTTCTCGAGGAACATGCGCACAGGGATTTGACAGCTGAGGATTTTGCGGCACGAATTGCAGAAACGGTCAGCGACCTCTACGCGGCGAATCCAGGGGATGATGTAAGTATCGTCGTCATCAAGGTACGGCACAAGCACACCGTTACGGTGTTTACCGGGCCGCCTGCACAGAAAAAAGACGATGAAACGATCGTAAACAGATTCATACAACATGGAGGAAAGCTCGCTGTATGCGGAGGAACAACGGCACAGATCGTTTCCAGGTTCATCGGAAAGCCAATGGACGTCGATTTGAGTACCATGACCCCTGAAGTTCCGCCGATTGCACATATGGAAGGGTTGGATCTGGCCTCAGAAGGCATACTGACGCTTACGCATGTGAACGATATGCTCAAGGCGGGGGCTGACAAGAAATCCGTACAGTATCAGGCGGATGGTGCCTCCAATCTCATACGGCTGCTGCTCGAATCAGATCACATACACTTTATGGTGGGGAACGCAGTAAACCCAGCTCATCAGAACCCGGATTTGCCCGGTCAGCTGGGAATTCGGCTCAACATTGTTGAGGAAATACAAGAACAGTTACGTATGCGGGGAAAGGAAGTTACGATCGAGTCGGTCTGAGGGCCGAACAACCGACACAGAAGGAGAAAAACAGTGACTATTGAAGAACTTGTCGCGAAATATGAAAGTGATAAAGGAATGCTCATACCCATAATGCAGGACATTCAGTATGAATACGGTTATCTCCAGGCCGAAAGGTTGAGGGAGCTTGCAGTAATTCTGAATGTGCCGCTTTCCCGCGTGTATCAAGTTGCCACGTTTTACGCTTCGTTCAGGCTCGCGCCAAAAGGTCAGCATGAAGTGACGTTGTGCATGGGCACAGTATGTTATCTAAAGGGAGCAGACAGAATCGCGGAGAGGATAAGCGAGGAGTACGGGATCGAGCCTGGGGGAACCACGGAAGACAGACTCTTTACACTTCAAGCGGTAAACTGTGTGGGCGCGTGTGCTGTTGCACCGGTTGTGATTGTGGACGGTAATTACCACGGGAACTGTACACCTGAATCCACTCTTGAAATATTGCGCGGACTTTCAAGACAGGAAGAAGAGGAAGCCTCCGCACACAAAGGAGCAACTTCGACAAGGAGGAAAAAGCGTGAGTAATGTGGTGAGTGCTGAAAAGATAGTGCGCAGTGTCGGAGACCTTGAAAAACTGCGGAAAGAACTCCAAAACGGGCGGAATACATCGACAAAAATCGTGAGGGTCTGCATGGGGCCGGGGTGCGCTGCAAAAGGTGCTCGTGGAGTGTACGAGCTTTTTCTGGAAGCAGCCAGAGAAAGCAGCACAAAAGTCGCAATAGAAACGAAAGCAGTCGGATGTCATGGCCTTTGCGAACGCGGCCCGATTGTTATCGTCGAGCCCGGAGATATATTCTACCAACAGGTTGAAGAACCGGATGTTGCGGAAATCTTTCGTGAAACGGTTCTGAGTAGCCGAATCGTGGAGCGCCTCCTCTATGAAGATCCTGAAACGGGAAAACGGGTGCAACATGCGGAAGAAATCCCTTTTTACAGGGCACAGAAAAGAATCGCCCTCTTGCAAAACGGGATAATAGATCCCACCAGTATCGATGATTACATTGCGATAGGCGGCGGATACTCGGCCCTCGCGAAAGCTTTGACACATATGGAACCTGAGGAGATCATCGACGAAGTGGAAAAAGCTGGGCTCCGCGGAAGGGGTGGAGGCGGGTTTCTCACCGCTCGGAAATGGCGATCCTGTAGAGAGGCTGAGGGATTTCCAAAATACCTCATATGCAATGGTGATGAAGGCGACCCGGGTGCATTTATGGACCGCGCTATCATGGAAGGGAACCCCCATGCCATTCTCGAAGGAATGATTATCGGCTCCTATGCAATCGGTTCTCATCACGGCTATATCTATGTACGAAACGAATACCCGCTCTCTGTAGAACGATTGAGGGAGGGTATCCAGAGAGCGCGGGAGTACGGATTATTGGGAGAAAACATACTGGGAAGTCCCCATTCCTTTGACATACGGATAAACCGGGGCGGAGGTGCGTTTGTATGCGGAGAATCGACGGCTTTGATGGCCTCTCTCGAGGGGCGGGCAGGGGAGCCGAGGGCAAAATACATACATACGGTAGAAAGCGGATTCAAGGAAAAACCTACCGTGCTCAACAATGTGGAGACCTGGGCGAACGTGCCGGCTATCATAAATGAAGGGGGCAAGAAATTTGCATCAATCGGCACGGAAAAATCGAAGGGGACAAAGGTCTTCAGCCTTGTCGGAAAAGTGTTGAACACTGGCCTCGTCGAGGTACCCATGGGAACCACAATAAGACAGATAGTCTATGACATTGGAGGCGGTGTTAAGGGGGGAAAACAGTTCAAGGCGGTGCAGACCGGCGGTCCATCAGGCGGTTGTATTCCATCGGCTTATCTCGATTCCCCGGTGGACTTCGATGAACTGACGAAACTCGGGTCTATGATGGGTTCCGGCGGAATGATCGTAATGGATGAAGATACCTGTATGGTGAATATTGCAAAGTATTTTCTCCACTTCTTAAAAGATGAATCGTGCGGAAAGTGCACACCCTGCAGAGAAGGGATTCCGCAGATGCTGTACATACTCGAAAAGATCACAAAGGGAGAGGGAGAACCGGGTGACATAGAAAAACTCGAAGCTCTAGGAAAACTGGTCTCTGAAACATCTCTGTGTGCGCTCGGGAAGACCGCTGCAAATCCCGTGCTTTCCACGATAAAGTACTTTCGTGAAGAGTATGAAACACACATCAATGAAAAGCGATGCCCTGCGAAGGAATGCAGGGGGCTGTTTTCTTACATGATAAACGCGGAGGTCTGCACAGGGTGCGGGATTTGCAAGCGGACGTGCCCTGTGGAGGCAATAAGCGGTGAAAAGAAAACCCCACACACGATAGACCAGTCCAAGTGCACGAAATGCGGCGCATGTTTCGAAAAGTGCCCGTTTACAGCCATCGAGAAGGTTTGAGGAGGAAGTGAATATGCCGACTGTTACGATTGATGGAATCTCGGTACATGTGGAAAAAGAGGCAACGATCCTCGATGCAGCGAAAAAGGCGGGAGTATGGATACCGACCCTCTGTTACAACGCATCCCTTCCTCCGACAGGCGCGTGCAGACTTTGCCTCGTTGAACTGGACAGGGGAGGGTGGTCACAGCTCGTGACTGCGTGCAATTATCCGGTACGGAAAGATATCACGGTATCTGTGGAAAGCGAACGCGCGCAAAAGGCGAGAAGAGGAGTGATGGAACTCCTGCTCGCACGCGCGCCCGAGTCAAGAGAGCTTAAAGAGCTCGCCGCACGAATGGGGGTAACAGAAACACCATACCCGAAGGTGACTGAGAGCCAGAGAAACTGTATCCTCTGCGGTTTATGCACGAGTGTGTGTGAGGAAGTAATCGGATGTTCTGCAATCAGCTTCGTTGGCCGCGGGGTGGACAGGATTGTTGCAACACCATTCAGGCTCGCCTCTGAGGACTGTATCGGGTGCGGTGCATGTGCGATGATCTGTCCTGTAGGTACGATACAGATAAGAGTACACGAGGATACGGATGAAATCGAAATATCGCCGTTTAAAACACGGGTAAAAATGATGGTGTGTGAGGAATGCGGGGCGAGGATGGTGAGTCAACCAGTTGAAAAGCAGATGCTGGAAAAGGTGAAAATCGACTGGGATGAATTTCGTGAAAGGGCCAGATTGTGCCCTGAGTGTAGAAGAAAAAGGACAGTGAAAGCGCTTGTTCTGGGAACCGAACAGAGAATGGCTTGAACGCTTTAAAACGCTTTGCATTGGTCTGAACGGTAACCTGTAACCAGGATTTCACAATAAATAATTTTGCTACGAAGGAGTAAAGAGATGTCAAAGATAATTGCCACAGCAGCGATCAGAGGAGCGCATAAAATTATGGGACAGGCGGAGGAGGCGCTCACAAAGGCAATTGAGGAAAAGGGGAAAGACTGTCCAATTGCCTACCCGAACACTGGATATTACCTGCCGATTATGATGCTTTTTCTTGGACAGAAGGTGCAGAACATAGGAGACCTCGTCGAATCATTTCAGGAAGCGAGAAAACTTCTGCGAGATATACCTTCTGAAGATTTATGGCTCCCCTATCTTGGAGACACACTTGACTCCGGGGTTTCTACGCTCATCGCGGAAGAAATCATAGAGTCTCTGAAGTATGTTATCGGCCCGAATCCGGTAAATGGAATCTGGCTCGGATTTACCAGCGATGCAACACTGAGAATGCAGGGAATCAAGCTCGTTGATGGAAGGATGCCCGGATTCGTGGCAATCGCCGGACACACCGAAAGCAATGAAGATGCGGTGAAACTCATACGGGGGCTCCAAGAACGCAATATTCTGGTATTCATGGCGGGCCACTGCGGCGGAAGAGCAATCGCGGAACAGCTCAATGAAGAGCGGATAGAGATGAACTGGGACACGTTTCTCGTTCCATACGGGAAGGAGATCACCGCTGCAATTCACGCGCTGAACTTTGCAGCGCGCTCTGCGATGACGTTCGGCGGAATAGAGGCTGGTGATTACAAGGCTGCGAGGCAGATCCTTCTTTACAACAAGGACAGGGTACACGCCTTTGTGATGGCACTCGGGGAAGACCCGGAAGTGGATAACGGGCAGCTGATTTCCGACGAGAAGTACGCGACTGCTGCGGGTGCAATCAGTTTTGGTTTTCCTGTCATCTCTAATGTGGAGATTCCGGAGATTTTACCGACAGGTATCTGCACCTACGAGCACGTAATTTCCGGTGTGAAGCTCGATGAGATCATCACCAGGGCGATCGAGCTGAGAGGGTTGACCATAAAACTCGAAAAGATCCCGATCCCCGTGCCCTACGGCGCAGGATTCGAAGGGGAGCGTGTCAGAAAAGAAGATATGTTCGTGCAGTTCGGGGGGAAGTATGCAGACGGGTTCGAGCTGTTGAGAATGAAACCGACGGACGAGGTCGAGGATGGAAAGATAGAAGTTGTGGGGCCTGAAGTGGACGACATGGAGGAGGGGGGTGCATATCCGATCGGAATTGTTGTCTACGTCGCAGGGAGGCAGTTTCAGGAAGATTTCGAGAGTGTGGTCGAGAGAAGAATACACGAATTTATCTCATGTGCAAACGGAATATTCCATATGGGGCAGAGGGCGATCGTGTGGGCGAGGATCAGCAAGGACGCAAGGAGCAAAGGTTTCAAGGTGAAAGACTTCGGAGAGATTCTCGTTGCAAAAATACACGAAGAGTTCACGCGAATCGTGGACAGGGTGCAGGTTACTATTTACACAGACGAGAAAGAGGTCGCAAGGCTGGTGGAGGAAGCGCGCGCGATTTACAGTCTGCGGGATGACAATATTGGCGGCATGACGGACGAGGATGTTGAAGAATATTATTCGTGCACATTGTGCCAGAGCTATGCGCCGAACCATGTGTGCATCGTCACTCCCCAGAGACTCGGTCTCTGCGGGGCGTACACATGGCTCGACTGCAAGGCATCTCATCAGATAGACGCGCACGGTCCCAACGAGCCGGTTGCAAAGGGAGAGTGTATCGATCCGGTAAAGGGTCAGTGGAAAAATATCAACGAGTACATAGAGATGAAATCCAACGGGAATCTTAAAAAATTCAACGCGTACTCCATTATGGAAGAGCCGATGACATCCTGCGGGTGTTTCGAATGTATTGCAGCGGTGGTACCGGAAGCAAACGGTATCATGATCGTTGACCGCGATTACACGGGGATGACGCCCATAGGGATGACGTTCTCAACCCTCGCAGGTCAGATCGGGGGCGGAGTGCAAATGCCGGGATTTACGGGGATAGGAAAAATGTACATCTCTTCTCCGAAATTCATCTCTGCGGAAGGCGGACAAAAGAGGATCGTATGGATGTCGAAGGCGCTGAAGGAGGAAATCGCGGAGAGGTTGAAGCCGCAGCTGGAGCGCATGGAGATTTCGGATCTCTTCGAAAAGATAGCAACAGAGGAAGAAGCGGAAGATCCGGAAAAGCTCGTTGAGTTTCTCCAGAGCGTGGGGCACCCTGCTCTTGAAATGGAGTCGATCTTTTAAACGATTCCTTACCCGATAGGGGGCTGAAAAGCCGGTTTTTCGTTGTAAATTCAAAAAAATTTCATTACCATGTAAATACACGCGGCGGTGTTGGGGAAAAGTCAAATAAATACACAGGAGATACGAGATGGCACTAACAGGCATGCAGATTTATAAATTATTACCGAAAACGAACTGCAAAGACTGCGGCTTTCCGACCTGTATGGCCTTTGCAATGCAGGTCGCGGCAAAACAGAAAGCAATTACCGATTGCCCCCACCTTTCGGAGGAGGCGAAGGTAACCCTAGCAGAAGCATCAACCCCGCCGATGCGTCTCATCAAAATCGGTCAGGAAAGCGCACATTTTGAAATCGGCCAGGAGACAGTGCTCTACAGGCACGAAGAAAAGTTTCACAGACCGTGTGGAATCGCCGTGAAAATCCAAGCATCCATATCGGATGAAGAGGCGCTTGAAAAGTGCGAAACCATCAATCATTCTACTTTTGATAGAGTGGGTGAAACCATCAAAGTCCAGCTCGCGGGGGTCGAGATCGACGGGTGCGCAAACCCGGTCGAGAGGGTAAAGAAAATCGCAGATAAGAGCACGCTCCCGCTTATTCTCATCGGAAAAAGTGCTGGAACCATGAAAGACGCAGGCGAAGCGGTAAAGGACAAAAAACCGCTCATATATTTTGCAGACAGTTCGAATATCGATGATTTCATCGAGATTGCAAAAGAACTGAAGTTCCCCCTTGCGGTACGGGGAAGCAGCCTCGAAGAGCTCGCAGACCTTACGAAAAAAGCCAAGGACGGCGGAGTTGAAGACATAGTCCTCTCCTTCGAATCGGAAAACATGGGAGACACGATTCGATCTCTCACAATAACCCGGAGGGCTGCCCTGAAAAAGAATTTCAAACCGTTCGGATACCCCTCTATGGTGGAGATCGGCGCCGAGAATCAGGATGACGAAACGGTGAATGCTGCAGCATATGCCGCAAAATATGCTGGCATCGTTCTGATCGACAACGCCGATCCCTGGGAGTTACTCCCCATAATGGTCGTTGTGCAGAATATCTACACCGATCCTCAGGTTCCCAACACCGTTGAAGCCAAACTCTATGAAATCGGGGAGCCGGGTGAGAATTCTCCAGTGCTTTTTACGACGAATTTTTCACTTACCTATTTTTCCGTGGAATCAGAAGTTGAGCGCAGCAAGATCCCATCTTATATCTGTGTTGTCGAAACCGAGGGGCTTGGAGTTCTCAACGCATACGCAGGGGACAAAATCTCCGCTGAAAAGGTAGTGAAAACCATTGAGGCGCAGAAAGTTGCAGAGAAAGTGAAGCACAGAAAGCTGATCATTCCCGGCCTCCTTCCTGTTTTCAGGGCTGAAATAGAGGACACCTCCGTATGGAAAGAAGTTATCATAGGGCCGGAATCGGCGCGAGAAATCCCCGCTTTTCTGAATACCAACTGGAAATCTTAAAATGGATGAATGCACGGTAACATTTTTCCCACAAAACACGACTGTCAATGTGGAAAAGGGAACCTCTCTTCTTGAAGCTGTATCACAGGCACATATCACTATCAACAATCTATGCGGGGGTGACGGTATTTGCGGACGTTGCAAGATGATTGTAAGGGAAGGAGAGGTCAGCGGCGGTATAACAGAAAAACTCACCAGAGATGAAATCAAACGAGGGTTCGTGCTTGCATGCATGACGTATGTGAAAAGCGACCTGGTAGTAGAGATTCCGGAGGAGACACTCGCAAAGGAGAAAAAAAAGGCCGACAAAGAGGCAGACCGTTTCAGAGATTTTGAGCAGACCCTGCTCTCAGAAGAGTTCATGCCTTCTCCCCTGACGGTAAAGCTCAATATCGAGCTCGAAAAACCCTCGCTTGCAAATAATACGGCAGATCACGAACGGCTCGGTGAAGCAATCTGCAAGAAGCTCGAGGTGTTCTGTTCAATGCAGATGGGTCTCAAGATCATGAAAAGGCTTCCGGAAATTCTGAGAAAAAACGATTTTCGCGTTACTGTAACTCTCGGAATGCGGAAAAACGTGGGTGAGATAATGAATGTTGAGGGAGGCAATACCGCGGACAGCAACTACATGGTCATCGTGGACATGGGGACAACGACGATCGTGGCCCACCTTGTAGACGCAAACACACTGAAGACGATCGACGCAAAGGCGATTTTTAATTCTCAGGGAATCTACGGGAGAGAAGTAACACGAAGGATGATTTCAGCTGAGAAAAGGGGTGACGAGGAGCTGCAGAAACTGCTGGTGCTGGATATAAATCGTCTCATCAACGCTCTCACGGAAGATAAGAACGTGAGCCTGAAAGACATCACCGCTATCGTATGTGCGGGAAACACGGCAATGGGACACTTTCTTCTCGGTTTACCGACGTACAATATACGGAGGAACCCATATGTCGCGACGTCGGTTGAGCCGCCTCCTCTTCGCGCGGCAGAGGTCGGAATTCAGATAAATCCGCGTGGGTTGCTCTATTCGCTTCCGGGAATTTCAGCCTGGGTGGGGAGTGACGTCACTGCAGGAATTCTCGCAACCGGTATGTATGAGAGAGATCAAATATCGCTTCTCGTGGATATCGGAACGAACGGGGAGATCGTCATCGGAAACAAGGAATGGCTTGTTGCGGTCTCGGCTTCAGCAGGGCCTGCCCTGGAAGGAGCGAGTGTCGCGTGCGGAATGCGTGCGGAATCGGGAGCAATAGAACGTGTCTACATTGAAAACGGCGATATCAAGTACAGTACGATCGGAGGAAAACAGCCAAAGGGAATATGCGGCTCAGGAATCATCGACGCGGTCGCTGCCCTTCTGAAAAAACGCTATATCAACCGCTCCGGAAACTTCATTCTGAACAGCTCAGAGTGTATCGAGACAATCAAAGGTGTGCAAAGTTTTATACTCAGCAGCATAAACGGAAATCGGGGGAAGGGAATATTCATCACGGAGTCGGACATTGAAAACGTGATAACCGCAAAGGCGGCGATATACGGAGCGATGAAGATCTTACTGAAAAGACTTGATCTCGATTTTTCAGATATCAACAAGTTTTTCATCGCGGGCGCGTTCGGAAACTATATCAATATCGAGAATGCAATCGTAATCGGCCTTCTTCCTGACATCGACAGGGGGAAGTTCGAGTTCGTGGGCAACACGTCCATCAGAGGAGCGAAAATGGTCGCTTTTTATCAGGAAGCATTTCAAAAGATTACCTCCATTCGACGTGCGACCACGTATTACGACTTGATGGGTGCTCACGACTATGTTGAGGAATTCCAGAAGGCACTATTTCTTCCGCACACAGACATTGAGGAATTCAGTAGAACTTCATTTGATTAAGACGGAAAGGTACTATTTGTGGCAAAAAGCATAGCAGTTGCGGGAAAAGGCGGAACCGGAAAATCGACACTTGCTGCACTGATTGTGTTCCACCTGGTGGAAAAGGGGTGGGGGCCCGTTCTGGCCATAGACGCAGACCCTGACGCAAACCTCGGTGCCATGCTCGGAATCAAGGTAAGTAAGACTCTCGGTGAGCTCAGGGAGGATGTTCTGAATGATATAAAAAATTTTCCACCCGGAATGTCGAAGGCAAACTACGTGGAGACGGGACTTCATCAAATTATCGACGAAGCCGAGGGATTTGATCTCCTTACAATGGGTCGGGGAGAGGGATCAGGCTGTTACTGCTATCTCAACACCCTTGTGAGAAAATTTTCAGAGGAGCTTTTTCCCCTGTACAACTGGATTGTCATGGACAATGAAGCGGGTCTCGAGCATATCAGCAGGCGCACCACCCATAATATCGATTCACTGATCATCGTTATAAACGATAATCCGATTTCCCTCAACACGGCGGTAAATATCAAAAAACTTACCGAAAAACTCAAAAGCGCAATAAAAAAGGAATATGTCGTCATGAACATGATAGGCGAGGAAAGAAAGCCGGAATTGAAAAAACGCATTCAAGATCTCGGTATGGAATACCTGACCGACATGCCTTTCGACAGATCGGTCAGTGATGTCATTTTTCAAGGAAAACCGCTGAGCGCGCTGAAAAATTCCCCGATAAACTTTACTATTCAACAAATCATTGAGAAAATAGGAGGTAAAGATGGAAATTCCTGATGTAAAGGAAAAATGGACATCAAGGATCAATACCGTTACAATTGGAGCGACAAAGGAACAAGGGGGTACTCGCGGGAAGACGGTAACCGTTGGTGGGGCGACAACGTTCCCTTTTCTCACATTTGAAGGAGAACTCCCGAACAAGACGGTGATTGCAGGATTCATCTCGGATATCGCACCGGACTGGCCGGAACAGATCACCAAAGCCATCGGGGGGGAGATCAATTCACCTGCCGAGTGGGCGCAAAAAAATGTGGAGGAATACGGGGTGGATCTTATCAGCATCAAGATGCTCGGTGCGGAACCTGCGGGAAAGGATGCGTCTCCTTCGGAATGCGCCAAAGTCATTGAAACTGTGCTGAAAGCGGTTGATGTTCCTCTCATTATTTGGGGGTGCGGCGATGACGAGAAAGACAACCACGTTCTCCCGGAGTGTTCGGAGGCGTGTAAAGGAGAAAATTGTGTAATCGGTTCGGCCAAAGAATCGAATTACATGACCATTGTTGCCATCTGCAAAGCAGACAAGCATAAGATCATCTCAGAAGCCCCGGTGGACATAAACATCGGAAAACAGGTAAACATACTCCTCCAGGACGCGGATTATGACCTCAAAGATGTCATCATGTTCCAGACCACAGCGGCACTTGGATACGGGTATGACTATGTTTATACGATCATCGAACGATGCAGGAATGCGGGATTGAAAGGCGATGAGCTCATGGCGGCACCGCAGATATGCGACGTTGCGGGTGAAACCTACAGGGTCAAGGAAGCGGTTGCGGATGATGACATTCTCCCGGGATGGGGGAAGCTTGAGAAAAGGGGACCGATGTGGGAAGCTGCTTGTGCAGAAGGGTACATGCATGCCGGAGCGGATATTCTTATTATGGCACACCCTGATGCGATCAAGAGCGTTCAAAAAACTATTTAAAGCTAAATTGTATAAGGAGGAGATGGCCAATGATAATGATAGGTGAGAGGATTAACGCGGGCTTCAAGGATATAAAGAATGCGATCGTGAACAAAGATGGAGACGTGATAAAAAAGTGGGCACGGAAACAAGCGGATGCCAAGGCATCGTACATTGACGTGAACCTCGGGGCAGCATCGAATAAACCGGAAGACCTCTGCTGGATGATTGAAATGATTCAGGAGGAAGTAGACACGCCTATTTCAATCGATAACAACAGGCCGAGAATGTTGACAGAAGCAATGAAGGTCTGTAAGAAACCGCCGCTCGTAAACTCAACCACCGCGGTTGAGGAAAAGATGAACGAGCTTTTCCCCATCGTTGCGGAGCACGGCGCTTCGATAATCGGACTCGTAATGGATGAAGCGGGGTCCCCCGCAACAGCTGACAAGCGTGTGGAAAACGCAGCCAAGATCATAGAAAAGGCCATGGAATTCGGCCTTTCCCCTGATCAGATCTTTCTCGATCCAATCATTATGCCGCTGAAATTCATGCAGGAGCAATCCAAGGAAATTCTCAGCGCTGCAAATCAGTTTCAGCTGTTTTCCGATCCTCCATGCCATATTGTCTGCGGTTTGACGAATATTTCAAGCGGAGCAAAACATAAAGGCCTTATAAACCGGGTGTTTCTGACAATGCTCATTGCAAACGGGTGCGATACAGCAATAATGAACGTGCTCGACGATGAACTGATAAACGCAATTTTAACCGCAGAGCTCATAATGAACCGGCAGATTTATGCGGATTCCTACACAGAAGCCTTTCGGAAAAAGTAGAGCGGAGGGCGACAGAGGGGCGCGATTGAGACACATGAGAAGGGCGCACCATGAACGTGCTTATTCTGAGAAGCATTGAAAACCAGCCGCCGCCCGGTGAGTACACCGTGTCAATGAACACGGCATATGCTGACCGGTTCATTAGCCACATTACAAATGCATCCGGCTTTTGTACTGCATGCGGAAAAGACTGCATTGCGTGTAGGGAGGGGTATCAGCTCGATTTCTCACATGACATCGCGGGGGTCGTATCGTTTCCCGCACGTCTTCCTGTCATGATCGACGATCCTGAAAGCTACATCCCGAGTGATGTCCCTCCCCACGATGTGCTCGTCGCGATTTCTGTTCATGAGGAGATACTGCTTTCCTTTATCGAACGGTTTCAGGTCTCCCGGGGCATCATTATACCTTCAGAAGCACCCGGGTGGATTTCACCGTATGCAAAGAAAACAATAACAGACAAGTGCGCGGAAAAAAATATTGAAGTCGCTTTTCCGAAGCCGTTTTGCTCGTTTTCCCCTTCTTCGGGAATTCTTCGGGAATTCAGGAATTATTTTCGAGTGGGGAAACCCAGGCTGAACATCCATATAGAAGGTAACTCGATCCGGTACGCACGGGTGGAATGCAGCGCACCCTGCGGCGCGACGTACTATACAGCCCGTGGATTGACCGGAAAGAGCCTCGACGAAGACCTCGTTATGGTAATCGATACGATGTTGAGCAGCTATCCGTGCACGGCGAGCACGGAAGTGGATAGGGAGTTTCAGGACTCCATAATACATCAGGCAGTGAAGATTCAGAGAAGTGTGCTTTCTCCCATAACACATCTTATCCCAAAGAGAAGCGCCTGAACTGTATGTAACGTACCTGAAAAAGTCGAAAGGTTATATCTTCACCTTAGTGAACTTTTTCACTGAATCGATGATATACTCAATGTCAACGTGTTCCTTTATGAGCTTTGTTGCTTCCTTTATCTTCTTGGTATCTTCCGGGCGGACCTTCACGATGAGGTTGTTAAGTTTCTGAGCGGTTTCATACGTGTTGCTTTGAACGAAGATGAATGGAATATTGGTTGCACTCACGAGCTTGAGAATTGTCTTGTTGGGAAGAATGCCACCCGTGAGAATGATTCCCTTTACACAGTAGGCCTTTGAAACACCCATTACACACCCGCTCATTGCAGCAAGGATCATGTCCTCCCTGTTTCCCGGTGTAATGAGAAGCTCGTCGCCGTGAAAAAAATCGAGCGCTGAGTGTGCGGGCATCGCACCCACGAGGATCTTGCTCACCGTCTGGTCAAGCCCCTTTTCTCCGCAGAGAAGCTCTCCTTTTATGTCTTCAAGAAGCTGCTTGATAGTGGGGCTCGAGAGAACCGGATTGAAAGGCACGACGCCGAGTGTGTGAATGCCCTGTTTCTGAAAACCTTGCCTGACGAGAGTATTGATCTTTTCGTATTTTTCAGGAATAACCTTGTTCACGACAACTCCTATCAAATTTGCGCCTGCTTTGTCAAAGAGCGCTTTGTTCAGCATCACCTCATCTATCGGCTTCCCGATTCCCCCGCACGTCACGAGCACAACAGGAGCGTGCAAAAGCTTTGCAACGTCCGCATTGGAGAGATCGATGACCGAACCGACCCCCGCATGCCCGGTTCCCTCGATTACCATGAACTCTTTTCCGTGACTCGCCCTCAGATAGGACTGCTGTATCTTTCTTCGCAGTTTTTCAGGCTTTCCATTGAGTATATATTTTTCGGTAAATCCCCTGGGGATTGCAACAGGACTCATGTCCGGAAGGTGGGTACCGATCTCGAACACTTCGTTCATCAGGTTTGCGTCTTTATCGATGTTTTCACCATCAATCAACGTGACCTGCTGCCCAACGGGCTTGATATACCCAACCTTGTGAAAATATTCACCGATCGCACTGAGCAAACCGAGAGCTGTGATGGTCTTTCCGTCGTTCTGTCGGGTTGCGGCTACATAGACTCTCATAGGGTTGTCCCTCTTGAACATATAATCACCACAGGTAATAGTACATGATTTTCTTCAGGAATGCAATAAAACATGGACTCAGGCGCTTTTTTCAACAGGCAGGCCGCACTCTTTGAGTGCGGCGCGTATTCTGTCCGCGTTTTTTACGTATTCTTTGTTGATGAGCGCCCCGCTCTCAACGTCGTAACACTGCTGATAAGTGTAGCCTTTCGGCGGATCTTTGAGCTGGCTTTCATATTTCTCGAGGAATTTCAGAACAACCGGATTTGCCTCTTTTCGTGTAAGCGCTGATGCAGCCTCTGCGGCTTCGACGTTGAGCACATGATCAAGCGGTATCAATGTGTCCGGTTCAACAGCAACAGAGGGGTGTCCAGAAAGAATATTTCCACCTGAAGTCACCACACAGGCATGATAGGCTGCCATCTCGTAATAGTAGCAGTCAGTGCCCGGGCCGCCGCCGAGATACGGAAGGTTCACAGTCGGATAGGGGGCGTTTCTGTGGAGCGCCTGATTTGCGACCGCGATAATCCAAAGGAGAGGACGTGTGGAGGAAACACGGAGCTTTGTGTGAAGCGGTGCGTTGTAGTGGTAGGTACCCCTGAACACGAGAATACCGAGAAGGTTGTACACAACAGTCGCAATGAGGTTTCCTTCAGATCCGCCGTTATAGCCTCCGTAAAGCGGAGTGGATGTGGAACCGATGTTCGCGCCGATGCTCGTGTAAAACGCGACCTTGTCCAGTGCTTCGAAATCAACGACCATTTCCGCAAGGGAATCAACAAGAAATCCATCTGAAGGTCTGAGGCCGAATTGCGGATGTGAAGCGGCAAACATCGATATCGGTCCTGTTGCAGTCGAGATACCGTTGAGGATTGGAAGACCGGGCCGGCCGGCCCTTCTGCACGCTTCACGTGCCATGGTTACTGACTTAATCGTTGCAAGCACTTCCTGAGGAGAGCGAACTCGTGCGTCCTTTCCTTTGATCCTGATAGAAGTTGGAATTGAAAGCGAATTGGCTTTCCGTATATTTGCGAGCCCTTCGATGACACTCATGAAGATTTCTTCGGATGTGGTGTAGATACCGCCGCCGAGATGGTACCATGGTTCGGAATGATCATCAGGTTTCCGTGATTTCATTACCATGCGATCCGGGCCCTCGCCGAACGTCGCTTCGGGCGGTGCTTCTCGCGCAGCCTGAAGTATCTCCTCTTTCGAAAAACGAAGAACACGCGATGTATCGGGGCAGTACGCGCCCGCTTCAGAAAAGAACTCAACTGCTGCATCGAAAACGGTATCTGCAAGTGCATCATCAGAGGGGAGAGGGGTGTCAGGATTGTACTTTATCTTGTACTTCTGAATAACCTTCTGCAGTTTGGGAACATAATGTTTGAGATAAAAATCCTGGTCGGACATGAGTTGGCCGGTTACAGCTCTATCTATGACTTCATAGAAACTCAACATAGTATCCTCCTTTATTTTTTTCGCCTGTTCTTCAACATCTGTGTGAGCTTTCTCACTGCGACCTGCGCATTTTCCGCATAAAGGTCGGCACCGATTGTCTCCGCCCATTCAGGTGTGGTTGCTCCTCCGCCGACCATGACGATAAATTTTTCTCGAATCCCATCCTGCGTCAAAGTATCGATGACGTCTTTCTGCCCGGAAAGAGTGGATGTGAGGAGAGCAGATAAACCGATGGCATCTGCATTTACCTTTTTTGCTGTTTCAATAAACGTGAAGAGGTCGACATCTTCACCGAGATCGTTCACTTCGAACCCTGATGTTTTCAGCAGCAAAGTGACAATGTCTTTTCCTATTTTGTGGATGTCCCCCTTGACCGTACCAAACACAACGATTCCTTTCTTCGTACGCTCCTTTCCCATTTCCATTATCTTTGGTTCGAGAACCTGCATCGCTGTCTGAAATGTATTGGCAGCCATCATCAGCTCTGGAAGAAATATTTCGTCGTTCTCATACTTTTCTCCGATTATGTCGAGTCCCTTTACCAGACCATCATCAACCGCTTTCAGAGGGTCGATCCCAGCAGCAACGGCTTCCTTAGATAGTTCAGACGCCCCTTCTTCATCAAATTGAAGAATGGAATCCTTGAGTTTTTCGAGAATTTCCTCTTCATGCATTCTACACCTCCTCACGTGGTCTTTATTCTCAGTATTACATATTATAAATAGATAAATCTTTGTCAATATATTTATTGACAAAACCTTTAAAAATTGCTAATAAGAAAATCAGGACCCTCGAGGGGAGACGAATGACAATATCCATCGAAGAGGTAATTGAAAGAATTCCAGGCTGGAAGGAAAAAGAACTGTGGTACGAACCCCTCGGCGGCGGGATCACAAATCACAACTACACGGTTCACACAGGAGAAGAAGAGTATGTGGTGAGAATACCGGGAGCAGGAACAGAAATATTCATCAGCCGGGAAAACGAGCTGGACTGCTCGATTCAGGCTGGAAATGCCGGGATTGCGCCGAAAGTTATTCATCATCTGAAGCCCGAGAACGTTTCCATCGTTCAGTTCATTCACGGGACCACACTCACGACGTCACTAATCGCAGATGACGACAATCTGATCAAAAGAATTGTCCACAGTATACATGAACTGCATGAAAAAGTAGTGTTCAGAAGCACTTTTGACCCCTTTGCGACTGTCAGGAATTATCTGCACTATGTGAAACAATTCGGTGCGACCTTGCCGGATGACTTTGAATGGATGTTCGGAATAGCTGAGAGAATCGAACGGGCCATGCGGAGAGACGGCCCCGTTGCAGTGGCATGCCATAACGACTATCTCTCGGAAAACTTTCTCGATGATGGAAAAAAAATATGGATTATAGACTGGGAGTACGGAGGAATGGGCGATCCGTACTTTGATCTGGGAGACTTTGCAGTTGAACATCCGTTCACACGGGATCAGGAGGAGCTCATCATCGAGGAATACTGCGGAAAAGTGGACAAAAGACGGCTGTACAGGATGCTCCTTTATAAGATCATTTCCGATATCTGGTGGGGAGTTTGGGCGATGATCCAGTCGAAAATATCAAAGATAGACTTCGATTTTCATGTATATGGAAGCGCACGGTTCGAAAGGCTGAGAAAAAATATAAATGACAAAGATTTCGAGACGTGGATCGAGACCGTCTAAGGTGAGGTGAAGTCGGAATATATCCTTATATTGGCTTGACAAAGATTTTACCGAGAGCTATATTGCGTGCAAAATATATCATCGACGATTTAATAATACCGTAAAGAGGGAGGCTGTGCAATGGCTACACAGGAGGCATTCAACAAGATTTCCGAGGCTGTCGTTGATGGCGACGGTGATGCGCTCGTTGAAGAGATTAAAAGCATAATAGACGGGTCTGATCCACTGGAAATCATTCAGAAAGGCATGATGCCCGGTTTGAAACAGGTAGGAGATGCGTTCGGTGCGGGTGATATTTTTCTGCCTGAAATGCTCATGTCCACAGAAGCTTTTCAAGAAGGCATGAAAATCATTGAACCTAAGCTCATGGCTGAGGGAAAAACGGTAGAAAAAACAGGAACTGTCGTATTCGGCACCGTGCTCACAGATGTCCACGAGATAGGAAAAAACATCGTTATCACGCTGATGAAGACGCACGGCTTCGAGGTGATAGACCTCGGTGCAAATGTGGCGCCCACGAAATTTGTCGAACAGGCTGAAGCAAAAAATGCCGATATCATTGCCATGTCCTCTCTCATGACAACGACCATGACATACCAGAAGGATGTAGTCGATTACCTCAGAGAAAAGGGTTTGAGGGACAAATATATCGTTCTCGTCGGCGGAGGACCAGTAGACCCGGAATGGGCCGAACAGATTGGTGCAGATGGAACGAGTGACTCTGCAGTGGGAGCAGTAGAAATTGCAGAACGACTCATCGAAGGCAAGAAGGGAGGGAAATAACCATGGTAAACTTCATAGATGTACTGGACAGGGCTGCAAGCGGTCAGATGATGATACAGAAAGATTTTGATGTAAAAGTATTTATTCCCGCACTTCGAAAAGTGCTGAAGAACTACGATATCAAATGGGATAAGAAGACTGCAGTCAACATGGATGACAGCCTTGCTGACAGAGTCTTTGAAGCTGCAGTTGATTTTTATTCTGAAGTTGGTACATACATTACTGATACGGAAAGGGTCATCAAATTCACGAAACAGGAAATCCTCGAAGCTGTGGAAGATGCACCAAAAGAAGCATATTTCGGTGAAGGCCCCGACCGGTGCGTGATGAAGGGACGGCTTCCCGACTCCGACGAGCTTGCACACTGCCATGTCGGATCCGGGACCAACACAACCGAAGAGGTCGCCCTCAGGCTTGTTGAGTCCTATGCCAGAATCAGCAAGGCAAAAACGATCAGTATACCGATTATCAATACACTCGGCCATATCCGTACTGCCGCAGGAGCGCCAACGGAGATTTTTGCAGGAATCAGAGCGATGCAGTATGGGCGTGAAGGATGCAGAAGGGCCGGCCGGCCGGGCCTCGGGATCATCGATCACGTGTCATCATGCGCATCAGGAGTTGCTTCCATTGCGGCGTCAGCTCCACAGTTCGGGGCACGTCCCTCAGACGGTTGGCTCGTTGCGCCTTTTGCCGAATTGAAGACGGACTACTCGTCGTTGAATCAGAGCGCGTACCTCACTGCGTGGGGTGCGAATATCGGTCAGGAGGCGGGCCCTCTTCTCGGCGGGTATGCCGGCGGGCCTGAAGGACTTGCGATTGTCAACACAGCGTACAGTATTCACGGAATACTCGTTATCCGCGCAACTTATCATCTCATCTATCCGATTCATATGACCCATGTGTGCTCATCTGTTCCCGAAGTGCTCTGGGCGACATCTCTGAGCACGCAAGCAATAGCGCGAAATATGAGAGTGCCCTATTACACGCTTCTTTATGCCGCAGCGGGCGCGGCAACAAAGATGTACTTCTATGAGGCACTGGCCTGTCTGCTGATGCTCATTGCATCTGGGTCCGGTATCGAGGACGTTCACCCCGGAAAGGCAAGAATTACCAACGGCTGCACCCCTGTCGACATGGAGTTCACCTGCCAGCTCGGGCATGCGTGCAAGGGACTCACAAGAAAAGAGGCAAACCAGCTCATTGAAAAGATCCTTCCGAAATATATCGATCAGATCCCCCATCCGCCCCACGGAGAGACAATCGAGGAGTGCTACGATCTTGATTATTTCAAACCGAAGCCTCATTTTGAAAAACTCTATACCGAGTTGATAAAGGAAATAAAGGACGATTACGGGATAGAGCTGTACAAATATTAAATGATAATGCAAAGCGGAGAAAAAGCCTGGGAAACCGGGTTTTTTCTCCGTTCGTTATCGCAGTCTCACACGAAGTACCTGCTCAAGCGGAGCTCCTGAACCGCTGATAGATCCTAATGTCAGCACCATTGCTGCCGAGATATAGCTTAAGGGAATGATTGTGTATTTGGAAATGTTCTCCAAAAACAGAGAATCCTCGAGGTTGGTAAACCAGTAGTAAATGTGAATAAACACATAACGTATCCCAATTTCACTCATCAGGTAAATCGTTCCCTCTGTGGCACCCGCAAGCGTAAAGATGCGGTCTCCGTACCATTCCACATCATAGGGCAGACAGTTATTAGATACCACCCTGCTGTTTTGAATGCGGTAGAAGGTTTTTCCGTCCTCTGTGGCGATAAAACCTCCTGTATGGTTTTTCGACAGCGTGAGGTAACTTTTTGGTTCATACTGCTTCATTTTGCCTGTATTGAATACAGGAATTGTGCTCAGGGGAATCTTCAGTGATCTTCCGACATGTTCCTCGAAAAAGTGCCTGATCGTGCGATGAAGGTGTTCTTGTGCGCTCCGATTTATCTTTGCACTTGCAGGTGGTATTTTTTCATTGCGAATACTCGCCGATCTTCTCTTTGAAATGTTTTTCAAGATCTTTTTGCGTAATAGCGGGTCAGTGCCCTCCAGGCTCATGGCGATCACTCTGTCGTCAACGGAATTCAATATTTGCTGTACGTCCCTGTCTTTCATGAGCGGAATCATACTGAACAAGAACAGCCTGTAAATAATAAAGTGCGCGAAAGCAGGGTCATCCTTGATAAGGCTTGTCACAATCGAGATTTCATCTTCGTATGACGCAAGCCGTATAATATTGAGCAGGTGAATCAAACCTTTTTTGTACAATGGCGGGTGATCAAGCGTACGGATGTATTTGGATATGGTGTCTATTCCCAGTCGGTCGAGGTCGATATACTCCTTGAATGGTATGTAATTTCTGTACATATAGCGTTCTATACTATCAATTTCTGCAGGATGTACCATTGATTTGCAGTGACTGCAGTAAACAAGAAACTTTTTCCCCTGAGAATGATGCGTGAGAAATGACTCGAGCGAGGATTGGGATTCTTCAGGAGGAGAAATCGAAAAAAGAATGCTCGACGAGTAGTACCGATCTTCATCAGCGGAAAGACAGAGAGTGTATTCACCCGGTTTTTCGATTCGAAATGACATGCTTTTTTCCTGATGTGCCCTGAGGGAGGATATGGTTTTTGACGCTACGGACGCTCCATTTTCATCCAGTAGCTGGAGCGTGATGTTTCGATACTGCTTATCCTCTGTTCGTATCCTTATTTCGACAGGTTCGTATACGGTGTTTAAAAAATTATAGTTTATTGTGCAGGGCAAGACATTATCGTAATCGACGCTTGGGATATATCGGTCTTTTATCTTGTAATCAATCCATTTCCTCTGTAGAATCGCGGGATAGAGATATATTTTTTCTTTCCATGTGTATGGGAGTCTTTTCCCACGAATGATCGTTTCGCGATCCCTGAAAAGGACCTTCACAGGGCTGGAGTCTTGCGCGCAGAGAAGGAACAGGTAGTATTTACCGACATATAAGGAATAAATAAACAATTATATTTTCCGATATTTATTGTGTATACAGCTATTGTACATCACTTTTTCTCATAATGTAAAATGATACGATTTTGGCGAATTCTTCTTTGTATTTTCACAGTGAGCGCACACGTATACCTTGGTGTGTGTGAGGGGAGTGAACGCTTTTTTCTGGAATTGCTGCAGTACGGAACAGACTCTGATATCATTCATGCGTTTTCCAGTGTTCGAGAAGACCTGGGAAACGAGGTGAACAGAAAAGTATTGAAGACATTCTCAGAGAAACATTCCGAGAAGGTGTATCTTGTTCTCGTGCGGTATGTGGGGACTGCAGAGATAAAGGATGCTCACGAAATTCTTCTGAAAGAATTGGAACGGGAGAGTGAAAACGACGACTATCGAGAGGAAGTAATAACTGCAGTCGGCATTTTGAAAATGAGCGGTGCCCTTGATTCTTTTGACAGGATATATCACGAAAAAAAAACATCGAGTAGAATAAAAAAGGCAATCATCAGTGCATATGGAAAGATTGGAACCGGCAGGGTTGAGGAAACCCTTTTGAACATTGCTACGAATACCCACGAGGATACAGATATTCGAGCACGTGCTCTTTTGGCACTTGGAGATATACAGAGCGCTGAAGCGGTTGATGTGCTCACTGAAATTCTTCTGAACACCTATGAAGAGAAAATACTGCGGATGTACGCTGCGGTTAGTCTGAGTAAGATAGGTGGTGACGCGTCAATTGACACACTCGCAAAGGTAATTGACGATGAAACGCATGAAGTCGCAGAGTATGCGGTTCATGCAATCGCAGAAATCGATTCTCAAAAGGGAGGGGATGTTTTAGTCACTGCCCTCAGATCTGATTACGACAAAGTCCGTTATTATGCGATCCTCGGTTTGAAAAGAAGAAAATACAGAGATGCAGTGGACATCTTACGCTTCAAGGCATCACACGATTCAAATCCAACCATACGAAAAGAGGCACAAGAAGCACTCGAAGAGATACTTAGAGAAAGCAATTGATTTTGTGCAATGGATTAATTTCCACTGGATATTTTTTCATCCTTTGTATATTGTGTAAGACACAGTGTGTTCTATTCTGTTGAGTATAATGAGTCTCAGGGGAAGCCATTAAAAATGCAAAAAATTTATGAGTTGATGGACCCGGCTGATTCGGCGTATATCATGCACAAGGGAAAGCTGACTTTTGAAATCAGCCCCAATGACAAATACTATCTCGAAGGGAAGGAGATAATCTTCGGTACAGAGGAGCCGCTTATTGCGTACAAGACAAACAGGGATAATTATTTTCGTTTTCAAACCGTGTATAGGGATGACGGTTCTTCAGTCGACAGGATTCCTTTGAAGAATCTCTACAAAGTCATATCAACATACAACATCGGGTATGTCGTTGTAAAGAATATTGCGAAGTTCGTTGAAATCACAAACAATATATATATAAAAAAAGAGCAGAATCTCTCCGGGAAAGAGATGGCCTCGAGAGAGTTTGCACGCCTTTACGTCGAGATAATTGACAGGTTGGATGAAGTATATGAGAAAATGAAAGTAAAATGGGTGAAAAAGGTCACGGACAATTACATGAACAGCCTTGTGTATACAAAGGGAAAAGCGTTTAAGAAAGACACGGCGAAGTCCTCGCTAAAGCTTCGTCTGGACCAGCTCAGTGACTACATCGTCAACCTCGAAGCAGGTGCTCTTCTCTGTGAAGAAGGTGACCAGGAGAATGAGATGTTTATCTTGAATCGAGGAAATCTCGAAGTGTATATCGGCGGGAAAAAGGTTGCGACGATCGGTGAAAGCGGGACGGTTATCGGAGAAATGGCCCTTCTCCTGGGTGAGAAAAGAACCGCAACAATCAAAGCGTTGACCAACTGTAATATTACGATAATCAAGCCGGAGAATCTGAAAGAAATCGCTTCAGGAAACAGTGACTTTTTTCTCAACGTTGCCGTGAATATGGGCAGACGTCTTGAACACAACTGCAGCCTTATCAGGGGCACAGAAGATCTCCTCGGGGAAAGCGAAACAGAGGCGCTGCCTGCTGCCCCAAAAGAAATGACCAATTATAGAGAGCTCACGTCATTAATAAATGAGCTGGAAACCTATGATGCAAAATACAAGCTGGAATGGCTCTCTGATCTGCTGAAGTACGGTCGGTCAGAGATCGCGCAGATAAGGAAACTATCGCAGTAAGAGAGTCACTATGAAAGAGTTTATCCATAGATGGGTTTTTCTTATCCTCTGTTTTGTGCTCACTGCGGGGTGCTTTTCGTTTCTTCTCCTGAAGGAGCGCCATCCTGTTCTCGATTATGATAACGTCTCTGTGCAGGAGTATACGTACTCAATTGGGAATGCGCCTTTGTACAACCTTCATCATTACACCGGGCAGAAGATGAACATGACGCAGTTCAAAACTGAACAGGATTCCGGACCAATGGAACCGGAGGGCGGGGCACCTGTCAAGTCTTTCATTTTTCATAAAGTTCGGAGTGGCGACACCCTTTGGAAAATCGCCCTGACGTATGATAGTTCAATCGAAGCACTGGTCATTGATAATGATATTCACAATCCTAATATAATTTTTCAGGGTACAGTCCTGAAAATAAGAAAGGGTACAGGTAAAGCCTTGTAATGACGGGGGCTGTGCACGATGTATTTTAAACTCAGAAATATCGTTTGGTTTTGTGCCGCCGCCGCTTTCATGGTGGCCGTTTTACCGCTTGTTGTGTACGCCCAAATTTACAAAGAGGAACCTCCATGGGTGTACAAAGGGAGAGGAGACAGGTATCTTAAGGCTGGAGAGCCCGGAAAGGCGATTGTCGAGTATAAAAAAGCCCTCATCAGCGATTCAGGTTCGAAACGGGCGTACCCTGAAGTGAACATGAGGCTCTCTGAAATATACCTGGATGAAAAACTTTATGACCTTGCACTCTTGTATATTGAAAGCGCACAAGAGGAAGAGCAGTATCTCCAGATTCCTGATACGATTTATGATATACGGTATACCAGGGCCGAAATATACGCACGGCAGGGGAAATATCTTGATGCGATTTCTGTGTATGAGAAAATCATACATGAGGACCCTAACTGGAGAAGATATGGAGGACAGGATATTTATGTCATTGACGGTACTTCACTCGGTGATCCGGAGGCAAAGAAGAAGTACGGAAAAGCGTATTTCGAACTTGGGAAAATTAAATTTGATCTTCAAAATTACGATAACGCGATACCTTTCCTTAAAATCGCGCTGATGTATGATTTTAAAAAAGAGGAGACCTTAAAGTATTTAGTCAATTGTTATAAAGAATTAAACAATCCTGTGCAGGCAGAAAAAGCGCAATCTTTGTATACAGAAAAATGAAATGTTTGAGAATAACTCTTGTATTCACTGTTCTCCTGCTTGCAGGCGGCTGCGGTCTCTATACTACGGGTAACGCATTAAATCCTCCTTTCAGTATAAGCAAGACGCAGCTGACTCTGCATTTTTCCGGATACAATACGGAAACATACTTTTCAGGGTACATTCTCTGGTACAAGGAGGATGCTGACGGTGATTATTCTTATTGTCAGTACAAAGATGAGTTAGACAGACCAACGATCCCGAAGTACGAGGATATGCTTCCAGGGTGGGTGGATGCGGTTGATAATCGAAGCGATATCTTAAACCCGCGTATAGACTACACGGTGGCAGTCTCGGACATCGAAGACCCCATATCCGGGAAATCCTTTTCCGAGATATATCAGGAAGACGGAAAGAGGTTCTACTTCGCAGTTTCCGCCTGGGGTGTAAACGGCGAACAAAGCGCACTTGTGGAATTCGGGTTGTGGCCGCAGTAATAAAAAACGTGGGTACCGGTGAGGGTATGTGTATGGAAGAATGGCTGATTAACCTCATAGGATACGGACTGTACATCATTATAGGATTCTTGAGCACGATATTTGTGTACTTCATACTCAAGCGAAACGTACTTGGAAGATTCTGGGCAGCATTCGTCATTGGTATTATTGGTTCTGTGCTGGGAGGATTCATACTTGATGAAATCTTCAGGAGACTGACATCCGTGTACAACATCAATGTGCTCGCATCGCTGTTCTTCAGCTGCGTGCTCATATGGTTTTACAGTGTTGTGGCTCCCGGGGGACGTAAAAAGTAAATTTCCATAAAGGAATTATTTCATGGGTAAAGGGCTGATCATCCTCATTGTGCTGTTGTTCATTTTCTGTGGATTGTACGGAGCGCATTATTACTCAAAGATTCAGGATGCAGAAGCCCAGATAAACGAAGCGATCTTGGGAATAAGAGAGGCGAAATACCAGGAAGCGGTGGACGGTCTTAAAGAAATACTGGGACAGTATAATTTTCGTACCGTGCAGGCACCTGTTCTCTTTCTATTAGCAGACACTTATGAGCAAATGAAAAAGTATGAAAATGCGCTTGAAACCCACAAGATGCTGCTTTCGAACACGCGTCTTTCGCGGATCGGCAACTGGCACATTCGATCACTGATATCTGTTTCAAAATTGTACAGAAACGGGCTGATTGACCGGTCAAAGAGGAGGACTGAAAGCCTTGAGGACTATCTCGAGCTCATGATCAACATTGTTCGTGAGGAAAAAATACGATTGAAAAAAACCGGAATCGAGCGTTTTTCCGCTGAGTTCCGGGATTATATACAAAACCTCCTTGTTCTAAACTTCGATCTGTCCATTCGTGAGATATCGCGTCAGGAGCTGCTGGATGAATTGGAAACCGAGCTGGGTTTTCTCTATCTTCAAAATGAAAAATACGAAAAAGCAGAAGAAATATTCCTCCGCATCCGTACACCTTCATGTATGTTTGGACTTGCCCAGATCTATTTGAGAACCGGCCGTGAGTTGAAGGCGATCGTGCTGCTGGAAAAACTGATCGAATATGATACGAGCGGAAAGATCAAAAAGCTGTATATAAAAAGCGCGTACGATTATGCACAGATACTCTTTGAAGAGAATCGAAATACAGCGGCGGTTGCGCTTCTGAAAAAGATCATCGAGATATCTCCTGACTCAGAGTACGAAGAGCAGAGTTTGTACCTTCTCGCACGCCACTACTACAGCAATAAATCTCCCGAGCTTTCTTTGAATTACATCAGGCAAATCCGCTCCAATACCGTTCCCTCCAGAGATGAAGAAGCGCAGCTTTTAAAAGGGTATATCCATTACGACAGCAGAAACTATGTGCAAGCTCTCAAAGCCTTTCATGAGTTCATCGAAGCATATCCTCGAAGTAAAAAAATCTCCACAGCGCACGAGTGGAAAGCGATGTGCGAACGAAGCATAAAATACCTCGGATGATTTTTTCAAAATTCTCCCGTGCAAGAGAAACAAATTGTTTGTATTTCGTGTTTATGGAGAGCGGAGCGGAAAGATGAAAGAAGTCTTGATTTATTTTTTTCTTTATAATAACTTTGTTTTACCATCCGAAACAAAAAAACAGTTCAGGGCAAGAAAATGGAAGAGATTGAACGGGACAGGGCGCTGGAGACCGCCATTCTGAGCATTGAAAAACAGTTTGGAAAGGGTTCGGTCATGCGGCTCGGAGAGAGAAGGACCAATCTGGATATTGGGGTTATCTCGACAGGTTCTTTGGGCCTGGATATTGCTCTCGGCGTCGGCGGACTTCCCCGGGGACGGGTTATCGAAATATACGGCCCCGAATCTTCCGGGAAAACAACCCTTTCCCTGCATGTGATCGCAGAAGCGCAAAAGCAGGGGGGTGTAGCTGCGTTTATTGATGCCGAACATGCGCTCGATCCACGGTATGCAAAAAACCTCGGTGTTGATATTGAAAACCTTCTTGTCTCTCAGCCCGATACCGGAGAACAGGCGCTCGAAATAACGGAATCCCTCGTGAGAAGCGGAGCACTGTCAGTAATCGTCATAGATTCAGTAGCTGCACTCGTCCCGAGGGCCGAAATTGAGGGAGATATGGGTGATTCTCATATGGGTCTGCAGGCTCGGCTCATGTCTCAGGCGCTACGAAAATTAACGGGTGTGATAAACAAATCGAGGACATGCGTAGTATTTATCAACCAGATTCGCATGAAAATCGGCGTTATGTTCGGCAATCCGGAAACCACCACCGGGGGAAATGCATTAAAATTTTACTCAACCATACGTCTTGACATTCGGAGAATAGAAACCATAAAACAGGGAACGGAAGCGCTTGGTAACAGGGTAAAGGTGAAGGTAGCAAAAAACAAGATCGCTCCTCCATTTAAAATTGCGGAATTCGAGATAATGTTCGATAAGGGAATATCAAAAGAGGGTGAGATCATCGAGCTGGGAGCAAAACTCGGAATAGTGCAGAAAAGCGGTACATGGTATTCGTACGGTGACGAGAGAATCGGGCAGGGTAGGGATATAGTAAAAACATACCTCAAGGACAACCCTTCCGTTAGGGATGAAATCGAAAAAAAGATACTCGACGCGTACTTCGGTACAAAAGAGGAAAACCTGAAGCCGCAAAAAAATGAAGTATGAGTATGCGTGACACAATGGTAAGGGGGATAAATGGTGCAGGTTGTTGTCTGCGGTGCTGCCGGACGGATGGGAAAAGAAAATATTGCCGTATGCAACGCCGATAAAGAAGTGAACATCGCTGGTGCTGTTGAGATGCACGATTCTCCGCACATCGGCGAGGACGCGGGAATTGTTGCCGGAATAGGGAATATCGGCCTTCGTATCGCTGATTCGCTCGAATCCGTGATCGAAAAGACCGACGCAGTCATTGACTTTACGAGTCCTTCAGCAACGATGCAGAATCTCCAGATTGTTCAAAAATATAATAAAGCGATTGTGATCGGCACGACAGGATTTACTCAGGAGCAGTTTGAAAAGATACGCGCCTTTGCACGGAACATACCGGTTGTTCTCTCGCCGAATATGAGCCAGGGTGTCAATGTGCTCTTTTATCTCGTAAGGAATGCTGCACAGCTCCTCGGTGATCAGTTTGAAGTAGAGATTACGGAAGTACATCATAATCAGAAGAAGGATGCACCGTCAGGCACTGCACTTCAGCTGGGGCGAATCATTGCAGACATTCGCGGCCAGAAACTGGAGGAAGTCGGAGTTTTCGGCAGACACGGCAACACAGGCCGGAGGAGCAGGAGTGAAATCGGTATTTCTTCTTTGCGATTATCCGATGTTGTGGGAGAACACTTCGTCATGTTTGGCGGTTCAGGCGAGAGAATAGAGCTTGCTCATAAAACCAGCAGCAGAAGCATCTATGCTTCCGGGGCATTAAGAGCGGTAAAGTTCCTTTCTCGAAAAAAACGCGGATTTTTCAGCATGAATGATGTGTTGGGTATAGAATGAAGGTTGCGTATCTCGGGATTGGTTCAAATATTGGCGATAGAGAGCACAACCTGATAACTGCGATCGAGCGAATCAAATTTCATTATCCCATCCTCGATATTTCGTCTATCCACACCACTTCGCCGATAGGCTACACACGGCAGGCGGCTTTTTTGAATATGGTGGTGAAGGTAGATACTGCTAAGAGCTCACCTTTTGAGGTGCTCAGCACAGTGAAAACGATTGAGAAAAACATGGGAAGAGTGAAAACGTTCATGTGGGGGCCAAGATTAATCGATATTGACATACTTCACATGGAAAAAACGGTGCTCACGACAGATGTTCTCACACTTCCGCACAGAGAGATGTTCAAGAGGAACTTTGTCCTTATCCCTCTTTCCGAGATTACTGATATGATTTCTGTGAACGGTGAAGATATTCGTATAAATGACGCAATAAACGATGACTCTGAACAGCATGTACAAATCTTCAAGAAAAAACAAGACATCGAAATAGAATGAACAGGGCTGACCACGATACATATGTTGTGAAATTGGAGAAGTTCGAAGGCCCGTTCGACCTTCTTCTTTACCTTGTAAAAAATTCCAAGATCAATATCAATGATCTCGTCATTTCCGATATCACACAGCAGTTTCTCGATTTTCTGGAAGAGTCTTCACAGCTCAATATAGAAAAGACATCGAGCTTCATTCTCATTACGTCCATTCTTATCTATATGAAATCCAGGACCCTGCTGCCGCAGACGATCGATTTTGCTGATGATGAAGTGGATGATCGAAGGGAATTTGTTGACAATCTCATAGAGTACCAGAAATACAAGAATGTTGCCCGTATAATGAAGACGAGCATCGAGGACGATACGGTCCTCATCAGAAGAGAGCCACAACTCATGATCGACTTCAAGGACAACGAAAACTGGGAAGAAGTTTCGATCATAGACCTGATAATCGCGTTCTCCCGTGTTGCCAGGGAGGTCGATAAAACGGTATTCAAATCCGTAGAGCTGGAAGAAGTTTCCATAGACGATAAAATAAACGAAATTCTCGATTATCTCGCAAAAAATCAGACTCTGGGGTTTCATTCACTTTTTCCCCAACGGAATTCAAAATACATCCTCATCGTTACGTTTCTCGCGCTTCTGGAGCTTGTGAAAATGAAGAAGATATTCATACTTCAGCATAAGTTGTTCGGCACTATAAAAATCGTTCGGAGAGATGAGATCAGAGTTGAACAATAAAGACGACGTCAGCACAAGTAATCTGGTCGAAGCGTTGCTCTTCCTTGAAAACAGGCCGGTGAATATTCGATACTTGGAAAAACTCATAGGGAGGAAAAAAGAGGAGATCAAAAAAAGTATCCACGAGCTTGAGCAAAAATACCGTCAGATGGGTTCATCTCTTTGTATAACTGAAAATGATCAATTCGATTACCAGCTGAGTGTAAGAAAATCGCTCTTTTCCCTTCTTGGAAAGTACTATGATTCAAGGCAAAAGGTCCGTCTCTCAAACGCTGCTCTGGAAACTCTCGCAATTATCGCATACAGGCAACCCATAACCAGGTCAGAAATTGAGAAAATAAGAGGCGTGCAGGCAGGACATATATTGAAGTTTCTGCTTGAACAAAAACTTGTTCAATTTGCAGGGAAAAAAGATGCTCCCGGCAAACCAATCCTCTATAAAACCACGGACCACTTTTTAAATTACTTCGGCCTTCTCAGCCTGAAGGATCTACCGCCGATCAGTGATTTTGAGAAAACATAATGAGCTCAATGGGTGGCTCTGGGATTAATCGATATTATGTCCCAAATCAGACTACAGAAATTAATCGCCCGGTACGGATACTCGTCACGCCGCAAGGCTGAAGTGCTGATCAAGGAAGGAAGAGTGCGAGTGAACGGAGTTGTAAAAAACTGTTTAGGGACGAAAGTTTTAGACTCTTCAGTGATAGAAGTCGATGGGCAGATGATCAACAGAAATATGAGAAACATATATCTGATGCTCAATAAACCGGCCGGTTATCTTTGTTCAAGGAAAGACCCGGCGAAAAGAAAGCTGATATACGACATAATTGACAGTAAAACAATAAACGATGGTATCTATTCTGTCGGCCGCTTGGATTATATGTCCGAAGGATTGCTCCTTCTCACCAATGATGGAGAGTTCGCTTACCGAGTCAGCCACCCTTCACGAGGAGTTATGAAAAAATATGAGGTATCAACTGAGAAAAAAATTCCCTATAAATCGATTGCTGCATGGAAAAATGGTGTATATATTAGAGGTGTAAAATATGTCGTAAGTGATATCGAAAAAATTAGCTCGGTAAAAGCGATTATCTTGCTCTATGAGGGAAAAAACAGGGAGATTAGAATTCTTTTTCAGAGTATCCCCCTGCAGGTGCGTAAACTGAAAAGAATCGCAGTTGGCCCTCTCGAACTGGGAGATCTTCCGGTTGGAGGATATCGCGAGTTAACGAATACGGAGATACAGAAACTTCTTTGGAGTGTTGGACCACAATAGGGCACACACTTGAAAAAAAATGGTTATTGCGATAGATGGTCCTGCAGGTGCGGGAAAGAGTACTGTTGCGAGAAAAGTCGCCAGGAAGCTCGGTATTCATTATCTCGATACTGGAGCAATGTATCGGGCATTTACCCTGCACGTGTTGAAAAATCATGTACATCCTGACGAAATCGGACAGATCAGGAGGCTTTTAGACACCTTTGAGCTCGACATTTCCGGAGGCGGTGTACGCATCGGAAATGAAAACGTAGACAGAGAAATAAGAAGTGAAGAGGTAACGAGCCTGGTGAGTTATATATCGAGTCTCGGCTTCGTAAGAAAAAAAATGGTTGAACTTCAGAGGGAAATAGGTAAAAATAGAGATATTGTTGCTGAAGGAAGGGACATCGGGACCGTTGTATTCTCCCAAACGAAACACAAGTTCTATCTCGATGCAACTGTTGAAGAAAGGGCTCGCCGGCGTATAAAGGATGAAAAAAGCCGAAATCACATAAACGATGTAACAAAGATGATTGAGCGTATTAAGGCGCGGGACTCCTATGACAGTTCGAGAAAAAACTCTCCTCTTAAGAAAGCACATGATGCATGCTACATAGATTCGACCAATATGACAGTTGATGAAGTGTGTGATTACATCATAAAGAAAATCAGTGAACAAAAGCAGGAGTAGACTACCATGGAGAACAATGACGATTCGGGTAATGAGAAAATTCCCCCGGAGAGCTCAGCATACACAGTAGACGAAATGCATGAAGAAAAATTTAAAGAGGAATTCATCAAGGATTTGTCTGCTTTTTCAGAAGGGGAGATTGTCGAAGGAGTTGTCGTCGCCGTTGTAGCGGATTCGGTGTTCGTTGACATTGGGTACAAATCAGAGGGAGATATTTCACTGAGTGAATTCTCTTCCAAACCCGAAACCGGTGAAAAAATAAAAGTGATGCTCGTAAGAAAGGAGAGCAAAGACGGCAAACCGATTCTCTCGAAGAAAAAAGCTGATGAGATTGTAAAGTGGGATAACATACAAAATGCATTTCACAAAGGGTTCCCTCTTGAAGGCAGGATAAAAGAAGTCATCAAAGGTGGGTATTCTGTTGAAATCAATGGATTCAATGCATTTCTTCCCAACTCACAGGCATCGATGAAAAAAATCAGTAACCCAGAAAGTCTAATTGGGGAAAGGCTCCTGTTTCAAATTGATAAACTCAGCGGTAAGAACAATATAGTCGTCTCTCACAGAAAACATATGGAAAATAAGAGGGAAAAAGAAATCCGGGAATTTTTCGAAACCAAGAAAGAGGGTGATGTTGTTGAGGGTGTGGTGAAAGATATCGTGAGCTATGGCGCGTTCATCGATATAGGATGTATTGACGGCCTCCTCCACATAAACGACATGTCATGGGGGAGGGTGTACGATCCGAAACGGCACATTAAAAAAGGAGAAAACCTTCAGCTCAGGATACTCTCGATCGACCATGAAAACAGGAAAGTTTCCCTCGGCTTAAAGCAGATGGTGGATGATCCATGGAAAACATTCGAAGAACGATATCAGAAAGGGAAAAAATACGACGGTTCAGTGACAAAGCTCACCAATTTCGGTGGGTTCATCCGGCTCGAAGATGGAATTGAAGGGCTCTTGCATGTCTCTGAACTATCGTGGACGAAAAGGATCAGCCATCCGAAGGAGGTGCTGAAGGTCGGAGATAGAGTCGAGGTCATGGTTCTCGATTACGACCTGGATAAAAAAACCGTTTCACTGGGATTGAAACAGGTTTTACCCAATCCGTGGGACGCCGTCGACACACGGTATTCCATTGGGTCACGAGTGAAAGCGACGGTCAACAAGATTACACGTTCGGGAATGTTTATTGAGCTTGAGGAGGGAATAGAGGGTTTCCTTCATGTCGATGATATCTCATGGAAAAAACAGGTGAGAAATCTATTAGACAATTTCAATGTCGGTGACAGCATTGAAGTCGTGATACTATCGATTGACAGAGAAAACAGAAGAATACAGATGGGGCTGAAACAACTGATGGATAATCCGTGGGCAAGCCTGAAAGAAAGGCACCCCATTGGCAGCATCATCACTGGAGAAGTAAGCAGTATTACAGATTTCGGAGTATTTGTAAAGGTGGACGATGAAATAGAGGGTCTTATTCACGTTTCACAGCTTTCTCATGAAAAGGTAGAGAACCCGGGCGATCACTGCAAAGTTGGAGACAAAGTAAAGGCTATGGTGATCGATATCGACGAAAACAAGAAAAAAGTATCGCTGAGTGTCAAAGACTTTCTCAACCGTCTTGAGAAGCAGGAAATTCAGAAATATATCGCAAATGATGTTGAGAAAACAGATTCTGTCAGCTTAGGGGATCTTATAGATTTATCCAATATAGGGAAGTAAATGCCGCCATTGAAAAATGCGGGTGATTTTGAAGAAATCATCAAGATCAGCACGCTCATCAATTCAACATTTGATATCAACGAAGTGCTCAGCAGAATAATGAACTCTGCAAATCGTGTTGTCAAGGCAGAGGCCAGCTCTCTGCTCCTCATAGATGAAACAGACAACACACTCTATTTCCATGTAGCGCTCGGTGATAAGAGCGAGGAGGTAAAGAAATACACTCTCAAAATGGGAGAAGGTATTGCCGGATGGGTCGCAAAATACTCCAAACCTCTTCTCGTACCAAATGTTCAGGAAGATAAGCGGTGGTTCAAGGACATCAGTAAACAGATGAATTTCAAGACGAGTTCGATATTATGCGTGCCGTTGAAGCTGAAAGATAAAACAATCGGTGTACTCGAAGTGATCAACAAGATCGGAGGAGGCAGCTTTACAGCGGGAGACCAGGGACTCCTTGAAACATTTTCCAACCTGGCAGCGATCGCAATTGAAAATGCACGAGCATACCAGGACATGAAATTTGAGAATATCAATTTGAGGAAAGAGCTCTCCAACGGGAAGGTGCGGGCTAAATTTATCGGGGAATCAAGACAGATCAAGGAAAAGCTCGAGATGGCGGATCAAGTCGCAGAAACGAACACGACTGTGCTGCTCCTCGGAGAAAGTGGTACGGGAAAAGAGCTGTTTGCTGAACATATTCATTATCGCAGTGAGCGGAGAAGCAAACCATTCATTAAAGTAAACTGTGCGGCGATTCCCGATAACCTGATCGAAACAGAACTCTTCGGGCACGTCAAGGGGGCGTTCACCGATGCGGTAACGGATAAGATGGGGAAATTCGAACTGGCAAATGAAGGAACCATTTTTCTTGATGAAATCGGTGAGCTCTCCTATAACGTTCAATCAAAGTTGCTGAGGGTTCTTCAGGATCACATTATCCAGAGGGTAGGGGGAACAACGTCGAAACAGGTGGACCTCAGGCTCATTGCGGCAACAAACAAGAATCTCTACGAGGAAGTAAAACAGAACAGGTTTCGAGAAGACCTTTTCTTTCGTTTAAATGTATTTCCCATTTTTATTCCTCCGTTGCGTGAAAGAAAGGAAGATATACCGCTCCTCGCAGAGTATTTCCTGAACAGATTCAATCATGAGCTGAAAAAAAATATAAATGGATTCTCCAACGAGGTTCTTAACATCCTCTCTCGATATTACTGGCCGGGAAATGTACGGGAGCTTCAAAATGTGATCGAGAGATCGGTTGTGCTCTGCAAGGATGAAAAGATCACCAGAAAAGACCTCTACCTCGGTGACGATCAGATACTGAGCAGGGAGGTCGACGTGGAGCCCGTACAGTCGCTCAAGGAAGCCATCAACGATTTTAAAAGAAACTATATCATCAAAGTACTCGAAAAAACCGGCTGGAAACAAACGAAGGCCTCATCCATTTTGAAAATTCAAAGAACCTACCTCTCCCGGCTTATCGGTGAACTGAAAATTAGCAAGATGTAAAAAAGGTATTACTGGAGTAAGGAATGGCAAAAGAGAAGCACTATATTCATGAAGACGTGTTTACAAAGATTACGAAAAAATTGGAACAGTTTATCAGTAAGTATCTGAAAGCGATCCTTATTTCGGTATCCATGGCCGTGATAATCGTTGCCGCCTATTTTTCCGTGGACTATTTCATCACGAAAAAGCAGCAGACAGCGTTCGGTGCATTCGACAAGGTCTATCTGGTCTATTCTGAACTGATCAATAATCAGGATCTCTCTGATGAAGAAAAAAAGGATAAATTTGTTGCCCTGACAGAAGATTTTCAGCTGGTCATCGATACATACTCTGATTCAAAAGCAGCAATGAAAAGTGCGTACTACACGGGAAATATTCTCATCGATGCGGGAAAATATGAACAGGCCGCACAAGTCTACAAAAAAGGATCTGTGATCAATAAAAAATACTACATTTCTTTTCTGTGTATGCTGAAACTGGCAAGCTGCTACGAGCAGCTGGACGAACTGGAAAAAGCGGCGCAGACCTATCAAAATATTCGGGAAGAATACGAAGAAACATATATCATTCCAACCGTACTGTTCAATCTCGGTCAAGTACTGGAAAAGCAGGACAAGCCCGAGAAGGCCGAAGAACAGTATTCCCTCATCGTATCAGCCTACCAGTGGAGCAGCTGGAGAGATCTTGCGGAAAAACGCCAGCTCCTCTTGAAGAATTTTATGTAAAAGGGTGGAATTCCTCTTATCTTAATACTAAAATTCTGTTAGCAGGCTCAGCAGGTATTTCCCAAAATGCATATCATTTTCATATCCAATGAGGAGAAAGTGTATGGCACAAATGAAAAAAAAGGGTAAGAAGATCTTTAGCTCCAAGAATATGAGCCTTTTAATTGGATTATTTATTATTATCGTAATAATTGTTTTACTGAAAAACACAATAATCATCGATGCAATCGAATCAAAATCCATGAACCTGAATTTTTTTATGACCGATGTGTTCCACAGGCCAGAGCAGATCAGTGAAGGCGTATTCAGGATTAACAAGGCTAAGGGTATCCGAAACGACATAGTAATTTTCGGTTTTGACGAAAAAAGCCTCTCAGAGCTCGGCAGATGGCCGTGGAAACGCAGTGTGTATGCGAATTTTTTACGCAATATAAACGCGGATCAGGAGTTCAAACCCAATGCAACACTCATCGACGTACTTTTTACGGAACGATCGCAAAACACCGAAGACGAGATTCTCGCTGAAGCACTCAATCGCTATAGCGACAATACGATCGTCGATATGTTTGCGGATGTGAGCAATCAGATCCCGAGCGTCAGCTCGGAGGTTCAGGAAAGAATCGATTTGATGCAGAGCAGAGGTATCCCCGCACAGGACGACCATGCTCAATTTGTCAACATCGTCACACCGCCGTTCAAGAAAATAATCGAAAGCGATGTGAAAATTGCGCCTGCGACCTCTCTGTACGGTATGAGCCCGAAACTTGCATCCAAAGAAGCGGATCAGACTGCACGAAGGTTCGCGCTTGTCGTTCGAATCAACGATAAATACTACCCGTCGACGATTCTGTGGCTTGCCATGATGCATTACCAGGTAGGACTCGATGATGTGGAAATCAACATGGGGGAGAACGTGATACTGCACAATGCGATTCTCCAGAAGACCGACACGCACCCTGAAATGAAGGGTGACGTGATTATTCCGATCGATATCCAGGGTACACTTTTCATAAACTTTTACGGCCGATCCGGTACATTTCAGGTGAGATCATTTTCCGATGTGGTGGAGGGAAGGGTAAGTACGCGGTATTTCAAGGACAAAACCGTCCTCGTGGGAGTATATGCTGAAGGGCTTCAGGATATACATCAGACACCGTATGGTCCGATGTTTGGAATCGAAATGATCGGGAATGCGATTACCCAGCTTCTCAACAGAGATTTCATTCAATTTTCCCCTGACTACATCGATATCGCACTCATCGTCTTCTTTGGTCTTCTCATCAGCTATATCGTCGGAAGAAAGTCGATTCTCTACAGCTATGTCGCAACATTTTTACTTGCCGTGGTGTACTTTTTCCTCGTGGTGTTCGTATTCGACCGGCACCGTTATGTTTTGAATCTCAGCGCGCCGCTCATAACCGGAATGCTCACTCTGTTTTCGATGATCGCGTATAGGATCCTCACCGAGGAAAGGGAAAAAAAGGTGATACAGGGCATGTTCTCCAACTATGTTAGCAAGAGTATCGTTGACGAGCTTCTCAAACATCCTGAAAAGCTCGAGCTCGGAGGAGAGGACAAGAACATCACCGTTTTGTTCTCGGATATCCGGGGATTTACCACTCTTTCAGAAAAATTGACTCCTCAGGAGCTTGTGGCGCATCTGAACGAGTATCTCTCTGCAATGACGGAAATAATATTCAAATATGAAGGCACGCTCGATAAATATGTCGGAGACGAGATCATGGCTTTCTGGAACGCGCCCCTGGAGCAGGAGAAACACGCAGATCGTGCAACGCTTACGGCACTTGAAATGATGAGTACGCTTCACGTGCTCAACGAGAAATGGCCTGTGGAGAAGAGGCTGAATATCGGAATTGGGCTCAATACCGGCATCATGACTGTCGGCAATATGGGTTCAAAAAGCAGAATGGACTATACCCTTATGGGCGACAATGTGAACCTCGGCGCACGGCTCGAGGGTACGAATAAAATCTACGGAACAAACATCATTATAAGCGAGTTCACGTACAGGGCGTTAGCCGACCGTTTCATATGTAGAGAGCTCGATTTCATACGGGTGAAAGGAAAGAAAAAGCCGGTTCAAATATATGAAGTAATGGATTTAAAAGAACAAGGCGTCGCCTCAGGTGTTTGATTTCAATTGACTGTAAAAAAGAAAATCCGTACATTTATAAAGCGAATTTTTCATAACGGTTTTGCTTAGGAGTGAATCAGATGCCGACATACGAGTACAAGTGTAACAAGTGTGAAGAGGTATTCGAAGTATTTCAAAAAATTACCGACGAGCCGCTTAAAGAGTGCCCTGTATGTGGAGGAGAAGTCAAAAGGCTGGTCAGCGGAGGTGCCGGAATCATATTTAAAGGAAGCGGTTTCTACACGACTGATTACAAAGGCTCGAACTCAACTAAAACTGCGGAGAGCCTCTCTGCTCAAAGCAAGAATGGAAGTGACGACACAAAACCATCTGCAAAAGAAGAAACAAAAAAAGAATCCTTAACTTCTGAAAATAAAAAAGAGAAACAGAAAGAGTAACCTCGAGGAAACTTTAAGGAAACCATTAAAAGCCTTCACAAAAAATATTCAAAAAGCCTGAGAGCATGTGAAAAACATATATTCTACTTCCTATAAGATATATTATGTCGACTTATAGTAGTATATATACCTTTGTATTCATAGTTTTATACCTGCCAACATTTATCCATAAAATTTTTTATAAATTATTATACCTACTATTTTTTTTCTATAGTATAAAAAGTAAAACATCCTAATAATTTTTTTAAGTATGCTATTAATGATCGTTTATATGATCATCGTTTATATGATCAAGGTATGACTGAAGAATAAGTTGCGCAGAAATCGCGTCTATTACATCTTTTGCATTTTTGTGCGGTATATTCATCTCGCGAAGAGAGCTCTCCGCAATAACTGTGGTAAACCGTTCATCCCATGGAATAACGTTGATGTGGAAGTAGGATTTCATTGCTTCAATGTACTCAAGAACCTTTTCACTTTGTATTCCATGCCCGCCTCCCCTATTAAGGGGAATACCGACGACGAACGCTTCAACATCCTTTTCGCAGATAAGCTTTTTAATTTTATTGAACCCGTAGCTTCCTCCATGTCTTTCCACAACACCGAGCGCGAACGCTATCTTGTGAGATTGATCGCTCACTGCTATACCTACCCTCTTGTCTCCAACATCTAACCCAATATATTGAGACATGGTGCCTACTCGTATGATTCCACAGTTTTTGGTGACTTCAGGAGAATGCCTCTTTTTGAGTTTTCGATGAAATCAATGAGAACCTGTATATCGCCCTCATCATTCATCTTTCTCAATTCTTCAAGTGCGTGAGGAAGACTGTAATCATATCTGTAAAGAATCTTGTATGCGGTTCTTATCCTCTCTCTTCGAGCTGCATCGAAGCCTTTTCTTTTCAAACCGATGACATTTACTCCTCTCACGAGAGATGGATTGCCGTCGACCATCATGTACGGAAGCACATCCTTCACGATTTTTGACAGAATTCCACAGATGCAGTAGCTTCCGATACGAACAAACTGGTGAACAATCACATATGCACTGAGAAACGCATGGTCCTTTACCTCAGCATAGCCGCCGAGGCTCGCTCCGTTTACCATGATGTTATTGTTTCCCAATGTGCAATTGTGAGCGATATGCGTTGAAACCATGAGATAGTTGTTGTCACCGATAATTGTGGAGCTTTCCTCTGTTGTGCCGCGATGGATGTTGGTGAACTCACGTAATGTGTTGCTGTTTCCGATCTTGACGAAGGATACTGCTCCTTTGAATGAGAGATCCTGAGGAAGGTTCCCAATGTACACATGACCGCTAATGTGATTGTTGTCACCGATTGTTGTGTTTCCGGTAATGATCGTTGAAGGTCCGATGGTGTTGTTGTCACCGATAACCGCAGGGCCGTCGATGACCACGTGCGGACCTAGTTCATTGTTTTTCCCTATTGTTGCTCTTCTGTCGATGACAGCGCTGCTGTGTATTCCCATGTGCACTCCTCAAGGTGAGTTGCACTTCTCACGTTTAGATCATTGCAACCATTTCCGCCTCAAGCGCAATCTTGTCATCAACAAACCCCCTCCCTTTTACACGCGCAACTTTTCCGCCAAATCGTACAAGATTGATTTCCAGTCTGAGAGTGTCACCGGGCACGACCTGGTTTCTGAATTTCACCTTGTCGATACTCATGAAGTACACCGGTTTTGATTTCAGATCGTACTTATAAATAACAAACAGTGCGGACGCCTGCGCGAGCGCCTCTATCTGAATAACTCCCGGTAAAACAGGATAGTCGGGAAAGTGCCCCATAAAAAAATATTCATTACCTGTAACATTCTTAATCGCAGTAAGCCCATCATCATGAATCTCGGTTACTTTGTCTACGAACAAAAACGGGTATCTGTGGGGTAAATAATCCTTGATGTCCTGTATTGTCATGGTTTTCTTGTTGTCTGACATTTGAACACCTCCAAATTAAATAGTGCCGTACGGTGTGGTTATTCTTCTTCATTTTCAAGAAGTAAATTGCGTTCTTCACTTTCAGATTCAAGAGAAAGAGGAGTGACGGGTTCTGTATTCCTGAGATCAAAAAGTTTTTCATCGAGCCTGAACAGTACCTTTTCGGTGAGGTTGACGTCTTCGCTTCCGTAAATGAAATTTCCAGTGTTGTCCAGAATGAGACTGAACCCTTCAAGCTCACCTGTCTTTTTAATTGCTTCCATAAGGTCTCTCTGGACGATTTGGTAGATGATTTCATCGCTCAACTCTTCGGTGTTTTCCCAGAGATACTTATTGTATTTGAGCATATTGAGCACCCTTCTGTGCTTCTGGAGATTTGAAAGAAGCTGGCTTTTCTCCATTTCCGACATCCTGTAATACCTATCGTTGTATTCTGCTTGCAGTAGGGATACATATTCCTCTCTTATCGATATTTCAGTATCGATATACTTTGTGGTGTAGCGCGATATTATGACATCGAGGTCTATATACCCAACCCGAACGAGTGTGATTGGGAATAGTGTCACGGGAGTAATCATGAAAAAGAGGGAAAAAAGGAAAAAGAATTTATTTTTCATCAAAACTCACCTCACTTAAAAGAATCCTGCAACCGCAAACACAAAATCCCAGTTCTGAAAGAAATTCTGACTGTTTGCGAATTGTAATTTGTCCATTGCCTCATCATACTTGAACCGCCGCGCGAGATAGAGGCGAATCGGGAATCCAGGGATCAAAAAACTCAACCCCAAGCCAAAACTGTAATAGAGTTCTTTCGGGTCCAGAGTAAATTCCTCCGGAGACGTGTACAAACCGCTTATGTCGAAAAAGGTGATTGCCCATGCAAGCCTCTCCTCAATCGGCAATCGATGTTCGAAACTTATGTTCAGCTCCGCCCTCCCATCAATTGCATCCAGAGGTTTAAACTGGCTGCTCCGCTGCCATCCGCGCCCCTCATTCATGCCGTCGATTCTGAGATAGTCGATGTCATCTATTTTCAGGGGATTTCCAAGAAAAGGATAGATAAATCCGAAGTTAAGACGGCTCGAGAGAACGAATTTCCAGAAGGTCTTAAAGTTCACATTGAATTCCGTGTTTGTCCTGACCATGTCACTGTACCCGCCAAGGGGACCTCCAAAAAATGTAAATGTCTGAGCAACATACGTGCCCCTCGTTGCAAAGTAGCTGAGATCGCGAGAGTCCCTGTACCCGGTAATAGAGAGGTAATTTTTCGTGTACCAAAGATATCCTTCTTCATACTGCTCCCTCAATGTCTCATCAAAAGGCATGTCCGTCTTGAAATCTTTTCCAGGAGAGTTATTGAACACTGAAAACGAAATTTCGGAAGCCACCCCCCAGTAGTCTGAAAACCTGCGCCCGATCCTGAAGGCCGCCTCATAGCTTTGGCTCAGGTACTCCATAGTATTTGCATTTGAATAATCATAGACTCCGGGTTCGATCTCCACCACTCCATCGGGGATTTCGTTTCCTTCAGAGTCTAAAAGCCCGTCATTGTAGGTATACACTTCGTCCCCCTCTCCGTACTGGATACGGGAGAACGAAAGCGTTACACCTGCAGAGGTCGGTGTGTGGAACAGCCATGGCTCATCGAGTCCCACTTCAACCACCTGGCGTTCGAAACCGAAGTCCACTTTTTCATACAGCCGAAGTCCTCTTCCGAGAAAGTTGCTTGCAGACAGCTCTTCAAATATGGACACTCCGTACCCGGAGGTTGAGTAGCTGAGGCCGAATGTGAACAGCCCTGTTCTCTGCTCCTCTATATCAAATATGAGATCGACAAGCCCGAGTTCCGTGCCCGGTTTTACGTCTATGTTGACAAGCGAAAAGTATCGAAGGTTGTAAAGCTTCTCGGTCGATCTTTGTATCTTGTATGCGTTGAAGATCTCTCCCTCTCGTATTTCCAGTTCTCTTGCAATAACGAAATTCTTCGTCCTTTCGTTTCCGGTAATAAAGATGTTTTCGACATGAGCCCTGTTGTTTTCGGTGATATGTATGTCGTAGGACACGGTGTCTTTTTCTCTATCCCTTCGTTCGTTTATGTCTATGTTGTAATAGATGTAACCGCCGGATGCAAGAAGCGTCCGTATCTCCTGTACGCTGATGTTCCAGGCAGTTTTATCGAATATTTCTCCCTTTTTAATCCTAATTTCTTCGTACAGCTCGTCATCGGTGTATATTTTGTTCCCCGAAATGTCCACTCCACCGAATGTGTACTGGTCTCCTTCTTTTATGAAGATGGTGATATCCATCTCGTCGCGATTTCTTTCATCGTTTCTCGTGATACGTTTGTCGACCTTGACAATTTCAGCTTCGATGTATCCGTTTTCTCCGTATCTTTCGAGTATCGCTCTTTTATCCAGCTCGAACTGATCTTCCTTGAAATGCCCCCTTGAAAGCGCATAACCCCGTTCCTTTGTTTTCATCCTGCTTAAAAGTGTTTTTTCCTCGAACGCTGTGACTCCGCTGAAGCTCATGCTGCGTATAACCAGCTTCTTGCTTTCATTTATCGTGAATATAACGTCTACTTTTCTGATCTCATCTCCAGTCTTTTTCTGTTTTTCCGTTACTTTACGGACTTCATAGGATACTTCTGTATTCGGATATCCCTTTTGTTCGTAGAATGCTTTTATCTCTTCAATATCATAAAACAGGTCCTCTTCTATAAACACTGCGTCCTTTTTTAGAAGTATCCTGTCCTTGATCGGACGGTTCTTTATCTTTTTATTCCCTCTGATGATGATGTCCCGAACAGTGGGAAGCTCTGTAAAAATAAACGTCACGATCAGACCTTCTTCTTTTTCGACGACATCCACCTTAATATTCTCGAAAAGATCGAGATTGTACAGAGCGCGTATATCGTTTCCCAATGTCTCAAATGAAAATTCCGAACGCGCTTTTGTTTCGATAACGCTCTTCACGGAAAAAGAGTCGCTCTGCTGGATGCCCTCAAGCTCCACCCTGAGGATTCTCTTCCCTTCATACTGTTCCTCGGAGAAGAGTGTACCTGGGAAAAGAAAAAAAACACACAGAAAGAAAAAGAACAACACAGCATGTACGTAATGGATTGATTTGTGCATACACTTCAACCTTACACGCGACAAAAATGACCACTATAATATAACACTCTTTCTCATGTTTTGGGAATTATCCTCACAAACTCAACTTTTTTTTCCGAACTCTTTTCCACAATGAATCTATATCCTGAAATATCGATATAATCACCGGCCTCAGGAATTCTTCCGAGCTTTTTTAAAAAGAGGCCGTTGAGAGTAACCACTTCCTCGAGCTCAATATCAAGTCCGAGTCGATGATTGATTTCGTCGATTTCAACATCACCTGCACACAGGTACTCGTCCCGCTTTATTTTGACCAAAAGGTCTTTTTTCGCTCCGAAGTCGCTTATCTCGCCGATAATTTCCTCGCCTATGTCATATATTGTCGCCAGTCCGGTAACACCGCCGTATTCATCTACTGCAAACACAACAGGCACATTCTTTACAAAAAGCTCTCTGTAGAGCTCGTTTATGTTTTTATTTTCAGGTACGTACAGCACTTCATTCATTATCTGGCCGAGTTTTTCTTTTTTATCGTGATCGAAGAGGTCGTGCACATAGATAATACCCACGATATTGTCGATTCTATCCTCGTACACGGGAACATATGATTTTCTGTACGTCCTGATAAAAGTGTAACAATCCTCGACTTTTTTGTCCTCCTCAAGCGCTTGTATCTCTACGAGTGGAATCATCACCTCTGAGAGCTCCTTTTTTCCAAAGTCCAATGAATCGACAAAATACCTACTCGTTTCAGTCTTCACACGCTTCTTTAACTGAGATGAAAGGAAAATTTTCACGTCCTCCTTCTTTTTAAACATCTGAGGAATCGTTCCTGTATGGGTTACATCGAAAAGCCTGATGAAGAAGTGGGAAACGTATGAAAAGATCTTGCCAATCGGATAGAATATTATAAAGAACACAAAAAGTGGATAGGAAACAATGAGGGTAAACGCCATGCTGTGTTTTATTGCGAGATTTTTTGGGATAATTTCGCAAAAAATAAGAGAGAGAAAAGTGAGAACCGCGATAGAAAGGATGGGCACCGACGTCCTGAAAAGTTCGAAGAAAAGAACAGACGTGAGGTTCGCCGAGAGAACGAGGGATATATTCGTCCCCACGAGTGTGGTAGTGAACAGTCTTTCGGGTTTTTCGAGAAGAAAATGGGCAATCAGCGCACTCTTCCTTCCTTTTTTTTTCATATTGTTTAGCCTGAATTTATTCGTGGTGATGAACGCCGTTTCTGTTCCTGCAAAAAATCCCCAAAACACAAAAAGGACGAGTACTGCAATGAGATTAACGATCACTTTTTCTCAGCTCCAGCAGTTCTATTTGGCGGTCATCGCTTCTTCGCACCGTGCACACAAAGTTTTGAGGCAACGACACGATTGTACCTTCTCTGGGTATTTCACCGATTTTGTTGACCACGTATCCCCCCAGAGTGTTCGATTCTGTGGGAAGCTCGAGCCCCAGTTTCATATTCACATCCGTAATCTTCGTATTCCCGTGCACGAGCCACGATCTTTTTGTCATTTGCTGTATCAGAGACTGAACCTTCATGTCCTGAATGAGAATGGAGTCGATGATGTCCTTGAAGGTAACGAGACCGCTCGTTCCACCATACTCATCAAGAACAATTGCTAACGATCTGTTCCATTCTTTGAAGTCTCCTAGGAGCGAAAATATAATCCTCGTTTCCGGGACATAGAGCGGTTCAATCAGAAGTCCCTTCAGGTCCTTTTTCCTCACACCGATCATATCAGTCATGGAAATATAACCGATGATATTGTCTATATCCCCTTTGAAGAAGAGCACTGTTGAAAACGTCGTGTCCTTTACGAATTTTTCGATAGTGCTCCAGTATTCATCGATCGAAATCGCCTGAATTTCTGATCGGGGAATCATGATGTCGATAACGGGTTTATCGATGTGAACGATAAGGTTTTTTAACACATTAAGGGACGCGGTATCCAATCCAGCATTGCCTCCAACCTCTACAGCGGAAAGCAGCTCGTCCTTTGTGAGGTTCATACTCCTTTTTTTATCCTTCTTGCTGCTGATCAGTTTCCTCATCAGGAAAATAAGGGGGTAGAGAACCGTGTGGGTGATATTTATGACTGAAATGAATCTCTTCCCGAATTTCGTTGGTTTGGAAGCCGCAATTTTTTTTGGGACAATCTCTCCGAAAAGAAGTACCAGTACCGTCATGATGAACACAGAATAAAACAGAGGGTTGTTCACAAACAGAATATGAGAGATGCGCTCTCCGATTATCGAAGCGCTGAGGTTTACGACCATGTTGCCGACAAGAATTGTGACCAGCGCCTTTTGCGGATGGCTCAGGTAATGGATGAACAGGCTGTTCTTCCTCGAGCTTTCTGTGCCCAGCTTCAGCCGGTCTACCTCGGAAATAGAAAATACGGATACCTCGGAACCGGAAAAAATGAAGGAGAGTACCAGGAGGATGAAAATGAATGCGAGTTCTACAACAATTTCGATCATTATTTCAAAGGGTTGGATTTCCGTCTTTTTGGCGATACACTCTGATTAGTACCGATTTTTGTAGTGATACGATTAGGATGTTTCGACTTTTTCGAGTTCCTTGCTTTTTTTCTTTCGAGCTTCCCTGAACACAATCCGGTTTTCTCTATAGTCGATGAGTATTTTACTCTGTTTTTTGAAGACCCCTTTCAGTATTTCATTTGCCAGAGGATCTTCAATTTCGCGCTGTATTGTTCTTCTCAGCGGCCGCGCGCCGTATTTTTCATCGTAGCCTTTATCAATGATAAAAGAACGCGCTGGATCGGTTATTTCGAATGTCATACCCTTTTCTTTCAGAGTAGTCCTCATCTCCTCAAACATTATATCGATGATCTTCCCGATATGATCCTTTTTCAAAGAGTGAAAGACAACGACCTCGTCGACTCTGTTCAGAAACTCCGGGTTGAAAACCTTGTTCAGGGCGGAAATCGCCTTGTCCTTGATATCGAGGAAGTCATTTTTTTCTGTCCCGATACTAAACCCCAGGCTTGTACCCTTGTGTATCTCCTTGCTCCCCACGTTTGATGTCATAATAATCACGGTGTTCCTGAAGTCAACGGTATGTCCGAGGTGATCCGAGAGCTGTCCTTCCTCGAGCACCTGCAAGAGCATATTGAACACGTCGGGATGTGCCTTCTCGATCTCATCAAAGAGGATTACGCTGTAGGGTTTTCTTCGAATTTTCTCGGTCAACTCCCCTCCTTCCTGGTACCCTACATACCCTGGAGGCGCCCCAACCAGTCTCGATACGTTGTGTTTTTCCATGAATTCGCTCATATCGATTCGTATGAGCGAATCTTCGCTTCCGAAAAGGAACTCGGCAAGCGTCTTTGCAAGGTATGTCTTTCCCACACCTGTCGGCCCGAGAAAAATAAACGATCCCGAAGGTCTCTTGGGGGATTTCAGCCCTGTCCGGGATCTGCGCACCGCCCTGCTGACTGCCTCGATTGCCTCGTTCTGTCCGACGATCTTTTTATGGATTTCTTCCTCCATTCGGAGAAGCTTCTGGGATTCGCTTTCAAGAATTCTCACAAGAGGAATACCTGTCAATTC
>CAZOWM010000022.1:0-55660 GCA_964583615.1 uncultured Spirochaetota bacterium | reverse complement strand
AAGCCATCAGGTTTTGGTCCTGACATTCGGGGGTTCGAATCCTCCCGCCCCAGATCTAGGGTATAGTACTATTCTTGGGTTTTGAGGGGATGTGGGGAAATGGTGAGAGAATTGAAAATAATTTCAGGTACAGCGAATATTCACCTTGCTCAGGAGATTGTCCACTCCTTGGGTATGCAGCTTACCGATGTCGAGATCTGCCGTTTCGCCGATAGGGAGATATTCGTCAAGATCAATGAGTCAGTCAGAGGGGCTGATGTCTTTGTGATACAGCCGACCTCTAATCCTGGAAATGAGAATTTAATGGAGCTTCTCATTCTTCTGGATACGCTCAAAAGGGCATCTGCGGCAAGAATCACTTCAGTGATTCCCTATTACGGATATGGAAGGCAGGACAGGAAGGCACAGCCACGCACACCAATTACCGCGAAGCTGGTAGCTGACCTCCTCGCTGTCGCCGGGGCGAACAGAATTTTGTTGCTCGATGTGCATGCGGCGCAGATCCAGGGATATTTCAATATTCCTGTTGACCATCTTTTTGCTACTCCTGTGTTGTTCGACTATTTCAAAAAGATGAAGGGAGACTTTGTGGTCATCTCTCCGGACGCGGGAGGTGTGGAAAGGGCGCGGTTCTTTGCGAGACTGCTCAGAACAAACATGGCGATTATCGATAAGAGGCGCTATGACAAAAATAAAGCAACAGTAATGAACATAATCGGTGCAGATCAGATTAAGGGGTTCGACCTGATCATTCTCGATGACATGGTAGACACTGCAGGTACTCTCTGTGCCGCGGCAAAGGTGCTTGCAGAAAAAGGAGCAAAAAATATCTACGCATGTGCGACACACGGTGTATTTTCGGCGGACGCAATGGATAATATAAAGAAATCCGCACTTACCAAGGTTGTTGTCACTGATTCAATTTATTTTAATAAACGCAGAGATGAAGCGAACAAAATTATTGTGCTTTCAATCGCAGGTCTCATTGCCGACACGATTGAGCGTATACACAAGGATCGATCGGTGGCTCCGCTGTTTATGGATGCGGAGCAGGATCATCTCATCGGTCTGGAATAAAACGTACATACCACCACCCAGGTAAGGGAAGGAGACAACATGAAAGATCATGTTCTTGATATTCAGTTGCGAGAGGGGACGGGAAAAAGCGTCGCTCGCAAACTTCGCAGTGATGGATTTATCCCGGCAGTCCTCTACGGTCACAGAGGGACGAAAAAACTCTCTTTGCGAATACTCGATTTTGAAAACCTCTTTTTAGAAATCGGTGAACATTCGATTATTACGCTGAATATCGACGGAAAGGAAAAAGCAGAAGTAATTGTCAAGGACTACCAGATTGACCCGTTGAAAAAAAACATTATCCACGTCGATTTCTATGAAATAGAAAAGGGCAAGAAGTTGCGAACCGAAATCCCGATAAAAGTGAAGGGGACTTCAAAAGGGGTGAAGAAAGGAGGAATACTCGAAGTATTCATCAGAGATCTTGAAATCGAATGCCTTCCGAAAGACATCCCGGATTCCATCGTTGTTGATGTGACAGACCTCGAAGTCGGGGACTCCATACACGTGAAAGATATCAAAGTTGATGAAAAAATTCACATGCATGCGAATCCGGAACAGGTTGTGCTTACAATCGGGTCACCGACAGTTATCAAAGCAGCTGAAGAAGAGGCAGTTGAAGCTGAGGCAGCAGAAGCTGCTCCTGAAGAAGAAATCCCTGAACAAGAAGGGAAGAGTCAAAAAGATTAAATTTTCGACATTATACAATTATCATCGGGGGTTTTGATTTGAAACTCATTGTTGGTCTTGGAAATCCCGGCGAACAATATGAGAAAAATAGACACAATGTTGGTTTCCTCGTGGTTGATAAGTTTGCAAACTATCATGGTATCGATCTTTGTATAAAAAAGAAGAAGGCGATCTTCGGTCGGGGAAAATGTAACGGTGAAGGTGTTGTCCTTCTCAAGCCGCAGACCTTTATGAACCTCAGTGGAGAAGCGGTTCTCTATCTTGCAAGCTTTTTGAAAATAAAAACTTCGAATATTATTGTTATTGCCGACGATACTGAGCTTCCTTTCGGAATGATCAGAATTCGCAGAAGTGGTGGTTCCGGTGGCCACAACGGAATAAAATCGCTTATTTATTCACTCAAGTCGGAAGACTTCCCTCGGATAAAATTTGGGATTGGAAAACCGCCATTTCATTCTGAAAAAGACATGTATGATTATGTATTGGAAGATTTCTCTCCCGATGAAATGGAAGTCCTTGATAATAAACTCGATATGATCATCGAAGCTCTGGACGTAATGATCATGCATTCAATCGATGAATCGATGAACAGATTCAACAATAAATTGATAACCGAGCTCAGGACTGAACAACACACCTGAAACCCTTCGCTCATATTGTGGAAAAGAACGTCTATCATCTCGCCTCAACGAATGTTCAGAAAGACTGAACACTGCGTACCGTTTGAGTTCTGCGGAACTGTAACGAGAAATCTCTCATTACGCACATCGTGCGTGAAAGAGGTCTTTGAGTATGACAGGAATCGTTGAAAAAATAAAATACTATTGCAACCGTCATGATCTGCTTCATTCAGAGGATCGCATTCTTCTCGCAGTCTCGGGAGGACCGGACTCTGTAGCTTTACTCCACATAATGTGTTGTGTGCTGCCTGAGTATCGCCTTCACATCGAAGTCGCCCACCTTGAGCACGGATTGCGGGGAGAGGCCTCGAGGGAAGACCAGCGTTTCGTGCAGGAGCTCTGCAAAAGGCTTGGCATTCGCTTTCACACAAAAGGTGTTGACGTTTTCCATGCACGGGAAAAAATTGAATCCGTGGAAGAAGCAGCGCGGCGGTTCCGCCTGGAGTACCTCTATGGTCTGCTCAGGCAGTTCGGCTTCGACAGCATTGCCACGGGGCATACGCGTGACGACAATGTCGAGACAATAATCTTCAGATTGCTTTCAGGCACCGGACCGTCGGGTTTTTCCGGCATTCGACCCAGGTGCGGAAGAATCATACATCCCATGTTGAACTGTACAAAAAGCGAGCTGAAAAAGTATCTGGCATCAGGTAATCACGCATTCCGGATCGATCATACAAATTACTGTGTTTCCTACAGGCGCAACAAAATCCGCAGGGAAATTATACCCCGGTTCAATGAAATCAACAGCCGCTCCAGTGAGCATGTTCTCAATCTAGCCCAAATTATTCATGAGGAAGATCAACTCATGAATGCTGAAGCTGCCCGAATATTGGATTCTTTAAAAAAAAATAACGGTTGCCTGATCGCCGGTTCTTACCGGATGGGGAGGGAATCCGAAAGAATCTGTATCGATGTACGAGAATATACACGCTTGAGCGATGCGATGAAAAGAAGGGTCATCCTTCTGGCATTCGATACACTCTGTAGAGACGATTCGTTTCTACAAAAACCGTATATTCCGTTTGTTGTTCTCGAGGACCTTGTGAAGCAACCGCTGGAAAGGAATAAAATATTATATCACAATGAATTATTCAGGATCAGAAAGGAATACGAGAACATTGTGTTCGAGAAAAAAGTTGTCTGCTCCTTCAATAAAGGGTATCTTTACAGGGTAAAACATTTTGATTCATCGATAAATATCGAGGAAATTGGCAGGGAAATCCGTTTCGAACTGAAAGAATCTGTATCCTCATTTAAGAAAAACAAAATCTACTTTGATTTCAACAAGCTCGTGCTTCCGATTCACATCAGAAATAGAGTTCAGGGAGACAGAATTTCTCTCCCCAACGTCGGCATGAAAAAGCTCAAAACTCTTTTTATCAACGACAAGGTGCCTTCTGAGATGAGATACCTGGTGCCGATCATTGTAAGTGATGAGGAAATCGCAGGGGTATTCTGTTCTCTTTATGGAAAATTGAACAGAGTGTCGGTAAATCATTGCGTCTCGGAACAAACAGTCAAGATACTTGTGTGTGAGTTGGTAAAGACATGAAAATCGATCTTATGGGAATGGACTGTAAACATTGAAAAAATTCAATATCCTGTTGACAAAAGATCAAATACAAAAAAAAGTCCGTGAACTGGGAGCTCGAATATCCAGTGATTACGGTGACGAGAAAATCGTGCTCGTCTGCAATTTAAAAGGTGCGTTTATCTTTCTTGCTGACCTGTGCCGATATGTGACTGCACCCATTTCCATAGATTTTATCGCAACCACGAGCTACAAAGGGACAAAAACCACCGGTTATGTTCGAATCATAAAAGATTTGAAGATGGACGTGAGAGGGAAGAATCTCCTTATTGTCGAAGATATAATCGATACAGGCCTTACAGTCGATTATATAATAAACTATCTCAAGCTGCATAAACCGAAGAGCATTAAGGTCTGTACTCTTCTGGACAAACGGTGCATGCGAAAGGTTGATGTGGGCATCGATTATATCGGGTTTGAAGTTGGTGATCAGTTTCTTATCGGATACGGGCTCGATTACAATGAACGATACAGAGAAATGGATTCTATTGCTGAATTAATTGTTGAAAGGGACACAGGTGACAAACAATAAAAACGATTTTAAAAATTTCAAACCGTCCAATCGTCTGGCTCTCATCGCGATAATCGGACTCGTAGCACTGTTTCTCATGTTCATGTTCAACAAACCAAAAGAGAGCTATCAGGAAATAGAATACTCGAACTTTATCCAGCTTGTCGAAGAGGAAAAGGTTCAGAAGCTGAGGATTATCGAGAAGGATATTTACGGATACATTTCTGGAGGTGATGCTCCGCTTATCTCCTTTCATACCATCATCCCCTATGATGATCCGAACCTGATACCGATCCTTATTGAAAACAACATTGAGTTCAAGGGTGAAGCAAAGAGAAATTACCCCTTTCTCAACGCGCTTGTAGGGATCATTCCCTGGATTCTCATCCTCGGGATATTCTGGTTCATCATGCTCAGGCAGATTCAGGGGACGAGCAACAAGGCCCTTTCATTCGGAAAGAGCAGGGCAAGGCTCCAGCCTGACAGCTCGAGAAAGATTACATTCAGAGATGTTGCCGGTGTGGAGGAGGCGAAAGAGGAGCTCGGTGAGGTCATAGAGTACCTCAAGGACACTGCCAAATTCACGAGGCTCGGTGCAAAAATACCAAAAGGGCTTTTACTGATAGGACCTCCCGGAACAGGGAAAACCCTCCTTGCAAAGGCAATCGCCGGCGAGGCAGATGTGCCCTTTTTTAGCATGAGCGGTTCTGATTTTGTCGAAATGTTCGTCGGAGTTGGTGCAAGCAGGGTGCGTGATCTTTTCGAACAGGGGAAAAAGCATTCCCCGTGCATCATATTTATTGATGAGTTGGATGCAGTCGGAAGAGTGAGAGGGGCCGGATACGGTGGCGGGCATGATGAAAGAGAGCAGACGCTCAACCAGCTGCTGGTGGAAATGGACGGATTCGAGGAAAACGAAGGAATAATTGTGGTCGCGGCAACGAACCGGCCCGATGTGCTCGATCCTGCGCTTCTGCGACCTGGGAGGTTTGACCGGCAGGTGGTAGTCGATATTCCTGACATCAAGGGAAGAGAAGGGATACTGAAAGTCCACTCCAGGAAAATTCCTCTCGCGACAACCGTAAACCTCAAAATGATTGCGCGGGGGACCCCCGGTTTTTCCGGTGCAGACCTTGCTAATCTTGTGAATGAAGCAGCCCTTCTTGCTGCAAGACGCAACAAGCGAAAGGTCGGGATGGAAGAGTTTGAGTTTGCGAAGGACAAGGTTCTCATGGGTCCTGAGAGGAGAAGTATCGTAATTTCGAATGAAGAAAAAAAAATTACTGCATATCACGAGTCCGGACACGCGCTGCTGGGAATGATTCTCCCCAATGCCGACCCAGTACACAAGATGACAATAATTCCGAGGGGGCTGTCCCTTGGCCTTACTCAGAGTCTCCCGGAAGGCGACAAACACAACCTCACGAAAGACTACATACTTGACCAGATTACACTCCTTATGGGGGGAAGGGTCGCAGAAGAAATCCAGTACGGAAAGGGAGGTATCACTACAGGGGCTCATAACGACATCGAGCGGGCCACCGCGTTGGCAAGGAGAATGGTGTGTGAGTGGGGGATGAGCAACAAACTGGGACCTCTCCTGTACGGACAGAAGGAGGAGCCGATTTTTATCGGAAAAGAGATTGCGCGACACAAGGATTACAGTGAGAAGACATCCGAGCTCATTGACGAGGAAATACGGGAGATCGTTGATGAAGCTTATACCATCGCATGGGATATTCTCACTCGCAACAAATCAAAACTCAACAAGCTTGCAAAAGTACTTCTGGAAAAGGAAGCGCTGGATCGAAAAGAGATAGAAGAGATTACAGAGATAAACAGTACAAACAAGAAGCTGGTAAAAAAGCAGGAGACAGCTGAAAGGAACCGCAAACAGAAAAACGAAGCTGCAGGCGAGCCAAATATTTCCGTAAAGAAAGAAAATACGAAACTTGGAAAAATGAAGATAGCCACGAATGAAGCGGGCGGGGAATAGCCGTCTCCCGAATGCACGCAGACCTTCACCGATGAAAAAGCCCCAACTCATTCTTTTTTCCCAACACCTTTCGAGCATTTTGTCAGTCTCACCGATAGGCACCGGTAAACCTGCGGGAATTGATGAAACTCCTCTATTTACCTGGGGTTAAACCATCCGATAAATAGGATAGCAGAGTACGAAAGGAGACATGGAATGCCTGAAATGCTCGAGGATGTGGTATGCAACATCTGTGAAAACAGAGAATCGGTTCCATTTCTCTCCATGGGACGATTCGCGTACCGCAAGTGCACGCGGTGCGGGCTTGTATATCAAAACCCGCGACCGGTATTTCACGCTCTGAGAAACAGATACAGAGAAAATTATTTCTCCTACGAACTGAAAAATCAGGAAAATTTTTTTCACCTCATGAAACTCGGGCTGAATGACATTCGGTTCGATCGGTTCTATCATGATTCGGGAGCAGGAAGAAACTTCCTCGACATCGGATGCGCCACCGGGCTTCTGCTGAATTATATGAAAAACAAAGGATGGAACACAAAAGGCGTCGAGATTTGCAGGGAATCTGCAGAGTACGGCATCAAGCGTTTCGGTCTCGACATATCTATTGGGACCATCGAGGAAGCGCGCCTTCCTGACAAACACTTCGACGTGGTGCACCTCTCACACCTCATCGAACACGTTCCAGATCCCACATCCCTCCTTCTTGAGGTGAAGAGATTATTGAAGCCCGGAGGACACATGGTGCTTACTACTCCGAACGTCGATGGATTCCAGGCCCGTGTATCTCAAGAGAGATGGAGATCTGCGATTCCCGACCACATTTACCTGTTCGCGAAGAAAACGATGAGGGTATTACTTGAACGGACACAGTTTCAGGTGATAAAACAGGTGTCATGGGGCGGAATACCTGCAGGCAGGAGTCCGAATTTTCTCAAGTGCCCGGCAGACAAGCTGGCAAAATATTTCAACATCGGTGACGTCATGCTCTTTCACTGCACGCGCGCCTGATCACAGGGGGAAAAGAGGATGTCAAAATTTGTACAGGTTTCCACAAAGAGCCTTATTAAGAAAGTTGAATCTGAGGTTTTCGCGCTCCATCCCTACGATGTTCCGGAATTCGTCGTAACCACGGTTCTTACCGGGGGTGATTCCTACCTGAAATGGCTGAATTCGGAAATTCACACCTGAACGTTGCTTACTTCCCATTTGACTGTTATATTCTGCTGATGCCGTTTGCAAAGGGGATGATCCAATGCTCTTCGTGACGATTGCGCTTCTGAGCGGTATTGCTGTAGGATTCTTACTCAAGGAAAAAAAGACGCTTCCTCTCATTGCAGGCAGGGTTTCCACAGCAACTATTTTTATTCTGCTGTTTCTTCTTGGGCTTTCCATAGGGAAAAACAGTGAGGTGCTCAATAACCTTTCTACTGTGGGTGTACAGGCGGCTGTTCTTGCCGCCGGCGGTGCGCTCGGCAGTGCTGTGTTTTCTTTTTTCATACATAAATATTTCTTCGTGGTTGAAACCGGTGAAAAATAGCATTTTCATCTGTCTTGTATTCGTTTCAGGAATACTGATAGGGATGTCTTCGCTCATCCCCGCAGAAAGCATTCCCAAAGAGCTTGTTTCCTCCGTACTCTATGTGCTTATCTTCACAGTGGGGATTGAAGTAGGTGCAAATACGAAAGTGTGGCGGGTCGTGAGAACATATCACTGGAAAATAGCGCTGGTGCCGGTTTCGGTAATTGCTGGCACGTTTCTTGGCGTCGGTTTTCTTTCGGTTTTCCTCTCAGGTATCACTCTGCGCCATGCGCTTGCGATAGGTGCGGGGTTTGGTTACTACAGCTTGTCGAGCGTCATTATTTCACAGCTCGATGGAGAGGTTCTCGGCGTGATCGCGCTGATGACCAACCTGATGCGGGAGATACTCACGCTGCTCACCGCACCATGGGCAGTCAGGGTGTTCGGGAAACTTGCTCCGATCGCATCAGGCGGGGCAACATCCATGGATGTGACGCTTCCAGTTATTACGAAAGTATCCGGAAAAGAATACGCAGTGATCTCCGTTTTCAGTGGTATGATCCTCACTTTACTCGTTCCCATTCTCATTCCAATTCTTCTCAGGGGGTAGCCAGGCGACATGTAACTTTGCCTTTTCTTTTTATGTACATGTGTTTACAATACGTGCAGGGGTTTTCTATGAAAAATATTCCGGTTATCCACGTGCAGGCTCGGACACTCGCCGAAACATATGAAGCCGCTTTGACCGATCTCTACAGGGTAGGAATAAGGATACAAACACAATACGACAGACCCGGGGATCCGCCGAGTGTCGATGCAACGATGAATATGACTGTCCTGGAGCCACTCTCGGACCCGATGATTCACAAAGCCTTTCCCGGGGGCATCGAGGATCTCCGTGAATATGTTATGGAGCTATCGGGAGTTAAAGATCACTGGATGAAGAGCATGAATGACCCGGATGATACCCGCTGGGAGTACACCTATCACTGGAGATTGAAAAACTACGGATCCTGGAAACAGCGCTCACCCGATTCCAGAAAACAGGAAGTCGCAGGCCCCTTTACGGTCGATCAGATTGATGCAGTGGTGCGAAAACTCGCACAGGAGCCGTATACAAGGCAGGCCCAGATGATCACCTGGATGCCGAATATCGACCTCAACTGTTATGACCCTCCCTGTCTTCAATCCCTTCACTACAGGGTTGTCGAGGATGACAACGGAACATGGTATCTCAACTGCAATGTCCGCTTCAGGAGCAATGACGCGTGGGGCGCGAACTTCATGAACATGTTTGGTTTCGTTCAGTTCAACAAGGCGGAGATTGCCGAAAGGCTTTCCGAACGAACAGGCAAGCGTGTTCAGCTCGGGAGGATGAACTGGCATGCGGATTCCTATCACATATACGGGAAGGACTTGGACGAGTTTCAAAAAAGACTGCTCTCCAAAATCGATGAGCCTTTTGAGAAGAGGGTGTTCAACTTTTACGATCCCATGATACAGGAAATATACACGGAAGCGGAAAAAAAGGTATTGCAAAAGATAGACGAATACGACATGAATCATCGTGACGTGTGATCATTTCGAATAGGTGATCCTGTAGATTACCCCTGCACGGTCGTCTGACACGAGAAGCGATCCGTCTTGCATCACTTCTACATCAACAGGTCTTCCCCACGCTCGCCCGCTCTGAAGCCACCCCTGGGCAAAGACTTCATAACTTACAGCTCTGTCACCTCTCACACGTACGAGTGTGATTCTGTATCCAATCGGTATGCTTCTATTCCACGATCCGTGTTCCGCAATGAAAATCTGATTTTGCATTTCTGATGGAAACATGGTGCCTCTGTAAAACCGCATTCCCAGGGCTGCGACGTGAGGCCCAAGCTCGATGGCCGGCGGCTGAAATTCCGCACAGCCGGAATTCTGTCCAAACACCGGATCTGCGATGTTTTTTCCGTGACAGTAGGGAAAACCGAAATGAAGGCCCTTTCTTGGGGCTCGGTTCAGTTCATCAGGAGGAGCATCGTCACCGAGGTGGTCCCGTCCGTTGTCAGTGAACCAGAGCTCTCCGGTGAGTGGGTGCCAGTCGAACCCAACAGTGTTTCGTATACCATGTGCAACGATCTCAAAATTTGATCCGTCGCTGTTCATCCGCGTTATGGACGCGTACCGTCTGTCTGCACGTTCGCACACGTTGCACGGGGCACCGACCGGAACGTAAAGTTTTCCGTCCGGACCGAATCGGATGAACTTCCACCCGTGCGCTCTGTCCGCGGGGAAATCGTCTTTGACCACGACCGGGAGTGGAGGATCTGAAAGATTCGAAAGTATGTCGTCAAACCGTACGATTCGATTTACTTCTGCGACGTACAGGTCGCCGTTTCGAAAGGCAACGCCGTTCGGCATGTACAAATCCCGCGCAATGACGAAACGCACGTCACTTTTTCCGTCATTATCCAGATCTTTCAAGGCGTACACGCGGCCGTCGCTTCGGGTTCCCACGAAGAGCGTCCCGTCAGGGGCCAGAGTCATGGAACGGGCATTGTCCACGTTGTCTGCAAAGATCGATATGGAGTATCCTTTGGGAAGCTGAATGGTTTCAAGGGGAAGGTTTCTGGAAAATCCGGAAGCATATGCAAGAAGAGAAATCACTATAAATACACCGAAAAGCGATGCTGTTATTTTTCTTATTAATCTCATTTTTGAACTCTGCGAAAAGAAGAATTTTTGATCCATATAACTCCTCTTGATTAAAAACATTATTGAGGATACTATCATTATATAGAAATATAAGTGGGAGAATTGACATGAAAAGGGGTTTTTTTTATTCACTCTGTGTCCTTTTCATTGTGCTGTGTGCATTCTTTCCGGTGTATTCTCAAATATTCAAAAAGGAGGTGAAGCTGATGGAATTAACGGTAAAGAGCAGTGCATTCGTACATGGTGGAATGATTCCTTCGGAGTACACATGCGACGGGCGCGATATATCTCCTCCGCTGAGCTGGTCGGAGGGACCAGAAAGAACAAAGGGCTACGCGCTGATCTCCGATGATCCCGATGCACCGATGGGAACATGGGTACACTGGGTGATGTACAATATTTCCCCTGATACGACGTCTTTGGCTAAGGACATTGAGAAGACGAAAAGATTGAGCACGGGAGCTCTGCAGGGGAAAAATGATTTCGGAACATTCGGCTACGGGGGGCCATGTCCACCGAGCGGCACACACCGGTACTATTTCAAGGTGTATGCACTCGACATTGAAATCAGCGGCGGGCCCGGTTTGACGAAGAAACAGCTGCTCAAGGAAATGGACAAACATATTATTGCACAGGGCGCTCTTATCGGCACGTACACGAGGAGATGAATGGAGAGAAAAATCATATCAATTGATGAATTGACTGGAGATGAACTCATCGATCTTGTACATACCGCTCATGATATCAAGAAACACAGCGAAAATTTCAGAAGCAGGCTGAAGAACAGGTCGCTTCTGCTCCTGTTTCAAAAAACATCGACGAGGACACGCGTGGCCTTCGAGCTCGGGATGAAGAAGCTCGGCGGGGAAACGGTTGTCATGGATTGGGAAAAGAGCAACTTTGCCATTTCACCCCTACGGTACGAAGCCGAGTATGTGGGAAAAATGTTTGACATCATTCTCGCACGCCTTGTACTCACTGAAGATATCGTCGAGCTCGCCGATTCAGTGAACGTGCCTGTAATAAACGGCTGCTGCAGCATGTACCATCCCTCCCAGGCTCTCGCAGATATCCTAACGATGTATGAGGCGAAGGGTGACTTCGACATTTCGCTTGTGTACGTCGGAGTGCAGAACAATGTTGCCAATTCACTGTTTTATGCCTGCAGAAAGACCGGGATACGTCTCACGTTTGTCACTCCTGTCGAGGAAGCGGTGCCCGATGATTTTCCCGCGCAGGCGAGCCAGTATGAACGCTTCGACCGAACCGATGATCTCTTCGGTGCGGTCGGGCGTTCAGACTTCGTGTACACCGATACGTGGGTCAACATGGAGAAGTTCGCAGAGGCGGAGGCGGATCCCGTGCAGCGGGAGAAATTCGAGCGTATGCGAAAATATCAGGTGAACAAAAAGCTCCTCCAGGGAAGAGATGTGTATGTTTTACACGACATGCCCGTTCACCCCGGTCTGGAGATCGATGAGTACGCGATTCATTGTGAGACGTCTCTCATCTATCAGCAGGCGGAAAACCGGATGTTCACTGCGCAGGCGCTTCTGCTTCACCTTCTCGAAGCAGAATGACCGAACCTCAAGGAGAAAAAAGATGGCATCTCCACTTGCCAAACAGATGCTGAAAAAAGAACTAGGACTGATAGAGGTGTTTTCCATTGCGACCGGTGCAATGATCAGCTCCGGTATTTTTATCCTCACCGGAATGGCGTTCGCGGAGGCAGGCCCGTCGGTTGTTCTCTCGTACATACTTGCGGGAATTCTCGCTCTTACTGGTGTGCTTAGTCAGTCAGAGCTCGTGTCTGCAATGCCGAAGGCCGGAGGCACCTATTTTTATGTAGCCAGAAGCATGGGTCCTGCCGTAGGTACGGTTGACGGTCTTCTCACATGGTTCTCACTCTCGCTGAAAAGTACCTTCGCACTTATCGGCATGGGGGCGTTTATCCATTTACTCATAAACATCGATGTGCGGTTCGTCGCTCTATTTCTCTGTCTATTGTTTCTCGGGATCAATCTCATCGGAATCAAGGAAGCTGCGCGCGTTCAAGTTGTGCTCGTTGTTTTTTTGCTTTCTCTAATGCTCGTGTACATCGTGGGTGGAATTCCCTCGGTTTCGATCCAGCGGTTCGATCCCTTTGTGCCAAAAGGAATCGTATCCACCATTTCAACGGCGGGTTTCGTATTCGTTTCCTTCGGAGGGCTGCTGAAAATAGCGGCGCTTGCAGAAGAGGTGAAGAGACCAGGGCGCACTATCCCTCTTGGAATGATGATGTCTCTCTTTATTGTCACCTTACTGTACGCGCTCGCGGTGTTTGTGACGGTGGGAGTGCTTCCCGCGTACACGCTCGCGAACACGGTTGTTCCTTTCACGGATGGCGCCGGTTCGTTTTTTGGACCATGGGGCAGAATTGCGCTGAGCATTGCTGCTCTTCTCGCTTTCGTTTCCACCGCAAACGCGGGAATCATGGCAGCCTCGAGGTACCCTCTCGCCCTGAGCAGAGATTCGCTTCTCCCTGAATTGATCAACAGGATAAACAAGAGATTTCAGACTCCTCACATATCGATCTCGATTACCGGGGTAATCATGATCACTGCGATTTTTTTGCCACTGGAAACCCTTGTGAAGGCGGCATCCACCGTTATGATACTCACCTACATGTTATCGTGTTTTTCAGTTCTTATACTCCGTGAAAGCAGGTTGCAGAATTACCAGCCGGCGTTCCGTGCACCCCTGTATCCCTGGGTACAGATCATAGGAATATGCGGTTTCGGGTTTCTGCTCTACGGAATCGGGAAAGAGTCTCTCATCACGAGTCTTTGCCTGATTGCAGGCGGACTTTTTGTATACTTGTTTTACGGGAGAATCAGGGCGAATAGGGAGTTTGCGCTTCTCTATGTCATCCAGAGAATAACCGCAAAAGAGCTCGTGAGCAGGACTCTCGAGCTCGAACTGAAGGAAATCATTCGCGAAAGGGACGAGATCATCCAGGACCGCTTCGATCGCGTGATTGAGGAGAGCGTCATTGTCGATCTGAAAGAGCCGATAAAGGTAGAGAAGTTTTTTTCGCTCGTGTCCCGAAAGATCGGGAAGAAGCTCGGTGTAAGCACGCACACGATTCGAGCACATCTCGATGCGAGAGAAAAGGAAAGCAGCACTGCCATAACCCCTTTTGTCGCAATTCCGCACATCATCGTCGAAGGTGAGCACATTTTCGACATCTTTCTCGCGAGAAACAAAAAGGGAATTTTTTTCAACAGAGAATCACCTGGGATACAGGCTGTGTTCATACTCGTGGGTACGCGAGACGAGCGCAACTTTCACCTGCGTGCACTTGCCGCCATCGCGCAGATCGTACATGACCCCCGTTTTGAAGAAAAATGGATGAACGCACGAAGCAACGAAGATCTGAGAGATATCGTGCTGCTCGGAAAAAGAAGGCGGGACAAAAACCTGACCGAAGAGTGAGCGCACACGAGGACACGAGAAACACGAGTTCTTCGATTGCCCTCATTCCCATCCTCATTATTGAATCTATGAGCCAGAGTACTCAAAATCGTCAGAGATCTTTCAGTGAACTCTCTACTTCAATTAATTCTATGTTTCCATCCCGAGAAACGGCTTTCAACACGAGCTGAGCATCTTTCAGCTTGTTTTCAGTTAACATACTTGTAGATTTCTCTTTAAGCTTCCAGACATCCCCTTTTATCTCAAATTTGTAATATCCATACACCCAGGGGAAATAAAACCATTTATAATAAATGACGACATTTTGCATAATATCGCCACCTGCTTTTTGCAGTGCTTCATCAATTGCATCTTCAATCGATGGATTGCCGGTCGGAATTATTATTATAATTGGCTTCTTCGATTCTCCAACTACTCCTTCTTCAACTTTCTCGAATTCTCGCATATTTATGTCAATATTCTTTGTAGTAGCAACTGTCAATGCACCATATCTCGTACTGCATCCATAAATAACAGACATAAGAAAAATGAGTAGAAAGAGAGAAATGAGAAGTAATGTTCTTGTCTTCATTTTAATCCTCCTTTACAAATATCTTTTAGTAAACTTTGAACCTGCAAGTCAATAAGTGATAAAGTGAAGGGGTATAAAGAACAAATCGATGTAATTTTCCTACTTTATTTATATTACATAATATTTTCTCATTAACTCTATTATTGTCAAGATTTATTTTATGATCAAATAATTACTGATGGAATTTTTTGCGTGTAATGTATAGTCAGTTTGTGCAAGTGCCGGAAGGCGGCTGATCACAAGCGAGGGAGTAATTTTCGATGATACGATCCGGGTATCTGCTAAATAATGAAATCCCTTGACATGCCCGGGGCTTTTTACTATACTCAACTCTCAAATGGGATTGAAGCAGAAGACGGGAATTGTTTCATATGAAAGCGGAAAGAGCTTTCTCCTTCCCTGAGGAGAAGGCTCTTTTTTTCTGTACAATGTGAGGGCAGTGTCTGATGAAAAGAGAAAGGGCAATCGAGCTTCTGAAGGAAACAAACGCACTTCTCGAGGGGCACTTTCTCCTCACATCGGGAAACCACTCGGCCGGGTATATTCAGTGCGCGCTTCTCCTCTCCAGGCCGGATTACGCTGAGGAATTTTTCTCTGACATCTCCCGACAGTTTCGAAAAGATGAAATCGATGCAGTCGTTGCTCCCGCTATTGGCGGAATCATCGTGTCCTATGGGGTAGGAAAACTCCTCGGAAAGCGGGCGCTTTTTATAGAGCGGGAAAACGGAGTCATGACTCTTCGTCGGGGGTTCAAAATCCAAAGCGGCGAGAGGGTCCTGATTGTTGAGGATGTCATAACCACGGGCGGTTCGGTGCTCGAGGTCAGGGATTCGCTTGAGAAAAGCGGAGGAATTGTGACTGCGTGCGCCTCCATTGTGAACCGCTCAGCAGGGGGGTTTACTCCGGGTGTTCCGTACTATTCCTGCGTTGAAATGGATATTCCGATTTATCGGCCTGAAAGTTGTCCTCTGTGCCGCAAGGGAATGAAGCTCGTCAAACCTGGTTCCCGCGGTCTGAACCCCGGTTCACTGCTCGGGATGCACTGAAGAATGAAGGTGGGTTTGAAAAACCACCGTAACTCATATCACGTGGGTGAATGGTATGGATTTCAAAGGAAAAAGTATAATATCAATTCGAGATTTCGATACCGAAGCCTTTGACAGGATTATTGCGACCGCTCGAAGGATCAAGAAGGGTGAGTTTGCGGGATGCCTCATGAACAAGTTACTTGCCACGCTCTTTTTCGAACCGAGCACGAGAACCCGCCTCTCGTTTGAATCTGCGATGCGTTATTTGGGAGGTGAAGTCATCGGTTTTTCAGGCACCGATTACACCTCAGTGAAAAAGGGAGAGACGCTTTCCGACACCATCATGACGGTATCGGGGTACTGTGACGTGATCGTCATAAGGCATCCTGTCGAAGGTGCCGCCCGGCTCGCATCGGAAATTTCCAAGGTGCCGGTGATAAACGCGGGAGACGGTGCAAACCAGCACCCAACACAGACGTTCCTCGATTTGTTCACTCTCAGTGAATTTTTTCCCCGTCTCTCGGACGTGCGTATCGGCTTCCTTGGAGATCTGAAATACGGGCGCACGGTGCACTCTCTAGCATACGCGCTCTCGCTTTTCAAAGCGCCGATGTGGTTCATAGCCCCGGATCTTCTGAAAATGCCTGCCTTTCTCACAGACGAAATAGAGGAAAACGGTTCAACCACACATGAGACCGAGGATCTGGAAGGAGTGAATGAGACGCTCGATGTCCTGTACGTCACTCGGATACAGAAGGAACGGTTTGGGGATATGCAGGAATACGAGCGTGTTGCGGGCTGCTACAGGGTGACGAAAAAAGTCGTGGATATTCTTGGAAAAAATATCAAGATCATGCATCCGCTCCCCCGTGTTGATGAGATTGCACGTGAGGTTGACGACCTTGAGAACGCCCTGTACTTTCACCAGGCGCACAACGGAATTCCTGTCCGACAGGCAGTGCTCGGTCTCGTGTTAGGGGCCATACGCTGAACGTTGACAAAAGGAGTCTCTCATGAAGACATACAAGGTGTATGCGATCAATGACGGCACGGTGATCGATCATATCCCCAATGCGAAGGCACTCAAGGTCATCGACATCCTCGGCCTCGAAAACAAAGGAATCCTCACAATCGGGATCGGGTTCTCAAGCCGGAAGATGGGAAGGAAGGACATAATCAAAATCGAGAATAAATTTCTCAAAAAGGAAGAAACCGACAAAATATCTCTCATCGCACCCAATGCCACAATCAATATCATAAAGAACGGAAAACTCACTGAAAAGAGAAAGATCGAGCTTCCCGCAGAATATCTAAACATCATCAAGTGCTCCAATCCAAACTGCATCACCTCGAAGGCAAACGTCATAACGAGGTTCAAGATCGTCAAAACCTCTCCACTCATTCTCAGATGTCACCACTGCGAACGAATAATAAGCTCCGGAGAAATTGAGATCCTATGAAAGAATCACCTCTTTTTCTCGGGCTCCGTCTGAAGAACAGGTCCGTGCTCGCCTCGGGTGTACTCGGTGTGACGGTCGCTTCACTGAAAAAGGTTTTTGAGGCGGGTGCGGGCATCGTGACCACAAAATCCATCGGACTTGATAAAAGAAAGGGCCACAGGGGCCCTGTTGTGCATGACTGGGGTGGTGGTTTGATCAATGCCGTGGGCCTCTCAAACCCAGGTATCGATCATTTTGTCGAACGCTTCGTCCATGCAAGGATCGATTTTCCGCTCATAATATCCATATTTGGAGAAAAAATAGAGGATTTTGATCTTCTGGCTCAGAAACTGGAACCGTGCCGCTTTTCCATGCTCGAACTCAACATTTCCTGCCCGAACGTATTCGACGAGTTCGGGACCCCTTTTTCTTTTTCGCCTGAGCTCACCGCGACGCTCACACAGAATGTGCGGGACCGAACGAACAAACCTCTCATTGTCAAGCTGAGCCCCAACACACCGGAACTGATAAAAGTGGCAAAAGCTGCCCAGGACTCCGGTGCAGATGCTCTCTGCATCATGAACACCGTGGGGCCTGGCATGATCATAGACACGAACACCGGGGCACCGGTTCTTGGAAACCTTTCAGGGGGGATTTCAGGAGAAGCGGTCCTTCCTCTGACGGTAAAAAACGTGTATGACGTTTCCGCTGCAGTTTCTGTTCCGGTCATCGGCACAGGGGGAATAACGGATGTTCACGGCGCACTCCAGGTGCTTATGGCAGGCGCTTCGCTGTACGGGATCGGGAGCGCAGTGTACTTCAGGGGGCTTCAGGTCTTTCAAGAGATCGCGCGCGGAATTGAAGAGTTTGTGCATGCCAACAAGTTCGGCGGATCAGAAGAGGTTATCGGCCTTGCGCATAGGTGGAGGCCTTCGTTTTTTTTCAGGTCGAAGCCTCCGGAAAAAATCCGCACACCAAGGCGCACACACGTTCCCTTTCAGGTCTGTGAAGTGCAGGACGTTCAGAAGAGTGAAGATGGGAGCACAAGCACACTCTTTTTCAGCCTCGACCGCAAAACCCGTCCAATTCCCGGGCAATTTTACATGCTTTGGAAACCGGGCGGAGACCAGAAGCCCTATTCAGTGAGTTTCTTCGATGGAAACAGGATCGGATTTTCCATCAAGAATAAGGGCCCTTTCTCAGATTCGCTTTTCAACACCCGTTCAGGAAGACCGGTGGGGCTGCTTGGACCATTGGGGAAGGGGTTTGATCTCTCGGGGCACACAAATTACCTGCTTGTTGGGGGCGGAATCGGTCTTGCTCCTCTGCTCTTTGCTTCCCGGGACCTGCTGAAAAGAGGAGCCCGGGTGAATATATTCGCAGGCGGAAAAGACCGCACTGCGATCGGGTGGATTGAACCGCTTCTGCAGGAGATGAAAACAGGCAAAGAGGTGAGGATGTTCTACTGCACAGAGGATGGTTCCTGCGGAGACTCGGGGCGCATTACCGAGCACCTCCAGCGCGTCATCGATCAGGTGGCTCCTGACTTCGCGCTTGTCTGCGCTCCCGAAGCGTGCATCGTGGGGTGTATTGAAATATTTCACCGCAATGCTGTTCCCGGTGAGTCGAGTATCGAGAGGATGATGAAATGCGGAATCGGAGTGTGCGGGACCTGCTCTATCGACGACACCGGTGACCGGGTCTGCGTTGAGGGTCCGGTGTTTTCCTTTGACTACCTCCGGAAAGTGCGGGAGTTCGGGGAATACAGACGGGATGAGTCCGGAACCGTGGGAGAAATTGAATAGATGCTGTTTTTCAGAAAACCATTTATTGTTGAAGGAAACGAATGGCGTGTACGTGATGTGTTGATTGAGAGAGGAGTGTTTAAGAAGATCGGTCGTCCCGGGGAGCTCAGCGTAAAAAAGAGCGCGGAGATCATCGACAGCGATGGAAAGTATCTCATCCCCGGGTTCATCGACCCCCACGTCCACGTCCGTGAACCCGGATATGCATACAAGGAAGACTGGGATTCCTGTTCGCGGGCTGCCCTCAAGGGCGGCGCAGCGGCCATATTCGACATGCCGAACAATAGAGAGCCGGTCGTCGATGAGCGAACGATTCTCATAAAAAAAGAGATCGCGCTTGAAAAGAGCTACGTAAACTTCGGTCTCTATGTAGCGCTTACCGACACAAACACGGAGACGGTCGCGGCTTCAAATGTTCAGAGACTTATCTGCGGGGTCAAGATTTACCTTTCAAAAACGACCGGAAATATCACAGTGCGTTCTGAGGATTCCCTCATTCGTGTATTCGGCCAGCCAAAACCCGTGCTCGTACATACTGGAGGGACCGAAGGGCTATCAAAAATCCTTTTTCTCTATAAAGAAGCGTCTTTCCGTTTTACACACGTCCCTGTGCTGTACATCTGCCATACGAGCACCGGAGAGGAGATTTCACTGCTTCGCACTTGGAAAAAAAAGTTTCCTGCCATCCATGTCGAGGTCTCACCTCACCATCTCTTTTTGAACAGGGAATCCTACAACGGGTTACCCGGCGTGCTGCCTCCGCTCTCATCGAGAAGCGACAATGAAGCGCTGTGGCAGGGCATTGAGGACGGAACAGTTGATCTTGTCGGAAGCGATCACGCACCCCACACGGTGGATGAAAAATTGTCCGAGCGCCCTCCGTCAGGATTTCCCGGACTCGAGACCGCGCTTCCCCTCATGCTCGATGCTGTGGAAGAGCGCGGCATGGCGCTTGATACAATGATCAAGCTCACATCCGGGTGTGCGAAGAGGCTTTTTCACCTCAGTGAGCATACCGGAATCCGTGAAGGTGAACAGGCACACTGCACGCTTCTCGAAAAGGGAAGTTTCACATTCGGTGATGAGGAATACGTCACTAAATGCAGGTGGTCACCCTTCAATGGGTTGAAACACGCATTCAGACCGGTGTTCACTGTGGTCAACGGATGTATCGCATATGATGGGAAAAGGATGTACAAGCATAGTACACGCATGCTCACCTGTTGAAAGAAAACGGAGAACCAGTGATGGCGCCTTATCTTGAAAAACTTCGCAGTCAGTGGAACAAAAAAGGAACAATACTCTGTTTCGGAATGGATCCGGTTGTCGAAAGAATGAAGCTCGATACCTCCAAAAATCTCTCGGATGAGATCAGCCGATACTTCATTCGGATACTGCATGCGATCGCCGGGAGGATTTCAGCTGTCAAACCAAATGTGGCGTATTATCTTCAATACGGCGCAGAGGGGCTCACGGCACTCGGCCGTCTCGTCGATGCCGCCCACGGGATAAAGCTTCCTGTGATTGTGGATATAAAAGTCGGTGACATTGGAAGGTCATCGGCCGCGTACGGCAAATTCGTCTTTGAAGAGCTCGGGGGCGATGCTGTGACCCTCAATCCCTACATGGGCGACGACTCGATTTCCCCTTTCCTGCGCTACGCAGAGAAGGGGTTTTATGTTCTCGCGCTTACGAGCAACGATGGGGCTCGAGTATTTGAGTACGCAGAGATTGCAGGTGAGGGAAAGCTCTATGAGCGCGTGCTTCAAAAGATCTGCACGTGGTCGAACTCCCATGAGGCGCTTGGAGCAGTAATCGGGGCAACCCAGACACAGTTCAAAGGATGCATCGAACAGCTGTCGAAAAATAGGTGCACCATACCTCTTCTCATACCCGGTGTCGGAACACAGGGAGGAAGCTATCAAAAAGTGAAAACCGTTTTAGACGGCATGCACTATGAGCCCGGGATTGTGAGAATCAATGCATCCTCTGCAATCAGTTATGCACATGAGAAATGGCGGACATCAACCGTGGAGGACGCTTCCTGCAGCGCCGTCGAGGAGATTTTGCGCAGTTGAACTCAATGATGGTATGATTGGAGGAACAGATGAAGATCGCGGTTCAGTTTGGAGCGGGGAACATCGGACGGGGGTTCATGGGTCAGCTTTTTTTCGAGTCAGGGTATAAAACGGTGTTCGTGGAAGCGCGTAAGGATCTCGTTGATATGCTCAACAATAGGGGGTCATATCCTCTGAGGATTCTTGATGCCTACACGCAGAGAGAGTTCACCTTGGAGATAGGCAACATCAAAGCAATTCCCGCAGAAGAGAGAGAGTTGATAGGCAACACAATTGCGAAGGCCGATGTACTCTGCACTGCAGTGGGTGTGAAAAACCTCGCGGCAGTTGCACCGCTCATTGTAGAGGGGATAGAAAGACGCCGTACACAAAACCCGGTTCCGATCGATGTGCTTCTCTGCGAAAACATCCTCGACGCTGCACAACAGCTCCAAACCGGTGTGTATGAACTGCTCGATGAGAAAGCGCGAAACTGGGCGATTGAGCACATCGGGTTCGTCGGAACCACGGTTGCACGAATGGTACCGGGTGCAGGCGACCGTTTCAGATCGGATGATCCTCTTCAGGTCGTGGCTGATTCATATCACAAGCTCGCCTACGATGGGAAGGCGATGAAGGGAGCACCGCCGAAGATCGAAGGCCTCTATCCTGTACGCAACTTCAAAGCAGAGGTCGAGAGAAAACTTTTCATCTACAATCTCGGGCACGCTGCGCTTGCGTATCTTGGGTATCTCAAAGGTTTCTCCTATGTGCATGAGACGATCCGTGACGAAAAATCGAATGCCGTCTTTGAAGGTTCCCTCGATGAAACATCTGCTGCGCTGCTGAAGATATATCCCGAAGACCTCGATCCTGCAGAGCACGAAGAAGTCCGCAAGGACATCAGGATCCGGTTTGGAAACCCCATGATCATGGACAGCGTGCAACGTGTGGGAAGGGATCCTATCCGAAAGCTCGGTCCTCAGGACAGGCTTATCGGAAGCGCCAGTCTGTGTCTTTCGCAGAATATATTTCCCGAGAACATCGCGCGAGTGTGTGCAGCAGCGCTCTGTTACACGGAGCCGCGTGATCCGGACGCACTGAGGCTGCAGGAGATGATTAAGAAACATGGAGTGGAAAATGCATTCGAATCGGTAACCGGAGTATCACCTGAGAGCGACTTTGGAAAAACGGTGCTGAAGTATTACCATGAAATATCCGGATAGTGTTTTTTTCAACACCCTGTCTTTTTTTTAAACAGTTTCATTCCGCGAAGAGAAAACGCTTCACTTCCTGCGCACACCTGCACAGAGCGGAAATTCCGCGTCCGATGGCTCAGACATTTTCTGTGCGTTTCTGTAGCTCTCTCGAGTGTTGATAAAATTCCTCGAGGTTCATCTCCTTTATAAACACGAAACCGCGTGTTGCCCTGATGAGGGCACTTTCGTGCTCGTAGAAGTAGGATCTGCCGAGACAGGTTTTGAGTGTTTGATACTGCTCCACCTGTATTTTTTGCGCAAGAACTGAAAATGGGCCGTCATACTCGTGAGAGGGGAAAGACGCGTCTTTCTGTGAGAGAAACGAGTTCATAAATGCGCTGTTCTGAAGCGCAAACATGTTGAGAGAAACGGGGATGTACAGATTTGCCTCTGCAGGATGAAATCTGTACCACACATTTCTGTACCCCCATATGCGCATACGGGGAGATTTATGCTCCCTCCCGTACATTTTCAGGCTTTCGGTCACTGCCTGCAGGACTTTGTAGTGCGTGTCCGGCCCGCTCCCTTCAGGGTCGAGGGCCACTCCGATGATGTCTGGGCGCACACTCCGCAGAACATCGAGGATCGGAACCACATCTCTCTGCAATTTGGGCTCCTCCAGAAACAGGTCACCGGTGTAGAAGCCGAGCCTGAGGTGAAGAACCGAATTGGAATGCCAGCCGAAGTAGCCCCAGAGGCAGTCTGCTTCCCATTCCCTGCACATTCCCTTGAGCCTCTGTATGTGGGGAAGGTCCTTTCTTCCCGGGTACTGGGTTTGAAAATAGTTGATGAGCTCTTCGATGCGGTCTTTCAGCCGTGTCACATCTTTCTCATCGTAGAGAAATATCAGGTTTCGAAAGAGTCTTCTCAGTTTCCCCTCGTCCTTCATCACCGCAGACCTGGCAGCAACACCGTCAAGGTACTGCCACACGTCTCTATTTTTTCCAATAGTGTTCCCTGGATCAAAATACCCATCCCTCAGCAGCCCTTCGAACCTCCCTGTCTCGATGTACTCCTGCAGCATCTCCAGCTGATCGAGCATAAAAGTGTTTGTCACCGCCGTGAACCCGCTTGTAAATGTAACGAATACATGGCGTGTGCTGTGTTCTCTTATGTGTCTGACGACACCGGGGAGATATCCGAGCATGACGTCGTCGTGATGGGGTTCCGTGTGTAAAAATACCGTATTTTTCTGCACCTGAGTTCCACGCTCTATTTTTGACTTGAGGCTCGACGCAACATCCTGTTTGAGTGTGGCGACGTTTTTTTTGTTTACCTTCAACAGGAGCATGCCGAACGGGTCTTTTTGAAAGTCAGAAACGGTGAGACTGTCGATGGCCTTTTTGTTTTTCAGGCTTATATCGACGACGATTTTTTCTTTTTCATCAAGAATGAGCTCAGGGGCACGGGTGATCACCTGCAGGCGGCGTTCATCGAGGTTTTTCGATGCTCCTCTTGTCAAATAGAACCGCGCGTGTTCGAGGGTGTGTAGCGCGGTTGCAGGAAAATGAATTTTCCTGGGGCTCATAATCGAATTTGCGACAATGTCCGCCTTTGCCTCACCTGCCGCAATGATAATGGCAGTGCACAGAGGATTGAATACGATCGTCGCAAGCCCGATCGTTATCACGAGCTTCTTTCGGGAGATTTCGATTCCTCCGAGGTCTTGCGCAGCCGTTGCCTGGGTTTCGTAGTTCGTCGGCACAAGACGGGTCGTTGAATGAAAATCCGAGCCACGTATATTGAAGCCGATGTGTCCGTCAGGACCGATCCCTCCGAGAAAAAAGCCGATTCCACCGAGCCCCCGAATCCGGTTTTCATAGTCAATGCACCACTCATCAATTTTTTCAATCACATCTTTTTGCACACGCTCGAGCGCGGTTGTCGGATGCCTGTATCTGAGTGTTAAATCTATTTCTCCGCCCGGCCATATGTCTGCGATTGTTTTGCCCTCTGGAATGCCGATCTCAGAACAGTTGATGAGAAGTGCCTTTTTCGGGTCAAACCCGAACCCTCTGATGTAATAGTTGTTTACGTAGTAGCAGAAACTGTTGTGCTGGAGCGGGTTTATCGGATAGAACTCATCTATCTGCACAAAATGAAGGCTTTCGATGTCCGGCTTCCGCATAGGGTCCACCGCTTTCTCTGCCAGCTCCCGCTGTACGGCTTTTTTCTCCCAGTTTTCAAGATATCTGCGGGTTTCTCGTATAAAAAATTCGGGTGTTTTCCCTGTGGGGAGACTGATCACCCCTCCGGGGTTTTTCTGCGACCACTCGAGAAAGCGGAGCGCGGTGAGTGTTCCCAGCTCGGGAAAACTCTCTACAACGACTACGCCGATTTTCTCCTGCGGTGTGTATTTGAGCCTGTCTCCGGATTTTTCGAGAAAAAATTTTTCAACACTGGAATCAGTAATACACATTTTCTGCAGTGTAGCAGAATGAGGAGGATTTGCAATGGAAAAAGAGTTTGCACCATGGACCTTGCGGAAGTATTTTGGAGGCATGAAATTTTCCTACAGAGTGAGAGGTGAAATCGGGCTGGAGAACATAGATGTTCCCTTCAAACAAGGGGAAATCTTGGTACTCACAGGAGTCGAAAATCACGCGTTCAGCCTGATTGGAGGGATCGTTGCAGGACTGTTTCCGATAGACGATCGTGAAGTGTTTCCACAGATAGATGAACTTATCAAGTATTTCGCCGGAGAGCTTATCATACACGAGGGAAATGCTGCAGGGGATGCTGTTTATCTCGGTCCCGATCCGGAGAAGCACCTTCTTTTTTCCCGAGTGCACGAGGAAATCTCTGCGCAGCTCGGTTCGACGAAGGACTGCGAAAAGGTTCTTTCCCTGTTCGGTCTCGGGAAAGAATTTGCAAAAAGAAAGATTTCCACACTTTCCGGCGGTGAAAAGATGAAGCTCGCCCTGAATATCGCATTTTCGAAACCCGTGCACACAATCGTGCTTCACGGAGTGCTCCCGTGGCTTGACAGGAAAGGGAAATCCCGTCTCTTTGGAGCGATTGAGAGGGCGCGCGAACACAAGAGGAGCGTGGTATTGCTGGAACAGGAGATCGATATTCTGTACGGGAAAGCGGACAGGGTCCTGTATTTTGACGGAAGTTCGTGTATTCAATACCTGCCGGAGAAACGCTTGGCGCTTATTGCGCGTATATCAGAGGAGTCTTTTTCTATAAAATCCGCTCTCGAAAAAGGCGGTGAAAACAAAGAGATACTGCGGCTCGAATCAATATGGTTTCGATACGAACAGGGTGAATACTCCGGCTTTGAATTGAAAGATGTCGACTGTGTGCTGTGTAGTTCGCGGGTGTACGGACTTGTCGGCGACAACGGAACCGGAAAGTCCACGATTGCGCGCCTTGTGCTCCGCACCGTGCATCCCGAGAGGGGAAAGATAACACTTTTCGAAAAAGACCTTGCAACAATACCGCGCGCTCAGCTCAGACAGATGGTCTGCTTTGTCGGTCAGTTTCCTGAACAGTTCATCACCCTCAGTGAGGTCGACCAATACAAGCAGCGCGCGAAGAAAACGGATAACACTCTGTCCTCGGAGCTTCTCCGGGATAGTTTCCCCGGGAACAGAACATACCCAGTGGCGACTCTCTCGCCGATAGAGTTGAAGATACTCCTGCTTGCATCGGGAATCAGCGCACGAACGCGGCTCGTTATTCTCGATGAGCTCACGTGGGGAATCGACCTCGAAGGGGAGATTTTGCTGCTGGCTATTTTGTCGAAAATCGCCGCGGAAATCCCTGAAATGACGTTCCTTATTATAAGCCATGACATGGATTTCATCCGCAGGTTAAACGCACAGGTACTTCTCGTAAAAGGTGGAAAAGTCTTACAGGACGCGGTAGTTGACCGCGGTTATATATCCTGACGAATCTTAGATCAGATTGGATCAGAAATGAGAGATTCTTTCGCACAGAAGCTGAAAGATCGGCTACAGGGGCTCAGCATTGTTATCAAGCTCCTGATGCTTGCTTTCGGTGCTATACTCTTTTTCCTTTTGTTTCCATTTCTGCTAAAATGGGGTGGTGCACTGGTCTACCTCATATTTTTTCTTCTCCTTCTCATTACCGGCACGGTGTTCAGGCTGGTGTCAGGCAGGAGGGCTTTTCGGGTCACACTGTGGCTCTGGCTGAGTGGGTCGGCCATATACATGATCATTGCCTCGGTACTCATCTTCAGGGGTGTACAGCCGCTTCCGTACATTCGAATGGATCGCGCAGATCTTGTACTCTATTATTTGAGCTACCCTCTGAGAGTTTTGGGAATCTTTTTTACGGGACTTATTTTTTCGGCGATTTCATCGCCGGTCGAATTCTTGAAGTGGGGCGGATTCGGTATGAAAGTTGCTCTCGCGTACAGAGCGTTCGAATATGCGGTGAACGCCTTTGAAACCAACAGGGAGGCCCTTCTAATACAGGATGAGTGGCCGGATTTCTCAAAAGGGGTGAGAAAAAACCGCAGGCTGGGAAAAGTGATCAAAGCCACTCCCGCACTGGTAGCCACGACATTCAGGAATATCATTCTCTGGTTTCCATGGGCGTGGGTGTGTTACACGAATCTTCAGAAAGAAGTGATGAAAAAGGGGGATTCATGAAAACGTTTCTTATCATTCTTCTCGTGGGCGCAACAGCTGCGCTCACCATTGTTGTCCGCATTCCAATACCCGGAACCGGCGGGTATCTCAATTTCGGTGACATTGCGGTGGTTTTCTGCGGTTTGTTTCTCGGGAAAAAATGGGGAGCGGTTGCAGGGGGCGTGGGCAGTGCGCTTGCGGACATCATTGGGGGGTTTTTCATATTCGCCCCGATTACGCTCGTGGCAAAGGGGCTTGAAGGATTTCTGGCAGGTGTCTGCGGCCAAACGCGTTTTCCCGTTGTTCTTCTTCCCCTGGCGAGCATGAGCATGATGGCGGTCTACTTCGTATCCGAACTCTTTTTGCCCGGGATGGGTCTGGGGGCCGCGCTGGGAGAGTTGCCCTTCAACGCGATACAGGCCGGAGTGGGCGCATTCGGCGGGTACGGGGTGTGGATCGCAGTACGAAAAGCGCTGCCGAAAAAAGAGGAATGAAAAACCCCTGAGGTGTTAGAGAGAGAAAAAAGGCAATGGCTGGAAGCATGGGGAATGTATTCAAGGGATTCAAGATAGGTACAAGAATATTGTCCAAAGCCAAATCTTCTATTTTTTCCCAACTTGTCGCATCAAAAACAGGTCAAGGTGAGAATGCATTTCCACTCGTTATCGTAAAGCGGGGGAAGGGCCCATATGTGTATGACTACGATGGGAACAGGTTTGTGGATTTAGACATGTCGTCGGGATCGCTTTTAATGGGACATGCTCACCCGCACATTACGAAAACTCTCAAAAGCTGGCTCGGAAGAGGGTATGCTGCAGGATACCTCACCGCCTCTCATGAAGTACTCGCTCACAGGTTCTTTCACGCGTTTCTGGGGGGCGCTCCATGGAAGCCGGTCGAACTAAAATGGATATTCTCTGATTCTGCTGCAGATGCAAAGAATGCGCTTTTTTCACTTCTTTCGGCGATCGGATACGGGGGAAACACGTATCTTATAAACGCAGAGAGTATGAGAAGGTTCGATAATAGAAAAGTTGACGATCCCGATTATACAGCGGATCTTCAGTCCCTTGGCGGATTACGACCCGGCAACGGGGATTTCGTTTTTTTCAAGTTCGAAGCATCTTTTCCAGCGCATGATGTGGAAGTCGTGCTCAAACACCTCCATGAAAAAGGTGTGCTTATCGTGACGGATGAAACTGATTTTTCTTCACACCTTCGGTTTCGGGCGCATCAGACGTTGCTTCAATACACACGAGCGCGCATTTTCGGGCCATGGACATCTTCGGGGTTTGCGTTCGGAGCAATTGCTGCAGAGGCGGACATGTTTGAAAACAGAGGGGATACTTCAGTGTTTCCTCTCATACAGAAAGCCCTTTCTTTTGTCTCCTCTCCGCCTCTTCACAAAATCAAGGCCGCGATCACATTTACGCGCCTGTTGGAAAATAATGGAGGCATCGAAGGCCTGATTGAGAAACACAAAACATTTTTTCGAATGCTCGATTCGCGGTACTTCGAGCAAATCGACAGCATGATCTACGTTAAATGGGGCTTGAATCCCGTATGGGAATGTGTGCAATGCTTTTTGCGTCTCTTAAAGGAGGGGTGTTATTTCCCTCTTGTTCGTAACGCACCCCTTTCATTATCCTACGCGCATAGCAGCGAGATTTTGAACGACTGTGCTGCAAAGTTGAATTCAATTTTTCAATCGATTGACCGATAGTATAGACGATACTACCGGGTCTTTTTCTGGGAGCTTTCCATGTTCATTCACGCGATGAACATTGTAAAAATGGCATTGGGAATCATCCTCTTATTTTTTGCAGTGATCCTCTGGTCGACGTTCAGAAAGTATACGTCCGCACTTCTCGCATTGACCGCACTTTTCGTCTATGCATCAGTTGTACTCGATCTCCTCGAATTTTACTCTATTCTCACTCTTGAAACCATGTGCGTCTACAGAGGCGCTCCTCTTCTGAAGTACATCCCCACCTTTTTCGTCCTTCTCTCTTTCATTGTGACCTTCATTGTGTTTTTTAGAGAAGAAAAAAACCCCCGAGAAGACGCATAAAATTGGATTCTGTGCTTTTTTTCCATTGATAATTGTCTTATTATATGATATAAAAGAAAATGGGAATGGAGGACGGAGTGCGTCCCATTGATGTAATCGTGAAGAAGAGAAACGGGAAAACGCATACACAAGAGGAAATAGTTTCCCTCATCCGGCAGTACACAGAGGGAAGAATTCCTGATTATCAGATGGCAGCCTGGCTTATGGCGGCATTCCTGAACGGGCTCGATGAAGAGGAGACTTACTTTCTTACCGATGCAATGCTTCATTCGGGCAAGATAATCGATCTCAGCGGCATTGAGAAACCCAAGATCGATAAACATTCAACCGGCGGGGTGGGCGATAAGATTTCGCTGATACTTGCCCCTGCGGTTGCATCGTGCGGTATTGCGGTCCCAATGACAAGCGGAAGGGGGCTTGGATTTTCTGGAGGAACACTCGATAAGCTCGAGTCCATTCCCGGATATAATACAAGCCTTACCGAAAAAGAGTTTGTCTCTGTTTTAGGAAAAGTCGGGTTCGTGATGTCCGGCCAGACGGATGATATTGCCCCCGCAGATAAAAAGCTGTATGCTCTTCGGGACGTCACCGGCACGGTGGAAAATACCGCATTTATTACTTCGAGTATATTGAGCAAGAAAATCGCCGAAGGTGCGGACGCGATCGTCATGGATGTGAAGTTTGGAAGCGGAGCGTTTATGAAGACGAAAGCGGAAGCGCTCCGACTTGCAGAGGCTTTGTTGCGCATAGCGGGCAGGATGAGAAAACAGCTGATCTGTGTGCTGACGAGCATGGACCAGCCTCTCGGGAATGCGGTCGGAAACAGGCTCGAAGTCATCGAATCGATTGAGTGCCTGAAGGGAGGAGAAATTCCCGATCTGGTTGAAATCACCTGCACCCTGGGAGGGTACATGTTGATTGCAGGCAAAAAGGCCAGCACCATATCCGAAGGCAAAGAGTTGATTGGAGAGAAACTCAGGAACGGGGAGGCATTCGAACGCTTTGTAGACTCCGTGCGTTCGCAGGGAGGAGATGTCGAAACTGTCGAGCACCCCGAGAAATTCGAGCGCGCCCGGTTTTCACGGCCTGTGCTCTCAACGAAAAACGGATTCGTCAATAGGATACACACGGAAAACATCGGCTCAGCGGCCGTTTATCTCGGTGCTGGGCGCTTCTCCAAGGAGGACAGAATTGATCCTGCGGCCGGAATCATCGTACATAAAAAATTAGGAAGCACAGTGCGTAAGGGAGAAAAGCTCCTCACGCTCTTTTATAATCAAGAGAGTCATATCGATGAGGCTGCACGGCTAGCAGGGTCATCGTACACAATCGGGGAAGACAGCAGGCACGATTTTCAGCTCGTGCACGAGGTGATTGGTTAGGGGAGAGACGCATGTCAGACCATATCGATGAAATAATAAAAAATTCGCCTCGGTGGGTGTTCAGAGAGATTGAGGAAGAGAAAACAGGAAGTTTCTCCAGAAAGGTAGGACTGAGCGCGTTTGTGAGCAAGATCCTCATATTACGCGGTATCGAAACCGAGAACGACCTGTATCATTTTCTCAACGATGATATATACGAACTCAACAACCCATTTTTCTTCGCTCAGATGGACAAGTCCGTGCAGAGGGTAAAGAGAGCACTGTACGAAGATGAGAAAATATTCATTTTCGGGGACCGGGATGTTGATGGAGTGCTTTCGACCGCAATGCTTCATAACATGTTGATTCTCTTTGATGCGAAAATACTCTACAAAGTGCCGGAAGGAGAATACGGATACGGTATTGAGTTCAAAGATATCGACTTCGCAAAGGAAAAGGGAGTGAAGCTTATTATTACTGTTGACACTGGCATTTCGAGCTCTGCGGAGATTGAATACACGAAATCTCTCGGAATCGACACAATTGTCATCGACCATCATGTGCAGCCCTCACAAATACCCGAAGCTTACTCCATTCTTAACCCAAAGATGCAAAACGAGACATATCCATACACGTTTCTTTCGGCAGGAGGGGTCGTTTTAAAGTTCATACATGCATTCATCCTTTCACATACGAAGAATTTTAACCGAACCTTTATTCCCCTTTTTGCCGAGGGTGAAACTGTGAAGGGAGCCAAGGTAAGAAACGGAATTATCGAGGAGTTCTTCGAGTTCGAGGAAAGCATACACTACCCCATTGACAACTCCCATACCGTTGTACTCGACAGCAAAAAAAAGCTTCCGCGGTATATCACGAGTTGGTTTAAGGACCACAGGATCGGCCAGCTGAGCCTCCTGTGCAAAACTCCCTGCAACTCTATTGAAGAATTTGCACGGCTCTTTGTGAGGCTCTATCTACGAAAACAGAAGAAGTGCATTGAGTTCGTCAGGTCCTTTATTGATTTAGCCGCAATCTCCACGGTGTCCGATATCATGCCTCTTACAGGCGAAAACCGGATAATTGTGAAAGAAGGACTGAAGAGGATTCGAAAAACGACAAATCTGGGCCTTGATGTTCTCCTGGGGTACTGCACCCTGCCCGACAGAGCGCTTACCGCAAAGGATGTTGCCTGGAACCTGTCTCCGATCATCAACTCTGCCGGCAGGATGGGCAACGCACAGGTTGCCGTAGATCTGTTTACCACTGATGATGTACAGAAGGCAAACTTCTTTTCGAAAACTCTTATCGAGCTCAATGAAAAGAGAAAAGAGAAAGGAGAAAAAAATTTTAGTATCATAAAGCCTATCGTCGAGGAGAAATATTACAACGATCGGATCATTGTGCTTTCGACGGACAAGGCGGAACACGGGGTGACAGGGATCCTCGCCAGCAAGATCGCAAGAATTTTTGTCAAACCTGCGATCATCATAGTGAACGACGGAAAACTCGGTATAGGGTCGGGAAGAGGAAGAGGAAATTTTGATCTTGTAGGCCTCATGACACGGTGTGAAGATTTACTCGTAAAATACGGAGGACACAAATCTGCAATCGGGTTTACGATTGACATCACGAACATCGAGACCTTCAGAAAACGGGTGAATGAGATCGTTCGGGATGAAATGGATGAGTTCGGGTACGAAGAAACGCTTGAAATCGATGAAGAGATCGAACCGGATTTGATCGATTTTAAGCTCCTGCAGGAGCTTTCCATTTTTGAGCCCACAGGTGTCGGGAACGCAGGGCCACTATTTTTTACCAGACAGGTCATGGCTATCGATCCCAATCCAATAGGGAAAGAAAAGAACCACCTCAAGTTTTACATCCCGAAAAATGACGGCCTGCTCACGGTAATCGGATGGGGGCTGGCTGAAAAGGGTTTGCGGATTCTCCAAAAGGGGCTTCCCGTTGACATCGTGTTTTCACTCGAGGACAATTTATACAGGGGTGAACGAACCTTGCAGCTCGTGTTACAGGATTTGAGACAGTCTTAGCACATCCATGGCTATAGAGGGAAATGACGGTGTCAGATATCCTTAAAAGCGTACATATAGGTTGTTCGGGATATTACTATAAGCACTGGATCGGGCGTTTTTACCCTCCTGACTGCAAAATTTCACATTTCTTTGAACATTATCAGGAGTTTTTCAGCACTGTTGAGCTCAATGTGACATTTTACCACTTTCCGACAGAAAAGCAAATTTCTTCTTGGGTGAACAGAAGCAGGGAGGGGTTCATATTCACTCTCAAGGCACCCAGAGCAGTGACCCACAGGAAACGTCTGGCTGAATGTCTCGATGAGATTCTTCTCTTTTTTCACCTTATCGAGCCGGTGAAGCAGCACGGGAAACTCGGTGCGGTGCTCTTTCAGACGCCACCTTCCCTTCGATGTGATCTCAGGGTACTCGACCGGTTTCTCCAAACCCTTCCGCAGGGGTATTCATATGCGTTCGAGTTCAGAAACGAAACATTTCACAATCAGGAGACGTTTGATTTGCTCAGGAGATTCGGAGCGGATTTTGTTTCTGTTTCCGATGAAAAAGGCTTCCATTTTGAGAGCGTTTTCGCGCCTTTCAAGTATTTTCGATTACATGGAAGCGGGCCACGATACGCATCGAACTACACTGAAGATGAGTTAAAGAGCGTTGTCTCTCAGATAAAAAGTGTTCTTCAGCAGGGGTGTGCGGAGGTGTATGTGTACTTCAATAATGATTACGAAGCTTTTGCACCTCAGAATGCAATACAGCTGATGAAGCTTCTGCAAAACTGAAGCCGCTCGCTGGCGGTTATCCCGAAAATCCCACTTTACAACAAGAAGAGTTGCCGTATTGCGCCTTTTTCAGGTGCCTCTCGAGGTTCTGACATACGCCGATTCAGGTTTGATGAGTTTATAAAACTCCTCTCTCAGTTCCTCAAGTTTTTTTCCGTTTGCCGGCAGCGAGTTCTGATTTTCGAGACGCTGGAGCGCCCTGTAAATTATCTTTACTTCCGCGTCCTCGAGGACGATAATGTGTCTCTTGATAGTTTTTGATTTCATGGATACTCTCTGGGAGTCAAAAACGGATGAAGCTTCACATATTGTACCCCATCATGAAAAGAAAGAAAAGCAAGAAAGTACTGTTTTCCCTCTTTCTTTTTTCGGTTGTCCCGCCCCTTTTCTGACCATTTTTCTTACAGCTCATCGGGAAACCGTGGCAAACAGCCATTACGATTTTTTCAGCTCTCTGTCTCGTCGCTGTCTCATTCGCTCACTACAGAGCGTCTGTTTCTCTCTTTACTGCTGCGATGTTCTCGGGTTGATTCGTCGCGGAACAGGGGGAATGCTCGCACCCATTGTTGGGTACATATTAACGGATTTGACGATACTTTCTATTCTGATCTCGATGATCAAGTGATCACACGGTTTTTATTGCCTTTTTCCCCGCAAATAGTTATTAAAACAGCATATTCACGGAAAAGGGGTGTAAAAATGGAACTTGCCAGGCGGAGTGACATTTCTCCATCACTGACTCTCGCAATGGATACGAAAGCAAAACAGATGAAGGCAAAAGGGGTCAATGTTATCAGCTTTGCGGCAGGAGAACCGGATTTCCCCACTCCCCGGCGTGTAAAGGATGCAGGAATCCGGGCTATTGAAGAGAACAAGACATATTACACTCCTGCAAGCGGCATTATTGAGCTTAAAAGAGAAGTCGTTCGGAAGCTGAAAGCAGACAACGGTCTCGACTATACAACTGAGCAGATAACCATAAATTCAGGCGCCAAACACTCGGTTTTCAATGTACTCGCAGTTCTCATCGAAGAGGGTGACGAAGTGATCATTCCCGCTCCGTACTGGGTGAGTTATTCGGAGATGGTGCGAATTCTCGGAGGGAAAAACACCATTATCCCGACAACGGAGGATTCCGGTTTCAAGATCACCCCGAATGATCTCGACAGAGTTATGGGGCCGAGAACAAAGGTATTCCTTCTCAATTCTCCGTGCAATCCAACCGGGAGCGTCTATTCGAGGGAAGAGCTTTTTTCTCTTGCCGAATACCTCGAACAGAAAGATGTTGTGATAATTTCAGATGAAATCTATGAGAAAATTCTCTATGACGGGAAAACCCATGAGAGCATTGCGCGTTTTTCTGAAAATGTGAAAAGCAAAACTGTCGTGATAAACGGCGTTTCCAAGGCATTCTCAATGACGGGGTGGAGAATCGGGTATGCTGCCGGACCTTTGGACATTATCGGTGCAGTGAACAAACTCCAGGGCCACACTTCAGGGAATCCGACATCAATTTCGCAATGGGCTGTTCTTGAGGCGTTGAGAGGTGATTTCGGTTTCTTCGACTCCTGGATCAAGGAGTTTAAAAGAAGAAGAGATTATATAGTGGGTGAATTGAATAGCATTCACGGAATCTCCTGCGGTAAACCGGAAGGGGCGTTTTACGTGTTCCCCAATGTGAGCGGACTGTATGGAAAGATATTTCAGGGTAAGGAAATAAACGATTCTATCGGAATCGCGGATTATCTGCTCGAACACGGGAAGATTGCGGTAGTGCCGGGAAAAGCATTTGGCGCGGACAATTACATAAGGATTTCATTTGCAACGTCCATGGAAAATATCGTTGAGGGAATAAAGAGGCTGAAGAACAGCGTTCTGGTGTAATTAGATGATTTTCAATCGTTTTGCAATGCCCACTACAAAGGGATTAACGAACAATCGTATAACAAAATAAGGTACCGGAAGACTTGAGATATCTGCGAACTCGAGCTTCGAACCATCCGGATCCCTGATGTATGCGAATGTCGCAAAGGTATTCATGCCCATGTGTTGTCTGTGGGGCGGGGCAATGATTTCAGCCCCTTTTTTTGTCACAATCTCAAGTGTTTCGTCGATATTCGTCACGTCGAAACAGAGCTCCATGAATCCGATGTCTCCCCACTTTCTCCCTTCGAAGTTGTGTTTACCGGTGTTGTCCTCTGCTTCTATGAGTTCGATCATTCCTCCCCTCAGGAAGTGTCTGAAAAGTCCATTTGGTTTCGCACTTCTTCGGAGGAGCACTCTCTTTAGCTTTTTCCCCTTTCCAAACATCTTGTCCCACTCCGGAAAACTCCCCCCGATGGAGTACAGCATTACATCATAGCCGAGAACATTCCTGTAGAAATCAGTGGATTCCTTAATATTCGAGACACCAATCGCAACATACTCTACTCCTCCAATCCTTGGATGTCCGTTTCCATACCCCACGTTGCTTTCCGGGTATTCGAGAAGTGTTCCATAAATACCGTCAATATCCTGGAAAACGGCGGTATTCCAGCCGTGTTCTTTCATCGGGGAAAATGTGCTTTTTCGTGACACTATTCTCCCGCCGTGCTGCTCAATTTTTTCAAGAGATTTTTCGATATTTTTCGCCTTCAGACTGTAAAAGAGAAATCCATTGTAGGAAAAGTCGACTTCTTTGGGAATAGGAACAGGTTTTCGAGAGGTGTACTGAAATATCTCAATAAGCGCGCCTCCGAAGGGATTCAGGGGAATTACGACATTTCGTATTTCATCTTCATCGATAAATGGGATAACACCGGCGCAGTTGCCTGTGTCTTTACTGATGGGTACAGTAAAATTGAGTGCGTTCCGGTAAAAGTCGTATGAACTGTCGCGGTCGTTTACACCAATCCCGATATGCTGTATTCCGTTGATCATGTGTGCCTCAGGAAATCAGTGAAAAAACTTCAATAGCATGCAAAATATACGAAAAAAAAATCAGTGAAACAATAATTATAGTCGAAAATGAAAAAGGAAATGAAAATCAGGGCTGCGGGAATCATTGCGCATAAAAACACCCTTCTCATGGTGAAGCATGTAAAGAACGGAAAATCCTACTGGATGCTCCCCGGGGGAGGAATCAGGGTCGGAGAGAGAATAAAAGAGGCGCTTCGAAGAGAGTTAAAGGAAGAGATAAACCTCGACTCTACGGTGAAAGAAATGTTGTTTGTTGTGGAATCGATGTTTTCTCCTGAACAGCATATCATCCAGCCTACTTTCAGAGTTGAAACGGATGAGATGGATGATCTCCGGCTCGGAAAGGATCTGAGGGTCAGGGATTTTTCGTTTTTTCGGATTCGAGATCTTGACCACATCACGCTCTATCCCGATATTAAGGATGTGTGCACAGAATTTTTGAGGACGAACAGCTGTAAAAAGAAATATTATGTGAAAAAATGGTTAGAAGAGTAAAAATTCTTATTTTTCTTATTGTTTTCCTTTCTTTTTCTACGGGTGGAGTGTACGCTGAGATAGTTCTTCCCTATTCAATACACTGGATCGATTTGGAGCTCGAAGTTACGGGTAATGCGGATGTTGTTCCAACTGACAGAGGAAATTACATAGAATGGCAGCGCGAAGCCGCAATGCGGGCGCAGTCTAAACTGATGCGGAATTTCGTGCAGGCAATGAGCTATTTACGTATTGATGCGTATGACTTTTTCCGTGACCTCCTGATGAGAGAAGTAGAAAAAAATGAAGTATTGTTTGAATATGCGGAAAGTTACAAAAAAAGTGATATCCGCTACTCTGATAACACCGTACATATTACACAGGCGTTTCCTCTTTTCGGGGAAAAAGGGTTCGCATGGCGCTTGATCAACACTGGTGCGGATACGGGACACTTTCCAGATTATGAGGAATATGTCTTCAGTGCACCTTTCACCGGTCTCGTCATAGACGCCCGCGGAATCGGTCGGCTGCCTTCGCTCTGTCCGAGGGTATTTGACGAATTGCATCAAACCGTGTACTCTATCGATCTGATAGAAAAAAAAGCGTTTCAGAGATGGGGTGCGGTTCAGTTCACTGACAACCCGGACTACAGCATGTTCGAGGAAAGAGTGGGTGAAAATCCATACAGGGTCGTCGCACTGAAGAATACAAAGCTCATCGAAACAGATATCACAATCTCAAATCAGGATGCGAAAGTTCTTCTTCAGAGCGAAGTCACGAGAAAAAATCTGATGGAAGCAAAAGTACTCATCGTTATCGATGGATTGTCTGAAGTTATTTTCTAGCTTCTGATCTTAAGCCGGATTTTTTACTACAGACTTTAACAAAACAACAGAACCGCTTTTAAGACATGAAGTACAAATTTTCACGGTCCTGACCTTTCCGTCAATTATTACGCGTTTTTTTTTCAGATTCGGCGCAAAAGATCTTTTTGCGATTCCCGTTATTTTGACCCCTGCACCTTTTTTCCTTCTCGCAAGACCACGTTTTGCGTACGTACGACCCGCAGTCGTTCCCTTGCCGCATATCTCACAAACCCGTGCCATACGACAGAACTCCATAAAGTTTTGCTATGCATTGGAATATAAAAATAGATGGGGCGATTGGTCAAGTAAATTCTTGACGTTAAATATCAATTAAATTAGCTTGTCTTTAACGTTGAGGGGCTTACATGTATATTCATCTGACGGAATCACAAAAAAATGTGATTAAGATCTGGGCCGACAAGACGATACACGGCGGTCATTGGGGCAACGGTGATTTTATGGTTCCGGAGGAAAGCATCATTCTCAAGAAAATAGAGAACAGCAACGGAGGGCGTATCTCATTGACCTCCAACGAAGTGAGAATAATCCTCGTCTGGAGTGAAAGCTCCCGCGGTATTCACACTCTTGAGGAAGAGAGCACGATACAAAAATTAAAATCGATTACGGACGAGAATACTTAATCATGGTCATGAACGACTTAATAGAGAGGGCAGAAACCATCTTCAGCGAACTCGGGTATGAAGTGTTTGACCAGGAGCAGACAGAGGACATTTATCAAGCCTCATTCGGCAAGGACAAGAATTTTGACGGTTCTTTCTTCATCGAAAATGAAAGCAACTTTATCGAACTCGCATATACGTACAGTTTCGACAATGATGAGGAGAGCTTCTTACGGGAACACCTTGAATCCATGCTTGAAATCTGCTACGAGTATGGAAGTTATTTCAACATCATGAAGGGGGATGACGAAATACACTTTTCAGTATTCGCCAAAATCTACTTTTCAGGATTCAATCTTGAGTCCCTCAGCGATACACTCGAGGACTTCAACGCATGCAATCGAGAACTTGCGTTGATGTTCGAGCTTGAGGGGGACAACCATTATTCCGAATCCGAAGACGACGGATAAGAGCAAAAGCCGCACCGCTTACATTTAATTGATTTCACGTCACCGGTGGATTACAATATATTCAGAAGTGAAAAGGGATAAAGGAGTGTACCGAATTTGAAAAAGTCGATTGTATATTCCGAGTTCTTCAATTCAAAACACGAGAACTTTTCCATATTCCGGGAAATATCTTCATCTTTCGGATATGAAGTTGCGACGGCAGACAGCGCTGAGATGGTTGTTCAGTATATTGATGAGGGAGATACCGGTGCATTATTCTGCGACGACCCGCTCTACACAGGTGAACTCGAGGAAAAGGTCACCGGTCAGGACAAGATTGAAGGACAATTCCCTGTTGTTCTGCTGACCCCCGGGATTGAGGGAAAAAGACGATCAAACCAGTGGGTCGATGGAATTCTGCTTCCATCTCTGCCGGGTTCGATCTTCGAGGTCACTTTATTTTCGATATATAAATACCTCTGGAGCAGAGAAGAACTGAAAGGTGTTTCCGGCGTCACAAATCCCCAGTTCATTAAAAAACTGCTCAGTGACTCTGCTCATGCAATCAACAACATACTTACAGGAATGCAGGGGTATGCTGAGCTTGCACAGCTGAACCCGGACGACAAGAAACTGATTCAGGATTCGTTCCAGGTCGTCATAGACTCCTCCTATCGTGTCAGAAATGAAATAAAAAACCTTCGGGCATTCGCACGGGTCGAAAGTCCGCAGACAGATCAGGTCAATCTTATCGATGCAATGAATGAGGCGGTAGACCTTGCCAAGAATCAGATACGTGCAAAAGGGCTTCACATCCAGAAAAACGTCAAAAAAAAGTTTTTCCTGAACGGGGATTACGATCAGCTTGTCCAGGTGTTTTTCAATATTTTAAATGATGTGATACACAACGTCAAAGAAAACGGTTCTGCTGGGTTTTTTGTGTCGAGCACGGACGGACAGATTCTTATTAGGATCATCGGAGAGGAGTATCGTGTCGATATGAGTGATTTCAGATCTCTGGAGCGGATATTCGCTTTTGATGAACCTGTGCTGAAAGTCGACAGCAAGGAGGGAAAAATCGAGAACAGAAACGTGCTTTCTATCTGCAACCGCATCGTCCATAATCACAAGGGGAGCATTCTTGTTGAAAGAGATGGGGAGAAGAAGCTTGTGTACACCATACGCTTCCCCGGCATAAAGGAGACCGCTGCTGAACTGAAGGAGGAAATCGAATTATTCCGGCGGCCTAAAAAAGCGTACGAGAGTCTCGAGAATCTCGATATGGATATTCTCATTGTGGACGACGAGGAATACGTCAGAAACACCATATATTACTATTTTGACAAAAAAGGGTGCAGGGTTACAATGGCGGAGGATGGAGAGTTCGGACTGAATATCGCAAAGGAAAAGCCTTTTGATCTGATATTTATGGATTATTTAATGCCGAAAATGGGTGGTATCGAAGCAGCCAGGAAGATCCTCAAAAATAATAAGGAAGTGAAAATCGTATTCATTACAGGTCGAGACACACTGGATGAGCAACAGCTGTACAAGTCCGGTGTATACGCCTGCATCAAGAAACCTTTTGAAATGAACGATCTCTATGAGATCGCAAGGAAAGTGGGAATGGAAAAAGGGATCATTGAGTAACCCAACCGCGTGGGAGTCGGCTATGCTGGAAAACGTTGAGTTTCTCGGCCACGCAAGTATCAAAATAAGGGGAAGTAAAACTGTATATGTTGACCCTTATCAGATAGATGAACAGGAGAAGGCAGATATTGTTCTCGTAACGCACAGCCATTTCGATCATCTTTCTGTTGCAGATATCGAGAAGATATGTACGGAGGATACGACGATTGTTTCGAGCAATAACTGCCTTGATGCACTTGGGCGGCTCCCTGGACATATCGTGGGGATCGCTCCTTTCCAGCATGCAAATGTCAACGGTGTGCATATCCATGCGATACCGGCGTATAACATAAACAAGGAGTTTCACCCGCGAGACAGGAACTGGAACGGGTATGTATTTGTGCTGGATGGAGTTCGATACTATCATCCGGGAGATACTGATAAAATACCTGAGATGAGCTCGGTGCATACGGATATTGCATTCCTCCCCGTGGGCGGAACCTACACGATGAACTATGAACAGGCAGCGGAAGCTGTAGCGATGTTTCATCCAAAGGTCGCGGTCCCCATTCACTACGGGAAAATTGTAGGGTCGGAGGATGATGCACAAAGGTTCGTTGCGCTGGTAGGAGAAAAAGGTCGCATCATCCCGCCAAAAAGTTGATGTTTACCTCCTCTCATAGAGGAGTGCTCATTCAAGCAGAACACCTTTGTTTGTAAGGCCCTCTTCTGAAAGAATCCCGCGTGTGTTTTACCTCTTTTCGGTGTACAATAATAGGGAAAAGATTCCCTATTATTGGGCGTCTTTCCCCCTTTTTTCACTTGTACACAGGATGAGTGATAAAGTGAAAAAATTATTCTCTGCAACTAAAAGAATAATTGGAGTAAGAGAACAGCGAATCTGTTGAATACTGGCACGGATATTGCTGCATTCTTTACGGAGGTTTGTATGAAACGGATGCTCTGTATCAGAAGTAAGATCATGATACCCGTTCTCGCTGTGCTCGTGATAAGTGCGGGGGCAGCCCTCCTTCTCATATGGCGAATGGAACAAAGGGTATCTTCCTCCAACCATGTATTTGCATCAGGTGTGTCCTACAACTACATGGCGGGTGTGACGCTTACAGGCGATCTCTACAGCAATTATCTTCTCAATCCGGATTTCCCTCAAATGAATAGCGTCCAGTTCTCGCTGGATTCAAATACTATTCTTCACAAACTCCGCAACAATATCGCACTGGTGTTCGGTTTTTCCCTCATACTGGGAGTATTTCTGACGGTGGTAACATCGAGAAGTATCTCCCGCCCGATCATGCAGCTTGTGGATGCCTCAAAAAACCTTCAAAGCCACGAGATTGGAAGTGACGTCGTACATCCCAACTGCAGAGAGCTTCAGATGCTTTCAAACTCCTTTCAATCCATGCAGGAGGGTCTTGTCGAATATGAGGAGGAAAAGAGCAGGCTTGAAAGTGTGGAGATAACGAAAAACCTGGCTGCAGGTATCGCCCATGAAATCAAAAACCCGATCAACACCGTAGGGCTCATCACCGATTACCTGCAGACAAACCTGAGCCCGGATGATCCGGAAAAACGATATGAGTTTTTCAAACTTTCTGAAAACATGAAAAATGAACTGAAAAGAATCAACAGAATTGTGGAAGGCTTTCTGAGGCTTACGAAACCGGACGTCTATACCTTCAAGAATGAAAATGTCAACTCTATTATTCAGTACAATGTGTCAACCCTCGAACCGGAGCTTGTGAGGCACGGGATAAAGGTGCTTTTGAATTATCATTCAGCTCTTCCTCTAATCAAGGCTGATCGCGACAGGCTCAACCAGGTATTTTCAAACTTGATCATCAATGCAATAGAGGCGATGCCGCGCGGAGGGCAAATCGATATCACGACAAACATACAAAACGGCAATGTGGAGATAAACGTAGCGGATGACGGAATGGGGATTGAGGAGGAGAACCTGAAAAAAATATTTAGCCCCTATTATTCAACGAAAAACAAGGGGTTTGGACTGGGGCTTTCACTCATACATAGTATTATACACAAACATCAGGGCAAGATTTCAGTACACAGCGAAAAGGGAAAGGGAACTCGTTTTACAATACTTCTCCCTGTGGAATTTAGTAATGAATAACAAGATACTCGTTGTAGATGATGAAGAAATACAGGCAAACATCATCTCGAATATTCTGAAAAATGAGACGTATGTCGTGACCAAAGCCTACTCTGCTGAGGAAGCACTGAAGCTGATTTCTAAAGAGGAGTTTAGTGTGCTTCTGGTTGACCTCATGATGCCGGGAATGGGAGGGATGGGTCTGCTGAAGACAGTGAAGGAGCAGAATATCGGTTCAAATTTGATCATTATGACAGCATACGGAACAATTGAGACCGCAGTAGAAGCAATGAAAAACGGAGCGTTTGATTACCTCACGAAGCCCTTCAGTAAAGACGAGCTTCTTGTGAACGTAAAAAAAGCTGTGAAGGCGTATAACCTCCTCAAACAGAATGAAAACCTCAGAGAGGAACTCGAGTACATAAACGAAGAGCAGAAACTGATAGGCAAAAGCGGGGCAATGCGGGCGGTTTTCAAACTCATAGAAAAGGTGTCAAACAATGATACAGTCAACGTGCTCATTACCGGTGAGAGCGGAACCGGAAAGGAGCTGGTTGCCCGTGAGATTCACGAACGAAGCGCTCGTGCGGAGATGCCATTTGTTCCGGTGAACTGCTCTGCGATTCCCGAGTCTCTCCTGGAGAGTGAACTGTTCGGATATAAAAAAGGAGCATTCACCGGTGCAGTGAGCAACAGGGAGGGCAAGTTTAAAAAAGCAAATTACGGGACAATCTTTCTCGATGAAATCGCTGATATGCCATTAAGCATGCAGGTGAAGCTGCTGAGAGTCATTCAGGACAGGGAGGTCACTCCTGTTGGCGGCGACGAGCCATTCAATGTGGATGTACGAATCATTTCCGCAACAAACAAGAATCTTCAGGTTCTGGTTGAGAACGGGCAGTTCAGGGATGATCTCTTTTACAGGCTCAACGTTGTGCCGATCCATATTCCGTCCCTGAGAGAAAGAAGAGAGGATATCCCTCTGCTCGTCGAGCACATCACAGTCAAGCTGAATAAAAAGCTGAAAAAAAACATACCCGCACCGTCAAAGGAAATAATCAAACGTTTTATGCGTTATGATTTTCCGGGAAACATTCGTGAGCTGGAAAACATACTTGAACGCGGCTTCATTCTCTCGGACAACGGTGTTTTAAAATCGGAACATTTTCCTCTGCTCACTGAGGAGAACAAACGAATTGAACAGCCTACTGGCGGCGGTACTTTGAAAGAGATATCTCTGGAGGCGCGAAAAAAGGCTGAGCGTGATGCAATCAATAAGGCACTTTTACAAACAAGCTGGAACAGAGTGAAAGCTGCAAGGCTATTGGGTGTTGACTACAAAACACTTCGGACAAAAATGAAGGACTTAAACATAAAACCTCAATATGAGGAAAGGAGCGACACATGAGTAAAGACAATACGTTTAAGAACGCCGTTCAAATATATCTGAAACAGATAGAGAGCATTCCCGTCATGACACGGAAGCAAGAGGAAGCGTGCGCGAAGCTGGCTGCAAAAGGCGACGATTCTGCAAAAGAAAAACTCATCGTTTCGAATCTCCGGTTCGTGGTAAGTATCGCAGTTAAATATCAGAACCTCGGTCTGCCGCTCATGGACCTCATCAACGAGGGAAATATGGGGCTTATCCGGGCCGTTGAAAAGTTCGACGTTACAAAGGGATTCAAGTTCATATCCTACGCTCGCTGGTGGATACGACATTTTATCCTTAAAGCGATTTTTGAACAGTCTACATCGATCAAACTCCCGCTCAAATACGCGACACAAATTTCCAAGAGGGATGAAATGTATGATTCTGAGACCGTTCAAAAACTGAAACAGATCTACAGGCCTGTATCGCTGGACCAGAAACTTTCAGAAGACAATAACTCAGACACGATTCTCGACCTCGTTGATAGCGGCGATTATGATCAGCCTGAGAAGGTCGTAATGGAAAACAATTTAAAGGAGATCATATCCGAGGTGCTCTTTAAACTGAAACCCATAGAAAGAGACGTAATCAGCAGGCACTTCGGATTGAATGGAAAACAGCCACTGACTTTGAAGGAGATCGGCGAAAAGTATAATCTCACGAAGGAAAGAATAAGGCAGATCGAGCATACCGCACTGGATAAGCTGAAATACCCAATGACCAAAAAAAAGGTTCTCGATTTTGTAGAATAGAAGCTGTACAAACATAGTACTTCCAATAGTGACCGATTTATAGTACATTATGCCCATTCTTGCAGAAGAGGTCAGCGGTTATTGGGAAGCACATACAAAGATTTTCATGTAAACCTTCAGACAGAAAAACAAAGAAGCGTACGGGTCGCAAGGGGAAAGGGCGCAATAGCAACGGTTTCCCGTGACGCAACAGAGTTCGGTATACAGGTACTCAGAGACGGAGGAAACGCATTCGATGCTGCACTTGCTGTCGGGTTTGCTCTCGCAGTCTATCATCCCCAGGCAGGAAACATCGGTGGGGGAGGGTATATACTGTACAAAGCCACCGGTGAAAAAGCTCCTCACTGCATCAACTACAGGGAAGTATCCCCTTCCGGTGTAGACAGACGCGAGTATCTCGCTCCAACTGGAGAGGTCGATCCGGATTCCAGTGCCTTTGGTCCGAAATCCGTGTGCGTGCCCGGTACGGTCAAGGCATTTTTCTTTCTCCAGAAAGAGCGGGGCACACTGAGTGCACGAAACATACTCTCACGGCTTGCCAGGCGTGCGCGCGAGGGCGGGAAGATCAGTAATTATCAGGCGCAGTGTCTCAACAGACTGTGCGGGAAACTCTCTTTTTCTCCGGAATCAAAAAAAATCTTCTGCAGCAGAGAATCGTACACTGCGGGAGACAGGCTCCCGAACCCCGATCTCGCAAAGACATTCGAAACGCTCTCCCGAAACGGTGAGCATGCGTTCTATGAGGGAGAAATTGCCGAAGGCATCGAGAGGGATCTTACGCGCAATGGCGGGTGTATAACAGTTTCCGATTTGAAGAACTACTCTCTGAAGATAGTGGACCCTCTCCGTACGGAATACAGGGGAAGAGAAATATGGACCGTTCCGCCGGAGGGGGGAGGTGCAGTGCTGATTGAGATCCTCAACATCCTCAATCGAGAGGAATTTTTCAGGATCAAGCCGTTTGATACTGATTTCTCCCACACAGCAGCGCAGGCGTTCAAGATTGCTTCAATAGACCGTTTTTTTTATCTCGGTGACATACCGCTCGAAGAAAATAAAACCTACAAAAAGCTCTTCACTGAGGAATACGCGAAGCACTGTTTCTCACTCATAGACCACATAAGAGATGGGAACACGAGCGATCTTTTTTCCACCCTTCATCCGGACGCTTCAATCAAGCTCCCACACCTGAACGCTAAGTCCGGAAAGGAAACCACACACTTTTCGATCATCGATACCGCGGGAAATGCGGTTTCCAACTCCTACACTTTGAATCTCAGGTACGGGTCGAAGTGGAGTGTGGCGGATTGGGGTTTTTTGCTCAATGGAAGTATTGATGCGTTCTCGTTTGTTCCCGGTAAACCGAATTATTTTGGTGTGATTGGAAACGAACCGAACATGCTGGAACCCCGTAAGAGGCCTGCAAGCAGCATGGCACCTGTTCTTGTCACAAAAGGGGCTGAAGTGGAAGCAGTGATGGGTACTCCCGGAGGGCCTTCGATACCATCGACCCTTTCGATGATTCTTCTTCTGATCCTCTGCGGCGGTGTTGAGCCACAGCAGGCAGTAGAGAGGGAACGGCTCCATCACCAGGCATGGCCTGATGTGCTGTTCAAAGAGCCCAACGGTTTGGATGCTGATGTCGTTTCCAACCTCGCTAAAAGAGGATACGATATAAAAGAGAAAACTGAACCGATCGGTGATGTTCACGGTATATGGAAATCCGGAGACGAATATATTGCGGTAAGCGATTATAGAAGAGAAGGATATGCAATGAGCGTTTAGCATTGCGATATGGAGAATGAGATGGGTGCTATCACAAACTTCGTTCTTGTGGGAGTGGGAGGTCAAGGCATTATCCTCGCGAGCACCATTATTTCGGAAGCAGCAGTTTTAATGGGATTTGACGTAAAAAACAACGAAGTGCACGGAATGGCCCAGAGAGGGGGGAGTGTAATTTCCCAGATACGATTCGGCGGAGAAGTGTATTCCCCTCTCGTCAGTCACGGGAGCGCTCATTTCATGATTGCACTCGAAAAACTCGAAGCGCTGCGGTACCTTTACCTGTGCAACAAAGAGACGAAGCTCATTGTGAATGACGTGGAAATTGTTCCTGTTACTGTGACCTCGGGCGCATTTGACTATCCGATTGATATCGACACGCAGCTTACATCACATTTACAGCACATACAGTTTATCGATGCGCAACGTATCGCACGGGAAGCGGGAAGCATACGCACTGCAAACGTCGTTCTTATAGGCTCGATGTCCAACTACCTGCCATTTGAGGACCAAATATTCGAAAAAGCGATCACCAACTCTGTAAAAAAGCACTATAGAGACATGAATATAGATGCGTTTTACAGGGGGAAACAGGCAGTGGCACTCAGCCGCTTGTAAGAGGGAAAGATGGACTTCACATCGATTTTATCAGAATCAAGTAAAAGGTTGAAAAGCTCAAAAATCAGGGAACTCTTTAAAATGGCGAATACCCCCGGGCTCATTTCAATGGCAGGTGGAATGCCGGATTCAGAAAATCTGCCCTTTGAGGAGATAAAAGAAATCATCAACGGGTGGGATACCTCGAAAGCCAGGGTGGGACTTCAGTACGGTACGACAAAGGGGTACACTCCGCTTCTTGAAACGATCAGAGAGAGGATGGAGGAGAAAAAACGCATTCCCATGCGCGGCCAGGATGTAATTATCACCACAGGGTCTCAGCAGGCGCTTGCCCTCGTTTCAAAGGTACTCCTCAATGACGATGAAATTATATGTGTGGAGGTACCGAGTTTCATCGGTGCGATCGCCTCGTTTTACAGCTTTCATGGGAAGCTGCTGGGAATCCCTGTCGACGATGAAGGGATGATCATCGAAGGTCTGGATGAAAGAATCGAAGAAAGCGAGAAACTCGGAAAGAAGGTAAAGGGGATCTATGTCATCCCCAACTTCAGTAATCCTTCAGGGATCACCCTTACGCAGGAGAGAAGAAAGAAGCTTCTTCAGATATCGGTTCAGAAAAACATACCAATTATTGAGGATGATCCCTACGGAGACCTTTATTTTTACGGAAAGTACGAAGATTACCTGCCCATCAAGTCTCTTGATAGCAGCGGGAACGTCATCTATCTCGGAACATTCTCGAAAGTTCTTTCTCCAGGTATCAGAGTTGGGTGGATTGTTGCAGAAAAAATGCTCGTTGAAAAGCTCGAACTTCAGAAGCAGTCATTCGACGCATGTACATCTCCTCTCTGCCAGATCATAGCTCTCGATTATATCCGGAAAGGATTTATAGACGGATACGTGGAAAAGATGAAACCGATATACAGGGCAAAAAGGGACGCAATTCTGGAGGCGATGGAAGCCTACATGCCTGATAAGGTCAGTTGGACAAAACCGAACGGCGGTTTATTTGTGTGGATTACGCTTCCGGAATCGATGAATTCGGAGCACGTGTTCAAAGAAGCGGTAAAGAACGAGGTCGCATTCGTGACCGGTGACGCATTTCTTCCGGAGGGACACCCAAACAACTATATAAGGCTCACCTATGGGGACCTTCCACTTGAAACGATCAAAAGGGGGGTACGGAAACTCGGAGAAGTTTTGAAAAAGATGCTCTGACACGTAAATATTATTAAATTTAAGGGGATTCGCTTTGGAACATACTGTTTTCGAAGACGGGGAATGGGTTGTGCTGCAATTGAAAGGCGCGCTTAATTTTGAGTGTACAGATCAGCTGAAAAATATTTTCGACGACCTCCTTGGAAACAATTACACCGCTGTACGGCTCGACTTAAGAGAAGTTCCTGTTTCGAACAGCTCAGGAATCGGATGTATTCTCATGTTTTACAAAAATTTGAAAAAGAAGGGTGGAAAACTGGAAATAAACGGCATAAGCAAAAACCTTGCAGAAATGTTCAGGCTTATCAAGATCGACCAGGTGATTCCGATTGTAGAGGACTGAGAATTGGATTTATCTTGACAATTCGAATCTGCGTAATATACTATTTTTACCGCGCACTGGAAGGGCGGTTAGCTCAGATTGGTTAGAGTACCTGCTTGACATGCAGGGGGTCACTGGTTCAAGTCCAGTACCGCCCAATATTACAACAATTAACTCTTTTTATTGTTTAAGTTAGCTTCCCACCTTCTAAGAAATCTTCTAGAGATAGCTTTTGAAAAGCTTTTTCTAAAACTCCCCGTATGTTGTCCACTGCATAATGGCCGTATTTGTCTGCGGTCGTATGGTAGGATTCATGCCGGAGCACGAGCTGTACAAAGGGGACAGGGACTCCCGCTTCGATGAGGTTTGTGGCGAGGCTGTGGCGGAAATCATGAAATTTAAAGCCGGCGTGTAGATTGAAGTCGTTTTTTATCCGTTTCCAGTGTTTCCCGATCCAGCTCTCATGCGCGAGCGGGCGGCCTTTCTCTTTGCCGGGAAACACCCAGAGAAAAGATTTGCTTTCGTTTTTCCATTCCTTCAGGATCTGCGGCAACCGGTGAAGCATCGGGATCGTGCCTTTGCTTTTCTTCGTCTTTAACGGGACAACCTCACCGTAAACATACTGACGCTCTATTGAGAGTGTGTTATGGGTGAAGTTGACGTCCTGCCACTGCAGGCCGAATATTTCGCTTCTCCGTAATCCCGTATACGCGGCAACAGCGATTATCGCGCGGTCCTGGTCGGAAAGATTATCGATGAGGTGGTCTATTTGTTTCAGAGAAAGAATATGATGGTCCCGCCTTTCAGGCACCTTGATGAGCTTTTTGGGTACCGGGTTGAATGGAAGGTAATCCCATTCCACGGTAACGTTGAGGATCTTTTTAATGGTGCGCATTGTCTGGTATGCGATTGAAGGCGTTTTTTCCCGGTAGAGTTTCGCGTTCAGCGAGATGAAATGCTTTTTCTGAAGGTCACGGAGGCGGATACCGCCGAGGTTTGGGATGATATAGAGCCGGGACAGGCTTTCGATTTGTACTATTGTGGTACGCCTCAGGTGGGGCTTTGCGTGGTCTTCGAGATATTTTGAAATGAACTCTCTGAAGGTAATATTGAATCCGTGAATGTCTTTTTTCTTTTTGAGCTCACGGGCCTGCTTTTCCCGCTCCTCGGAGGCCTCGAGAGCGGTCTCATAGCCTTTGCTCCATATTGTTTTTCCGTGGTAATAGATCCAGTAATACCACTTGTTATACTTTTTCTGTACACCACGGTATTTTGGCATTTATTTTTCTTGATTTTTAAAAATTTACAAAAAAATAATATTTTCTTGACAAGAATCGGTAATGAGATAAACTAATTATTGTTAATCCGCCCTTGCATTCTGTATGGCGTAAGCCTGGGATGCAAGGTTGTTCATGATTAAAAGCCTCTCTAAAAACGGAGAGGCTTTTTTATTCAGCGTTCTGTATTAAACGCGTTTTTTCTATTAAATCATCATCTATACGCCGTCTTTCATCAGCAATTTGCCATAAGTGCGAATGTTTTGATTCGCCATGAAACAGCCATATTGAAATCCCTTCTGTTTTAGCAACCTTTATGGCAGGGACAAAATCTCCGTCACCAGCAATAATTGCAGCATGAGTTATTTTACCTTTTGAACTTAAATAGACAAGATCAATGCTCAACAATGTATCAACCATTTTTTGAACGAAGTCATTCGTTCCTCTCTTATCAAGCCATCCTAATTTTACCTCAAACCGTGGTATCCTTTCTAGTGCATAATAAAATCTTTGCCTTTTACCAAAACGAAGGGATTCTTCATTTGTTGGTGGGTCATTTTTATAAGGAAGACAATTATAATAATATGTCCGCAATAACTCACTGTCCGGAGATACTATTTTTGCAATTTCCCCAGAAAACAACTTATAATCTATGTGTACCCTTTCAAATTCTTCAATGATTACTTTTTCGAGATATCCTCCATCAATGAATATTACGATCGATCCCATATTACTATCCCCTTTTTTATCTTCCCCCATCCAATACTATCATTAATCAAATAATTAACCACGATCAAGATATAAAACAATGAATCAAGTTCTTTACTGTAGCATTTTAAAAAACCAAAAGGAGGGTAGCTATTGCCACCAATAACCCCCCCAAATATTTCTATTATATATAGGGTGCCCTTGTAAGATTCTCGCCACTGTTTTTTATAATATAGTAAAGACTGTTGGAGTTCCTCATCTTTGATGATAACATTTCCTGATAAAAGGGTTGCGATCCCTCTTCTTCTGCATTTTCGACGTAATTTTTCACCAGTAGGTAATTTAAAAATATATTCCTCCTTATTCTAGTCTCGGCGGCTTACACACAGAACACGGAGAATATCCATTCCTCACAGCTTCCTCAAATTCTTGCACTGCTCTCACCAGGATTCTCGCCTGCCTTTACGTCTTCCTCCACCCCATTGATTATCACCTCAAGGTCGAGCTTCTCTTACTTTAAGTATTTGGCCATTCAACTCCTTCCCATTAAATTCATCAATCGCGGCCTGAGCTTCCACGAGTTTCGGCATCTCAACAAAGCCGAATCCTCTTGACATGCCCGTGTATCTATCAGTGATGATTTTGGCGGATGAGACCTCACCGAAAATCTCAAATGTCTGTTGTAATTCATCGTTGGTGACTTCAGTTGACAAATTCCCCACATAAATATTCATGAGATGCTCCTTTTTTCATTTACTCACCATCTCTATAATACTTCAACGGATCCAGGCTGAATGCGAACGATATCTCCCAGCCGTCTTTCTTCTTGTTCTTGGGGCATACGAATTCGGCAATGACGTCCTCTTTATACCAGTAATATTGTTCGTAAATCTCATTCTCCAGAGAGATTTTGAGTGTCTGGTCGGGGAATCCGAATTGTTCAATATATGGATGTGAAACTTCATCGAAAGTCATAATTATGTTTATTACTAAATTTTTAAGTAATCTCTTAACGGATATCTATGCTTCTGATTTCTGCAATTTTTCCAACAATTCATATTCTTTTTTTTCATATGTTTTTCTTATCTGTCTTGGAATAGTAAATAAGTCTATTAAAAGCATGATCCCCAAAATAATGATTAGGACTATAAATAAGATCACACCGGTCGCCATCCCAGCACTGACACTTTCCGCAGATCCGCCAGCAGCACCTGTAGCAAGTCCTAAGAACAATGACAGCCAGGCTCCAATACCCAAAAGCAAATAAATTAAACCCAATATTGGTTTTCCAATATAAAACTTATGGATTCCTAATGTACCAAGGAATAACCACAATAAGTAAGACAACCCGATATTCTTTTTATATTTCTCAATTTCTGAATTGAAGACTGACAGTTCATGATCAGATAAATTCTTTTTTAATTCTAATACATTACGTTTCACTTTATAGGCCTCCTTTTTTAAAATATAAAAATTTTATGTTACCGTCCTAATACCAGCGGCTTGCACACAGAACAAGGCATATATTCCTGTCTAACAGACTCTTAAGCGGTATCGGTATCTTGCTTAAAAAATTGTAACCTGCCTTGTGATATTTGGTGCTGGTTTTCGTTATATAAACAATGATCTCATCCTGCTGCTGCGGAGCCTGCTTTATTTCGCCTTTCTATCCCCCCAGCCCCAGGCCCTGCTCCCGTGCCTGGATCTCGTACTCCTTGAATAACTTCATATTTTATAGCTCCATCTTTCATCTAATAGTTTCTATATAAAATGTAGATTTAGCTATCATATCGTTCCCGGTGTAACCGAAACAAAGCAAAACCTTGGATGCGTAGTAATACCAAGTCATACAGGGGCCTATTTCGAGAAAATTAAGCTATCGAGATATTCCTCTCGCTTTCTTGATGCGAAGATATTTATTAATTTTTGATTCATAAGTATATGTACAAGACTCTGTCTAACAAGATTTTCAGAAAAGAAAAGGATTTCATCTAACTTGCTATTATCCGACTTGGAGAATTTCATACCATGAACTAGTTTGGATCGCCATTTATATCCATTTTTTATCTCTTCATAAATATTAAATGTTTTATCTTTATCGTTTTTAAGAAAAAAGGCAATTCGTTGAGACAATCTGAAAGTTATTTCTCTATGATCTTCCGGGCCAAAAAGTGCCTCAAGTGCAATCCATAGAAAAAGGTATCTAACTTCAAAAGTCCGCTCGGTTAATGAAGTCCATAGTGAATATCCGGCTACCCAAATAGCACTGGGTCTTGGTATATGCATTAGACCATTTAGTAGTATTTTTGCTCTTTCGATGTTTTCTTGTCTTAGCCGGTTTCGTGCATATTTTTTGTGAGCATATAAGCTGTTTGGCAATGAACTTAGATTCTCCCAATTCCATGTGTTTTTGAGGATTTTAAAGGTTACAATAATCGAATAGTTTATTGAACAAGGAAAAGCAAGCCAAACTGAAAGATTAATAAGTTGTAAGATCTCGTGTGCTCTGTCAAGGACACTTCGTGGATTCTTACCGTTCCAATCCGGATCGTTTTCTTTTAAATTTTTTGCTTGAAACTTGTATAATACTGAGTCATTGAAAGAATCTGGCTTGTATTCGAAAGTGATGTCATTTGCCAACTTATACGGCAGATTTAAATGCCCTGTTACATTTAAGCCTTGAAGAGGAGCTACTGAACAATATTGAGTAAGCACAATGACCTCATTATATATTTTATCACTTTGCTGGTATATCTGTGATCCATCACTTACCCCAAATAAAAAAAGCGACAAGAACCTCTGTTTCTTGCCGCCACTATTCTTAAATATACTGGCTGTATGTCGTCCTTTTTCCCTATAATTCTCCTGTATTTTGCAACCTGGTTTACATCGATTCTATATTTCTTTTTCCCAACAATATAGAATGTCACGTCTTCCTTCTTTATTGTGTCAAGGAGAACGAGCCGATTACGCTTTATTATGCTTTGTTTTCTGTTCCATCTTTTTTGTTCCCCTTGCCCCCCTCATCAATATCCAGCACCATATGATAGTATTTAAATTCAATTCATATTCTTCGTTAGTTATTAACCTTAATGGATTCCAGTATTTGTTAAACTTTTTCTTATAAATCTTTTTCATTTCTTTTTACTTTAATTCTTTCTCTAATAAATAAATAGTACGGTCGGTTTGCTAATTACATAAGCGGGCTTTAACTCGTGGATGTCTCTACTTCATGCATAATGGTATATACTGCATTCATTTTCCTCAAATACAACGATGAGGTGTAAATCATGTTTATGTAACATCTGCTCTAAATATAGTAATTCCTCAGTTTCTTCCAGCAACGCCCTCCATTTACCTTCTTCATCGACGTATATTATTCTTCTGCTGCCCCCATAATATTCTCCAGTCATTTCGTACTTTGTGACGAGATTGAGATTTTTTCCCTTTTTTCATCCTCCATAATCTGTATTGCCATTTGAATAATTACATTTACTACATGCCAATGATCTGGATTCTTGCTAGCTTTTATTTTTTTAAGATCAGAAAGTAAGTTTACAAATATTTGTTTTTCTTCTCGAAGAAAAGGTTTAAATAACTCATCGAAACTACAATCCAGAGTTTCAGAAATTTTCTTTAAAGTTGTAAGATCTGGGAAAGCCTTACCAGTTTCATAATTATAATATGCTGATCTACCTATACCTGAAGCCTTTGCAAAATGCCCTGCATTTTTATATTTTTCTCTTCGTTTCGAGCGTAAATTATCACCAAAAATTTTTTTAAGGTCTTCTTCCATTCTTTCACCATTATGTACCTAGCTCCCCTCTGACGCATATTAGCATAATTCTAAGAAAAAAACATTAAAAAAATCCAGTTTTTTTGTATTTTTTTCTTGTCAACATCCATAAAAAGTGTATAGTTATTAATAGATATCCACTATATATGGAGTATGAGATGAAAGAAATCGGTCATAAAGCCGGAACTTCAAAATTCATTCGTAAATACGGAATGACACTTCTCGAAATGAGCGTCCGATATGGTGTATCTCGTTCACACCTTCGCGAGCTCGATATGAAAGGAGAACTTCGCCGATTCATCGACGATCACGAGCGAATGAACCTTGAGCCGGTGGGGAAGAAATGAAAATAGCATTCCTTTTCAGATACCCGGATTCATCCATAGCATGTAGACGCTTTTGACCAGAAAGCAGCCCTGCATGGTGCTTGCCGGAGTCCGATTCTCCGGCAGGGCAAATGAATAAAGAAATCTATCTCATAATAGCCATTTGTTTGGCTTTATTGCTCGTAATTTTCTTTTTACCACTTCTTGGCCCACAGTTGTTATATCCCGCAGAGATCCACGGGCATTTTTACATCGGCTATGTTACTGAGGATGAGGATTTCTGTACCGATTTGTGCCTGAGTTATGAATTCTGGCGCATCGTTCTCCAGGGAGGGATTGAAACGCGCATGGAGCGCGAACCAGGCTCACCTGTCTTTTTCAATCCGTATCTCAACACATACTACATCGATTGCAGGGTCAAGATTAACGAGCACCTGTATATCGGTGGATCGCATGAATGCGGGCATACGGTGATAAGCAGCTCAGAGCAGTTTGAGGAGCCTTTTTCATCACGAATGAAAACAACATTCTATGCAGGAATCTGGTGGTAATATGCCGGATTTGGACAAATCATTCTTCGATTTTCTCGGGGTCCTTGTTGAGGAGACCATCAAGAAGTAACTTTATCAAATAATTACTCCCCATTATCTTGGCTTTGTGCATTTTGGGATTGAAGGCCGAGAGAGCAATGGTGTTTTATACCCGTAGGTTAGCGTGGTCACGGGGATTGACGACAGTGTCACTGGTGAAGCGCGTAAACGCTATCCCGTTTAGAAGAGTAGAAAAGGCGACAATCCCCGCTCCCAAACGCACATACTCTTTAAGATAATGGAGGAAAATGGGATGAAAGTCAAGCATCAGGGTAAGCAACGCTTCAAAAAGGAAAAGAACGCTGAGTTTCCCAAGCATCTTCAACACATCAATGTTCATGCAGCGGGGATAGATATCGGTTCAAGGAGCCATTTTGTTGCTGTGCCTGAAAAACCGGATGAGGAATGTGTGAGGGAGTTTGAAGCCTTTACTTCCGACTTACACAGGTTGG
>CAZOWM010000021.1:0-57192 GCA_964583615.1 uncultured Spirochaetota bacterium | reverse complement strand
GTTTCAACAAGCAATGTACGTTAAAAAGTGTACAGCTTGAGAAAAGCAAAGAGTGATAAGATGTGGAGGCGGCGGGATTCGAACCCGCGTCCTGTAGTGTGGTCACATGAACATCTACGTGTGTATCCTGATGTTATGGATTCGACTTTCTTACGACATCAGGCAAGCGTTGAAAGTCTATCCTGAATGCTTTTCCCGTACAGCCTCTTCAGGCAAAGGTCATACGATTTCCCCTGTAGTCGGCGTCCCTTCCTTTTCCCAGGGGAAGAAAAGGAGAGACGGTAGCAGTCAAATTATGCTGCTACTGGTAAAGCTTCGTTTTCGGCAAATATAATTGTGCTCTTTTTTACGAGGCCAGAGCTCCTCGACACGCAATTCATGCTCCATCCGCCACAGTCGAAACCGAATCGCCCCCTTACTATTAATATATATAAAAGGATTTCTATTGTAAATAACTTTCCTCGCACCGAATGATTTATTACTATAATCTGTGCATATTTCACAGGTTGAGGAAAACAATGGAAAACGAGGAAAAAACCGAATATCAGAAGCTCGAGGAATCTCTCACCTATTCATCAAAAAACATATGGAAAGAGGTGGATGAGGGAACGGTAAAGAAAATATTTGATTATGGTGAAGAATACAAAGAGTTTCTCTCGGCATCGAAAACGGAACGGTTGACGATACAGTGGATTTTGAAAAAAGCGGAGAAATATGGATTTCAGGACCTCTTCACGTCTCAAAAAATGGTGAAAAACGGTATGTATCATGCGCTCAACAGAAGCAAGAATATTGCGCTTATAAAGGTGGGGCAGAGAGAATTAAAAGAGGGGATCAACTTCATAATCGCGCATGCGGATGCCCCGCGGCTGGACCTGAAACAGATTCCCCTTGTTGAAGACATAGAAATTGCAATGCTGAAGACGCAATACTACGGAGGTGTAAAAAAGTATCACTGGTTGAATATTCCTCTTGCAATCAGCGGCGTTGTGGTCACAAAGGAAAACCGCGTCGTCGAAATATCAGTGGGTTTCAATGAGAATGACCCCGTGTTTGTCATACCGGATCTCCTTCCCCACCTCGCCAAAAAGGTGCAGTCAGAAAAAAAAGCCAGTGAATTCATCGAAGGTGAGAGCCTGAATCTCTTCTGCGGAAATATTCCCGTGAAAGACGAAAAAGTGAAAGAGAAAGTAAAGCTTGCGGTTCTGGAGAAGCTATACAAAGAGTTCGGAATCGTTGAAGAAGATTTTATTTCAGCAGAGCTCGAGGCTGTTCCTGCCATACCGCCGAGGGACGTAGGCATTGACCGAGCACTGATCGCAGGATACGGTCATGATGATCGTGTAAGCACGTTCAGCGCGGTAACATCCTTGTTCGAATCCAGGATAACAGATAAGACGTCAGTGACGTTTATTGTCGATAAAGAAGAAATCGGATCGGATGGTCCGACGGGCGCGAAGTCTCTTTTCATTTTCAATGTAATCGGATCGCTCATTGAAAAACTGATGGGGAGTTGTTCCGATTCCATCCTCAGAGAGACAATGCAGAGGTCTGTCTGCATCTCAGCAGATGTCAATGCCGGAATCAACCCGATGTACAAGTCAGTGCATGATGAAAAGAATGCAGCGAAAATATCCCATGGAATCGTGATCACGAAGTACACAGGCGCAGGCGGGAAGTACTCTGCAAACGATGCCGATGCAGAGCTTGTAGGAAAAATACGAAATTTGTTCAATGAAAACGGAGTCTTCTGGCAATATGGGGGAATGGGAAAGGTCGACGAGGGGGGCGGGGGTACAGTGGCCAAACATTTTGCCTTCTACAATGCTTCTGTGATTGATTGCGGCATACCGGTTATAGGAATGCATTCACCCTATGAACTTGTTTCCAAAGCAGACCTCTATTATGCTTACCAAGGATATAAGGTTTTCTACGAAAAGGGCTGAGGTTTTTACACTTCAGGGAGCATCACCACATGCAAATACCTATGAGTGAGGGGAAAATATATTCAAAGGATCCTGTAAAGAGAATCAAAGCGCTCGCTGATTTCGTGAAGAATGACAAAGCGCACAAAAACAGGAAATGGATAAACCTCCACGTACACACAAATGAATCGTTTTCTGCGTTTTCCAGCCCCACTGAATCGGTGCTGCACGCGTATGAGCAGAATATCCAGTATTTTGGAATCAACGATCACTACACGATCGCCGGGCATCCTGAATTCAGAAATGCGTGTGAAGTTGCGGGCCTGAGCGCAGTATTCAGTGTGGAAGCGATTGCCATGGATGACGAATCGCTGAGGAAAAGAAGGAGATACAACGACCCTGCCAATCCCGGCAGGATATACATCATCGGAAAGGGATTGACACGCGATCTAGACGTTCACAGCAGAGAGAATGCCGTACTTACCGATATGAGGGAAGCCATTCGGTCGAGGAACAAAAAAATCGTCTCAAAGCTTGATTCTTATGCTGCGCAGAAGGGGTTTTTGCTCGAGCTCACCTATGATGACGTTGCTTCATTGACCCCCCGGGGGAACACAACGGAGCGGCACGTAGTGCAGGCGTTTTTCGAAAAGGTATGCAACCTGAGTGATGACGTCGATGAACTTTCTGGGATATTCACCCGACTTGTTGACGAGCAAATCAGGGCTGAAGATGTGAGAGATGCGGCAGGAATGCAGAACCTCCTTCGGGCAAAACTCGTAAGGAGCGGGAGGCCGTGCTTCGCTGAGGAGAACAGGAAGGCATTTACCACCATCAAAAACCTAGTTCGTATATACAGAGGATACGGTGCAGTTCCTTCCTACGGCCTGATGGGAAACCCTGTCACTGAGGAAGAAGAGGATATAGAAAAGCTCATAGAGAAGATGCGTACGTTCGGAATATTCGCGCTGGATCTCTTTGAGTTCAGAACAGAACTGCCGAGGGCCCGCTTCATTATTGAGAAGGCCTCGGAGTTGGGTGTGCCCGTATTTATCGGTACAGAGCATAATACAAAAAACTCCCTCCCACTCACAGGTGATATTGGAAAAGATCCTGAGCTTTACCCCTATTTAAAAAAATCTGCTGATTTCATCTGTGGGCACCAGCTGCTTTCAACGCTGTGCGGCTACGGATATTTAACGGAGGATGGAACTCCACGGTTTGCAGATTCTCACTTCGGTTTTGATTTCTACTCCCGGGCGGGAGGAAAAGAACTTTCACCCGAAGAGTGTACAAAACTGAAAGGGTGCAGTGAGGAGGAAATACTACAATTCCTGATACACCACTAATCACAAAGAGGAGATATGAAACATGAGTGAAAAAGTGTCGAGTTACATGAAAAAGGCCAGTGAAAAGGGGATTTTGATCCCTGCATTCAATGCTGCGTATCCTGAAATGGTGAAACCGATATGTGACACCTTGAAGGAACTGGGAACTTTCGGGATGCTCGAGGTTGCGCGTCCGGATATAGAAAAATTCGGAGCAGTGAGCTTTACGGTGATCTTTCGAGAGTATGAAAAATTCGGGGATCCGGATTTCGTCACGATTCATCAGGACCATGTCCCTGTAATCGATGAAGACGGTATCGAGATCGATTACAAGGCACTTATCAAAGAAGCGCTTGACCTTGGGTACGATTCGGTGATGATCGACGGGAGCAGGCTCTCTCTGGAAGAAAACATCAGAGTCACCAAAGAGGTCGTCGAAATGGCTCATAAGACGAACACGCCGGTCGAGGCGGAACTCGGTGCTGTTCTCGGGCACGAGAGCGGACCCCTCCCTCCGTATGAGGAACTTTTTCGGTCAGGAAAAGGTTTCACGAAACCCGAAGATGCGTCCCGTTTCGTAGATGAAACAGGAGTAGACTGGTTGTCGGTTTCGGTGGGAAACATTCACGGCGCAATCACCGGGGCAGGGAAAGATATGAAAAAGGTCGCTGCCCGTTTAAACATCAGCCACCTTGAGAAACTGAGGGAAGCAACGAACATTCCGCTCGTTTTGCACGGCGGGTCGGGTGTACAGCAGAAGTACATTCTCGAAGCGATAAAACACGGATTGACGAAGATAAACATCGGTACGGAGATACGCCAGGCATATGAAAAAGCGTTGAAGGATACAAATGACATACAAAAAGCGCAGGAAGCGGTGGGGGCTTCGATGGAGTCCCTCATCGTGGATTATTACGGGATAAAGGGAAGTAAAGCGCAGATAGAAGGGTAATCTTGGCTGTGAAGTGGTTCCTTCTTGACTTTTTAAAGTCGGCTGTTCATTATTACATCTGGTTTATTTCAGATACAAGGAGATCGATCTGAAAGAGTACTACTGTACGGATGTCGACGAGAGTCTGCTTGGAAAAAGGATAGAGCTCATCGGATGGGTGCAGATAAAGAGAGAGCACGGGGGAGTGGTGTTCGTTGATCTGAGAGACAGGACAGGGATTGTTCAGCTTGTGTTCAACGAACAGCACAGCGCAAAGTGTTTCAAGATGGTTACGGAACTGAAACAGGAATACGTAATCAGTGCTCTTGGTGAGGTTAGAAAAAGGGAGAATCCGAATCCGGAGCTTCAGACAGGGAATTTTGAGGTCTGGGTGGATGAGTACACTGTACTCAACGGCGCAAAAACCCCTCCAATCGGTGTAATCAAACAGAGCGGTGTGTCGGAGGAGCTCCGTCTCAAATACCGCTATTTGGATCTCAGACGGGCGAAAATGAAAGAAAATATTCTCATGCGCCACAGGATCGTCAACAGCGTTCGAGGGTACCTCAATGAAATGGGGTATATCGACATAGAAACACCATTTCTCACAAAATCAACACCCGAAGGTGCACGTGACTTCCTCGTGCCTTCCAGACTGAACCCAGCAAGGTTTTATGCTCTTCCTCAGTCACCGCAGATATTCAAACAGTTGTTGATGGTGGCCGGATTCGAGAAATACTACCAGATCGTACGCTGTTTCAGAGATGAAGACCTTCGGGCTGATCGTCAGCCGGAATTTACCCAGATCGATATCGAAGCATCATTTATCGAAGAAGAGGACATCTACCGACTTATCGACGGCATGTTTGCGAGGGTACTGCGCGACTGTTACGGCATTGCCCTCGAGGCTCCAGTGAAAAGACTGCCCTATGATACTGCAATGGAACGCTATGGCACGGAAAGGCCTGATCTCCGGTATGGACTGGAAATAAGGGATCTTTTCTCCTTTCAGAAGCTGAATCCAAAGGAGTTCATGCGAGAGGGGTTTGAAAAAGGAAAGTGTCTCTACGGGCTCCTGGTTGATAAAACGGAGGGGGTCACGAGAAAAACGCTGGATTCTTTTACAGACTTCGCAAAAAAACGCGGTGTTGACTTCTTCACATGGCTGAGGTGCGTAAAGGGAGAAGAATCTGGTCCCATGATGAAACTCTTCGGCTCCAGTATCAAAGAAGTGATGCAAAAAGAAGGGAAGAGCGATTTTACCTTGCTCGCAGCGTTTGGTTTAAAACAGGCAGTTCTTCCTGCATTGGGATGGATCAGACAGGAGATGGCCCGGATTCTCGGGCTCACGGAAAATGATACATTTGAGTTCTGCTGGATAACCGATTTTCCTCTTTTTGAATGGAGTGACGAGGAGAATAAAATCGTATCAGTGCACCATCCCTTTACTTCTCCGAAGGAAAAGGATGTTGAGGCCCTCGAAAAAAACCCTTTCTCGGCAAAGTCAAAAAGTTACGATTTCGTACTGAACGGAATCGAGCTTGGGGGAGGAAGCATTCGAATCCATCGAAACGACGTGCAAAAGAGAGTGTTCTCGGTGCTTGGACTCGAAGATGACGAAATAAGAAAAAAGTTCGGTTTTCTCCTTGAAGCCCTGCAGTATGGGGCACCGCCTCACGGAGGCATTGCCTTCGGTCTCGACAGAATCGTGATGATGTTACAGAAAGAGGAGTCAATAAGAGACGTAATTCCCTTTCCAAAGACTGCGAGTGGAATCTGTCCGCTTACAGGGGCGCCGGATTTAGTCAGCACTGCTCAACTTTCAGAGCTCGGAATACATCTTGGTGAGGTGACCGGGAAATAATTTGTTTTCCTCTTTTTGTCGTTTTCATAGTATATTTTGACGAGTTACACACTATAATAAAGGAGTGCGAAGAAACCTCCAGGGCGATATGGACGATTCAGATTCATTTCGATCAGGTGGAAGCTTTGTTTCCATAGAAGATGGGAACACACACTTATCGGAAGCACAGGTTGAACTCCACGACAGGGACGTGCTTCAGGTCCTCTATGCAAACAGCGACGAGGTCATACACCAAATCGAAAATGCGACAGGAGTCTACATAGGCGGAAGAAGTTCTCACCTTTCGCTTCGCGGCACTCAGCTCAAGATACTTCAGGGGAAAAAAATCATTGAAAATATTGTTTTCCTGTACAATAATAAGGGACATATTGATAAAAAAGATGTTACGCTCATTATCGATAGAGTGAAAAAGGACGTAGGTTTCACGATCGAGGAGTACCAGAACAAACAGATTACCATTGGCTCCAATGGGAAGATCATTTCTCCAAAATCCTCGGGGCAGGCTCAGTATTTCGATGCAATAAAGAAAAATGATCTTACTTTTGCGATCGGTCCAGCAGGAACAGGAAAAACCTATCTCGCAATGGCGTTTGCCCTGCATTATCTTTTGTCTGAAAATATATCGAGGATTATCCTTACGCGACCCGTTGTGGAGGCCGGGGAAAACCTCGGGTTTCTTCCGGGAGACCTCGAACAAAAAGTAAATCCCTATCTTCGACCTCTCTATGACGCGATATACGATATGATCCCCTACGCACTGTTTCAAAAGTACGTAGAGAGAGGGGCCATTGAAGTCGTCCCGCTCGCTTATATGCGCGGCAGGACTCTTCATGACTCCTTTATCATACTCGATGAAGCGCAGAATACGAGCAGGGGGCAGATCCTGATGTTTCTTACCAGGCTGGGGTACAATTCAAAAACCATCGTAACCGGAGATATCACGCAGATTGATCTCCCGAAAACGAAAGCCTCAGGTTTAATCACGGCATCAAAAATTTTGAACGACATAGAGGATATATCTTTTGTATACCTCGGGCCGGAGGATGTTGTCCGCCATCCTCTCGTGGAGAAAATCATCAACGCCTTTGAGAAAGCGAAGAAAGAATAGAGCATGTCCCCGATAAAGATCACAAAAAGTGGAAAGAAGAGAATACTCTTTTTCATGACGCTCGTGGGCGCTTTTTGTGTAATGTTATGGATGATTGCGAAACCCTACTTCGGAGTCAGCTATAAATATCGGAAAGGGGACATTTCGAGCGAGGACATTATTAGTCCAAGAGATATTACATACATAAACGTCGAGGAAACAGAAAAGCGTAGGGAGGAGGCAAAAGAGAGGGTCGAATACATTTTTAATTTTCAACTCTCGATAAATGACGGAATAATTGAATCGCTCGATTCGTTTATCGCGGTTCTCGAAAAAACGAAGGACTCGGAGTTCACATCGGAAGAAGCAAAAAGAATGTTCGATGAGCTTGGAGTGAAAAATATCGACGACAGCCTTCTGGAGCGCCTCATTCGGGAATATGACGCGGAAATATTCAATGAACCGATCAGAGACCTTCTAAAAGCAGCGCTCAGCACCGGTGTGAGCGCATACAGCAGGGAAGAGCTGAAGGCGTATGACAGAAACGGAATTGTGTTGAAAAAAATAAAAGAAACAGAAATCATTCTTGAGACCATAGAAATCGATCAGATTATCGCCAGCGATGAGACAGGTCTCTGGGTGGATGAGGCGTTTCGCACGAACTATGCCGAAATCGACTCAGGAGCAAGAGAACTGATGTCTGAAGTTGCGCTTCTCTTCACACATCCGAATATATTTCTCAACATTGATGAAAGTAACAAACTGATGATAGAAGAGGTTCAGAAGGTCAAACCTGTGATGAATACCATCAAGAAAGGGGCGATCGTCATCAGAAGAGGTGAGGAGATAAACGAGGATAACTTTCCGAAGCTGGAAGCAATAACGTTGTACACGAACACGTTCAATTTCAAGGCGATTGTCGGAATCGGAATACTAATGTTGATTCTTTTTTATCTCACCATGATCCCCTTCATGGAAGAGGGAAACAGGATCGATTTAAAAAAATATCTGATACTGATTGCCTTCACCGTGTTCACCGTGGGTTACTGCTATCTCATAACGCTTATCAAGGGGAAGCCGCACAACCTGATTCTCGGGGTACTCGTACCCACTGCAGGTGTAACGATGACTGCGGAGGTGCTGTTCAAACGGAAATTTTCTTTCACCCTGGCCATGACCCTCCCGATTTATCTGCTTCTTATATCGGGAAATAATCCTTACACCTTTTTGTTTGCCCTCGGTTCGGGGCTGATTGCAATCTATGCCATCAAGGATGCCGAGAGACGGAGCGACATACTGAAATCGAACATCTTGATAATTGCCGTAAACGTGTTGATTTTGTCTGCCATCGGACTACTCAGAGAGATGTCATCAAGGGATTTCTTCACCCTTCTTATCTGGGGTACAGGCAATGGGATCGTGTCCGTGATTCTATCCCTGGGGATAATACCATTCCTTGAAATCGTGTGGAATATGCCCACGAATTTTCGTCTGCTCGAACTCGCCGATCTCAATACTTCCATCATGAAAAAAATTCAACTCGAGGCACCCGGAACATATCACCACAGCATCAATGTTGCAAACATGGCGGAAAACGCTGCGCGGTACATCAAGGCAAATCCCCTTCTTGTGCGAGTGGCAGCCCTCTATCATGATATCGGGAAGATTCCGAACGCCGAATACTATATTGAAAACACCCAGGGAGAAAGTAAACACAACTATATAAAACCATCTCTGTCGAACTCGATTCTGAAGGCGCACGTCAAGATCGGAGTCGAGACGGCAAAACAAATGAAGCTTCCGAAGGAGGTCGTGGACATCATTGCCCAGCACCACGGCACTTCGCTCATGAAATACTTCTATCATCAGGCATTGAAAAAGGAAAGGGAGGGATTGGAAGTAGACAAAAAGGACTACCACTACCAGGGGCCGAAGCCTCAGACGCGTGAAGCTGCAATCGTTATGCTTGCAGATACGGTCGAGGCGGCTTCAAGAACCATGAAAAATTCCTCAGCCAAGAGAATAGAAGAGCTGGTGAATGACGTCATAGAGAGTAAATTCAGGGAGGGGCAGCTCAATGAAAGCCCTCTGACTCTCCGTGGACTGATGAAAATCTCCATCGTATTCAGGCGTTATCTCACGGGCCTGTATCATACCCGAATAGAGTATCCAGATGAAAAGGAAATAAAAAAACAAGAGGAAGCACTGTAGTTATTTATATGTATTTTCATATATACGTCAGGAAGGAGAACAGAGAGCTCCCGGTTCAAAATGAAGAGCTCCATACCATTGCCCAAAAAGTTTTTCAGAGCACTGGCAGGGAAGAAAAAGACATTTCTCTCGTAGTCTGTGACGATCCTTTTATCCACCGGTTAAACAAACACTACAGGAAAAGAGATTATCCCACTGACGTTCTTTCGTTTTCCCTTTCAGAAGGCGGTTTTCTTCCGAATCCGAACACCAACCTCGGCGATATCGTTATTTCCATCGATACGGCGCAGTGTCAGGCAGACCGGCTTGGGGAAACTCTCGCAGAGGAGTTTGTTGTCCTCTTTATTCACGGGTTACTTCACCTTATGGGGTACACCCATGAAGATTCGGAGGAAGAAAAAAAGATGCATGAATTGAGTGCGCACATATTATCGGAGGTCAAGAAAAATATATGAAACTCAAACCATTCAAGCGAAGAAAAGGGAAAAAGCTTGAGGATATGATCAGCGAAAGAAATTCTGAAATCGAAGAAGACGAACGTGCAATGATACGGGGAATATTCGGGCTGGCGGAAACAGCGGTGAAATCAATAATGGTGCCCCGTACGGATGTGGTTACGATATCAGTCGATATGCCGCTTGAGGATATACTCAGTGTGGTTATAAAAAGCGGCCATTCAAGAATTCCAGTGTATGAGAACACTATCGATAATGTGATTGGGTTTCTTTATGCAAAAGATCTCCTTTCTGTGGTGACGAAGGGAAAAAAAGAAGTGGACTTGAAGAAAATTCTGAGGCCGGTGCTTTTCGTTCCTGAGGGAAAACTGCTCGATGAGCTTCTGAAGGATTTTCGCCAGAAAAAAGTTCACATCGCGGTTGTTGTAGATGAATACGGCGGTATGGCGGGAATCGTGTGCCTCGAGAACATACTCGAGGAGATCGTAGGCGAAATCCAGGATGAGTATGATGATGAGGAGGAAGAGATAAAGCGGCTTGCTCCCAATTCCTATATTCTTGATGCGCGTACTCCTATTCCCGAGATTAATGAGGAGATACATATCGATCTCCCTGAGGACGGGAGCGACACTGTCGGCGGTTTTGTATTCAATCTGTTCGGGAAAATACCGGCGGTAAACGAAAAGATATCCTATGACAGGTTCGAGTTCAAGGTTGAGAAAATGGAGGGGCGAAAGATTAAAAAGGTGAAGATGTTGCTCAGAGATCAGGAGCCATCACACGAATAATCGTTATAGCTTGAACACGAGATATATAAAAACGGATGGAATCGTCTTGCACTCCACCCGGTTCGGCGAGGGACATAAAATCCTTCATCTTTTCACTGAAGGGTATGGAAAGATCGAAGCGTCCGCGTTTGGTGTGAGAAAGACAAAAAGCAGGTTCGGCAGCAAGCTGGAACGATTCACGATCTCACGCTTTTTCCTCTATCATAAAAGTACTTCGACGCTTTATTCAGTAAAGGACGTAGAAGTACATAATCAGAACGACCTGATTACCGCAGATTACGAAAAGTATATTGCGGGAAGTGCGCTCCTGGAATCCGTTGTGCTCTTTGTGGATAGGGCGCAGCCCGACGATAAGCTGTACTCCCTGCTGTGTGAAGCGTTGAAAGTACTCAATGCATTATACGCGGAAAGGAGCGCGTATCTTCTCTCGATGTACGATGTTCAATTTCTCTCTATCATGGGGTATAGTCCTGATTTGCGGCATTGCATTAAGTGTGGCAAAGAAATCGAAAATATTAAGTGTTACATCCACCATTTTGAAGGATTTCCGCTCTGCAAGGAATGCAAAACCGCATCTTCCAGGAAGGTGCGTGAAAGTGTGTTGCGGTTCATCGAGTGGGCTCTGATCAACCCGCTTTCTCTCTCATCTAAGGTGAAAATGGAAAAAGACACGCTCGTGCAGGTGCGGGCAGTGATCGAGCAGCTCTTTCTGCACACCTTTCATAAAACACCGGGAAGCTGGACACAGCTTCCGGTATACAGATGAGAGGGCACAGTAATGGAAAATGTGTACATCATCAGCATCGGAGACGAACTCACCAAGGGTGAGACGGCAAACACGAACGCCGTGTACATCTCCGGACAACTCGTTGATAGGGGACTCAACGTCACGTCAATCATTACGCTTCCTGACAATTACGGAATTGCGGTCGACACGGTCGATCGGTTTATTCATCGAGAGGGAATATATATATTTACAGGCGGTCTTGGCGCGACCAGGGACGACATCACAAGGAAAATTCTCGGCAGAGTTTTGAACAAGAGGCTTGTGATAGAAGAGGGGGGCCTCGATTGTCTCAGGAAGTGGTATACACAGAAAGGGCGGACGTTTCGCACGGCCGATATGTATCAAGCAGCGTATCCAGAAGGTGGACGACTTTTGGATAATGCAGTGGGGCTTGCATACGGTTTTTATGTCAAATCGGAAAACAGACGCATATTTTCTCTGCCCGGTGTTCCAAGAGAAATGACATGCATGTTCGACCAGCAGGTGATCCCTTTGCTTGAAAAGGAATCCGTATTTTCTCGCGATTACCGGTCGGAAATCATCCTGTTCGGAGATATCGCGGAGTACGTGCTCGATCAGAAAATAGAAAAGATCATATCGAAATACAGCGGGATAGGCTACGGGACCAGAACCCATTGCGGGATTATCAGAGTAAGGGTGGAGTCGGATACAGTTGAAATTACACAATGTGTTGATGAAATAATCGAAACTCTGCAAAATCGATTCATATGCAGGGGCAATGAGAATCTCGTCTCAATCGTCGGTGAAAAACTGCTGAGTCGATCTTTCACACTATCTGTTGCGGAATCGTGCACTGCTGGGTACCTCGCAAAGATGCTCACCGATGTTCCGGGAAGCTCGAGATACTTCATCGGGGGTATCGTTGCATACGATAATGTGGCAAAGAAGCGTCTGCTCGGTGTTTCAGAATCAACTCTCTGCACCTACGGTGCAGTGAGTGATCAGACCGCAAGAGAGATGGCTTTTGGAGCACAAAGATGCTTTCAATCGGACATTGCGGTTTCGATCACAGGAATAGCGGGTCCGGAAGGCGGAAGCACGCAGAAACCAGTCGGAACGGTGTATATCTGTGTACGAAAAAACGGCGGGCCCGTGACCGTTGAAGTGAATACATTTCCGGGAGATCGTGAAACCGTGAGAGTGCGAAGCGTAAACAAGGCGCTTTTTATGCTTCTTACACATCTGAAGGAGGGATAAAAGGGTGCGTGTCTTCATAGCTGCGGTCTTGCCCGAAGAAATGAAAAAACAGATCAACACACTCGTGCAGAATTTCAGGTCATCCAATCGGTCAATCAAATGGGTGGGGGAGGATAACGTCCACATCACTCTAAATTTTCTGGGGGAGGTTGCGGAGAGTAACATCGAAGAACTTACAGAAATAATCGGGAGTGCCCTTGCAGGAATGCCACCTTTTTTCGTGAAGGTTTGCGGAATCTCCGCCTTTCCTTCATCGGAGAGACCGCGTGTTTTGTGGATCGGTGTTGACGACCCCAATCAGGGATTGAAAAAATCCTACTCTGCGATATGCGACGCACTCGATCATAGCGCTCTCGAAGTACATCGGGAGGAAAAAGAGTATACACCGCACATCACGATAGGACGGATAAAAGGGCAGTTCGACAGGAATATTGTACAGATTCTTCACACCTATCAAGATCAAAAGTTCGGGGGGTTTCAGGTAAAAGAAACAATCCTGTTCAGATCAATCCTTCACAGGGAAGGTCCCCGCTATGTGCCGGTCCGCACTTTTTTGTTCCGTTCGTGAACAATGTAATACGGAGGGAAACAAGAAATGGGAGCGGTTTTCATACCGAGAAAGGCAATTCTCTTCACAGGTCTCCTTTACAACAGCAGCGTCGATGTTTCCCGAATATTCCAAATCCTCGAGGAACAGTTCGGGAAGGTCTGGAAGAGAACCTCACCACATCCTTTTATAGAAACAGATTACTACTGTGTTGAGATGGGCGATTCGGTTCAAAGGATCTATGTTGTATTTGAACAGTTGATCAGTATGGAAGAACTTTCAGATATCAAATTGCGCACCAATCACATGGAAACAGAAATGTTCTCACATGAGAACAAGCGAAACGTAAATATCGATCCAGGGTACATCACGAGTGCGAAAGTCGTACTTGCAACGACCAAAAACAACCAGCACAGAATATACCTGAGAGACGGAATATACGCTGAAGTAACCTTGAGGTTTCAAAACAAGAGTTTCACACCGTGGGAGTGGACATACAGAGATTATAGAAGAAAAGAAACGATTGAATTCTTCAATTCTGTGAGAGCTCATTATAGAGAGATCATTAAACATAGCCGGTGAGCGCGGTTTCTCAGCAGTATTCATCGGATATCTATTTGCTTGCAAGTTCTCCGATTCAGTGTTATTTTGAGTGCTGGGTCCTGTATCTCGATAAATGGAATTTTTTACAGTATGGAGGAAGTATGTCTGGTCATAGCAAGTGGCATTCAATTCGCCATAAGAAGGGAGCGACGGATGAAAAAAGGGGGAAGCTCTTTACTAAGATCATAAAAGAGATCACTATTGCGGCCCGGATTGGAGGAGGAGACCCGGATGCAAATCCACGGTTGAGAACTGTCATAAACAAGGCGAAAGAAGCAAATATGCCCAAGGACAACATCGAAAAGGCAATTAAAAAGGGAACAGGCGAGTTGGAAGGATATCATCTGGAAGAGGTGGTCTATGAGGGGTACGGACCATACGGCGTCGCAATCATGATCGATGCGATGACGGACAACAAGAATAGAACCACTGCGGACATTCGAAGCCTACTCACCAAAAATGGTGGAAACCTCGGGGAGAACGGCTGTGTGTCCTGGATATTCGAGAAAAAAGGAGTATTGACGCTGAGCTCAGAAAAATACGAAGAGGATTCCGTAATGGAGGCGGCGCTCGAGGCGGGGGCGGAGGACATCACCAGGGACGGAGAGGTCTGGGAAATCACGACAGCTCCTGAACAGTTTGAATCGGTGAAATCTGCTTTTCAGCAAAAGGGGTTTGATCTCATATTGGGCGATATCATGCGGATTCCGAATACCACGATAAAACTCGAAGCGAAGAGCGCCGAGAAGATCCTTGGCCTCATCGAAAAACTTGAAGACAATGATGACGTGCAGAACGTAGCGGCAAACTTCGACATCCCCGAAGAGGTGATGGAGAACATATCCCACTGATCGGGTATATCCTGCGAACAGAACCAATGCGATGGGAAAGGAAGCATCGATAATCCTCGGTATAGATCCAGGAGTTGCCGAAACAGGATACGGGTGTATACAGGTCGGAGAGGATGACAGCATACACCTGATCGATTACGGTGTTATTTCGACTTCTCCAAGAACGGACCACGGCTGCCGTCTTTTGAAGATATTCAATGAAGTCACATCCGTAATCGAGAGGTACGGGCCCGATGCAATTGCAATTGAAACGGTATTTTTCAGCAGGAATCTCAAGTCCCTCGTTGAAGTAAGTGAAGCAATAGGGGTCATCACACTCGCAGCACGTCATTTTGGACTTGAAATCAGAAAATTCACCCCTCTTGAAGTAAAATCCACCATCGGTCGGTCCGGAAGAGCAGGCAAGTCGCAGATACAAATGATGGTGAAAACCCTTCTCAGCATGAATGAAATTCCAAAACCGAATCATGCAGCCGACGCACTTGCTATTGCGATTTGCTGCAATGCAAAAAGCTCGGTGACAGCATGAAAGAGGAGACTCCCGGCCTTTCTGAGGTCGATGTGCCGGAAATATTCGTTGCCCTTTTCGAGCGATTACAGTACTCTAGTGTGTGTTGTTTCGCCCCAATACAGCGGTGTCAAAAATCTCAACCGAGAATGTGAGCCCCATGATAGGGTATCTGAGAGGAAAAATCGTACATATAGGGGAAGAGTCATGCATTCTGGATGTCAACGGTGTTGGTTATATCGTGTACTGTTCTGCCCGCACGTTGCAGGAAATAACGAATACCTTCACATGCGACACTCCGGAATTAAGGCTGTACACGAGGCTTATTCACCGAGAAGACACCATGGACCTCTACGGATTTATCAGCCGTGATGAACACATTCTATTCAATCTTCTTCTCACAGTCAGCGGCATCGGACCAAAACAATCGATTAAAATACTCGGCACAAGAAATGCAGCGGATATCGTCAGGGCAGTGGTTTCGGAGGACACCTCGTTCTTGATGGCAATGTCTGGCATTGGAAGGAAAAAAGCTCAGCAGATAATTATCGAGCTTAAGGAAAAGGTGAGGAAATTTTTCGATACCGTTCACACGCCGGAATCTTCGCTTTATATCGATGCAATCGGGGCTCTCGAAACACTAGGATTCACTCCAGCGGAATCGAGAAAGGCAGTCGAAAAAGCAATGGTGGAGAAAGGTGATGAAGCGGACATAGAGACACTTGTGGAGGCGGCTCTACGGCACCTTTCCTGAATAATGAGCTTTTTTGAAGCATGCGGACGGCATCCTGTGGCTGTTACACTGCGGCTGGAGGAAACGGTTTAAAAAGGGCGTTCGATGGAACAAAAGGACCGGGTTTCAGATCCAAAAAGGCTTTCAAGTGACCGAGATGAAGGGTCACTCAGACCGTTACGGCTGAATGATTTCATCGGTCAGAAGGACCTGAAAAAACAAATCGAGATATACATCAAAGCGGCTCTCAAGAGACATGAGAATCTCGATCATGTGCTGCTGCACGGGCCCCCAGGGTTGGGAAAAACAACACTTGCATCGATCATTGCAAACGAGCTCGGTGTCAGATTCAAGGCAACCTCAGCGCCTGCAGTCGAGAGGCCGGGTGATCTTGCGGCGATCCTCTCCTCACTTCAGTCCCGGGATGTCCTCTTTATCGACGAGATTCACCGCTTGAAACCAATATTAGAGGAGATTCTATATCCGGCACTGGAGGACTATACTCTTGATATCGTTATCGGCCAGGGCCCGGGTGCCAAGTCGATAAAGATCGCACTGAAACGATTCACACTCATCGGTGCAACAACACGCGGGGGTCTTTTAAGCGCACCACTCAGGGCACGGTTCGGAATTACACAGCGGATAGATTTTTACGAAACGGATGAAATCTATGACATTGTCAGGAGGTCGGCCCGTATTCTGAATATCGAGATAACAGAAGAGGGAGCAATGACCATCGCCACGCGTGCGCGGGGTACTCCCAGAGTGGCAAATCGAATCCTGCGCCGAATACGGGATATTGCGGAAGTTGAAGGAAATGGATACATCGATGAGGAGACAGCCCATGAAGGGCTCGAAATACTCAAACTCGACAAACTCGGACTCGATACCATGGATAAACGGCTCATCGATACGATCATTTCGAAATACAGTGGAGGCCCGGTCGGACTTGACACGCTCGCCGTATCCCTCGGCGAGGACAGAGATACTATTGAGGACGTATATGAGCCGTATCTCATCCAGATCGGTTTTATAAAGAGAACGCAGAAGGGAAGGGTTGCAACAAAGCTTGCGTACACACATCTCGGTTTCAAGGCTGATACCCCGATTGAAGGAGAGCTCTTTTAAAGGTGAAACGTACACGCAGAGCAACGGCACTTTCTGTACCCGTGCGTCTTCAATTGATTCCACTTTATCGGCACAGGGTTTTGACTTTTCTGAGTGTGTTTTTTCTCTGCGCTACAGGGTGCGGCATGGTTGCTCCTGTTATCAGGGAATTTCCTGTAGAGGAAAAAACCGCCGTTCGTGTTGCTGTTCTCAGACAGGTTCGTGAGTTCGAGCTTGTTTCGGAGAATGCGGTTTTAATCCTCAATGGCGACACAAGCCAGCTCCCCTCCAGAATCGACATCACCGTGGAGGACGAGTTTGTCCTTATCGCAGACCGTCAATGCCTTTACCCGGTCCGTATTAAAAGCGCTCGCCCGCTTGTAATCAACGGGAAAAAATATTACGGAGACCTCCGTTTCATCCAAGGCCTTGTCGTGAACGAAGTGCCCCTTGAAGTGTACATACGGGGCGTAGTCGCAAGTGAAGTGGCGGAAGACTGGCCTGAAGAAGCGCTGAAGGCCCAGGCAGTGGTGTCACGTACCTATGTGTACGGGAGGATACTCAGCAACCGGGACGGGCCATACGACATTGAGGACACGGAGGTACATCAAAAGTACGTGTATGAGGAACGAGCTCCGCGGATTGCAGATGCCATCTCGGCAACAGAGGGACTTGTCGTTTTGTACAAAGACCAGCCCATTGAGGCGTTTTTTCATTCATCATCAGGAGGAATTACGGAGAATTGCGGCGACGTTTTCCAGCAGGATATTCCGTACCTGAGAGCTTTCCCTGACCCATATTCAGTGGATAACGAATATTTTCTCTGGCAGTACAGCGCAGAAGGCAAAGACATTGTACACGCACTCGATCTTGGAAACGGCTCACGACACCTTACGGATATTCACATAGGGGGAAAAACAGGTTCCGGAAGGGTGAGCCATTTCATTCTTGAATTCAGCGGGAAAGAACGTCATATAATCAGGGGAAACAGCATGAGGCTGCTCCTCGGCCCAAAGAATTTCAAGAGTCTTTTTCTTCTCTCAATAGATAAAACGAAAAAGGAAGGAGAGTCTGTATTTACCTTCACAGGAAGGGGGTACGGACACGGGGTGGGAATGAGTCAGCTCGGTGCGCGTGAAATGGCATACCGGGGTTTCTCCTTTAAGCAGATCATCGCCTTTTATTACAGGGGTTCGCGTCTCGATAACTATCGATTCTCGTTACAGGGGTAATGCGGTATTCTTTGAACGATTTTCATATCCAGATTCCCGAACGGCTCATTGCACAGTATCCTTCAGAACAAAGGGGACAGTCCCGGCTTCTCGTCCTCAACCGCGCTGAGAAGACCTTTTTCGACGATCAGTTCGAAAATCTTCGAGACTACCTTTTCTCTCACGACTGTATTGTGTACAACGACGCACGGGTCATTCACGCCCGTTTGTACGGGCAGAAAAAGGAAAGCGGCGGCAGGGTGGAAGTCCTTCTCACGCGAAAGCTCCGCGGTTCGGACTGGCTGTGCCTGATTCGACCGGCAAGAAGGGTAAGGACAGGAACACAGATCGATATCCTGAAAAACGTTTCCCTCACCGTCCTGGAAGTTCTTGAAGGGGGGCTTTTCAGGGCCGCATTCTCTTCACCGCTTTCTTATGAATCGCTGAAACAGATCGGCGAAATTCCTCTGCCGAAATATATAAAGAGAAAACCGGAAGAAGAGATCGACGACCTTCGATATCAGACGGTTTTTTCGCGATCGTACGGAGCAGTGGCGTCCCCTACGGCCGGGCTGCATTTCACGAGCGAGATGATTCAGGGCATCCGGGGAATAGGTGTTTCGTTCGTACCCGTCACTCTCTATGTCGAATGGGGGAGCTTTCAGCCTGTAAGAGAAGATGATTACAGAAATCACAAGATACACAGTGAGCTGTACGCTATTTCCGAAGAATCTGCAGAGCATATAAACCGAAGCATTGAACAAAAACGAAGAATAATCTGTGTTGGAACGACGAGCGTCAGGGCAATTGAGTCTTCGGTTGATGAGAACGTAAAAATAACAAGCGGGAAGCGCGAAACAGACCTGTATATCTATCCAGGATACAGATTCAGAACTGTAGAAGGGATGATTACAAACTTTCACATGCCGGATTCAACTCTCATCCTCCTTGTCGCCGCATTTGCAGGTAAGCAGCTGATTGAAGAGGCATACAAATACGCGGTTTCAAAAAACTACCGTTTTTTCAGCTACGGTGATGCAATGCTCATTATCTAGAGGCAATGAAAAAAATGACCGGTTTTCGGGTGGAAAAAAAAGACAATCAATCAAAAGCAAGAACCGGAAGGATTGTTCTTCACGGAAGGGAAATTGAAACACCTGTATTCATGCCTGTGGGAACATACGCCGCAGTGAAAACTATTTCGCCTGCAGAGCTCGAAGAATTGGGGGCTGAAATCATTTTGAGCAACGCATATCATCTTTTTCTCAGACCGGGCGACAGAATCATAAAGAAACTGGGCGGTATACACCGATTTACCGGATGGAAGAGGGGATTCCTCACCGACTCGGGAGGATTTCAGATATTCAGCCTCTCATCGTTGAGAAAGATACGCGAGGAAGGAATAGAGTTTAATTCCCATATCGACGGATCAAAACATTTTCTCTCTCCTGAAATGGTTGTACAGATCGAACGGAACATAGGGGCAGATGTCATTATGCCTCTGGATATCTGCACTGCGGTTCCTTCTTCCCATGATGAATCCGCAGCAGCTGCGGAATTAACCGTGGATTGGGCACAAAGATCCAAGGCTGCGTGGAGCGCTGACCCAGGTGAATCGATACTCTTCGGGATAATTCAGGGGAATATTTTCGAAGACCTGCGGGAGCGCTGTGCACAACGAACCGTACAAATCGGTTTTCCCGGTTATGCTCTGGGCGGGCTTTCGGTGGGAGAGGACAAAAGCAGCATGTACAGGATCATTGATTTCACCACGGAATTTCTCCCTGAAGACGCGCCGAGATATCTCATGGGTGTGGGAGCTCCGGAAGACATACTCGAAGCGGTCATGAGGGGCATCGACATGTTTGATTCGGTACTGCCCACACGGAATGCCCGCAACGGGAGCGTGTTTGTTCCGGGGGGGAGGCTTGTTTTAAAAAATAGTACGAATGCCGAGGATACAAACCCCATTCTCCGCGGATGCACCTGTTACACGTGTACACATTTTTCGCGTGCGTACCTCCGCCACCTTTTCAAAACCCGTGAGATACTCGCATACAGACTCGCGACAATTCACAACCTTCACTACATCATGCAATTTGTAAGGCAGATAAGGGATGCGATCAGAGCAGGCAGCATTAAGGAGCTGAAAAATCGATTCTCCAGAGGGGAGATATGAGCTTTCCTTTCCCCTTTTTCTACTGGTATTTTCCGATCAGTTGAAAATTCATGTCGTAATTCGGAACATTGTTCCAGTTCCATCTTTTCTCGCCGACCTTCCAGTACACCGTGTCAGTCTTCCGGCCGAAGATATTTCCTTCTGTTGCATACCAGTTGAATATGCAGGTTCCAGAGGACCGCAGCATAATCCAGTATTTTCCGGGGGTGAAAAGCGCGTTCGGTTTCTTTCCAAAAGGGAAGGAGAGCCAGGGATTATCAATAAGCATGTAGCGGATACGAGTGGAATCTATACTGAAGGTCTTGAAGAGAAGATCACCGGGAATACCGTTTAAATCAGTGTACACCTCGACCCAGATTCTTCCCTGATCTCCGAATTTCAGCAACGGTAACCTCACTTCTGTGAGCATGACAGGAACATTGAGATCGATTTTTTGTGCGTAGACCCTCTCCAGGGTGGCATCTAGCACGAGACTCCTCGTGATTTCACTATTGCTCATAACCGTTTCGGGTGTGTCCGCTTGCGCAGGCGTATGAGTTTTCTCGAGTTCGAGACCCTCGATTTCCAGACTCGGCTCCCTGCCGTATGTGGCGATATCGGTAAGCACGGGACACAAAACGATTTTATCCACATCCCTGAATCCGTACCCATTAAAAAGAGCACTGTTGTAATCGGACTGAATGTCGTAGATGAACTCCTTCTGGATTTCCGCCTCACCTTCTACACCCCATTTCTCCACGACGAAGTCGGAGTCAGGCCCCACAGAGAGTTTCACCGTATGAGGCAGTATTCCAAAATACATCCCGTGAGGATCGTATCCAACCCAGCCGATTTCAGGGAAAAATACTTCCACCCAGAATCGCTCGCTGTTGGGAAGATCGAACACGAGATTTGTGTCCCCGATACTCACTACGATATCTTTCTGGAAGGAAATTCCGTATACAACACGAGCGGGTATACCTATTCCTTTGAAAAGAGACGAAACGAGATTAGAAATCCCTTTTTCGTCCCCCGCCCTCCGCTTCAATACAGAGAGCGCATCCACCGGGTACTCATCTTCTACGGAATTCAACAGGCGTATGTTTCTGTCCACCCAGAGGAAAATGCTGTACACAGCATCGATCTCTCTCTGCAAACCGTTCGTGAGGGCCCTTCCGATGTAGTTGATGTAGAACTCATTGCTCGGAGAGAGGCTAGTAGAAGCCAGATAGATCTGATAAGCATCGTCAACAGGAAAGGGGAGTGGTGTGTTGCTCGTGACTGGAGCGTAATTTGTGTACGTATTCATGCTGAACTGAAGGTCGAGCTGTACGATACGAATTTCCTTGTTCCAGATGAGTTCAACCCCGGAGTTGCCATATTCGTCAGTGAACTCTTTTACATCATTCGGAAATGGTGTGAATGACTTTCTGAGATTGTAAATACTCTGCGTATTTATTCCTTCAGTTGATGATTGGGGAAAGAACATTTTGTAGGTAAGATTTTTTGTTCCCCTGTAACTTGAAAACCATCGCTTGACATAGGCTGTTGTTGTACTTCCCATCTCACCTTCTACCTGCACCACATCCGCATATGCGCCCCCCCCCAAAAACCCGTGTACAGTGAGAAGGATCAACACAGTCAGTGTGAATTGTCTTACAGTTCCCATTTTTTTTCCGAAAATAGAAATAATTTGAGATTAAACAGTATTGCTAATATAATAAAAGTTCACAGAATTGGAAAATGAAATGGATTAGAAATGTTACAATCGTTTTTTCTCCGTTCTTCATCGCTCTGATTGCTTCCTTCTTTCTCGTACGCAGTGTGAGAGATACAAGGATTATTGTATTCATTATTCTGGGGGCACTCGTGCTGTCGATAGTCAACGCAGTTGTCATTACTGTTCAAATGAGCAAAAAATAGAGACAAAAGCATGCCAAACTTCCAAAAACTCTTTTTCATTCTATTCCTTTTTTTGTTGCTGAACATCCGGTGCGGAGGCACACGCGCGGAAAGCAGAATATTCGACGAAGTCATCGGGGTAGGTGAAAATGGCGGTGTTGAAAGAATTGCAATAAAGACACCGAGAGTTGTTCTCTCTAAGAGAGAAATCTATCATTTTGAGATACTCAACGTGTACCTGTACGATATTTCCGGTCTGAACGGAAATCTTTTTTACATGCGAATTCATAAGGACGGCTCTGTTCATCCATCGGCAGGAGGTATACGTGATATTCCCTTCCTTCTGGAAAGAGACCGGAACGGACAAATCTGTTATAAAGCGGTTTATCTCCCGGATTGGAACGAAGAGGACGGTCAGTATGAAATACAGCTTTACTATGGGGACAGGGTGTGTTCATTCTACGATACCCTTACATTTATTTTAAAACGAAGAGTCCCGCCTGGTGTAAAGAAAGGTTTCTGTGTTGTGGATTTGGAAATGAACGGAAGCATAAGAGGGCGAACATTCGAAAGCCCCTATGGGGAGCAGACTGATTACAGAGCCCTGCTTGAATGGGCACAGTATATGCGGACGGATGCGGTCTGGGTTCTTGCCGGGGAAACAACCGGCTTTCAACCGTGGACCAAAAGATCCCGTCACTGGGATGCGGGTCCTCTGGAAAATCTGCACCTTTTAAAAAAGAAGGCTGACGAGTATGGAGTGGCAATAGGTGCATATATAATGTCATTTTATGTGCCCGGTGCTCATGGTGTTCCCGGAAGGTACGAACCTGGAATCGGATACAATAGTGAAAAAGATTATCTCTATAAATCGAAGCATATTTCACTATCTTCTGAACAGAGAATTCAGGATATAATCGAACTCGCATCGGCGTTTGAAAAAGACCCTGAGATCGGGTTTGTCGGGCTCGACTTCATCAGAACAGGACGCGCCGATGGATATGAGCTTGCACCTGACGTTGTGAAGGATACCAACATCCGGGTCCCTCCAGGCTGGGATGAGCTGCCGAAGGACGAAAAGATCAAGTGGTTTGCGATGAAAATCGAGGTGGAAAGAGATCCTCTGATTCTTGAGAAGTGGAGATGGTGGCGTGCTCACAGGGTCGCGGAAATTGTACAAAGGGTAATAAAGGAAGCACAGATCACAAAACCGCTGTGGGTATATACGCTCGGGTGGAACCACGGGAAGGAGCACGGGCAGGATCCGGTGATGTTCTTCGACGCTGGAGTGAGTATTGATGCAGTCATGCTCTACGAAGCGAACAGTGAGCAGTTTAAACGGCTATTGCAGCACTGGAAAGACTACATTCATGAAGGGCAGGGGAATATCATTGTCGGCAACTGTATCGACAGAAATTTACTCGATTCCCAGTACAACAGCCCTCCTGACGAGCTGCTCCGAAGAAACATCGAAGGGTACAGAAACATCATAAACAACGGATTTGTGTCCGGACTTTTCCTCCACGACCTCGCACGTGGATTCTGGGGGAGAAGGGGAGGGTATACACTGCATGAGTATGCAAATGCTTTCCTGTCGAGTGTGTTCAGTTTGAAAAAGGACCTGCAGGTAATCGATTTGCAGGTTGACGTGGAAGTGGATGAGATTATCATCAAAGGAACTGAACGCATTGAAGTTCTCGGACATATTTGTCTGAAGAACAATGGAACAGAGCCGATTCGGAGGATACGTCTCTCGAGTGTGGGCCTTGAGGAAAGCGATGCGGTGGTATATTTTTATGAAACCTATTCACACATCGACTCCTGTGAGCTTACTACATTAAACACCTTTGAAAGCCAGAGGGTTGACTTCAACATTATCAGAACAGCCTGCTCAAACTTTCAGGAGAAAATAGGTTTTAAGGTTGAATTGCCTGATTTCAATGAATATTATATCTTTAGATACGTGGAGTTTGATACTATCCAGTTGAGTGGGGCGGATAAATATGGATCGTAGAGTCATTATCTTTTTTGTTTTGCTCATGACTGCCGTCTCATGTGCAAAACGGGAAGATACGCCCCTTCCTGAAGAAATGAAAGATTCGGAGACAGAAGATTTACCCCATATGGAGGGATACGGAGAAGAAAAGGAGCAGATTCGAAAAAGTGATATTGAAATTATTGATGAGTTTACTCCGGAGATTTTTGTAAAGCTCACCATACTTTACCGGAAAAAAAGCGCTCTCTGGCTTGAAAGAGCTCAAAGCCTCGAGCCGGAGGAGCGAGACAAATTTCTTGAAAGGGAAAACAGACAGTTTTTTGCCAGCTTTGGAACAACTGAAGACGAGTACATTCAGTACAGTGAGAACAATATCGAAAAGCTGAATAAATATATGAGTGAGCATCCAGAACTGCTGCCCGAATTGCAAAACTACGATTAAACTCCCCACAGAACCTTATTCTATAACGAAGGTGAGTCCCTCACGAGCGTAGAAGAGGTTCTCAAACAATGCGTTGAATTTTGACTGATTTTCTTTCAGCTGTGCATCGGTTGCAGAGGGATCGTGGTGGATGAGGGCAAGATTTTTTACTTTCGCCTTTTTTGCGACCTCAATAGCCATTTCAGGCGTGCTGTGCCCGTACCCCTGCTTTGGAGTAGGCAACCCTGTGTACTGTTCAGTGCTGTACTGAGCATCGTGTACGAGGAGATTCGTTCCTTCCGCAAAGTGAATGAGCTTTGCATTCCCGTACACGTACCCTTCTACGTCAGTGCAGAACACTACGGATCTGTTTTTATATTCAACCCTGTATACAAACACACCATCTGCGGGATGAGAAAAATCATTCATCACTTTGATGAGTATGGAAGAGTCGGAGGTATTCGGCTTTTCTTTGAACTTGTTGATGATTCTGGGAGTCTGCATATGTGTATCGAGAATGACGAGATTGTTCTCTTTCAATGTGGTAATATTTTTCACAGACTGGACACTTTCGAAATCGATGGGGAAATTCGGCGGTTTCATCGATCTTTCAAGAACTGTGTTCAGCTCGTCTCCGAAATTCTTTGGGCCAAAGAAATGAATGACCGACTGCCCGAGGTAAAGTGGAACAAAAAACGGTAGTCCCTGTGTGTGGTCGTGGTGCAGATGGGTAAAAAAAATCGTCAGCTCGAGCTTGTTGTTTTTTTTCTTATAGCATTCTGAAGCGAGTTTTTGTCCAAGATGAATAATACCAGTTCCTGCATCGATGATAATCGTTGTTTCTTTAATCGTAATTTCGAGGCATGTTGTGTTGCCGCCAAAATACAGTGTATCACGACTAGGTGAAGGATGGCTTCCCCTCACTCCCCAGAATGTAACCGTAAAATCATCTCCCATTTTCCTGCTCTCTCTGTGTGTTTTTTACCCCCGACTCTGTTATTAAATAATCGACAGGTCGGTCATGATCCTTTACCGGTAAAGAGTCAAATATGAGTATATCATAAGTTAGCGCGCAGGTCGTAATTTCGCAGTATTTCTCGAGAAATCTATCGTAATACCCGCCTCCGTGTCCGAGGCGTTCTCCCTTTGGCGAAAATGCGAGCCCAGGAGCTATAATGAGGTCGATTTTTTCATAGTCGGCTTCAGGGCAGACGGGCAGAGGCTTTTGTATGCCGTATTCACCGCTCACAAGGCTTTCTGAGATACTTGAAATGATACAGGCTTTCATCTGCTTTGCATGCATGTTTATCTCTGGTACAGTGACTATTTTATTTTCATTGAGAGCGTGGTAGAGTATCTGCATTGTATCGACCTCGCTTCTGAAGCTGACATAGCAGAAGATGTATTTGGAGTTTTGGAAAATACTCCACGATATAAGGTTTTCAGTGATTTTCTTATCCAACCTTGATTTCTCCGCATATGGTATACTGTCACGTATGATTTGTGCTTTTTTTCTCAACTTTCTTTTCATCTTATATTTTCCTCGTTTTTCGGAGCTGTATGAGATAGTCGAATCTTCGTTTTATGTCTTTCTCATGGCCGAGAGGTTTTTCATCGGGAGTGTAAAAACGCAGCGTTTTTCCAAGATAGTCCTGATGTACGTAATGAAGTGGATAATCGTGTGGGTATTTATAGAATTTATTCGCAGGGTGGGAAGCGCGAAGATAGGGAGGCACGTCGATCGTTTTGTGATGTTTCACGTATTCGAGTGCTTTCTCAATTGCCGTGTAGCTGGAGTTGCTCTTCGGCTGAAGGGATAGATATATCGTGACGTGAGAGAGTATGATTCGCGCCTCCGGCATACCGAGCCTGTCAACTGCGTCAAAGGCCGTTTCCGCGAGAACAAGAGAAAGTGAATTCGTGAGCCCGATGTCCTCACTCGCAAGAACAATGAGTCTTCGTGCTATATAGAGTGGGTCTTCCCCAGCTTCGAGCATCAGTGCGAGCCAATAGAGCGCTGCGTCAGGGTCTGACCCCCTGACGGATTTAATAAAGGCCGAAATAACGTCGAAATGGTAACTCTCTTCCCTGTCATAAAGAATCGTCTGTTTCGTGATGAGATTTTCGATGACCTCCATGGTCAGCCTTTGCTCTGAAACAGTAAGCGCCGTTTGGAGGAGATTGAGCATTCGCCTGGCATCGCCGTTTGCAAACTCTACAAGGTAGTGCGAAGCATCCTCATCGATTTCAATACCAAGAGTCTCTTGTGCCTGATGGAGAATATTTCTCAAATTCTCTGAACAGAGCCGTTCGAATTCGAAAAGGAGTACTCGAGATCTTAGAGGCGGGATAAGTGAAAAGTATGGATTCTTTGTCGTTGTTCCGATAAGAGTAAATGTTCCGTCTTCGAGACTCGGAAGCAAGCCGTCCTGCTGCATTTTGTTGAATCGATGTATTTCGTCGATAAAGACAATCGTACCAATCCCAACCAGCTGATTTTTTTCTGCTCGTGTGATTGCGTTTCTCAGGTCCTCGATTCGAGCTGTTACCGCGTTGAGTCTGATAAAATCCCTTTTTGTGTGTAAAGCGATTATTCGCGCGAGTGCTGTTTTTCCGCATCCAGGCGGCCCAAAAAATATTGCAGACACGATTCGGTCTTTTTCCATGAGTTTTCGGATAATCCCGTTTTTTCCGACAATTTTTTCTTGTCCAAAAAAACATTCGAGTGTTTCAGGAGCAAGACGGTTTGAGAGAGGCGAATCATCTTTTCGTTTATCTTGAAAAATATTGTTCATCGTATACACATACCTCAATATGATGTTTAATAAATAATAATATCTAGAAAGGTTGTTGATAAATACTTTTGATTACTCTTATTCCTGAATCAACAAGAAAATTTGTCCTGTTTACTACTGGGGATTCTGCAATAATACGAAAAATAGGTTCAGTGTTCGATGGACGAATGTGTAACCATTCTGTTGAGTTATATATTTTAATACCATCTAGAAAATTTATTAAATGATGTGGGAACATTTCTTTCAGCTCGGACTTAATATCTTCAATTGCGGACTTATTATTTTGCGTCGATAAATCTATTTTTTCTTTTCGCATTGCATAAGATTGCATTTCACTTATAACAGCGGATAGCGGTTTGCGATCTTGTGAAAGAAGTGAAAGGACCAAACCCATTGCAACAATACTATCTCTGCAGGGATTGATTTCAGGAACAATCACACCACCATTCCCCTCTCCTCCAAAAAAGAGATTGTGTCGAATAAGCTTTGAGGTGACATGTGCTTCTCCGATTTTTGATCTCAAAAGCTGCACAGAATGCTTTTGAGCAAGATCATCCATCATCATTGATGTGGACATATTGCACACAATGTCTGTTTTTTTTCTTCGAAGATATGCTTCTCCTGCAAGCACGAGCGTGTATTCCTCACCTATTGCAACCCCTTTTTCTGATACAACTGCGAGTCTGTCGGCGTCGGGGTCCTGTGCAAAACCGATGTGAGCCTTTTCAGCGGTGACAATACCGCACAACCGTGAAAGATTTTCCGGCACAGGTTCAGGGCCTCTTGGGAAATATGTTCCTCGCGGTTTTTCATTCATACGGTCGTGAATACTCACAACGCGGCAGCCAAGCGCTTCGAGAAAATATCTATCTATCCTTGTTCCGGCTCCTCCACCTGGGTCGATTACAACTCTGAAACCCTGTTTTCGGATGGAATCGTGATCAATCCACTGAATAACTGAATCTGCATGCTGCAGGTACGCGTTCATGTCAGACGTATATCGCCCCAGTTCGTGGGAGTCCTGCCAGAGGCGAGGTGAAGTATGTTCCTGATTCACATATTCAGTCATTTTTTTTATTTTCGTTTCTTCCAGAAAGAGTCCTTTTTGATTGCAAAATTTTAGTGCATTCCATTGGGAAGGGTTGTGACTGGCAGTAACGGCAATTCCGCCTATGCAATGAAGTTTTCTGGTCATGAAGAGCACTGTAGGGGTGGGAACTGTTCCTATCGTAATGGTATCGACACCAAGAGCTGCAAGCGTTCCTTGTATGATGTGTTCAATGATTCGACCGCTTTCTCTCGTGTCTCTTCCAATAAGAATTGTCTTCTTCCGGGCTTTCATCACATGCACAAACGCACACACGTACTTCAGGATAAGCGGCGGGGTGAGATCTTTCCCGAAGACTCCCCGTATGCCGGACACACTGACCATGAGTGACATTACTCGCTCCATAGTTCTTTTCAACAGATAGTAGGGTGCGAAGGAAAAAAAGTAAATCAATTTTTCTGCTCCTTCGTTCTGTGATTTGCCCTGGACAAAAGAAAAATATTTTACTACATTTCACCTATATGCTCTGGAGGACAATTATGAAATTAGCTTTTTCTTCCAATGAAAACAAGGGACTTGATTCGACAATTGCACACCACTTTGGGAGGTGTCTTTTTTACGTTTTTGTGGAGATAGAGGGAAAAGAAGTAATCGGTATACAAGGAGAAGAAAACCCTTATTATCAATCTCATATCCCGAATGCAGTTCCGAAATATATTGCAGAAAAAGACGCCCAGATTATTGTAGCAGGCGGTATGGGACCGCGCGCCGTCGGTCTATTCGAGGAATTGCACATATCACCAGTTGTAGGCGTCGCCGGTACGGTGAAAGATGTTCTTTTACGGATCATAGACGGTGAGTACAGCACTGTCACAACAAAGAGCTATGATCCGTCGAAACACGACAAGCACAAGGGTGAAATGGGGCACGGGCACCGGTAAAAGAAGGGGTTTTATTTTTTTCGTCCTCTCGGGAAGACCTCTTGTTACTTCGATCCTCCATTAACACTGTTTCAGTGCAATGCACATACAATTGGGTCAAAAGTCTTCAAATCAGAAAATATATTGCATGTCAAAATGACACATAATCCAATTCCCTCGAGCAAATGAGAAAAAAGAATAAAATATATTTTTTAATTATTAAAATATATATATTTAAAAAAAACAATTATTTTATAACTGGCATGTAACATGCATATAAATAATTGAAATCGTAAATGTAAAGCAAAAGACGGATGTGGAGGGAATTTATGGAAAAACAGAAAACGATAAAGAGTGTTTACATGAAAACGTCAAGTTTCGATCCGTTCCGTGTAATATCAGATGATGAGTTCTGCAGAAATTTGAACCTAATTATAGCTTATAGTCAAATGATAAAGGGCGAAACAAAGAAAAGATTTATTGGTGAGTAGGAATCGGACAAAAAAAATCAATCCTGCGGCCGCAGTTTACATAGTGTACATGCATATTTTTAGGGAGTGTAAAGAAAACGCGTTTGATATTTCTCAAACAACGATTACTTGTTCATGATGATTATTTCAACCCGCCTGTTTTTTCTTCTCCCTTCCTCAGTATCATTACTGATGAGAGGTCTACTCTCACCCATTCCAATGTAGGTGATTCTTTTATCGAGTTCAGGCGCCCTCAGTTTCAGCTCTGTCGCGGTTCTTCGAGCTCGTCTCAGAGAAAGCGAGAGATTGTAATCTTCGGGACCAGTACTGTCAGTGTGTCCGATTACACGTATTCTCCTTTCAGAAAATTCCCTGAGAACTTCAACGATATTGTCGAGATCAATTGACGCGGTGTCGGATAGTACGTCAGAGTCGAACTTGAAGAGAATTTCCCCGACATTGATCACGATTCCCTGTTCTGTTCCTGTTACAATGACCGAAGGTATGTTTTCCTTCAATCTGCTCTCTATATTTTTTAAGACCGCATCACTATGTTCCAGCTGTTCCGTGGCTGTGAGCGCTGCTTCTGATTTTCCTGAATATTCCAGTGTTTCCCCATTTGACATGATGAATACATAGTCAAAGTTTTCTTTATATGAGTGCGGGTACCCCATGTCGAGATTCCAGAGATAGAGCTGGTTGAAATACCCTATCACACGGTAGGGGAGAGGTACATCGAAGCGCGTCCCGTACTGATATTTCAGGGAATAATTAATCACATAATTTATTGAGATCTTTGCGATATTGTTCCCATCTATCATTGTGTTTCCAAGATACTGATATGAAGCTGCGGCAGGGAATATCACCGGACTGGAGATCCCGTATGCCTTTCTGAAATCGTGCGCTTCATATGCTCTTGAAGTCCATTGATCTCCGATACTGACCGGATTTTTGGGAAATGTGGGAACACCTCTTACGATTGGCATGAAAAACCTTTCGTCTATTTCGTAATTGCCATATATATCTCTGAAATACCGTGTGGGGTATTCTTCCTCGAGCACGAAATTCCCCGAGATTCCATCCCGCGTAGAATAATCAAATTTTCCTTCATGAAGCGCTTTGTCGCCGATAACCTCTGTAATCGTGATGTCACCCTCATTTTTCATCTGCACACTTTTCAACAGGATGTCGTTTTTATACACATCTTCTTCGACAAGGCCTTCGATGTGATAACGCTGACCAACAGAGTAACTAAACTGCAATAGCTCCTGTCCATGCAAGCAGAAGCTTACGGCGAGAAAGAAAAACAGCAATATGAATTTTTTCATTATATTGAATTCCTCTTTTCTTTCATTATAATACGTATCACCACGGTAATAAAGTATTAATCAGAACGCATTTTATTACCCTTCTTTCAGGCCGGTGAGCGTAATCCCCTTAATAAACTGTTTTTGCGCGACAATGAAAACCAGCAGAACAGGAATTGTTGCCATTGTGGTGCCTGCCATAAGCTGTCCCCAATTGAGACCTCCTTCTTCTTTGAACATGGCAAGCCCATACTGAAGCGTCCGTATTTCGATACGGTTCGTTACGATTAAAGGCCAGAAATAGTTATTCCAGCTCCACATAAAGGTGAATATGGCGAGTGTTGCCAGGATCGGCCGGGCAAGAGGAATCATGATCCTGAAGAGAAATGCGAAGTGGCAGCAGCCGTCGAGTTTTGCAGCCTCTTCGAGTTCTTTCGGGACAGTTAAAAAAAATTGTCTCAGAAGAAAGGTACCGAATGCGCTTGAGACAAACGGCAAAATCATCGCTGCATAGGTATCGATGAGCCTGAAGAAGTTTAATATGATATATACAGGAATCATGATGACCTGCTGAGGAATCATCATGGTGCCCAAAAGAATGTAGAAAAGCCCGTCTCTGAAAGGAAATTTCAAGCGTGAGAACGCGTACGCTGATAAAGAGCAGGTAAACAGCTGGCTTACAGTGATCGTAAGAGAAACAATGAGACTGTTGATAAAAAATCGTACTATAGGGATGGACCGAACGACATTTCTGTAATTCACAAAAGTAAAATGCTGGGGAATAATGCTGAACGGATTGGCCAGAACCTCGCGCATGTCTTTGAATGAGGTGGAGATTCCCCATACAAAAGGGAAGACCATGATCACCGCACCCGAGATGAGAATGATGTGCAGTATTGTCTTTTTCATGAGTGTATGAAACGCGCGCGAGCTCAATAATGCACCCTCTTTCCGAGAAATTTCACCTGAAAGTAGGTCAAAACAAGCACAACCGCGAAAAGAATGTAGGCGGCTGAAGATGCAAAACCCACCTCGAGAAATTTGAAGGCCCGTTCATAGATGAAATAGACCAGTACGAGTGAAGCGTTGAGAGGACCGCCCTGTGTGGTAACGGCAACCTGCTCGAACACCTGAAAAGAGACGATAACAGCCATAATAAGCACGAAATATGTGGTCGGGCTCAGGATCGGAAGAGTGATGGCAATAAAGCGCTTGACCGGGCCTGCGCCATCCAGTTGTGCTGCTTCATAGAGCTGTTTCGGTATGTTTTGCAGGCCTGCGAGGAATATAATCATATAATAGCCGGTATTTTTCCATATGCTCATGATACTGATGGCGACCAATGTAACGCTTGGTCCGCTCAAGAACGGGGGTATTTTTATGCCGATCGGCTCGAAGATGACTGTAAAGATGCCGCGCGGTTCGTTTAACCATGAAAGGGGTTCAAAACCGACAACCCCAAGAAGATAATTTAAGATCCCGTTCTGCGATTGAAAGATCCACTGCCAGATAAATGCGCTTGCAACGACAGACGTCATCACCGGCATGAAGTATGCGGTACGGTAAAACCGCAGCCCCTTTATATTGGTGTTGAGAAGCAGGGCGAGGAGAAGAGAAATGAGTATACCGAACGGAACAGTGATAAAGGAATAGTAAAAGGTGTTGATAAGAGCTTTCCAGAACTCCTCCATTTCGAAGAGTTTTTTATAATTTGCTCCACCAACAAATTTCATAGAGCCAAGGAGGTTCCATTTGTTGAAGCTCAAAAAAAACGCAAAGAAAATGGGAATAATGATGAATGTGAAAAGTATGATGTATGTCGGGAGAATAAAAAGAAGTGCTCTCTTGATATCGTGTTTGTGATAGGACAGTGAAAAATTCATTGTCTGCTATTAAAAATTCCTCTGGAAGTTTAACATAACCCCTTTACCAAAACCCATTTCAACGACGAGCGGGTCCTGATACTTATTGTACCAGTGCAGACCAATTCCGCCCCCTACGAGGAATTGAAGCGAGTCAAAACCGATATAATTGAGATCCAGAAAGGGGACGACCGAAAGCTCTGGATACCAGGGGAGAGGAATGTGAAACTCGTTTTGTACCGAGAGAAGCTTGTCGCCTTGAAAACTTCTGAACACTGTTCCCCTCACATTGGAGTAATAAATACGATTGTCAGGAACGCTGCCGCCCTGGTAATCAAACTCAGCGGAAAACGAGTACACAATACGTAAAAGAAGATCCCTGTAAAGATTCAGCTCGGAACGCACACCGTAGAGTGAAGAAGACTCTGAAGTAAAACCAAAAAATGGGGAGAGCCTGTAGTAGTACCAGAATTTCGTTTTGTGAGAGTGCCGTTTATGAAACCCATTTTCATAGTAGGGGGATAGAATAAACGAAGTAAAATCTTCATGATTCACCTCGAAGTCCAGCCCTGCGTACATTTCCCGCCCAAGACGCAGTGCCGCTCCAGGCACTACGGATATCCAGTCACTTCTCTCCTCTGAGGAATATTCGTATTCAAGAGAAAAAGTCTCCTTTATTCCTTTGGACGGGTGCTCGAAGAACAGAGAAATCCCGGCATATTCGTACAGGGGTAAGTCTATCAGCACAGTAGACGCATTTCCAAAGACATTCCGATACTCCGCATACAACCCTGCGTCCGCAATAACTTCATTTTTTTCATAGCTGATAAAACCCGAAGGTCCGAAGAGAAAGTAATTTTTTTCCTTCAGGCGAACGGTGATGATCACATTGTTCTCATTATCCACAACATCATCAAAGAATATGTTCTTGAAAAGCCTGGTTCTTTCGATTTTTTCCCTACTCCTGTTGATTTCATCGATGATTTTTTCCAGATTGTAGTTTCTCCCTTCCTCAAGTGTAATAAGGTCTCGTATATAGTTCTCCTTTGTCACCCTGTTTCCCTCAATCAGGATTTCCTGCAGGAAGAATTCGTCATCCGCACTGCAGAGAAAGATAAGCGCGGGGAAAAAAACGAAAAGGAAAAGAAACGCCCGTCTCACTCTTGTTCTTCTCTCCTCAGAAGATCGTCTACTTTTTCTGCTGCGAGTTTGAGGATCATGTCGGGTTCTTTGTTTTCGATCATGATGCTTTCTATTGCGAAACGTATGATCTGGTCGATCTGCGGCAAATAGGGCGTAAAATCGGGAGGACGGGAGTAGGGCAACTGATCAACCGGAACTCTGTAGTTGGGATTTCTTTCATGAAAGCTTTTCAGCTCGATACTTTCAATTGCCGATTCTCTCAGCGGAAGATATCCTGTCTCCTCATGCCAGCGTATGGAATTCTCCCTGCTTGTGAGCCACTGAATGAAGTTCAGAGCAGCTTTTCTTCTCGAAGAGGATTTGGAAAAAATGACAATCCCCGCACCCCCGAGAAGAACTGATTTGTTCTCTATATAGGGAAGGGGAGCAATACCGAGTTCCCAGGGAAGATTTTCCTCAGCAAACTTGATCCCCGCGCACGTGATTGGGCCCATGGCAATTTTACCCTGGAGAAATGCATTGGTACCTTCGAAAAGCGTCCAGTTCGAGGGCATGATCTTGTATTTATGCGCCATATCCCGCACAAGGCTCATCACCCTCACTCCCTCCTCACCTGCAAAGAGCGCTGCTGTACGATCCTCGTTGAGGAACTCCCCGCCGACTTGCCTTATGAGCGGCGTGAACCCGAATACTCCCTCGAGTGACACAAGGACCGCCCATTGATCAATGATACCGTCCCCGTTAAAATCTTTTGTGAGAACCCTTCCGTACTCGATCAGCTCGTTCCAGGTTTTTGGAGGCTTCTCAGGATTCAGGCCTGCTTTTCTGAATGCGTCTTTGTTGTAATACAGAACCTGCACGCTCTGATTGAATGGAAACGCATATATTTCCCGATCTCTTGTCACTCCGTTCCAAAACTGTGCAAGGATGTCCTCTCTGTCCTCATCTGATATGTAATCGGTAATGGGAGCAATACGTTCATCGGCGATAAAGACATCAAGATACTCTATTGCAATCTGTGCCATATCGGGAAGGTCTTGTGTCTTCGTCGAGTTGATAAGCTTGGTTTTCATATCATCATAAAGACCCTGAAAAATGAGATGTACCTTCACCGCGGGTTCCAGTCCGTTATACTCGTTTACTATTTTCTCGAGAGTATCTCCCTGGTAGATACTCATACTGTGCCAGAAGTTCAGCTCGATCGGACTTTTTTTCCGTGCGGCCAGTCCAAGGTTGAGAGAAAAGGTGAAAAATAGGAAGAGGCATAGTATGGTACACGCGATTTTATTTTTCATTTTTGTATCCAGATGCAAAGAAATCCGCTTTTATCGATCATTCAAGAGAGTGCTGATCGTTGAGAAAGGTCCTCTCAGTCTTGATAATATACCAGCGTTCATCGATTTTCTTAAGATAAATCGTCTCCTGTATAGAGTATATGGTATCTTTATTTCCGGTGCTTAAAAATTTTTTGTATCGGGTAACAAACACGGGTGATTCATTGTTTTTCTTCCTCTCAATGATGAGGTCTTTTATTCCGTATGGCTGCGTTTCCCGATGGTGCGCATCAGGAGGGTACTCAGCCTTCTCTTCAATTTCCCCTTCATCGTGATTCAACCGTCCTGCGCCAAATGTCTGATTCATTCTCGTCGTGACGTACAGGGTGCTGATTTCATTTTTTACTTCCCTGCCTGCGCCCCTGGAGAAGACCGCATCGATTACGTTGATATCCAGCTCTTCAACAGCTTTGAAATACAGTTCAACGACTTGTTGTGCGTCGAGTCCTGCAGTGTAATCTTTCTTGTCTACACTTTTCAGGTAATCGGAAACGAGGTATGCGCAAATTCCGAGAACAACGAGAGCAATGATAAGAATTTTTTTCCTTATGGATAAAAACCGCAGAGATGCATATCGGAATCGAAGCAGGGGAGCCCTCCGGAAAAAGGGGAGGGCGCCCTTTTGATGGGAAAAGGTTACCTCTATTGCTTCAGCGATCGAACGTCTCAGATCGTTCAGGCTTACCGGTTTTCCACGGAGCAGGCGCCAAATAAGGTTCGCGAAATCACCCGGAGCATCTCTCATAAAGCTCCTGATGTCGTATATGTCCTCCACTGAACGATGATCTTTTGTGAAGAACAGATAGACAAGCCTGCCGAACGCGTTTGTAATGTGGCCATCACCGGCACTTCCCCCTCTCTTACTTATGCAAAAGGACTGAAGCTGCTGTTCACTGTCTGTTCGAAACTTGGAGACGAATTCAGAGAGCTTTTCCGGAAGAAACGTCACACTCATCCTTTCTGAATCGACAAAAACTCCATGTAAAAAGAGGGCGGGGTACTGTCCAGTCTTTTCTTTCAGGAGGAGCGCTGCATCAATGAGGAAGAGAATGACGTTGAGGAATGTCTTTGTATTATCAGAAAAAAAACAGTCATTTCGGTATGTGTTGTAGAATTCAGAAAGGGATGTTCCGCTGATTGTGATTCCGTAAAGATTTATACATCCGTTCTGGTTTGTGACTTTACTGAAAAGACTTTCAGTCACCCTGTTTTCGGTAACTGTGTAGACTTTTTCATGGATGAAGCGTTTCAACTCCGACAGCACATGGATTACTGTCTGTGTTGAGAGTGATTTATCGCATATACCTGTTTGATACATCTGTCGAATATCGATTTTTTAATGTACAAAAGAACTCTTTTAAAATATTTTATTAAAGCAGTTCAGTCAAGCTTTTCAAAGAGATATGAAAAAAAGTATCAGGCTCATCGAAAATAAAGGAAGGTTTATAAAACCCTGTCCGGGAACACCGAGGCATGTATGCTGCGGTTATCAGATAATCGATTTTGCACATGGATGCACACTCGGATGTACGTACTGCGCGCTCAACGTGTACTCCTACTCTGATGAACTAACCGTTTTCAGCAATAGAGGGAAGCTTTTTTCGGAAATAGACCGTTTTTTAGAAAAAAGGAAGGGAATAGTACGGTTCGGGACCGGTGAGTACACAGACAGCCTTCTATTCGAGGAGGAGTATCCCCTCTATTCTGAGCTGATCCCACGCATATCGAGTACTACAAATGCTGTAGTTGAAATAAAGACGAAAACAGTGTGCGTAGAGCCGTTGATAAGAATTCGGGAGCGTGAAAACATCATAGTTTCGTGGTCACTAAATAGCGCATATATCGCTGAAAATGAAGAGCGCTTCGCGCCGGGAATTGAAAAAAGAATCGAGGCTGCAGCACGTATTCAGGATGCCGGCTACAAGCTTGCGTTTCACTTTGATCCCATTATACCGCACCGTCACTGGGAAAGGGAATACAGAAGGAGCGTGGATCTCTTATTCAAGAAAATACATCCGGAAAATATCGTGTACATGAGTATGGGGACACTGCGGTTTTCGCCCGACATTTCGGGATTTCTGGATCATGTACGGGAGGAGGTGAGAAGGGGAGAATTCATCAGGGGTATTGACAATAAAATACGCTACTTCCGACCGATCAGAACGAATGTATACCGGGTACTGAAAACCGCACTCGAGGAGCATATAGATGAAAAGCATCTGTATCTGTGTATGGAAAGCCCAACGGTGTGGGAGGATGTGTTTGGAATGAAAAATATGACCTCGAAGAGGCTGAAAAAAAGGCTCGACGATGCATGCATCGCAAAATTCCCTAGGCTGAGTCGAGATGAAATCTGCCTGTAATGATAATTCCCGTTTCCATTTCGAAAAAAACCATTAAATTTTAGACCAGAGAGAATAGTTCGAGGAGGTTAGTACAATGGCAGAAGGCAGAGTAAAGGTCACCCCTGAAGTGTGTTCCTACGTTGATGACGAACACCAGAAACCGTATATAGAAATCACGATACCCGGAGTTGAAAAAGATGCAATAAACGTCAGAATGCACGAAGACAGCTTCAACCTCACGGCACCGAGAAAAGATATAGAGTACGTCACAACGCTTTCATTTTGCTGCCCGGTCATTCCTGAGAAGGCTGACACACAATATGAAAACGGCCTGCTGAAGATCGAGGTCCCATTCAGGGACGCGATGGAGAGAGCTGTTAAAGTAAAGATACATTAAGTTTTCGTCACTATTGACAATTATACGGAAATACAATATCATTACACAATATAGATGTATATGGTAGGTGCGGGCTGTGGCGCAGTTGGTTAGCGCACATGTCTGGGGGACATGGGGTCGCCAGTTCAAGTCTGGCCAGCCCGAATCGTGTTACTCTCTATTTCTTGTAATATAAGGAATCAGAGCTTCTTGTTTTTCCATTCTCCTTTCAGTGACCATCCTATACCCCAGTGTAGCAAGTTATATAGCGAACCTTCGGGGGAACGTATATGCGATACAAAAAACCATCTACCCTCTATTCGCGGAAAATAAAATGCGAAAAAAAAGCCCGGTATTATTGAACATACGATAAAAACAGCCGGCAACGGGCGTCAGGAGCGCAGGTGAAGTCAACCGAGCAAAGGAGATGAAATAATTCATTCTACCCCTAAACGTGGTGTTCATATTTCTCACGAAAGTGATTACTATGGAGGTTCTCTTGAAAGCTATTACAAATCTAGAGGCTTTATAACAACAACAACATATTACAGAGCAGTTTATTAAATGTTTATTCGATCCATTAGTTTAATAATGGCGGATATCATGAGATACATATGGAATGGAGATGTAAGATTGTTATGATATTCTTATCTGGCTATTTTTTCCTTGTTTCTTTTGCTTCTCCAGATAACCAAAAGACAAAGGAAACGAATAATTTTACACATGATACTACTGTTGAATATCATTCTGAAATTAAAAAATTCATTAGAAGTTATTTCGATGATTTTGGAAATAATCGATTAGAAGAGGGCTGGAGTTATTATAAAAATAATTATGGTATATATTATCACGAAAGATACCGTCGGTTGGGTAGTGACATTAGTTACTACTGTTATATTATTGATCCAGAATATAAAATTTTGAATATTGAAGAAAAAGAAGGGGAATTCATCGTATCGGTTGAATATATCGTTATAGGTTTTTTTGGACATCAAGATAAATACATTATGGATGATGAAACAAATGAGCAAATTATGAAACGAGAATATATTGCAGATTTATTTATCGATTACCCCACGAAAAAGATCAGATACTTTACTTTAGTTCGTAATAATAATGATTATTTAATTATTGATGAAATTGATAATTCCATTGATTTTGCGTTTCCAATACCAGCACTAAAATGGCTTGAAAAGAAAAGTAGTGAAAATCCTAATTATTTAGAGCTGCATAATAAATTAAGGGAAAAATTAACTTAAGAAATTATAATAATAAGGGGAGTTTGGTTTAGAATAAATACAAACAGCAAATGGTTGAAGAAATCCTCAGTGGTAGTACTATCACTGCCGCTGCTTGCCGCAAGTACTCCGTCGCATACCCAGTCATAAAACAATGAAAAAAAGCTTACGATTGGTCACATAAATTCTCGGCATGTTCGCTTCCCGAAGAATCAGGTCGATGGTTGAACGGTTAAGATGTATATTATATTACACATGGAAATAAACAGGGGGAAAAAAGTCGTGTACCTGGTGTCACTGGGGTGCAACAAGAATACTGTTGACTCTGAAATTATTCTCTCGCTTCTTCATGAGGCAGGGTACAGCCTCACCCACAATCCCGGAGAAGCGTCTGACATAATCGTGAATACCTGTGCATTCATCGATGATGCAAAAGAGGAATCCATTGACACAATCCTGGAGCTCGCTCACTACAAAAAGCGAGGAACGCGTCTCATCGTTTCGGGCTGTTTGCCGCAGCTGTACTCACAGGAGATCTTGAAAAATATGCCTGAAGTCGACGCAGTCGTCGGTGTCGGAGATATTTCCGCTGTTGTCGACGCCGTTCAGAGAACAAACGCACAAAAAAACTTTCCGTTGAGCAGGCACCTGAACAGCGAATATCGGGAGTATCATCCGAGAACGCTTTTCCTCACTTCACCTAGTTCTGCATACATGAAAATATCAGAGGGGTGCAGCAGGAACTGCAGTTTTTGCCTCATTCCGAAAATTAAAGGGAAAATGAGAAGTAGAAGACCATCCCGAATCATTGAAGAGGCACAGATGCTCGAGAAAAAGGGTGTTTCTGAGTTGATTATTACTTCACAGGACACCATCCGCTACGGCGATGATCTGCAGATCGAGGGCGGACTGAGATCTCTCATGGAAAAGCTTCTGCATGAAACTGAAATCAGAATGTACAGGCTCCTCTATCTCCGTCCCGGATATCGGCTCTTAGAAAACCTCGATATTTTCACACATGGGAGAGTGGCTCCATATTTCGATATACCTGTACAGCATGTGTCGAAAAACATATTGCGACGGATGAAAAGGGAAGGGCATTATGAAATGCATATGGATGTGGTACGAACGATTCGGGCACGGGTGCCGGGGGCAGTTCTTCGCACAACACTCATCGTGGGGTTCCCCGGAGAGGGCAGCGAAGAGTTCGATCTTCTCATGAAATTTGTCAGGGAAGCTGAATTCGATCACCTCGGAGTGTTCACATATTCTCCTCAGAAGGGAACGAAATCCTATCGGATGCAGGAAGTGGTTTCAAAAGAAGCCGCGGAACAGAGGAAAGTGAGAATTCTCGCCACACAGCGTCATGTTTCTCGTTCACGGCTCATGAAAAACATCGGAAAGGTGTTTGATGTGCTTATTGAGGAGAGAGTTGAAGGTGAAAAACTCTATCTCGGCAGAAGCTACCATTTTGCGCCGGAGGTGGACGGCGTGTTCGTCGTAAGATCCGACAGAAGGTTGAATCCCGGAAGCATCGTACAGGCACTCGTGACATCCTCGGATGATTACGATCTCCATGGAATGCTCGTATCCTCCTAGAGCATGTCTTCTGCGCGAACGAGATCCTCAAACTGTATGTCAAATGCGAGGATCCCCACGATTTTATCCTCTTTCCCAAAGATCGGAGCAGAAACGGTCAAGCAGAGCACATCTGTAATATAAGAAACGTAAAATTGCGATACGTGGATTTTTCCATCATCCAGAGGCTTGAAGAACCACGTCCTATGTGAAAAATCATCAGGCATTTTCGCAACTTTGTACTTGCCTTTGAGATTCGGTTGTGTGATGTATGGGGTAATGATCTTGGCTTCGAGATTCGTCACATACGACCACTGTATGAACTTGTGTTGGAGTACTGTACTTTCCAGTACAGATGCGATACGATCAGGCTCCATCGATTTGAGTTCTTCGGTTTCAGAAACCTGGAGAAGGATGTCCTCCGCCATCTCTAATGCGCGCCTCTTGATCCTGTCGAACTCGGAAATGAAGAGGTGAGGCATGAAATTTCTCACCGCGTGTTCCATCTCCTCATTGGAAATTGATGTCATACGGCCTTTATCGTACTGGTTCTGAATCCACTCGTTGATTCGTACCACACTGGGATCCTTTTTCAAGGTCCTCCTGTCACCGGTCAGCCTCAAATGTGTATTTATCCACTGTGCAATCCCCGCAGAACCGGACTTGTCGTTGATAATGATTTCAGGCGGCCTGTTCAGTATTTTTTCCGTATCGAAAATATTGTAGATTTCAGGATTCTTTATCATTCCGTCCGCATGGATTCCTGCACGGGTAGCGTTGAAATCTGATCCAACGAGCGGGTAATTATTCGGAATCCTGTCCCCGATTTCCTGTTCGTAATAATTCGCAATTTCTGTGATCACCGTGGTGTCAATTCCATTTATTTGGCCGGTGAGGGAGATGTACTCGATGATAAGCGCTTCGATGGGGGCGTTCCCGGTCCGTTCACCAAATCCGAGGAGAGTCCCGTTCGCTGTCGAACACCCGTAGAGCCATGCAGTCGCGGCGTTTATCAGAACCTTGTGAAAATCGTTGTGTCCGTGCCATTCGAGGAGCTTTCCGGGGACCCCCGCATAATCGATCATCGCGCGTACGAGCTGTGAAACGCTTCTCGGAAGCACAGCCCCGCAGTAAGGCACTCCGTAGCCCAGTGTATCGCAGAGCCGTATCTTTACATCAATCTTGCTCTCCTCACGGAGCTTCATAAGTTCCTGGGCAAATGGAATGACAAAACCGAAAATATCTGCCCGTGTGATGTCCTCAAAGTGACAGCGGAGCCGGAGTCCGGCTTCAAGCGTGTCCTTTACAATAGCGAGGTAGTCCTCCATAGCCTGTTTTCTTGTTTTCTTCAGCTTCAGAAAGATATGATAATCGCTGCATGAGGTGAGTATTCCTGTTTCCTTGAGCCCCGCCGATTTTACGAGCTTTAGATCCTTTTTATTTGCACGTATCCAGCCCGTGACCTCTGGATATTCATATCCAAGAGAAAGAACATCTTCAACCGCTTTTCTGTCTTTTTCACTGTAGAGGAAAAACTCAGAGTGTCGTATTACACCTTCAGGGCCGCCGAGCCTGTGGATGAGCTGGAAAAGATCGACGATTTGTTTTGGAGAATACGGCGGGCGTGCCTGCTGGCCGTCTCGAAACGTGGTATCACTGATGTAAAACTTCTCTGCAGGGCTTATCGGGATGATTCTGTTGGTAAAGCTTGTTTTACACACCTCGCTGAAGGGAAACATATCTCGAAAGAGGTTCGGTTGGTTGATATCCTCGAGCTTATACTGTTTCCCATCATAATGAGTATTTATCGGTCCGAGCAGATTTTTCTCCATCATTTTCTCCGGCTTATTCAATCAAGAAAAATGCATATATGTTTTATGAATATACTCAAATACACTAGGGAAGGGAAATGAGAATTGGATTACTCAATGTTTACGACATCATAGTTCTCAACAAGCCATTTATCGCCGTAAAGATGCAAGTAATAGGTATAACGTTTGGTCTCAGTTACGCGGCCGTACTCAAAATACTCTTTCACAGTTACTTCTGCATCGTTCTTTTCAATGACTGTACGTTCGATTTCAAAGTTGGTTGGAATTGTCTCGTCAAACGGCACACTCTCGAGGGTGTTCTTTCCCATGAGGTACTGTTTGAATATTTCAATGACAATGGGTTTGTCAATGTCTCTCGCATCAAGGTATTGCTTTTTCGCATTGTTGAACTGCATGATGAATTTATCCATCTTCATATAAAGAAAGTATTTTTCAAAATCCTTTTCCGTCAGTGACTGGAGGATAAAATCGACAACTTCGTATGGAGGTAGGCTCTCTCTTTCCAACCTCTTCATTTCTTCGATTCTTTCTTCCTCTCTGACCTTTTCCGTGTATGGAGGTTTCAGGCTCAAATAGAGCTCAGTAGCGGAAAGTTTCCTGTATTCAGGGGCTGTAATGAGGTTCGGGTAGAACACTCCCCGTACAACATATTCTCCAGGCTCACTCAGGTCGAACCACGTGCCGATATCTATTCGTGCCCCGTATACTTCATTATGCTTGAGAGTTATTTCGTCATTCATCACAGGTTGAAATTGCCTTCGCTGGATGATGTATTCCCTTGAGTGCTCGACAGGCCTGTTGGTGCGGGTGTATATTTCAAAATCGAAGGTGAATATTTTTCTATAAGAGGCAATGAAAAGAAATGGATCTCGTGATGTATTCACTATGTTAAACTCGACGATTATTGGATCCCCAATGTGGTAAATTTGTTTGTTGAAAAATTTTATTGATACATCAATACTGGAAAGTTGATCAGGGTGTTTTGTCAAATCCTGAGAATAGCCGATATATATACAGAAGAAAACAATGAGGAAAAGATATACGGCTGTTCTCTTCATAACTCGTAAAAACATGGATGCTTTTGACATTGTGTTTTATCTTTTTTATCATCGGATATTCGCATAAAAATATGAAGCAAAATACACCTCTTAGACGGATCATTCATGAAGACCTTCGATATTCTCATTCTCGGAGTTTTACAAGGGCTTACTGAGTTTATCCCTGTAAGCAGTTCCGGGCACCTTGTTATATTCCAGAGCTTTCTGGGGTTGAAAAACGTACCGATTCTCTTCGATCTTATCCTTCATCTCGGAACAGGAACAGCGGTTGTCGTCGTGTACCGTAAGGAAATCGTGCGGATCTTTCGTGACATTTTTTCAAGGGTTATTCGCAGAAAAAAGCGTGCAGAAGCGTCTGAAAAAAACAGTATAAAGCTTTTTTGTTACCTCGTAATTTCCACAGCGGTCACCGGTACTCTCGGCCTCGCATTCAAAGATATGCTGGAAGGGTTTTTTTTCAAGCCTCTTTATGTACCATTATTTCTTGGTATAACCGGAATGACGCTGCTCGCTACACTCTTCATCAAGGATCGTCAAAAAGAGATCGAGGACCTCCATATAGATTATCCAGTGGTAATCGGAGCAGTCCAGGCATTTTCAATGCTCCCGGGTATTTCGCGTTCAGGGTCAACGATCTCCGCAAGCCTGTTTTTCGGTGCTGCACGCGGATTTTCGGGCACATATTCCTTTCTTCTTGCAATCCCTTCGATTTTCGGCGCTTCCTTCGTCAAATTCATGATGACCTCAGCAGAAACGGGGAGCGTATTGAATACACATGCAGCAGTGATCGGTTTTTTCGTTTCCTTTTTGTCAGGGTACGCAGCATTGAAGTTTCTTTTGCGATTGATCATAAAAGGAAAACTGTTTGTTTTTTCATTTTACTGTTTCGCATTCGCACTTTTGTCGTTTATTCTGTTGAGATATTGAAATGAAAAAAAGAAAAAAAAATACGGACAGAATGCGTACGGCCACAACCACCATCATTGGGGTCGTTTCCGTTCTCATCGGGATACTGGTACTCATGAGCCTGCTCGGTTTTCATCCGGAAGACTCCCTGTATTTTCGCACCGAACCCCCGCAGAATATACGCCACTTCATGGGAAAGCTCGGTGTATTTGTCTCTTCTCCTCTCAACTACTACGCAGGGCGGGGATCGTTTTTCTTCGCCTTCTTTCTTCTCTATTCAGGATATATCCTCCTGAGGAACATAACGGTGTGGAAAAAGACCGCGTGGATTTGTGTCGTTTTCTGTGCATGCGTTTTTTCCATGGGAGTGTTTGCGAGACCGGGAAGCGGAGAGCTTTACGCCGGTGGGGGGGTTTTCGGCCGGTTCATTGTTGAAGCTCTCTGTACTACTGTGCGAAAGGACGTCGTCTTCATCCTGTTTACCATTCTTCTCTCCACTTCAATGGCTCTCGCACTCAAACGCCCGGTATCGTGTATGGTTCGTCTCTTGTCGGGAAAGAAGGATTCCTTCGAGCAGGAAGCGCAGGCCCCAGAAAATGAAAACAGAGGCTCTGTGAAGAACCGCAAAAGGAAAGTGCAAAAAAGTAGACGCAGGGGAAAAGGGAAAAAACCTCCTCTTATACAGAAAGTGTACTTCGGTGATGAGAGGATGTACGGCGTTGACAGTGAAAGGGAGACCTCTGCGGCATATAAAGACACCTCTCCGACGCCACTAACTGATGAAAAGACAGGCCAGTACTACCTTCCCGAAAGACAAGAGGAAGCGCTCAAAGTTACACCAAGGAAGGTCGAAATCAGAAGGGCGCTCGATATATCCTTTCTCAAGAAGTCTAAATCGATCAACAAAAGGGAGCTCGAAAGAGAAACCTTCAGAAAAGCTAGGGAACTGGAAAGAACTCTGAGCGAATTCGGAATAGAGGCGAAAGTTTCAAATATTACAAGAGGCCCAGTCATTACCCGCTATGAGCTGCAGCCTGCAGCCGGAGTAAAGTTGAGCAGGATTGTCAACCTGAGCGACAACATCGCGCTCAGTCTTTCCGCAAACGGTGTGCGGATTGAAGCTCCCATTCCCGGAAGGGCTGCGGTGGGGATCGAAATTCCAAACGAGCACAGAGAGATCGTGACACTCGGAGACATCATCACGGAGACAGAATCGGGAGGTGAGCTTCCTCTCATCCTCGGGAAAGACATATCCGGAAAAGTTGTTATCACCGATCTCGTTGAAATGCCCCACCTGCTCATTGCGGGAGCAACTGGATCGGGGAAAAGTGTGTGTGTGAATTCTCTTATCGTGAGCTTGCTGTTTCATAAAGATCCTGAGGATGTTCGTTTCATCATGATTGACCCGAAAATGGTAGAGCTGAAAATCTACAACGGGATTCCCCATCTTCTCACAGAAGTAGTGACAGACCCCCGTGACGCCTCTAAGGTTCTCCGCTGGTTGATCTACGAAATGGAAAACCGCTACAAGCTGCTCGACGAGCATTTTGTCAGAGATATCTCGAGTTACAACAAAAAACAGAAAGACACTCTCCCATATATCGTGGTAATAGTCGATGAATTTGCAAATCTTATGGCGATCTCACAAAAAGAAGTTGAAGATGCAGTTGTGCGGATTGCAGCAATGTCGAGGGCCGTTGGTATTCACCTCATCATGGCAACCCAGAGGCCAAGTGTTGACGTGATAACCGGCCTGATAAAGGCGAATTTTCCCTTTCGGATTGCATTTCAGATGGCAAGCAAGACAGATTCAAGAACCATTCTCGACATGATCGGCGCTGAAAAACTGCTCGGAAGAGGAGATATGCTCTTTGCTCCTGCGGGCAGCGCAAACGTCTGCAGGATCCAGGGAGCGTATATTCTTGAGGATGAAGTGATGAGAATTGTGGATGATCTCAAGAAAAGCACATCACCGGATTATCTGGAAGATGTTCTGTCGTTTGAGGGCAGCTCAAAATTTGATATCAGCGAAGACGACCCGATTTTCGAGGATGCAGTTGAAATTGTATTAAAGACGAAAAGAGCGTCCGCATCATTTCTTCAAAGAAGGCTAAAAATCGGTTATAACAGAGCTGCCCGGCTAATCGAGCTGATGGAAGAAAAGGGCATCATCGGGCCTCCGAGAGGAAGCAAACCGCGGGAGATCTATATCGACAGAATGGAAGAGACTCTCTGAATGCGCCCCTTTGTCGGGATTAATTTCTTGCTATAAACGAATTTCGATTGTATATTTACTTTCGACAAACGGCAACACTCACCCTGTGAATCTCCTTGGAGAAACCGTCTTGAAGAAGTCTCTTCCTCTTCTGCTTCTCATTGTGCTCTTCGTGCATATTCACGTTCATGCTCAGGAAACGGTCCAAACAGATGATGTTTCCCCTGCAACGATTAATATCATCTCGGTCAATGATATAAAGAAAAAAATGTCCGAGATGTTCGAATCGATCAAAGACTATACTGCGGATTTCGAGTGGATAAACGGTGTTGTTCATTACAACGGCTCAATTAAATACAAGAAACCCGACAGAATTCTCTTGAACTTCGTGGAACCGCAGGATCAAAAAATTATATCAAACGGCCAGATACTCTATATCTATATTCCATATTTAAAAGTGGTTGTACAGCAGATGCTCACAGAGGACACGGAATCAGAGATACTCATGACAGGTACGGAAACAGGGCTTTCAAAACTGTTTGATGAGTATTCATTCTCATTCTACGATTACAGTTCACTTCAGCCGTTCAGGAACAGCCGTGCGTATCATCTCAGGCTTGTTCAGAAAACACCGAAGGTCGGGTTTGAAAAGATGGACATCTGGGTAGCGGAAAATGGTCTACTTCTCCAGTCCAACGGAAGATCACCAAACGGTATTGAAGTGAGCCTCATCTTCTCGAATATACAGCTGAACACGGAGCTTCCCGACTACATTTTTGAGTTTGATGTGCCGGCTGACTCGCAGATCATCAGGAATATTATCGTACCGTTTTCTTCAGAGAGGTAAGGTATGAACCAGTTAGGACCCATTTTTAGGGAGGCGCGTGTACGATCGGGAAAGACCGTTGAGGACGCAACCAGAGAGACAAAGATTGCTAAGAAGTATCTCATTGCGATCGAGAACGAAAATTTCGATATCTTTCCCGGAGAAACATATCTCGTCGGTTTTTTACGGAATTATGCACAATTTCTTGGTCTCGATTCGGATGAAATGGTTCAAAAATACAAAGATTACAAAATTCAGGAACAGCCCGCCCCAATTGAGCAGCTCACCGCACGACCAAAGAACACGAGACGATACGTGCTGTTGGTGTTCATTGCTGTAATGATCGTTTCCGCACTCTTGTACGTGTTCATTACTGGAAAAAAGGAAGCAACGGAAATCGTAACACAAACCGAAAAGGTTGCGGATCAGAAAAAGGAAGCAACAGACCAAAAAAAAGAAGAAACGACGGTGTTCGAAGAAGAAGAAGTCATACAGGATTTTCATAAGGGGGACATCATCGAGTATCCATTGCGGGATGAAAGATTTCAAATATCGATAGATGGAGTGGGGGAGAAGCTCAACTTTTCCATCCAGGAGATACCGTTTTCGCTTATCACCGGAGAACGTGTGGAGATTGATTTTGACAGAGATGGCAGAAAAGATTTACTCATGAAGATCAACCGGCTGGGTGAAGAATCCGTGAATCTCACCCTGAAAAAGCTGTATAAATCTGACGTTCTTTCGAATGAAATCACCGTCAAGACGCCTGTTGACAAAGAAGGTCCTCCGGAAGTTGTGATCATCAAGGAGAATGAGGAGCTTTCCACTCTCGCTGTTGCTCCTGAGACAGGATTCAACATACTCTCAGGGTACGAGAAAACGGATATCACCATGAACATCGATACCCAGGCGATAAGCTATCTCAGTTATTTTGTGGACGAGGGAAATAAAGAGGAATCTATTCTAAAGAACGGAGACAAGTTGACCATCACGGCGAAGGGTGAGCTGAAAATCACCTCAGCAAACGCCGGCGCTCTCAGCATCGAGATAAATAAAATACCGGTAACCATCGGGGAAAAGGGGGAAACCGCAGCCAAAGTTATTCGATGGTACCGGGATGAGGAAAACAGTAACCTCTACCACCTCATAATGGATGACTGGGAACTGTAAAAAAAACAGCTTCCTATTTTTCCTTCATGATTTTTTCAAGTTCTTGCCTGGTATGGATTATTTTCGACACGAGCTTGTAATCGACCGCTTCCTTTGCATTCAGCCAAAAATCCCTGTTTGCGTCCTCTGTGATTTTATTCAGGTCCTGCTGTGTTTCATCAGCGATTATCCTGTTGAACTGATCTCGTATCTTGAGGATTTGATTTGCGGTGATTTCCAGATCCGCTGCCGGACCGACCGCACTTGTCGAAGGCTGATGTAAAAGAAACCGCGCATTGGGTAAAGCAAGACGCTTTTCTTTCTCACCTGCAAGCAAAATGATAATAGCAGCGCTTGCGCACAGGCCTGCCGTAAGCGTAATTATCGGCGGTTTGATGAATTTCAACATATCGTATATGCCGAACCCTGAATCCGCGCTTCCCCCCTGCGAGTTAATAATAAGCGTGACAGGCTTCCTTGGGTCGTCCTTTTCGAGAAGAATCAGCCGTGAGTACATGTTCTTTGCAAGCTTTGCATCGATGGTATCGGAAATGATTATTGTTCTCGAATCAAGGAGCTGCCTGTCGATGAAGGGGTACTTTTCCTGTTCTTCCGGTTTTTCCTTGTTTTCATTCATGGTTCACTTCTTTCCTCATTCTTGATGTTTTACTATACAATGTATTTTAAACCCATGATTTGTTCAACATAAATCAAACTCTGCTCCCATCTGTTTGGTGTAAAAAATTTGAATAAAATATAGAGTATGATAGAATTATATATATGAAAGAGATCTCCTTGGAAGAGATAAAGGCGGGTGATGTTCTCAAGCAGTATATCTGCATTCCGGATAACTTCGTTGTATTCTCCAAGTATCTCCGCCCATCGGAAAGTGATATTGAACGGGCAAAACACTTCAGCCTTGAACAACTCTACGCCACAGATGACGACGTTCCCTTTTCAGAAGCTGTATCTGAGCAGCCGCAAGAGGTCGAGACATTTCATCCAAAAACAACCGAAATAGAAGAGGAGAATAAAAAGTTCAGAGAGGGAATTGAAAAGCACGTAGATTTCGGTGTCAGAGAGGAGCGCCACCCCAAAGAACAGGAGCATACATTCTCACCAAAACCGGCAGATGCGGGAAAATCAACAACTGCTACGCCAAAGGCAGCCGTAAGGGAAGGGGGCAGGATATCTCAAAAAGATGTCACTATCTACGGCAGTATTGTTGCCCTCATACACAGGGAGTTCAACTCGATCGCTGCAGGAGAAAAAATTGACGTACAAAGGGTTCTGAAAATCGCATCAGTCATCATTAACTACGTGACGAATGTCAAAGAAGAAGCTCTTCTCCACATTGCACGAGGGAGGAACACCTACAGGCTCGAGGTGCACAGCGTGAATACCGCGCTCCTTGCAGCAGTTGTTTCCATCTCCATGCAGATACGGGGAATAGATTTGCTGCACATCGTTTCAGGAGCACTGCTGCACGATATCGGAATCATCCTCCTGGCAGGAAACAGCGACGCCGCAAAAATGAAGGAGCACCCTGTCTACGGATTTCAATATTTAAAATCCTTGAAGGATGTGGATCCGGTGATTGTCATGCCTTCTTTGCAGCATCATGAGAGGGCAGGGGGAAAGGGATATCCAAATAGAATCACGCTGCAGAAAATGGAACTTTCAAGCAGAATTACCTCAATTTGCGACTCTTTCGACAATCAAATCAGCTTCATCAAATACGGAAACGACATCTCTATTCACTTCACAAAGGATGAGTTTATCACATGGAAAAAAGATGATTTCGATCAGAAGGTATTCATTTCAGCAGTCACGGCGTTGGGAAGCCTGTTCAAAAAGGACTCAATTGTGATTCTGAACAATGGTTTTCTCGCGATGATCAAACAGACGAATGTACGATTCCCCCTGAATCCGGTGGTTCAGATCATCGCAGACAATTCCGGCACACGGTTTCCGGATCAGCAAACAGTGGATCTTATTCGAACGAAAGACGTGTGTATCTCGAAATTCATGAAAAGAACTGGTTAGTGTTTCGCCCAACACTTTTTCACGTACGCGCTACAAATAGTTGTTCAGCCATAAAATGAGAAAGAGCAAAAGAAGGGCGAACATAAGACCGCCGGTAACTGACACAAAAAGCACAAACCTTCTTCCTCTTCCTGATTGCTCTTCTTTCGATATCTCATCCGTTGTGTTGTGAGGAGCAAGAAGCTCATCGTATTTTTTCAGCTTGATCGGTTCAGACTCGATCGCTTTTCCATATACTTTTTCTCCGAGCTTGCAAAGAATATAGTATTCTTTTTCTGCTCCGCGTTTGATGTCTACCACCTGAGCGGCAACAGGAATGATGTTTCCCTCAATGCGGGCCCCAAAACTGTCGATGTAATAGTCTCCAAGTGTTGACGTACCGTTTATTTTTACCATTATCTTTTCGCCGATTAAAAGTTCCTGTATAGGAATTCCGCTCACCGGCGCAAGTACGAGGTCGACATCGACGATGTCCGCTCCTCTGACACTGAACTGGACGGGAGTAGGCTGGGGCTTTTTCTTCTTAGGTCTGATTCTGTCTCTCTGCTGCTTTATTGCCTCCATCTCTTTTTTTGAAACGATTTCCGAATCAGTTTCAATCTGCAGATACAGGTCAGACAGCGGCTTAATTAAAATCGCCTGGAGAAGTGACTCAATTTTCGTCGACTCGTTGTTCATAATCAGCGAAAAAAGCTCATGTCCCCTGTCCCTGTCCAGAGAGCTTTCCATATAGTTTTGCAGATCGAGTGATATATTTACCGCTATATCTCCCTTCCATTTGAGGTTAACCAGATACTCCTCGAGCGTATACCACGGCAGATGGGGATCTATCTCGTACAGAGAGCTGTAATGTGACGCCACAGCAATGAGTTTTTCTACCGTCCGCTGTATCTCATTGAAAAAAACCATAAATAGACCGTAGGTGTTGGTTTCTACCGCTTTCACTCTTCCTTTGAGAATGATGTTGTTTTCTATTTCTTCGTTTGGATGGGTAAATTTGTTGAAATCACTCACAAAACTTCCTCTTTTCGCCCCACCGAAGAGGAAAGGTCCTGAGGGCATTCAATGAAAAAGATATGTTCTCGATTGTATTGTTAGTATATTTGGTACACCCATGAAAATGAAACTTCCCTTATTTCTTGCCAGAAGATATCTTATGGCAAAGTGGTCCCTCATGTCCACGCTGTCTATCGTAATGATAGCATTCGGAGTTATTACACTTATCGTTGTTCTTTCCATTATGAACGGTTTTCACAACACGTTCAGGCGAAAGATACTCGAAACAAATACCTATCATGTCGTTCTGCAGCCGCGCATCGACACACATTATTTAATACGTAATATTAAATCCATTTTAGCGAAAAATAAAGATATTATTTCTGTGGTTCCCTATTACGATGGTGAAGGCATTATCAAGAGCAGGTGGTTTACGAAGGGAATCATAATCAAGGCTTTTCCTGGAAATGTTATGGATTATGACATCGGTTTCAGAAGAGAAATAAAAATCCCAGAAGGCGTTTTCGATCTCAAAGAAGATAATCACATACTGCTTGGGGAAGAGCTGGCACGGGATACGGGGGCGCAGGTGGGGGATTTTGTTTCTTTGCTTACATTCAGCGAGGGGGAAGTCTCATTCGTGCAGCCGACCCTCAGGGTGTTTGAAGTTGTCGGGTTTTTCAAGACAGGTTACTGGGAATACGATAAAAATATGGCGTATGTAAACCTTGAATCAGCATACAAACTTTTCGGGATAAAACAAAGCGATCTCAATATCGGACTGAAAATTCAAAATATATTCAAGGCCGACAAAATCGCAGACTGGATCCGAAATAACGGATTCGACGAGTTCTATGTAGTGACGTGGATGGATATAAACCGCATCCTTTTTGAAGCGCTGCAAAACGAGAAAGTGGGGATCGGATTTGTTGTCATGTTGATTATTGTGAGCGGAGCATTCAACATAATCGGTTCCCTTATCATGACAATAATGGACAAGCGAAAGGAAATCGGTATTCTCAGAGCAATCGGGGCAACACCATCTCTCATCACACGCATTTTTGTACTCGACGGCTTTTACATCGGGGTACTTGGATCAGTAATCGGGGTGTTTGCGGGGTTTTTTCTCGCCTTGAATATCGAGAATATATTCACCCTTTTCGAGTATATTGTCAACTTTTTAAAACAGTCTTTCTATTTCGTATTTCTTGCTCCCTTAAACATACAACCGCTGCCGCATTTTGAGATTCTTTCTGATTCCATCTATTATCTGGAGGGAGTTCCTGTTGAGATTCATTTTCTCGATGTGTGTATCATTACCATTTTATCGGTTCTCATCAGCGTTATCGCAGCATATTACCCTGCCCGAAAAGCATCGATGACGAAACCGGTCGATACCATCAGGTATGAATGAGGAGCACTGCAAAACAATGTACCCTGAAAACGAGCTCGTGCTGGAAATAAGAAACCTGAAAAAAGTGTTCAGAACAGGGGAAACGTTACTCACGGTGCTGAATGGCCTGAATTTACGTGTATATCGAGGGGATACAGTAGCGATTGTCGGAAGGAGCGGTTCAGGGAAAAGCACGCTTCTCAACATTATCGGGGGCCTCGACAGCCCCTCTTCTGGCAGTGTTGTCGTGAAAAACACACACATTGAAGATACAGAAGAAGCCGAACTGTCTCGCTTCAGGAACAGGTATATCGGATTTATTTTTCAGTTTCACCATCTTCTCTCCGAATTCAGCGTTGCAGAGAATATCATGATGCCTTTTTTACTGAATGAATGCGATTTTGTGAAAGCATACACGAGGGCTGTGGAGCTCATGAAAATTCTCGGAATTTACGCCAAAAGAGATGCAAAGCCGAACAAGCTCTCAGGGGGAGAAAGCCAGCGTGTGGCGATTGCCCGCGCGCTGATCAACAAACCTGAGATAATTCTTGCAGACGAACCAACCGGCAATCTTGATATTCATACTGCAGAAAAGATAAAACGTCTCATTTTTGATACTGTAAGGGGGTTCGGCCACACTCTGATTATCGTTACCCACAACAGCGCAATCGTAAAAGACATAGATAGAGTGCACGAACTTAAATACGGGGCATTAAATAACTTGCTTGATAATTTCGATTAATATATATTTTAATAAAGAGGATATCGTGTAGTGCTCTGTCAGGCGTGTGAAAAAAATAATGCCGAATTTCATGCACCGAAAATTATCAACAATGAATTAGTATATGTTCATCTCTGCATGGAATGTGCGAAGCATTCGAAGCCTTTTGAAATTTCCAATGGCCTTGACGACAAACTCCAGTATGTGCTCGATGGTTTGCTTGAATCCGGAAAGAAGAATAAATCCGGTTTTCAGCGTCCGGTTTGTGATGAATGCGGTACAATGATCAAATATCTCATGAAAAAGAAAAAGCTCGGTTGTGCACACTGTTACGAAGTGTTTTCAGATTATCTGGAAAAAGATCTGCAAGTACACAAAATTAAATTTGATAGGCATTCTCTATCCGATAAATATTATGAACAAATCAAACGCATGAAAAAGGAGTTGAAAAAAGCGGTAGACGTCGAGGATTTTGAAAAGGCAGCCTCTCTTCGTGATAGAATTCACACGTATGAGCGTGAAGGATTCTCAAGTGAACATTGAAGAGCTTGCAATCAGTGAGGGGATCTGGCACACTGAGGCCTCTGATCCTTCGGATATCATATTGAAGAGCGTTATCAGATATGTGCGCAATGTACAGGGGTACAAGTTTGCACACAAGCTGGATAAAGCAGAGAGGGCACATCTTTCAAAGATTCTCATTGAACAGATCTTGAGAATTGGGGTATGTAACAATTTTTCCGTATATACACTGGACTCCATATCCGAGGGCGAGAGAAACATATTCTTCGAACGAAACATACTCAATGCGGATTCCGGTAGGGAGGGCACCCTGCTTATCTCTGATCAACAGGACTGCTCTTTTCTTCTCTGTACCTGTGACCACATACTGTTTGTCACGGCACGCTCAGGGTATCATTTTCATGATATCTATACATTCGGGAAAACCATAATACAAAACCTAGACAGGGAGAGCGATTTTTCTTTTTCAGAGTCGTTCGGATATCTCACTGCAAATCCTCAACAATCGGGAGCGGGAGTGGAATTTTCACTTACAGCGCATCTGCCGGGTCTCGTTTCCTCAGGAAAGATAAACGAAACTGTTGCTCAGCTCGAAAAACAGGGGATCGGGCTGAGAAGCAGCTGGATCGACGGGTACTATGAAATCCACAACAAGTATTCGATGGGGATGACAGAAAGAATGATCTATAACAACAGCACAGCGGCTTTCAGCAGGATTATTCAGCTCGAGAGGGAAAACCGTGAAAGCAGTTTTGAAAAGAATAAAAACCTCATCGAGGACAAAGCGTGGCGCAGCTACGGAATTCTCTTATCGTCTCGGCTGATTTCACTGTATGAGGCGTTCGACCTGCTTTCGAATCTTCGCCTCGGGATAAGCCTCGGTATCATCAATTATCTAACGATCAAGGATATCAATCTGCTGCTGTATTATATTCAGGATTTTCACCTGAAAAAGCGGTATACTATTGAGGACAACACCATCAACATGGATGAAGTACGGGCTAAATTTTTACGAGATTATCTAAAAGAGGTAATATGATGTTTAAAGGACTGACGGAAAGGGCTCAGAGAGTCATAAACATACTTGCACAGGAGGAGGCAAAAAAGCTCAACCACGATAAGCTTCTTCCAGAGCACATTTTACTTGGATTGATTCGCGAGGGTGAGGGCGTCGCTGTAAAGGCTCTCATAAATCTTGGAATCGACTTCAATACACTTCGTGAAGAAATCGTCGCAAACACAAAAAAAACCGGGGGAATATTGCTTCTGGGTGATGTCCCCCCCTCAACAAGGGCTCAGCGTGTTCTGGAGCTCAGCGCGGATGAGGCTAGGAACATGGGGCACAATTACATCGGAACAGAACATCTTCTCTTAGGTCTCATCAGAGAAGGGGACAGCGGAATATTTAACGCTTTTGAAAAGCAGGGGATAAAGATATCCAATGTCAGAGAAGAGATTAACAGACTTCTGGGGACCTCAAAAACCGAGGTCAAGAAGAAGGTTGACAAAAGGACCCCGACACTTGACGAGTTCGGAAGGGATCTCACAAATCTCGGCAAGGAGAACAAGCTCGATCCTGTCATTGGACGGGAAAAAGAGATCAAGCGGGTAATACAGATTCTTTGCAGGAGAACAAAAAACAATCCCGTTTTAATCGGTGAACCCGGAGTCGGAAAAACCGCAATAGTTGAAGGCCTTGCAGGGAGTATCGTTTGCGGAAGAGTTCCAGAAACTCTCGTGAATAAGAGGGTGCTCACACTCGATCTCGCGAGCCTTGTCGCCGGGACGAAGTACAGAGGTGAATTCGAAGAAAGACTGAAAAAGGTCATGTTTGAAATAAAACGGGCCGGGAATGTAATCTTGTTTATCGATGAGCTGCATACGATTATTGGTGCAGGAGGGGCGGAAGGCGCGATCGATGCAGCAAACATGCTGAAGCCGGCGCTCTCACGGGGTGAGCTCCAGTGCATCGGTGCGACAACGCTCAACGAATACAAGAAATACATTGAGAGAGACGCGGCGCTCGAACGCCGGTTTCAACCAATAATCGTTGATGAATCAACCATAGAAGAGACGGTTGAAATTCTCAAGGGAATCAAACAGAAGTATGCAGAGCATCACAAGATAAGCTACACGCTTGACGCGCTCAACGCTGCCGCAAACCTGTCCTCCAGATATATCACTGACCGCCGCCTTCCTGACAAGGCCATCGATCTCATAGATGAAGCTGGATCAAAAATCAGACTCGAGAACACCATGATTCCCGAAGACTTCAAAGAAATTGAGGCTGAAATAGAACGGCTGCGGGACAATAAAACGCACCTGGTCGAAATTCAGGATTATGAAAAAGCGGCGAAAGTCAGAGATAAGATGAATCTGCTGAGAGAAAAGCTCGAGATGATGAAAGAGGAATGGAAGAAGGAATTGAATAATGAAAAACCTGTAGTGGATGAGGAAGAGATCTATCAGATCACCAGCGAA
>CAZOWM010000020.1:11367-63015 GCA_964583615.1 uncultured Spirochaetota bacterium | reverse complement strand
GAGGAAGAACAGACTATGAAAAAATTACTCATTGTTCTTTCAGCACTTGTTTTGGCATTTGGTCTTGCGGTTTCAGCTCTCGCTGTGGATGTAGACGTAACAGGAGAGCTCCAATGGACGGGGATGACTGACTTTGATGCGCCAAATAGTTATGTAGGAGACAACTATCTTGACTTCACGATGGAAGTTGACGACTACAACACGGTTCTCCTCGAGCTCAACATTGATGAGGATTTTCAAAATCTCTGGGTGGACGCATGGTATGTGAAGACAGACCTCGGCGCATACTTCGATCTGCCGGTGGGGCTCACCAATGCGATAGGATGGTGGAGTGTTACACCGAGCAAGTTCGAGGCGTCAGGGCATGCCTTTGAGAGGACCTATATCAGATACGGCTCCGGCAGTACCAGCGGGATTTTCCCGTCGGTTGATTTCGGGCAGGCAACCCTTGATGCTGCGCTCGGCTTCCAGTTGGGTGCACCGGATACGAATAACTATGCGTTTCTGCTTACCATCCCTGAAATCGGCCCTGCGATGGTGGAAGTGTTTTACGTTGTCACCGTGGGTGGGCTCGGCGATGGTAACTTCGGGATCGATGCCAATGCAACCTTCGATATGATTAAGGTTGCAGCAGGCTTCAGGTACGACCTGAGAGATCAGGCAGACAGAGTAACGAACACCGTATATACTGAATCATGGGCCTGGGGTGTCGGCGCAAAGTTCATGTCAGCGCCCTTTGTCGTCGATGCGGGCATAAACGGTGTCGGCGGTGACGTGAAGGACAGAACGCTGGACCACCTCGGTGCCCGTGTTGGTGTGGACATGGATGGAGAGTATGGCGCGGATGTCGGCATCGGTTACTCTTTCTCTGATCTTGATGCTGAGTCCTTCGGTGGTGTTGATATTTCCGGATGGATTGCACCAGGCGCCACCACATGGAGAGTCGGCTACCTCGTGAAGGAAGCTGGTTCCTGGTACGGCGGATACGGTTGCGATGGTTCTTTGGCTGAAGGTGGCCTCTATGTCAGGGGATCGTTAAAGTTCTAACGAACGCAAGATCTGCGTAACACAAAGAAGAAAAAGCCCCCCTTATCATTAAGGGGGGTTTGTTTTTTTTTGAAGTGATTGTAAACGATTATCAGCGGAATATGGGTCGCAGATTATTTTCTATATCAGAGTGGAGAATGGTGGTTTTCAAATTGGTGAGGTTGTGTAAAATGTGAAAAAATGAGGAAGAGTACCGCACCCATCCATTTGACTGTAAAACGTTTATGTTTCACTTCCGCTCAAAAATCAAATGCAAACCGGAAAACAGCCTCTTTCTGACCGCTGTCAAAAAAGAGCGGGATGTACAGCTCACCCTTCCCGTATTTTGGAAGGTTTCCCATGAACACAACGAATCCATCCGCGGCGCTTCCCTTCTGAACAGTGGTTTTGTTGTCAAAGAGGGTGTCCTTGATCACATTGTTCACCCGTCCCTTGTTCCAGCTCTTGAAGTCGTCGTCTTTGTTTATTAAATTTTCCCAGAAGGTGTACAGATGAAACCTGTTTTCTGGGTGTATGACCTTTCCCCCGTGCTGGAGCTCGGCTTCGCCCAGGAAGAAAAGAGCCCCTGAATAGCCTTCGCTTCCTTCATCTTCGACGTGTATTCTCACATCGAAAACCATGATTTTGTTGAGCTGGAGCAGAGAAGGCGGTTCCAGGAAAGGATTGTTCGTCTCACCGAACCTGTCCTCGAGCGTTTTTTCCTGCACATGGGCAAGGTCTACAGTGATGCCGTTTTTCGTCTGAGACTGAGGCGGGATTGACGTGACATGCTTCGGTGCGGATGCTGATTTCAAACTGCTGCACCCGGAAATGAGAACGAGCAAAGCGAGCACTGAGGTAATCAATGCATATGTATGTTTCATTCAGGAAGCCTCCATTCTATGTTATTCTTGACTTTATAGTAATCACAAAGTAGAATTCCGTCAAAAAAAAGGATGCCAATTTCTTCATTAAGATCTTCATCAAGGGGGTTTGCGATCCTATTGATAAATTCAATTTTAGGAGGAGGGGCAGACTATGAAAAAATTACTCTTTTTTCTTTCAGTACTGGTAGTTGCGGTTGCATGTGCTGTACCTGCTCTTGCGAGCATGTACGATCGTGACGGCATTATGGTCAAGATGTTTGACGAGGAAGCGCCGTCAGCAATCTTTCACGGGGAATTTACATTCGGTATGGCAACCCCATTCGATGCTTCGAAGGGGGCAATTGGATTCAGCAACTCCTACATCGATTTGTCGATCTGGCCATTCGAGTACAACGCGGTAACCATTGAGCTCGAGCAGGGTGGAGAATTTGGTACTGGCGCCTCCTGGGGAGCTCCGTACATGTACCTGACTACAGACCTCGGTGCATACTTCTATCTGCCCATCTGGTTAGTGAACAACATCGGTGTCACAAGCCTCTACTCGAGAAAGTACGAGGTCTCCGGCCATACTTATGAGAGGAACCTGGTAAGGACCGGTATCGATCCTATTGCATGGTATGTTGAGATGGATGTAGGAATGTTGGCACTCGACTTCGGTCTCGGGTTTGGTGAAGGCGATCCGGATGGGGTAGGGCCATTAACGGCAAAAGATATGCGGGACATCGGAGTAATTCTCGTGATTCCTGAGCTTGGCCCCGTTGATTTCGAGGCGTTCTACCTGGCACAGGACAACAAAAACTACAAAGGAAACATCGGCCTAGATGCACAGCTCGTGGATATAGTTCCGATGCTCGACTTTGCCGGGGGTGTCATGTACGACCTGGGAGATGAGAATTTCTTCTATGGATTCGGCGCGATGTTCACCTATTTCGGCAAGCTGAACGTCGGTTTTTCTTTCAATGGGTGGGATGAGGACGCGGTCTACCAGATGGGTTTTGACGCGGCCCTCGACTTCGGCGGATACGGCCTCGAGGCGGGGCTCGGGCTAAGCCTCGCTGGCACTAACTATACTGAACTTCCGAACGGAGATGCTTCTCCCGGTGATGACACAGAGACCTTCCAGGGCTTAGAGGTGAGCGTCTGGCTCGAGATAAATACCGCCACGCTGAGGGCAGGCTACATCGTCACAGAAAACAGCTATTCCTATGCATCCGCTGTTGCGCCTCCTGAAGGCGGGTTTTTCATCACAGCTGACGTAGACTTCTAATGTGATCTCATTTAGTTCGAAAAACGAAAAAACCCACTCTCTATGAGGGGTTTTTGCTTTGATACTACTCTAAATTTCTATCTCGAACCTGAAGGTGTGAATGAGCTCGCCCTGAGTGTCGAACACAGGAACAAAGAGGAGCACCGAACCGTAGTGCGGGGGGCGTTTCAGGAACACCACGAGCCCGCTGTAGTGCGTGCCCGGGTGAACCCGCATGTCGACCGGCGCCATGGTCTCGTTTATCCTTTTTTGAAGTATCCCGCTGCTCCACCCCTGGTAGCGGTCATTCGGGCCTCCGCTCCTGGGCCCCTCGAGCTTGAGTTTCCAGAGGTGTGAGAGCTTCATGCGGCCTGAAGGTGGGGTCGTGCGGCCTGCGGCCTGAAGCTCGATCAGGTTCAAATTGATGTACGCCTCTTTTCGAGAGAGGGTCTGGACCTCGAACACCATGAGGCGTTGAAGCCCTGTCAGGAGATAGGGGTTGTTTCTTTTCCCGAAGAGCTCTACAAGGCTTTTTTCGTTAAGGTATCTCACTGAAAGGGTGACGCCTTTTTCCGTGAGCGTCTGAAGCCCTGGAAGCTCAGGTGCTTCTTTTACCGCAGCGCGTCGTCCCGTGCAGCCGGTTGCAAGCAGAACAAGTGCGATATTCATGAAAATAAGACCACGCGTATGTTTATTCATAATAAATCTTTCCATGTGATAATCTTGACTTTCTTTGTGCTATACAGTAAGATAATGCAAAAAAATGAAATGGGGAACCTCGGATGAAGTTTTGGATCAAGATGCTTGCAGGCGTGTTCATCGGGATCATCGTGGGTGCGTACATCGAGCCGACCTCCGTCTTTCTTGAGCCGCTTCGCATCGCGGGAGTGCTTTTCTTCAGGGTCCTCAACTTCGCGGTGTTTCCGCTCCTGTTTTTTTCCTGCATCAGGAGCGTGATCTTTCTTCGAAACAGCAAACGGCTCTTTTTAGTGCTCGTCAAGTCAGTGGGCTATTTCATACTGCTCACCGCTGTGGGTGCCACAATCGGGATCGTTTTGGGAGATGTTCTTCTGCCCGGTGTGGGCATGAACATCAGTGAGTTCGAGTCGCCCCGGATGATCGCATACCCGCATACCTCGGACTTCATCATAAAGACGGTTCCTGAAAACATCGTCGAGTTCATCAGTTCGGGCTACGGAGTGCTTGCGATCCTCTTCGTTGCGTTTCTCGTGGGGGTCGGAATCATACTCACTCGGGAGGAGGCGGACCCATTTCACTCACTGGTCGACAGCATCGACCGCACGCTTCACAGGCTCAATCTCATCGTGCTCGAGTTTCTGCCCATAGGGATGTTCGCGTACGTGGGATACATGATGGGGTTTCTGACCTTTGAGAGCATTTTCGCCTCACTCAAGCTCATTCTGATCGTTGTGGCGGGGTCGTTCATCCAGGTCGTCATCGTGCAGGCGCTCCTGGTGTTTGCAATGACCGGTATGAACCCGTTCAAGTTCGTGCACGCCCTCATACCGGCGGCGCTCACCGGATATGTTTCGGGAAGCCGGTACACAGCATACCCTGTGGTTGCGGAGTGCGTTGAGCACAACCTCGGCGCTGACCGCGAGGTGTTCACCTTTGTCGCAGGGCTCGGCACTGCGTTCAGCTTTTCCGGGAGCGCGCTCGCCACGGGCGTGACCACGATGTTCGTCTCCCAGGTGTACGGGCTCGACCTTTCCGTGTACCTTCAAATCATCATCGTTTTGCTCATCACGGTCGCGTCCCTCAAACTTGACAGGATCGGCTACGGAAGCACCGTTCTGCTTTCCGTGGTCCTCGCGCACATAATTAAGATCCCGGCGGAAGGATATGCCCTGATTCTTGGCATTACTAGTGTTATATTTAAGATAGAAACCGTGGTGAATGTGTACGGAAACGCTGCGGTCTCCTGCATTCTTGCGAACAGCGAGCAGGCGCTCAAGGAGATCCGCGTGAATGATTTCATCTAAATACAGGGCGTGAATGAAAAAGAACATTCTCATTGTTGACGATGATTTCGACACCCGCTTCATCCTGAAGCGGATACTCGAAAACGAGGGGTACATGATCTTCCTCGCAAAGGACGAGGCGGAAACCTTCGACATTCTCTCGAAAAATCCCATGCACCTCATCCTGCTCGACCTCAAGCTGGGCACTACAAGCGGGTTCGAGATCTGCAAGAAGATCAAAAACAACCTCAACCTCTCTTCCATCCCCATCATCTCGATCTCCGTTTCACAGCTCGAGCAGGACATGATAAAGGCGATCGAGTACGGGTTCGTGGATTTTATCGGAAAGCCCTTCAACAACAGGATCCTCACCACGAAGATCGCGTCGATCATCAGGTTCAAGGAGGAGGAGGAACAGCTCAAAAAGAGCAGGCGCGAGCTCATCAAGCTCAACCGGTTCACGTCCATACAAAAAGAGCTGTTGGCCCAGGAAGCAGAGTTCTCCCGGGACCTCAACCAGTTTCTCGATGCAGAGTCCAAGAAGGCGTTCATCAGGGACCGGTTTTCGAGCTTTCTGGGCGCGCGGCTGTTCACGATATTCTCCATCGACGAGAACACTCGTGAGTTCAAACTCTTTATCTCCAACCACGAAGGGCTTGCTGCAAACCTCGTGGTGCCTGTGGACAAGGAAAGCATCATGTACGAGGTGCTCCGCACGAAAAACCACATCTTTCTCAAGGATTTTTCACGGTCCAGGTTTGCAAAGAGCAAGCGGAGCAAGTACATGTCGAACGTTGCCTGCACCGTGCCCCTCATCTCGGGGCACAGGACGATCGGTGTGCTGAACGTGAACGACCCTGACTCTGAAGACATCGAGGGCTACGACTTCGAGGGCCGGATCGTCCGTACCTCACGCCACCTCGCCGTGTCCCTTCACAACACGGTCCTCTACGAAAAGGTCAAGGACCTCTCGATGAGAGACTCCATGACAGGGCTCTACAACTTCCGGCACTTCCTTGAAACCCTCCGCCGGGAGGTGGAAGACGCGGAGCGGAACAGCGAGCCCCTCTCATGCATCATGCTCGACATCGACAACTTCAAGACGGTGAACGACACCCACGGCCACCAGGTCGGAGACCTCGTGCTCAAGGAGCTTGCCAGGAGCGTGAGTCTTTCTGTGCGCTCGTCCGACATTCCAGCGCGCTACGGTGGTGACGAGTTCTGCATCGTGCTTCCCAAGACAGACAAAACCCTCGCACTGAAGCTCGCGCAGCGGCTCATGAGCCTCTTCTCGGAAAAGGAGATCAGGATCACCAGCCAGAAAGAGCGGGTCAGGGTTACGATCAGTATCGGGATCGCGGCCTTTCCTGAAGACACGAAAGACATGGATGAGTTGATGAAGCTCGCAGACGAAGCGCTCTACCGCGCAAAGAGCAGGGGGAAAAACAGGATCGTGGATTATGTGAAGTAGTACACTCCGCTGAAAACCTCTTCAGCAGGCCCGGTCATGAGAACGATGTTTTTCTCATCCCACTCGATGTGAAGTGTTCCGCCGAGAAGCCGGACGTCCACAGAGCGGTCGATGAGCCCGCAGAGCACGCCCGCAACCACGCTCGCGCACGCCCCTGTGCCGCAGGCGAGGGTTTCTCCTGAACCGCGTTCCCACACACGCATGCTGAGGTGGCTCCGGTCCAAAACCTCGTTGAATTCGATGTTCGCTTTATTCGGAAAGATGAGGTCTTTTTCGAGCCTGGGGCCGTCGACGAGCACGTGCTCGTCTGTGATTCTGTCGACGAACACAACGAAGTGGGGGTTTCCCATGCTCACCGCGGTGCCTGTATACCTCTGCACCTCGATACCGACAACAGGATTTGAGTCGACATTTACGGGGATGTCCCTTCCGTTGAGAACCGGTTCTCCCATGTCGACCCTGAGCATTTCCGCCCTGCCTGCCGGATCTTTTTTTACGATTTCGAGCTGTTTTGTGCCGACAAGGGTTTCGATTGAAATCTCATTCCTTTTGGCGTACCCGCTGTCGTGAAGGTATTTTCCCACGCACCGGATCGCGTTTCCGCACATCTCGGCCTCGCTCCCGTCTGCGTTGAACATCCGCATGCGAAAGTCAGCTGAGCCGGATTCCATAATGAGCACGAGCCCGTCGCCTCCCACACCGAAATGCCGGTCGGAGATTTTTTTTGCCAGTGAGTGAAAGTCGAGCTGTACGGGGTTTTTTATGAGATCGAGGTACACATAGTCGTTTCCCGCCCCGTGCATCTTGATGAAGTCGATGTCCATACCTTTCTCCTTTCAGCCGAACATCTGGTTGATCTGAAAAATGGGAAGCATGATGGAAAGAACCACGAACCCCACGAAGATGCCGATGACCATGATGATCACAGGCTCAACGAGTGAGGTGAGCGTCTTGAGCCGTTCCTCGAGCTCGATCTCTCCGTTTCGCGCGATCCGGTCGAGCACATCGGCGACCCTGTCGCCCGCTTCGCCTGCGTGGATCATGCCGAGCAGAGATGAGGTGAAGACCTGCCCTGAGGCGAGCGCGCGCGAGAGCCGCTCTCCCTTCTTGACGCGGTCTGTTGCAGTGCGGATGAGGGATGTGAACACGCTGTTTCTGAAAATTCCTTCCGTGTTCGTGAGGGACTCGATGATCCCCACTCCGTTGGATAAGAGGAGCGCCATGGTCGAGCAGAACCGTATCCTGAAGTTTTCAAGAACAATGGTCCGCACAAGGGGCAGCTTCAGCACAAACGAGTCGATGGCGACCTTTCCTTTCTCGGTTTCATAGAGGCGGTAGATGACGTAGGCAGCGAGCCCGAGCACGATGAAGATCGCCCACCACCCTTTTGTGACGAACCCGGAGAGGGCCATGAGCATTCGCGTGGGGAGGGGGAGCGCCTGCTCGAACTCCACGAAGAGCCTGGCAAAGGTGGGAACGATAAAGGAGACGAGAAACACGACCACCACGAACGCTAAAAACAGCATGAGGAGCGGATAGGTGAGGGAGCTTCTGAGCTTTCCGATGAGAATTCGGTTTTTCTCGTACATCGCGGAAAGCCGCTCGAACACAACGTCGAGCTTTCCTGAAACCTCTCCCGCGTGCACCGTGCTCACGTAGAGCTGGTTGAAATAGTCGGGATAATCTGCGAGCGCCTGCGAAACGCTCTTTCCTTCCTTGACGTTGGTCTTGATGTTGATCATCATCTTTTTGACGTCACCGTCCTCGATCTGGCCGATGACTCCTTCAAGCGCGCTGTCAACGGGAAGGGAGGCGCCGAGCAGAAACGAAAGCTGGCGGGTGATGGAGGTGACGGTCGCCCGTTTTCGAAACATGGAGGACGTGAGAGCGGTTTTTTTCTTCTCCCGCCTCACCTCCTTGATTTCCTGAAGATAGATTCCCTGTGTCCTGAGCTTTTCACGGGCGGACGCGGTGCTTGCCGCATCGATGATCCCCCTGGTGTTTTTCCCCTTCTGTGTGATGCCGCGGTATTCGTAGATCGCCATCGGTTTTCTGCGTTATTCTCTGATGACCCTCAGTACCTCGTCGAGGGAAGTGGTTTTTTGCCGTACTTTTTCGATTCCGTCCTCGAGCATCGTCTTCATCCCCATTTCGATGCAGTGCTCCCGCACGTAGGAGGCGTCCTTTTTTTCGATGATCATCTTCCTGATCGGGGTGTTCACCCTGATCATCTCGAAGATTCCGACACGGTCGAAAAACCCAGTGTTCTGGCATTGTGCGCACCCTGACGGGCGGTATACAGGAACATCCATGAGCTTGTGCGTGTCGATCCCCTCTTCGGCGAGCACTTTGTGGTCGAGCAGGTCTTCCACCCTGCAGTGCGGGCACAGCACACGCACGAGCCGCTGCGACAGAAAGGCGGTGACCGTAGAAGCGATGAGGTAGGGCTCCACGCCCATGTCTATGAGTCGGACGACACCGCTTGCCGCGTCGTTTGTGTGAAGCGTAGAGAATACGAGGTGCCCCGTCATTGCCGCCTGGATGGCGATTTCCGCGGTCTCGCGGTCGCGGATCTCACCGATCATGATGACCTCAGGGTCCTGTCTGAGAATGGACCTGAGTCCGTGCGCAAAGGTGAGGTCGATCTTCGGGTTCACCTGTATCTGGCTGATCCCCTTTATCCGGTACTCCACCGGGTCCTCGATGGTGATGATGTTCTTGTCTGCGGTGTTGATCTCCTTGATTGCCGCGTACAGCGTGGTCGTTTTCCCGCTTCCTGTGGGGCCGGAAACGAGGATGATGCCGTGCGGGACCTTGAGCAGGTCCCTGAAGGCTGCGAGCAGGGCCGGGTTTATGCCGAGCCTGGAGAGGTCGTATTTCGTCTCGTCCTTCACCAGAAGGCGGAGCACAACCCGCTCGCCCACCACTGAAGGGATGATCGATACCCTGATGTCCACGTCAGTGGTCCCGTACTTCACCTTTATCCGTCCGTCCTGGGGAAGGCGGTTTTCCGCGATATTGAGGTGCGCCATGATCTTGATGCGCGACACGATGGCCTGCTGATACCGCTTCGGGGGAGAGAGCACATTGTAGAGGATCCCGTCGATTCTGTAGCGGACGGTGATTCCCTCCTCCGACGGCTCTATGTGGATGTCGCTTGCGCGCTCCTTGAGCGCCTCTGTGATCATGAGATTTACGAGCTTGATGATGGGAGCCTCGTTTGCGAGGTCGAGAACGTCCTCGCCGATGTCGCTGATTTCCCCGAGAATTTCTATATTGCTGCCTTCCTCGTTCATGCCCTCGATCACTTTGTCGGCGCTCTCCGAGTCGGTTCCTGCAAGAAGGTCGGAGAGCTTGAGGATGTCGAGCTTTTTTGCGAGCACCAGTTTCACGTCCTTTTTCGTGCGGGTTTTGATATTCTCGATCACCTCGATCTGAAGCGGGTCATTTATTGCAATTTCCACGGTGGAGCCGTTTTCCGAGAGGACCACAACATTGTACTTCTTGATGAACGAGCGGGAGAGGCTCGATGAGAGCACGACGTTGGAGCGGATGAGAAGGTCGCTGCTGTACTCTATCCCGAGCTGGGCGGAGAGCGCCCTGAGGAGATCGTCTTCAGTGATGAGGTTTCTCTGCAGCAGAAACTCACCGATCCTGCTGGTCGAGTGCCGTTGGGCGATGAGCGCGCTTTCGAGCTCCTCGGTCTTTATTTTTTTCTGCCTGAGCAGTATCTCGCCGAGCTTGAGTGCGAGGAGTGAGGATTTTTCCGTGTGTTGCGTTGCCATTTTTATCTCTCTGTTTAAATATAACGCATTTGGGGCTCTGATTACAACTCCTTTCAGGGTCCCTTGCCGTACAGCGGAGCACCTGAAAGGAAGAAAAAACAGCAACGAGCGTTCTACCGTATCTTGGACAGCTCCTCGAACTGCTGCTGCTCTGCCTTTTTTTCCTCCGTGAGACGGTTCATCTCGCTGTCGTCTGTGACGATGTGGGGAGTGAGAAAGATCATGAGGTTTGTTCTGTTTCTCTGTTTGGTCTGCTTTCGAAAAAGCCAGCCCAGAAGGGGAATGTCCCCGAGCAGCGGGACCTTTTTTTCTATGGTGGTCACATCGTCACGTATCAGGCCGCCGATGACGATGGTTCTCCTGTCTTTCACCGTGACCTTTGAGGTGATCTCACGGCTGAAGAGCGAGGGATTCTGGAGGAGCTCTGTTCCCTCCACGATCTTCTTGATCGACTGGTTGATGTCCATGGTGATGTAGCCGGACTCGTTGATCTGGGGGGTGATCTTGAGAGTGATGCCCACGTCCTTGTAATCGTATGTCTGGATCACGTTGTTGTTCTCGTCGACCCGCGAGCTCGTGAGGAACGGGATCTCCTCACCGATGTTTATGGACGCCTCCTGATTTTCGATAGTGACGATTTCAGGGGTGGAGAGGATTTTGAAGTTCGTGTTCTGCTTGTTTGCGTTGAGTATTGCGTACACGTCGGGGATGGTGCCGTCGAGCAGGCCCACCGTGAGCCCGGGGAGGCCTCCCGTCTGTACGCTCTCGGAGAGAAGGTTCGTGTTCGACTGCGCGAGAGCGTCGAGCTCCGTGCCTGTATCGAGCAGCACACGCCAGTCGAACCCCAGGGTGTTCTCGTTGTCGAGGGTGATTTCCACGATGAGTGCCTCCACGAGCACCTGCTGGCGCCTTACGTCGAGGTCTCGGATGATGCTCTCGATCTTTTCCCAGTCCTGAGGAGCACTGATGATAATGATGGAGTTCGTGTCCTTGTTTGCGACCGCCCTGAACCGTTCGCTGAAGAAAGTTGTGGGTTCAGTCGGAGGGGTGGGCGCCTTCTGGTCCTGACGCTTTACCGGTATGCTGCTCGCGAGATTTGACAGGGTCTGAGCCATCTTTTCGGCGTCTGAGTTTTCGAGATTGTAGATGTGGATATCAGACTGCGCCTGAGGGATCTCTGTGTCGAGAAACCGGATCATCGATATGAGCAGGTTGATGTTCTTTGCGTGCCCGTTTGCGATGATGACATTGGTACGGGTAAACGCGGTGATGAGAACCTCGTTGGAAAACAGCGGGCGGGCGACGTTCATGATCTCTGCTGCGTTCGCGTAATCAAGGGGGATGATCTGGGTGACAACCCCTTCCTCCTTCACGCCGATCGGTTCGGTTCCGTAAAAAATTTTGCCGCTCATCTTCAGCGCTTCCTGCGCAGGATACACGTGAACGAGGTCTTCTTCTTCCGGCACCGTGAAAAAACCCTGCGACCGTAGAATTGAAAGCACGATGTCATACACCTTCGTGGCGGGCACTTCCCGCGAGGAAACAAAACTGATCTTTCCCTGCACCTTGCTGCTCACCACGAAGCTCTTGCCCGTGATCTCGCTCATGGTCTTTAGAAACACGTTTATATCCACATCATCGAAGCTCAGCGCGACTTTCTGCGTTTTCGCGAAAGACGCACAGGGGGAAAGCGCAAAAACCAGCAGAATACAGAGGATGATCAGATTGGAGAAAATATTTTTTCGCATTCGTAAACCCTCGACGATCTCTCGTTGTCTCTTTTAATTATCGCCAATTTATACTGGAATAACCAGATGAAATTGGACATCCGGTTCAGTTTTGGCCTTTTTGGTTTTCTTTTTTCAAGAATAGCAATAAATTTCCAGGTACCACGCTTATCCTTTAAATACGGAAGAAGATTATGATTCTCTATGATGAGTTGCAATCCATTGACCGGCACATAAGAGTGGGTCTCGTGGGAGCGGGATTCATGGGAAGGGGAATCGTTGAGATCTTTGAAAGCACACCCGGAATGGAAGTGGTGGCTGTGGCGGACATCGAAATCGAAAGGGCGGCTGCCTGCTTTGAGGACATCGGCTTCACGCAGTACAGGGAGATCATACGCTCAGGGGATATGAAGGGGATAAAGTTTCCGAAGCAGCGTGTCATCACGTCGAACAGCAGCGTCCTTCCGGAAATCGAAGGGCTCGATTTCATCATCGAGGCGACCGGAGTCCCTGAAGTCGGGGCGGAGGTCGCATACCACAGCATCAGGCAGGGAAAGAACGTGGGGATGCTCAATGTTGAAACTGACGTGACGATCGGGCATTACCTATATACTCTTGCGAAAAAAAACGGCGTCGTGTATACTGTGTGCACCGGTGACGAGCCTGTTGCCATCAGGGAGCTTGTTGATTTTGCGAAGACCCTCGGGTTTATCCTGGTCGCCTGCGGGAAGGGAAAGAACAATCCTCTCGACGTGACTGCGACCCCCGAATCGCTCGCAGGCACCGCGAGGGAAAAAGGGCTCAACCCCCGGATCCTCACGGAGTTTGTCGACGGTTCAAAGACGATGGTGGAGATGGGCTGTGTTGCGAATGCGGAGCGCCTCACGATTGACAGACGGAACATGCACGGGCCGCACGCGAACCTTGACGAGCTCTCAAGGGTTTTTTCCACCAAACAGCAGGGGGGGATTCTTTCACGGGAAGGGGTCGTTGACTATGTGATCGGAGATGTGGCGCCCGGAGTGTTTCTTGTGGTTCGTCACGATGGCAGGCTCGTGAACCGCACACTGCGTTACCTGAATATCGGTGAAGGCCCGAACTACGTCCTCTATCGGCCCTTTCACCTCACAGACATCGAGGTTCCGATCTCGGTCGCAGTGGGGTTTTTGTACAAAAAACCGTGCCTCGCGACAGTGTCCCCTCCCACAACGGAGGTCATCACTATCGCAAAACGCGACCTGCGCAGGGGGGAGTTCGTCGACCACATCGGAGGGACAACGGTGTACGGCGGTATCGAGACCAGTGGGCGGGCGGCAGCACAAAACCTCGTCCCCTTCGGGCTGTGCGAAGGCGCGAAGATGAAAGAGGACGTGCAGAGGGGCACGCCCATTGCATTTTCACAGATGGAACTCAAAAAGAGCTTTCTCTACGAACTCAGAAGGCTTCAGGATCGGCTGCATGATTAAGATAAAAAATGCGATGACCAGCGCGGTAAAGGGGGTGGTTTTCGATTACGGAGGGGTGATCGAGGACCTGCACCCCAGTGAAGCCATGTTTCAGAAGGGGGTGCACTTCCTTCAGTCGATACTCAAGAGGGAGGGCATTGAGGTTTCAGAAGAGAGGCTTTCTCATTCTCTCAACGGCGGACAGACAGCGTACCAGGTGTGGTACGAAGCGAACAACTTTGCCGAGCTCCCCAACGAGCGTATGTGGACGGAATTTTACCTGAACACACTGTGCAGAGACCCCGCAGTTGAAAAAAAAGTGGCGTCAATGAGCGAGGAGCTGAGCAGCATCTACGAGTTTTACCTCTTCAGAAGACGGCCCGCACGAAGCCTCAGGCACGTGCTGAAGACGCTCTTTTTCACCGGGTACACGATCGCCCTTGTCAGCAATACCATTTCACGAACCCTCATACCGGAAAGGTTGAAAAAGTTTGATGTGGACGGTTTTTTCTCTACCGTTGTTCTTTCCGTGGATATCGGCGTTCGAAAACCGCGCAGGGAGATATTCGAAGCTGCGCTCAAAACGGCAGGGATTTGCGCGCAGGAGTGCATGTACATCGGTGACACGGTTTCGAGGGATGTGGAGGGGGCAAAAAACGCGGGGATCGAAGTGTCCGTGCTCATTCATTCAGGGCTCACGGAGGTGAAGGACAGAGGTTTCAGCGGCAGGGCGCAGCCCGACGAAACCATCGATTCACTGACCGACATATTCAGGTTGTTGGAGTAACCCGTGTTCTTTTTCAATGCAGCACGTAACCGGAAATGGTATGCTGAGATTCAACATCGTATTTCGAAAATACATCCTCTTTTGGGCGCTCCTTGCAATGGTAATCGGCTATCTTGCGGGCCACTATAACCCGGAGAGGGTGCGCTCCCTGAAGTCATTTCTCACGCCGCTCGCGTTCGTGATGATCTTCGTGATGATCTTTCCTTCGAACCTTTCAAATCTCGCGAAGCTGAAGCTGTACCTCTCACCGCTGGCCGTGAGTTTCGCGCTGTTTTCCATTTCTCCATTTGTCGCGTACATCGTCTCCACCGTCATTCCTGAACACTTCCAGTACCTCAGGACAGGAATCATTATTTCTTCAGCAGTCCCGCCTGACGCGATGCTTTCCGCCTGGACGGGTTTTCTCGAGGCTGACCTCCTGTTCACGCTGATCATTCAGAGTTTTTTGTCCTGTGTCGCGCTGCTTTTGATGCCCTTCGGGCTCCCGTTCTTTTTTGATCAGTCCTCCTATTTCTCTCTTTTCATTCTTGTCAAAAATCTCTTCTTTCTTATCGTCATCCCCTTTGCTTCCGGCGGTCTGCTCAAAATCGTGTTCAGGAAGCATTTGACCTCCGGACTCTTACGGAGACTCAAGCCCACGCTTTCATCAATATCCGGGCTCATGGCGATCCTCATCGTGCTCATATCGATCGCGCTCAATTCTGAGAGCATCGCGGAAAACCCCGTTATCATTCTGTGGGGGTTCTTGACCTCGTCCCTCTACTACCTCTTGTCTTTCGTAATCGGGATATACGTTGGGCGAGCGTTCAGGTTGAGTTACGAGAAGTCCATTCCCCTGATATACCAGTGCGGATCGCATAATCTCTCAGTCGCAATGGTGGTTGCGCTTTCGTCGTTTAAAAACCAGGCTGCGCTCGGGGTCGCGGCGTGTATGCTTTCGCAGTTACCGGTCGCGTCGTTTTTTTTCATGATCATTCCGAGATTGGGCGGCACTGACCGCTCTAAAAGTGCTTGAATGCCCATTTATTCGATATTAGCTTATGAACACGTTTTTTACAGAGAGCGTTTCTGCAAAGAGAATTCCCACGAGCGAGAGGCATCAGCCGACATGGAACTCAACAAAAAGTATGACCCGAAACGTGTCGAGGAAAAATGGTACAGGTTCTGGGAAGAGCACGGCCTTTTTCACTCCGAAGTGGATAAAAGCCGCGAACCCTACACCATTGTGATTCCTCCCCCCAATGTGACAGGAGTGCTGCACATGGGGCACGGGCTCAACAACACGATTCAGGACATCCTCATCCGCTGGAAGCGGATGTGCGGGTACAACGCGCTGTGGCTGCCGGGTACGGACCATGCGGGAATCGCCACACAGAACGTGGTCGAGCGGGAGCTGGCCAAATCGGGGCTTTCGCGCGAGGATGTAGGAAGAGAGAGGTTCATCGAAAAGGTGTGGGAGTGGCGCGAAAAGTACGGTTCCACGATCATCACACAGCTCAGAAAGTTCGGCGCCAGCTGTGACTGGGCGCGGGAGCGCTTCACCATGGATGAGGGGCTGTCACGGGCAGTGAGGGAGGTGTTCGTCAGGCTCTTCAACGAAAAGCTCATCTACAAGGGGAAGTACATCATCAACTGGTGCCCCCGCTGCCAGACCGCGCTTTCCGATGAAGAGGTCGACCATGAAACAGAACAGGGGTTTCTCTATTACGTTCGCTATCCCTTCAAGGGCGAAGAGGGGGGAGTCACCGTCGCAACCACGCGGCCGGAGACGATGCTCGGTGATACCGCGGTCGCGGTAAACCCCGGCGACCACAGGTACAGCCGGCATGTGGGAAAAACACTCGTGCTTCCTCTCGTGGGCCGTGAGATACCTCTCATCAGCGACAGCTACGTTGACAGTGAATTCGGGACGGGCGCGGTGAAGATCACCCCCGCCCATGACCCGAACGATTTCGATATCGGCATACGGCACAATCTCGTGCAGGTCAATATCTTTCATATCGATGCAACGATCAACAAAAACGGAATTCCCGAGTGCATCGGAATGGACCGGTACGAGTGCAGGGAGGTAATCGTTGAAGAGCTCAAGGAACACGGGTATTTCGTCAAGCAGGTGCCGTATACCCACGAAATCGGACACTGCTACCGGTGCCACACGGTAATCGAGCCCTATCTTTCAGAGCAGTGGTTCGTGCGCATGAAGCCTCTTGCCGAAGCGGCGATCGAGGCGGTCAGGAACAAAGAGACCGTATTTCACCCCGAGAGGTGGGAAAAGGTGTACATGAACTGGATGAACAACATCAGAGATTGGTGCATCAGCCGTCAGATCTGGTGGGGCCACAGGATTCCCGTGTATTACTGTGACGAGTGCGAAGAGGTGTTTGCTTCTGTTGATGAGCCGGAGAGGTGCGTTTTATGCGGGAAAAGCGCATTAAGGCAGGACGAGGACGTGCTTGACACGTGGTTTTCCTCCCAGCTGTGGCCGTTTTCAACTCTCGGGTGGCCGGAGGAGACTGAGGACCTGGATTACTACTACCCGACGAGTGTGCTGGTCACGGACCCCGGCATCCTCTTCTTCTGGGTCGCCCGGATGATGATGAGCGGGATGAAGTTCATGGGCCGAACGCCGTTCAGGGATGTGTACATCCACGGTGTGGTGATGGATGCGCAGGGAAGAAAGATGAGCAAATCACTGGGAAACGGCATCGACCCGCTCGAAGTCGTTGAGGAATACGGCGCGGATGCCATGCGGTACACGATCGTGAACATAACCCCTCTGGGGCAAAACCTCCTTCTTTCCATGGACAAGTTCAATGTCGGCGCGCGGTTCGCCAACAAGATATGGAATGCCTCGCGATACATCCTGATGAACATCGAGGGCATACAGATCGAAACGCTCGACCCGGAGGCGCTCGACACCGTGGACAGGTGGATTCTCACGCGCTTCGAGGAAACGGTGCAGGGCACTCAGAGGGCGCTCGAGGAGTACAGGCTGAATGACGCCTCCGCCATACTCTATGAATTTTTCTGGCACGAGTTCTGCGATTGGTACATAGAGATATCGAAGATAAAGCTGTACAGTGACGATGAAACACTGCGTTCTCATGCGGCGTCCATGCTCGTGCGGATTTTGGACGGATGCATGAGGCTCCTGCACCCGATCATGCCTTTCATTACTGAGGAGATTTGGCAGCTTCTCCCGTTGAAAAGGGACAAAAAGAGCATCATGCGTGCGGACTATCCGGTGTACGATACAAAAAACGTGTTCCCCGAGGCAAAGGGACCGATGCAGGTTCTCAAGGAGATCAACTACAACATACGAAACATTCGCGGAGAAATGAACGTTCCGCCTGAGCTCGAGGCAGAGGTCCTGATAAAGGTGAAAAACGCGCGCGTGCGGTTTGTAGTCGAGAAGCATCAGGACGTGATCAAGTTTCTTTCAAAGCTCAGGAAGATTTCCTCTGGCGAGGACATTGAAAAACCTCCCGCGAGCGCGTTTGCCGTGGGTGACGGGTACGAGATATACCTTCCGCTGAAGGGACTGATCGACATTGAGATGGAGAAGGCAAGGCTTTCAAAGGAACTTGCAAAGCTCATTGGCGATATCGAAAGGAGCGCACACAAGCTGAAAAATGAATCCTTTCTGCGCAAGGCGCCCAGAGAAGTGGTGGAAAAGGAACGCGAGCGGCTCAGCGTCAGCGAAAAGGCTCGGGAAAGAGTGTACGGAATTCTTCAATCGCTGTGAGCTTTTTTCGCTCACGGCCTGTTTTTGGCCGCGAGGAGTTTTTTCTGAGGAGAAACGATGATTTTTGTACTCATCGTCGTTTCAGCGCTTATATTCATTGTAATTCAGGTGAGTGACTATACAATGAGACTGAAGAAGACCCTCTTCGCACTATTTTTCTTTTCTGCTGCGCTGGCTTTTTTTCTGAAAGGACCGCTTTTTGCGGTTGATCCCGCCGGGGGCCCTCACACCCCTGCCGAGGACCCGCACACATTAGACAGCTCTCTTTTTCTCGAAATCGAATGCCACAGCGGGACCCCTCCGGTGCTCGAGTTCGTGCTCACCGACAGTCATCATGTCGTACGGAAGGTGTATTTTGATTTCGACGGAGACGGAATCATCGAGCTCGCGTCACAGGGGCTGCGCGATGAAGAAAAAGAAAAGGGCGTGGTGTTCAGAGGGGTTCCTTACAGGAAGAAAGGGCGCTATGCACCAGTTGTGTGGCTTTCCACCGCACTGGGGACCTTCAGGAGAGAATACGCGGTTTGTTTCACCGATTTCGTCTGGGGAAGGGACAATTTCTGCTTCGCAAACGACGGAAAGTTCGAAAATGCAATCGACTTTGTTTCAAAAACGGTCATCGACTGGGCTGAAGAGAGATTCGGCGAGCTGACCCAGGAAGAGGAAGTGCTGCTGCTTCACACCATGTACTCCATCTACCAAGGGAGCATAGGACGCTGCTACGGGTTCACGGGTGGGGAGGTCTTTTACATCGAACACCCGGGATATGTCCCCTCCCCCTATTTCAATATCTATGATATGGATGAATTCGATTCGGCAATCATAAAGGAAATGGATTTTGTGCAAAACGACATCGTCTTCGCCAACTTCATATCAGGGAAAGTGGATATCAATACACGGCAGAATAGAGAAGACCTTGTCGGGGAGCTGGAAAAGATCAAGCGGAGCATCGAGCGTGGGAAGCCGATTATTCTCGGGTACCTCAGCAGAAAGATGCATCACTCTATGGTTGTGTACGGGTATTTTGAAAACCTTTTTAGAAACAATCTCACCCTTCTCACCGCAAACAACTGGGAGCGGGAGCAGAACACCAATTTTTTTAGTGAGGATGCGGAGAACATCGTGGTGAAGCTCAAGGACGAAACCGCCGATGTCCAGTGGTTCGACCTCACGAAGGAAAAGTACCGGTATCCGGAAAATCTTTTTGCCATCATCCGTGAAAAGGAGTACACGCTCGATCCTTCGGAGTTTTTCACGATGATAGAGGAAAAAAAAGAGCGGATCAGGGAAAAAAATATCATTCTGCTGATGGTGGAGATGACCGAGGTTGCCTATGTAATGGACGAAGATGGGAAAAGGCGGGGGTATAAAAAACCGCGCTACTATAACGAGATGAAGGACGTAGAGTTCAAGAAAGTGGACTACAATTACATATTCGAGATTCCTTCAGGAGAGCAGTACACGCTCGTTATCAATAAGGCGCGCTTCAACAAGGAGAAAAAGCAGAAAAAAGATGTCAACGTCTTCGGTATCTTCCCGACCGGAGATGGGGTGGAAAGCGCCGTGTACAGCGGAGTCGGCGTACTTGACGACAAGGAGACGAAATTCACAATCGGAAACAGCGGGATTCAGCTCCAGGAGTGAAAAACCATTTACCCGGCCGGTTTCCGCCCTGAGAATTTGCGTTTGCTTTTTCTTTGCAGGTTCGGTATATTTTTTTCTGTCTGAACACACTCTTTGGAGAGATGTCCGAGAGGCCGAAGGAGCACGCTTGGAAAGCGTGTGTACCTTAACCGGGTACCGTGGGTTCGAATCCCACTCTCTCCGGAAATCGCGTACACTAAGTGCCTGTGATGATAACCGGGTGCGGCTCAAGGTGCAGACGCCCAACCCCGCTAGGTCCGGAAGGAAGCAACGGTAAGCGTTCTGTTTCTGTGATTCCGACTACTCGGTTGGAGCAGGCACTTCAATAATACGGCTCCTCTCCCGCGTTTTGCTCTATCGAGCTCGAAAGGATAGTGTTCTGTCATAACGCTCTCAGGATATGGGGATATGCCATACATTGTTTCTGCAAGAAAGTACCGGCCGCAGCGTTTCGAAGAGCTGATCGGCCAGGAGCACATTGCCAACACCATAAAGAACGCAATTGTCAAACACAGGGTGGGGCACGCCTACCTTTTTTCCGGACCTCGCGGGATCGGGAAAACCTCGGCGGCACGTATCTTCGCCAAGGCGCTGAACTGCGAGCACGGACCCACCCCGTCTCCGTGCAACAGCTGTACGTTTTGCAGAGAAATCACGGAGGGACGATCTCTCGATCTCGTCGAGATCGACGGCGCATCAAACAGGCGGGTCGACGAGATCAGGCAGCTCCGTGAGAATGTTCGGTTTGTCCCATCCTCGGCGCGCTACAAGATCTACATCATCGATGAAGTGCACATGCTCACGACCGAGGCGTTCAACGCGCTCCTGAAGACCCTCGAGGAGCCGCCGGAGCACGTGATCTTCATATTCGCGACCACCGAAGTGACAAAAGTCCCTCAGACGATTCGCTCGAGGTGCCAGCAGTTCATCTTCAAGCGCATCTCGATTCCAGACATCATCGGCGTTCTCAAGAGGATTCTGGAGGACGTTTCCGTGGAGGCCGAGGAGCGGGCACTATTCTGGATCGCGAAGAGCGCGTCCGGGTCGATGCGCGACGCGGAGTCGGTTTTGGACCAGATGATTTCCTATTCGGAAGGCACCATCAAGGAGGAGGGTGTGTTCTATGTGCTCGGAATGCCCTCCTACGACATCTATCACACCTTTGCGCGGTTCATTGCAGACAACAACTTCACCGAGTGTCTGGCTCATCTGGAGAAAATCGTTGACGACGGGCTCGAGGTGCCTGTGCTCATATCGGGCCTGATAGAGTACTTCCGAAACCTCTACGTGCTCTCGGTCGATACGGAAACCGAGGTGCTGATCGATCTTCCTGCGGACGACGTAAAAACAATGAAGGAGATGCTCGCTTCATACACGTCTTCGGACATTACCAACATTCTCATCCTGCTGGCAAAGCTCTTCACCGATGTAAAGTCGAGCGGAATCGCCAAACAGCTTTTCGAGATCACACTCATGAAGCTCGTGCACTACAAGGAGATTATCCAGCCGTCCCTTCTGCTCAGGAAGATGGAAGACCTCAGGTACCGGATCGACGAAAGCGGACACCCTGCAAAAAAAAAACCCGCGGCCAGCAGTGAAGACACGGACATCGAGGGAGAAATCCGTATTCCGCACAACAGCAAGGAAATGATGGAGATGATCATTTCCCACTTCTCAAAGAATCGAAGGGCGATCGCCGAGTTTCTGAGCAGGGCGAAGCGTATCACCTTCGCGGACAACATACTGACTGTGTACTACGGGCAGGACGAAAAGCTGTGCTACGAGCACGTGAGCGAGGAGTCTGTGCGGCGGTACATTGAGCAGGAGGTCACGAAATTGCTGACAAACGACATCAGGATGGCCTTTCGCATGGAAAAAATGCAGGAGGACGCAGAAGATGATGTCCTCACCTCACCGGGGGTATCAAAGGTTATTGAAATATTCAAGGGTGAGATCGTCACAAACAAAAAGAATGGAGGAGAGGAATGGGGTTGAACATGAACTTTTTGAAACAGGCCCAGGAGCTCCAGGAAAAGATCAAGAAGATGCAGGAGGAGCTTGCAGGAAAACAGGCTGAGGGAAGCTCCGGCGGAGATATGGTGCGGGCAACGGTGAATGGAAAACATGAAGTGATCGAAATAAAAGTGTCGAAGGAAGTGGTGAGTCCGGACGATGTGGAAATGCTCGAGGATCTCGTCGTTGCCGCGGTCAATGACGCGATGCACAAGATGGATGAGGTCATCAAGATGGAAATGGCAAAAATCACCGGAGGTCTGAACATACCGGGGCTCGAGGTGCCTTTTTAAGTGAGTGGGAAGAGTTCACTGTCGCGGCTGATAGACGAATTCACGCGATTTCCAGGGATCGGGAGAAAAACCGCGGAGAGGCTGGCGTTTTACGTTCTCAAGGATGACATACAGTCGGTCGAACGTCTCGCCAACACACTTCTCGAAGTAAAGAAAAATATGCGCTTCTGTTCCCGGTGCGGCAATATCACCGAGGGCGAGCTCTGTGAAATCTGCAAAAATCCCCGCCGAAATACAAAAACCATCTGTGTCGTGGAAGAGCCGAAGGACATATGGGCAATCGAAAAAAGCGGCACCTACAACGGGCAGTATCATGTGCTGATGGGCGCGCTTTCTCCCCTTGACGGCATCGGTCCGGATCAGCTCAGGATCCGCGAGCTGCTGGAGAGGGTGAAAACCGAAGGAATTGAAGAGCTCATCATCGCCACGGATCCCGATGTGGAGGGGGACGCGACTGCCATTTATATCTCTCGGCTTGTAAAGCCTCTCGGGATCTCTGTCACGAGGATTGCGAGCGGTTTGCCGGCTGGAGGGGATCTCGAATATGCGGATTCCGTAACACTTTCCAGGGCCATTTCCGGCAGAAGACCAATTTAGGTCAGCGCGCACTGCATTCACGTGGGCCGGCGTACGGGACGGAGAAAACAATCCGAGAGGGTGTGGAGTGGCTTCAAACGGATCGATAATGGGAATCGACATCGGAACGACGAAGGTTGCAGTCGTTCTCATCGATCCCCGGAAACGCAAAATCCTCAAGACTATCTCACAGGACACGTGCGCCGCCGTTGCACGTGAAGACCCCTCTCTGAAGGAACAAAGCGTCGAAAAGATCGAACGCACTTTGAAACGCTGTATACACGAAGCTACCGAGGGGGTGCCCTGCGAAGTATCATCTGTGGGTGTCACCGGGCAGATGCACGGGATTATCGGCCTCGATGACGAGGGGTGCGCACAGACCAACTGTGTCACCTGGCAGGATGGGAGAGGGCTTCACAGGGACGGGGAAAGGCATTCGCTTCTCGAGGAGATGAATCAGAGGGCAGGGGTGCGGCCCATCGCGTCCGGGTACGGAATCGTGACGCTGTACTGGTGGCTCAGGGGAAAAACAGCCCTGCGGTTTTCACGGATCGTCACCATCCCCGATTATTTCGGGATGCGCTTGACAGGCAGGACGAGGCCGGCGATCGATTATTCGATGGCCGATAGCCTCGGATGTTTCGATATCTTCTCATGCCGCTGGGATACGGACTATATATCCGCCCTCGGCGTTCCCATGGAACTTTTTCCGCGGGTTTTTCCTCCCACCACTGTTCTGGGAAGGGTGAAAAATGGAAATCCTTTCGACATCCCCTGCGGTGAAAACACTCCCGTGGCCCTCTCTATCGGAGACAATCAGGCAAGCTATCTCGGATCAGTGAGGGATTATTACCGCACTCTCGTTGTGAATGTGGGAACCGCTTCGCAAGTAACATACGCATGCACGGCTGTGCAGCGCGGTGGCTTTTTTTCACACATAGACGGGTATGACGTCACGCTCAGGCCCTTTGTGGAGGGGGGCGCGATCGTCGCAGGAAGTTCACTCTCGGGAGGGGCCTCCTACAGAGCATTAAGAGATTTTTTTGCCGAGGCAGGGGAAAACCTTTTTGGAGTCGATCCGCCCGAAGACCTCTGGGAACGGATGAATGCGCTCGCGCTGAATGCGGATAACGGGGAGCGGCTTACCGTGGTTCCGTTTTTTTCAGGAAAAAGAAGCGACCCGGAGGCACGCGGACGCATCGAGGGGATCAGCATGAACAACTTCGTTCCTTCAAACCTCATCTACGGTACACTCGAGGGAGTGGTTCGTATCCTCAGGGACATGGTCGATCCGGTTGTTCTCGCACGAATCGAGACAGTTGTGGGAAGCGGGAACGGTTTCCGGAAAAATCCCGCGCTCAGAAAGGCGGCTTCGCGCATGTTTAAAAAAGACATACGCATACCTCTGCACGAGGAAGAAGCCGCAGTGGGAGCCGCGCTCAACGGTGCAGTCGCAGCAGGAGTGTACCGTTCATTTGCAGACGCAGCAGAAATCGTTCGCTACCGCGAATTACAAGGAGGATAGAAAAAATGAGAGCTGAAGCGCATGTGGAAGCAGGAATTTGCGGGTATAGTGCTGTTGTAAGCGCTGAAGCCCAGGACCCGCTGGGCACAGCCGCATTGACGCTGGATACGGACTGCCCGCATCTGTCGCGTCTCGGAAAAAGCTTCGATGTCGAAATCATCGATATGGTTCAGGGAGGATGCGAGTCTGAAATTTTTCGAGAGCTGTCTGCTGCGGTTCCTGCGATGCACTGTCCTTGTCCTGTGGTGACGGGAATATTTCAGGTGGTGAGGATTGCCGCAGGGCTTTCTTTGCCGAAGGAAATACGCATCGCACTCACCAAAGACAAAATATAAGGAGGTGCTGTGGCTCGTTTGCTTGCGGTCTACGGAAGCCCGAGAAAAGGTGGAAACTCTTCGGTTCTTCTCGATTATTTCCTCGAAGGTGCAAAGGATTCCTCTTGCGAAATCGAGAGAGTGCATCTGAGGGATCTTCATTTCTCATACTGCACGGAATGCGGCAGCTGTGAAAAGACGGGAGTCTGTGTGATCAAAGACGACATGGAGCCCCTTTACGACAAGCTGCTGAATTATGAACGAATCGTGATATCGTGTCCTGTGTTTTTTCTCGGGCCTCCTGCGATTACAAAGGCGTTTCTCGACAGAGCTCAGGCTCTGTGGAACCGAAAATACATCCTCGGGATAAACCCTGTGCCGGAGGGCATGCAAAAAAAGGGGTTTCTCCTCTCTGTGTGCGGGTTTAAGGGGAGCGAGCATTTATTTCTCTGTAATCGCACAATCATCAAGGCAGTGTACACGAGCTGCGGATTCAGTTATGCTGGAGAGCTTTTTTACAGCGGTATCGATCATTATGGAGATATGAAGAAACGAGAGAATGCGAAAGAAGAAGCACAAAAGGCAGGCTACGAGTTTATTCACTCGAAATTGTAATACCCGACGCCCTTGAGCTCATCGGGAAGCCCGATTTCATGGGATTTGTAGTTGTTGATGACCTCCCTGGTGAATACCTTGAAGAAGTCACCGTTTGTGAGATTGAGAATATCTTCGTAGGTAATGTATTTGAAGTGAAACCCCATCTTGTTCCCGTAGGGGATGACCTCGGGTTTGTCTGTAACGAGAAAGCTCTGCCTGTTTTTCGTCTCGTAGAGTTTGAGCGATTTGCTCGACCCGATGAGAACATCGTGGGTTTTCAATGAGATACGAAGTATGAGGCTGTTCGCATAGAGAATTGAATCGCTGATCACCATTGTGATGTGTTCGGGGCCGTACTCGGTGATGAACGATGAGAATAGTTTGTTGAGCTTGAGGCCGAAATTCGGCTTTTCACTTGGAAAAGATTGTTTGTTGTACTGCATTGTGCTTTTGTCTTTCTGAACTTCTTTTCGAAGTTCTTTCTTTTCTCCTAAGTTTTTTTCCTGTTCCTTCAGATTTTCGAGTTTTTTCTTCAGGTCCGTGAGTTTGTGAGAAACAGACCTGATCGAACTGTTGAAATCAGAGCAGATCTCCCTGAGCCTCTTTGTGAGCCGCTCCGTTTCCTTCTGTGTTGTGATCGCCTCCTCGAGCACGCTGTATACATTGATAATCTCATCCTGGCTGAGATTATCCACTATGGAAAACAAAGGGAAAATCTTTTCCCTGATATCCTCGCTCAGACGATACCTGTGTAAGAGCTCGATAACTTTTTTCTGAAACTCACTTCCTGTCATTCACTGCCGCATCCTTATTAATAATATATCATAGATCAGTGAAAAAACAAACGCAGAAAACCGACCGATTTTTTATTATCCTCGCATGTTTCATATAATATTGCAACTTTTTTTTCGTGGTTTTCCGGCTGAAAAATGGTTCTTTTCAGGAGAGGTTGATGTGTATATTATTCGGGATAGGAATTATGCACGGGAGGAGTTATCTATGAGTGAGATCAATCCATATGAAGACCACAATTTTACCGATGAAAAAGCTCCGTTATTGCGAAAGGTCATTGCGAAAAGGATGCTCGAGAGCAAGACCACGATTCCGCATTTTTATCTTTCCATTGACGTGGATGCACACAATCTCATTGAATTGCGAAAAGAGTTCAATGCCGACGGGACGGCCAAGATCAGCTACAACGACATGATGCTGAAGGCGATCGGGCTTACACTGGTCGAACATCCGGAATGCAACGTATCCTATGTCGATGAGATGATACGGCGGTACAACAACGTTGACGTTTGCCTCGCGGTTTCGGTCGAAGGGGGGCTTCTCACTCCGAAGGTGGTGGACTGTGACAAAAAGAGCGTGTTCGAGATAAACACTGCGGTCCAGGAGCTCGTAGAGAAGGCGAGAAACAAGCGGCTCAGACCGCGGGAGGGGATGGGCGGTTCGTTTACGCTCTCAAACCTCGGTATGTTTGCGATCGAGGACTTCATCGCGATTCTGAACCCCCCTCAGCCCATGATCCTCGCGGTCGGTGCGATCAGGGACGTTCCTGTGGTGGACAAAGGAAAGATCACCGTGGGGAAGCGTATGAAGATGAATCTCTCATGCGACCACCGTGCTCTTGACGGTACGATGTGTGCGGTGTTTCTCACCGACCTGAAACAAAAGCTCGAAGATCCGAAACACTTCCTTACATGAAAAAAGAAAAAGATGCCGGATATTCTTACTGCATGCTCGATAAGACCTATGTGGAGTATTTTCTGAAAAGACACGGCGTGCCATGAAAAAGTTGAAAGTTGCGCTCGTCCACCACCACCTCCGTCCCGGAGGAGTCACTCGGGTCATTACGGAACAGGCCTTGAACCTGAGGGAGGGGGCCCGGGTTCTTCTGGTTACCGGTGAACCGCCTGTCCGGGCTCTCCCGGTGACCACGGTGACGGTTCCGGAAATCGCCTACGACAGAGACAGAAAGGACACCGCCCAACCGAAGGTCCTTGCGCACCGAATCCTCGGGGCGATACGTTCGTGCTGGCCCGGAGGTGCCGACCTCATCCACTTTCACAACCCTCTGCTTGGAAAAAACACAGCCATCATCCGTACAATCAAGATTCTGATATCTATGGGCACCCCGCTTCTCCTGCAGGTTCACGATTTCGCAGAGGACGGGCGACCGGGTACTTACAGCAGAGAGCACTATCCGGCCGACTGCCACTACGCGGTCATCAACACGCGCGACTACGGCATTCTGATACGCTCCGGTCTGAAAAAACAGGGACTGCATTACCTGCCCAATGCGATCAGGCCCCTGGATACGGGGGAGCACGCCGTACTGCAGAGGGACACGGTTCTGTATCCAGTGCGTGCAATCAGGAGGAAGAACATTGGAGAGGCGGTACTTCTTTCTCTTTTCATTCCCCGCGGAAAACGTGTGGGAATCACCCTCGAGCCGACGGGAGCGCTCGACGTGCGAAGCTACAACGGCTGGATGAGCTTTGTGCGCGAGAATAACCTCAGGGTGGCGTTCAGGCTCGGAATCGACGGTGAGTATGCAGCAGTGCTCGCGCGGGCCTGCTGTGTCATCACCACGAGCGTAAAGGAGGGGTTCGGGCTTGCATACCTGGAGCCATGGACCGCACACAGGATGCTCTGGGGAAGGATATTACGAGATATCTGCGATGATTTTTTCCAAAAGGGGCTGAAACTCGATCACCTTTACGAGCGGCTCAGTATCCCGGTCACGTTTTTCGACAGAAAACGGTTTGAGAAGAAATGGGTCCGGTGCTACAGGGAAAAACTGTCGTACTACGGGAGGGCGATCTCGGAAGCCGATGCTGCGCGTGCCCTTGAACCTCTCGCATCAGAAGGGACCGTTGATTTCGGTATCCTCAGCGAGGATCTGCAGAAGGAGGTAATCCTCGCGGTCCTCCAAAAAGAAAAAAACAGGAGAAAAATTCTTGACTTGAATTCATTTCTCGTCAATAATACATTTTTTTACGGTTCGGAAGAGCTCATTGAGCACAACAGAGATATCGTGCGTACGGAGTACTCGGCCAAAAAAAACGGTGAAACTCTGCTCGGGGTGTACGAGAGGGTGCTTTCCGGACGCGTTTTACACCGTATAGACAAAGAAGTGCTTCTCGATGCCTTCATCACACCCGAGCAGAATGCCCTGCTTCTCTGCGATTCTGGATATGAGTGACCCCATGACGCTCAGAGACCTCATCGCACAGTACCAGAAACCGCTGATACCCCTGCCTGCGGGTGTGGAGGAGGAGGGCGCTCTGCGTGAGAAGGTACGTGCGGTGCTTTTTGACGTGTACGGGACTCTTTTTGTGAGCGAATCTGGGGACATCTCGATCGCACAGGGGGGAGCATTCAGCGAAGAGGGGGGGAGGCTTTCACCGCTTCGTGCTCTTTTCGGCAGGTATGGAGTTGAGTCGGATGTGCACGAGGTCCTACAGCGTTTTTTTGAAGAGATTCGCACGGTACATGAAACGCTCAGAGCGCGGGGGTTCGATCATCCGGAAGTGGAGATCGACAGGATATGGATGAATGTCCTCGGCTTGGATGATATTGAGACTGCCCGGCGTTTTGCGGTTGAATACGAATCGATCGTGAATCCGGCGTACCCCATGCCGAACTCTCTTGCGGCAATCGAGGCCCTGAAAAACCAGGGTATTCTGCTTGGCCTCATATCCAATGCGCAATTTTTCACCCCGCTTCTTTTCGAGGCCTTCTTCGGACGAACACTCGATGAGCTGGGATTTTCCCGCGACCTGGTCATTTTTTCCTTTGCGTACGGATTCGCAAAACCGTCCTCTCTTCTGTTTTCCCATGCAGTGGAAGCGCTGAAAAGCAAAAAAATCGAACCGCTTCACGCGCTCTACGTGGGAAATGACATGCGAAACGATATCGTTCCTGCACTGAGGGCGGGGTTTCAGACTGCGCTGTTTGCAGGAGACAGACGGTCTCTACGGCTGAGAAAAGACGATTCGCACTGCGCAGGGGTAAAGCCCGATCTGAGAATTACCGGTTTGCTGAGTATCGTGCGTGAAGTCGAGAAGACTGAAAAGCATGCGTGAAGGGGCTCCGCGCTGCGGGGCATGGAAAAAAAGTTGATTATTTTGTGCGCGCGTAGTAATGTAATTGACTGTTTTACGCTGCGTTTACTGAAGGGGTATTTATTCAATTGAAAAACGCTTCGAGTTACAACAATTATCTCAAGATCAACAACGTGGGATTCGTGTCAACACGCTTTGCGGGAACCGACGGAGTCTCGCTCGAGACCGAAAAGTGGGCCGAGGTCCTGAAGCGCATGGGGTATCAGTGCTTTTACTTTGCAGGGATCAGCGACAGGGATCCCGAAAGATCCATGTGTGTTTCTGAAGCGCATTTTGAAGATCCGATTATTAAAAAGATTGAGCAGAACTGCTTCAAGATATACAAACGCACATCCGAGACAACCGGTGTGATCCATTCGGTTCGGAAACACTTAAAAAGCGCACTCTACAAATTCGTCAAGAAGTTCGGCATCGATATCATCATCGCGGAAAACTGCCTTGCGATACCGATGAACATACCTCTCGGTCTCGCATTGACGGAGTTCATCGCTGAGACAGGAATTCCAACCATTGCTCATCATCACGATTTTTACTGGGAACGGCCGCGGTTTTTTGTCAATGCGGTTCCGGATTTGCTTCAGATGGCCTTTCCCCCGACCCTTCACTCGATTCAGCACGTGGTGATCAATACCGAGGCGGACCGCCAGCTCAGTTACAGAACGGGGCTCTCGCCTGTGGTGATCCCAAATGTGCTCGACTTCAAAAAGCGCCCTCCCGGTATAAATCATTACAACAGCAGCGTGAAGGAGGATTTCGGACTGAAAAAGGACGATTTCTTTATCATGCAGCCGACGAGGGTCGTCGCACGCAAAGGTATCGAGCACACCATAGAGGTGGTCAGTCGCCTGAAAAACCCGAAGGCGAAGCTCGTGGTCACTCACTCAACCACCGATGAGGGGGATGCGTACATGAAGCGGATCCTCAGCTATGCGGAACACCTGGGGGTTCCGATCATCATCAAGCCTGAGCTCATCGGAGAAAAGAGGGGGAGGACACGGGATGGAAAGAAGGTCTACACGCTGTGGGATGTCTACCCCCACGCTGACCTCATTGCATATCCGTCGACATACGAGGGGTTCGGAAACGCGTTCATTGAGGCGGTTTACTTCAAAAAGCCCATACTCGTGAACCAGTACTCCGCCTACGTAATGGACATCAAGCCTCTGGGATTCGAAGTGATCGAAATGACTGGGTACGTGACTGACGAGCTGATCGCGAGCATCACAAAACTGCTCATCGTTGACAAGGAAAAATACCAAGAGACTGCGGAGAAAAACTACGCTCTTGCCTCCAGATTCTTTTCCTACGAGGTTCTGAGAAGAAAGCTGAAGAGCCTTATCGTCAACTTCGAGGGGCTCGTTGAAGCCATAGAATCTCGTATGGAGAAATAGTCGTCATTCCGGATACGTGCCTCCCTGAGAGTGTGTCCTCTGCGCACGGGTGCTCGAGTTTCAGTGAGACCGGATGCCCGCTTACATTGATGAGTACAAGCAGGCATTCCTCACCGTCCGGGCTTTCCCGTTCCACTCCGAATACTGCCGGGTCAAACGAGAGGACGCGCTGTTTTCCCTGCGGGTGGAAGGCGTGAAGCTTCCGGCGTTTCCGTATCAGAGCTGTTAGTTTGCTCAGCACGAGGTTTCTGATTGTTCCCTCTGTATTGATTTCTGCTGATACCGTATCGAGATCAAGCTTTTCTCTGTTGATCGCCCTGTTTATTCCGGTTTTTTCCACCCCTTCGTAAAAATTGCGGGATCCGACAAGGGAATGATAGTAGATCGCGGGTACGCCGGCGATGGAGAGGGCGATTGCCTGGGATGCGACGAACCGATCTACCTTTTGCGAAACAGGTTCGTTCGCTCCAGGGTCGGAAATGAGGTCGAAGAGCGATATGTTCAGCTCGTAGGCGCTTTGGGAACCGTCCTCGTTGCTCTTGTATCCAACTCGCCCTCCATGCGCTTTTGTTTTCCGAACCAGGTCATCGATCTGTTCAGTGCTCAGAATGCCCCTGGCAGGTAAAACTCCTATGCCGTCGTGGGACGCTGTGAAGTTGTAGAAACAGGTGTCCTTCCCGGGGGTCTTCAGTGTACGGACCCATGAGGAGAGGACCGATGCATCTCCCGTATGCAGGGTGTAAACGGTGAGAGGAGGCAACGCGAAGTTATAGACGAGGTGTGCCTCATCTCTTCCGTTTCCGAAGTAGGAGATGTTTTCCCCATGAGGGACATTGGTTTCGGTGATGATTTTCATGTGAGGGGCGGCGTACTCGAACACGTTTCTGAAGAGCTTAACCACCTCGTGGGTCTGGGGAAGGTGAATACAGGTGGTGCCTATCTCCTTCCACAAGTACGCGATTGCGTCGAGACGGATCATCGATGCCCCGTGGGCCGCATAGGTGAGAAGCACATCGATGATAAAGAGGAGCACATCAGGGTTTTTGAAATTCAGGTCGATCTGATCGAAGCTGAAAGTGGTCCATAAAAGTTTTTTCCCCTGTGCCGTTTGGAACTCGGTGAGCAGGGGAAGCGCGCGCGGCCGAAATACGGACGAGAGGTCCGTATCCGGTTCCACGGTAATGAAAAAATTACGGTACTCGGCCTCCCCGGCAATAAACCGTTGAAATTCTCTGCTCTGGCTCGAGATATGGTTGATGACCACATCGAACATGAGGGAGAAACCCTTGCCGATCTCTGCGATGTTTTCCCATGTGCCCAGAGAAGGGTCCACCTTCTTGTAGTCGATGACAGAAAACCCGTCATCCGAGGAATAGGGAAAAAAGGGAAGTATGTGCACGAGTGTTACAATGTTTTTCCCGCAGGTCTGAAGAAAACGGTTGAGTGTGGAAAGCGGCCGCTCACCTGGGCTCTGAAAGGAGTCCCCGTAGGTGATGAGCACGATGTCTTTTTCGGAAAAGGAAAAACGCCGTTTTTGTATGCGGGATTTATAGCGGTGCAGGAGCGTGCTTAATTTTTCGAGCGTGACATCACCGGTTTTTCCCCCGTACAGAAGGTGAATCCGTGTGCGTATTCTTTCGAGGACCGCTGGCATGAAGTTTTCCTTTGCAGGTCTTATTTCTCTATTGTAGACGAAACTCAAGGGGGATTCAAACAAAGACTGCGGTTATGGGTGGCAAAGGCCACCTGATTATTTTCTTGCAAATATTAACGATCTGAGGTATGATTTTAAATGTACTGCGCTGAACATCGCATTTATTCAATCCGAAAAATCAAGGAAAGCGGCATGTCTCCTCTGTTTGAATCGGTAAATCCGAAGCAGATTCTGAAAACAGAAAGCGAGCAGCCGTCCTTTATCATTGAGTGGTTTAAAAAAAATACGTTCCATCATTCGCAGTTCAAGGACGTAAAACGTTTGATCGCGAAGAAAAAAGAGCTCGGGTGCACTATCAGTCTCTGTTTTCCCACGCTCAACGAGGAAAAGACCATTGGAAATGAAGTGAGGCTGCTGAAAAAAGAGCTCATGGTCAAGCACCACCTCCTGGACGAGATCGTGGTTGTCGACTCCGGGTCGAAGGACAAAACCGAAAAGGAGGCCCGCTCCGCTGGTGCGGATTTCTACAGGGCATCAGACATCCTTCCGCACTACCGTTCTTACCGTGGAAAGGGAGAAAACCTCTGGAAGAGCCTCTATGTGCTGAAGGGGACCATTATCTGCTGGATCGACGCGGACATCACCAATATTCATCCCCGTTTCGTTCTCGGGCTCGTTGGGCCGCTTCTCGAATATCCTCACCTCATGTACGTAAAGGCTTTTTACCGGAGACCGATCAGGATCCAGGGCGAGCTCCACTACACGGGAGGGGGCAGGGTCACAGAGCTCGTTGTCAGGCCGTTTTTCAATCTGCTGTTCCCCGATCTCACCGGTATCGCACAGCCCCTCTCAGGAGAGTACGCGGGAAGACGGGACCTTCTGGAGAACGTTCCATTTTTCACCGGGTACGGGGTTGAAACCGGCCATCTCATCGACATCGACAGGCTGTACGGGATCGACGTGATCGGTCAGTGTGATCTTGATATCCGGATACACCGCAATCAGAGTATCGAAGCGCTGCGGTCCATGTCCTACAGAATTCTCAAGATTCTGCTTCAGCGTGCGGATGATATGGGGAGAATAGAGATTTTTCAGGACATCTCAGACTCTCTGCAGATAATCACCGGGGTAAAGCGGACATACTCGATGGAGAAGATGAAGGTATGGGGAACGGAGAGGCCTCCCATGATTACGATACACGAGTACAGAGAGCTGCACAGCATCGAGGGTGAAGAAAATCGTCCTAACTGGGAAGTCATCAAGCCCCTTCCCTACACCGCATCCCTCATGTTTCACAAGGACCTCATCATCCCGCGGCTTGCGGGAAAGAACAAGCCGGAGGTGATACAGGAGCTCGTTGACGTGGGCAGAAACAGGATCCTCGACGAGGAAAAAGCGGCCTTTGCGCTCGAGCAGAGCGGGGAACTGGTTACAACTCCCATCGGAAGAAATATCGTGTTTTTTCATGCCTTCGGGGATTTCGTCGACGATATCGTTCCCATTATCGGCCTTTCTCCCGAGGGGATCTCGATGAAGCTCCGGGAGGAGAAATCCATCCACATTGCGTTCATGTTTCTCGCGCCTGAGTACCTGGGGGAGATCTACGCCCGAATGATCGAGTCGCTCAGCAGGATCTTTTCCAGAATGGAGCACTTCGAGTGGCTCCTCAGATGCAGGACCCCGGATGAAATCATTGCATTTATCAGCTATCTTGAAGCGAAGAACAAGATTATGAAAATGCTGAAAATCGAGGACATGGAAAAAGTCTTTCTCTGATCGCGGCGGCAGCAATACTCAGGCGTTTTCATTGCCTGATGCCCGAAGGCTCACGAGATTGTTTCCGCTGCCGTGTTCCGGCAGGCTCATTCCGACATCACCATTGCGCTGTACGGGCAGGCGGGAATGCAGAGACCGCAGCCTATGCACTTGTCCTGTTTGAAAATCACCTCCATGGATGCCCTGTTTTCGATCACCAGCGCTCCGGAAGGGCAGACAACAGTGCATGCGCTGCAGTGCGTGCACTTATCATCCACCCGCTGCACGATCATGGATATGGGTTTGTAGCTCAAACCGATATCACGGAGATAGTTGAGCCCTGCATCGAGATCGTCTTTTTTCCCACTGATCTCGATAACCATTGTGCCCTCTTCATCCTGCCCGATGCGTGCGCGGGAGATGTTCACGGTGAGATCGTAGCGTTTGATGAGATTGGAGATGATCGGTTTTTCAGTGTGCTCCTTCGGGTAGTGAAGGAGGATATTCTTTGAAACGACCCTCTTCATCGCAGATCTCCTCTCTCTTTTCTGATTTCAAGGGGTTTGAAGGCCTGACCCGAATCCGCACCGGGAAGGGCGCAGACGCGCTCGCTGAGGAAAAACATGCCCTTCTCTACCCATTCCTTGAGTGTGTGGGCGATTTCCCGTGCCATAGGGTAGCTCGACAGAGAAGCGGCCTGAACCTGCTTCTCGAGTACCTCCACAACACCGTTTCTCAGGTCACGGTAGTTGACATGGGCGATGATTTCACTCCTGCGGTTTGGATATGGATCTGAATAGTCAATAACCGGTGCGACGATGTCCTCGTCTCGAATCGATACGAACCTCACCATCTCTTCGTCAAGGATGGGAATGGGAATCCCGATGCCGATTGCAAGGCTTACCCCGTATCCGAGCATGGATACCCCCTTGACGTATCTGGCGTTCATTGCTTTCATGTCCCCGATGACCGCAATCGTTCCGGCACCTTCCACAGGGACACCAAAGCCGTTTCTCTCGACTGTGGGGTTGTGCTGTGTTCCCTCCCAGACAACATACCCGATGTTTCCCCCGAGAAAGATCCGTGTTCCGATTCCGATCGTCCGTAAGAAGGGATCGTTGAGAAGCGGGCTGAGCTGGCCGGCACTGGAAAAATTCATATTTCCCATATTCGGCTGAAGCACACCGAGATATGTGTAAATGACACGAGAGGAGCAGTTGACCGCAACATTGTAGTTCTGGTAGCAGTTTCGCGGGTTCATGAGAAAGGCCTGGTTGAGGTCTTTGAGGCGGATATATGTTTCCAGCTCTTTTCTGGGGTAGCAGTCGGTTCCGTAGGAAGTTGCCCTGAGAAGCACGTCCTTTCCGGAAATAAGATCCTCGATTACGTGCCCTCCACCGTACTCGAACCTGCCTGGATAAATCTTGTTTGCCACGTCCTCGTCGTGAATCTGGGCCGCCCCAAGGTAGATGTCGCACGCTGCGATGCCTCCGTAGGCAGCAACCCCGTTCAGCCACGCCTTCTGTATTTTCATCCGCGGAGCAGTGTGGCCGACGTTGAGGAACGCGCCTGAAGAACACATCGGGCTGAAGGTTCCGGTGGTAACCACGTCTACACTGTCCGCTGTTTTTTTTGGCCCCTTTTCCTCCACATAGGGAATGATTTCCTCAGCGGTGAAGACCACGGCCTTGCGCTCCCGGATTTTTGCATTGATTTCTTCGATTGTTTTCGGCATGACCGCTCCTTTATCGGCCGTATATAAGCTCGAGACTGCACTGCTTTGCCCGCAGTGGTTCTAAAAATATAACAAACGGTGGTGGAAATTCAATTGAAATAGTGCAAATGTGCGTGTATGGTAGAGAAACGAAAACCACATACAAGGAGGAAGTGGTGGAGCCGAAAAAGGTGGTAGCAATCTCGGGCGCATCTTCCGGAATCGGAAAAGCTGCGGCCATACATCTTGCTCAACAGGGGTACGGGGTGGCGATATGCGCCCGGCGAAAAGAGCTTTTAGACGAGATCGCCTGTTCAGTGAAAAATGCAGTGATCTTTCCCCAGCAGGCGGATATGACGAAATGGGATGATGTGCAGAACTTCATTCGAAAGACACACCAGGAATTCAAAAAGATCGACGTGCTCTTCAACAATCTCGGCGCAGGCATTCGCTTTACGGAGTTCGAAGATCTCACCCTGGAGGAAATTCGCGAAGGAATCGAGGTGAATCTCACCTCGGTTCTCTATGGATGCAAGGCAGTCATTCCGATCATGAAGTCTCAGGGCAGAGGCCACATCATCAATACGACCTCTATTCTCGGAAAACGGGCGCGCGCCGGGCTTTCCGTGTACACTGCAGGGAAGCACGGAGTTGATGGATTTTCGCGCTCTCTTTTTAATGAGGTGAAGAAGTACGGGATAAAGGTGAGCGTAATCGGGCCTGCAATGGTAAACACCCGGTGGGCTGAAAAAGCGGGAATAAAGACGCAGTTTACAAAGGGAAAGATGCTCGAACCGGAAGATGTCGCGCACATGTTGCAGATGCTGATTGAAACACCCGACCACTACACCGTCTGGAGTATCGACCTCATGGCACTTACCCAGACGATCGATCCACTGTGATCGGTCCTGTTTTCAGATGGAAAAACGCTCAGCGAGGCGGATGCCCGTTTATCGCTTGTACCCGAATTTTCGCAAAAGCTCTTTTCTGGCATTCACGTCTTCGTCACTTTCCACGCCCTTGGGGTCGTACCCGTCGATCACACCGAGCACGCCGCGTCCCTGATCGGTTTCTGCAACAATGACCTCGACGGGGTTTGCGGTCGCACAGAACAGGTGCACCACTTCTCTTGTATCCCTGATCGACGGAAGGATATTTATTGGAAAACCCTCCCTGAGAAAAATGACGAACACGTGGCCGGCGCCGATCTTCTGCGCGGTATCCACCGCATTTTTTATGAGAGCTTCGTTATTCCCGTCTTTTCTCACCAGGCACACTCCTGACGCCTCGTTGAAAGCGATGCCGAACTGTATGTGAGACGAGGTGTTTACAACCGCCTCGTACAGGTCCTCCACACTTTTGATGAAGTGCGTCTGTCCGATGATGATGTTTGTGTTTTCGGGGACATCGATCTTTACTGAAAAAAGTTCCATTTGTTCCTCCGGTTTTTGTTCACTATTATAGGGGGACTTTTAAAAATGTTCAATGGGTGGGTTCGTAAAGAATAATTTTCTACTCAGGGCGGGGGAAAAAGCAGTATTGTACAGGCGGGGGCAAAAGGATGATCGTGATAACCGGTGGTGGAACAGGCGGGCACATATTTCCCAATGTTTCAGTAATCGGAGAGCTGCAGAGGCGTGGGTGTGAGAATATCGTTTGGGTGGGAGAAAAGTGCGGGAAAGAAGAGGGGTGGGCTGAACGGCTTGGAGTTCGGTACTGCGGGATACTCACTGGAAAGCTGAGAAGGTATTTCTCCCTGAGGAATTTCCTGGACATATTTCTTGTGTGCGCTGGGGTATTTCAGTCATTTTTTCTATTTCTGAAATTAAGGCCCGACATTGTTTTCTCAAAAGGCGGATTCGTCGCAGTTCCACCTGTCTGTGCAGCCCGACTGCTCCGCATTCCCGTGGTTACTCATGAAAGTGACATTCTTCCAGGGCTTGCGACGAGAATCATCGCGCGGTCTGCCAGGGTTGTCTGCGTGTCCTGGGAAAAGACGGAGGCCTGTTTTCCGGATAAAAACGTCGTGCTCACGGGAAACCCCATTCGGGATGTGATCACAAGGGGAGAGAGGGTGCGCGGGCTCTCGTTTTTGGGGTTTCATGAATCGCTTCCTGTTGTCCTCGTGATGGGCGGAAGCCTCGGCGCGTCATCACTCAACAGCGCTGCGTGGGATATGAGAGACCGGTTTGACCTCCCCTTCAATCTCGTTCACCAGTGCGGTGAGGGGAAGCGGAGAAGAGGACAGATCAATGACCCGCGCTACCGCGCGTTCGAGTTCATCCGTGACGAGATGGGAGACGTGCTTGCCGCCGCTGACATCGTGGTATCCCGATCAGGGGCCGGGGCACTCTTCGAGATCGGATACATGAAAAAACCCGCGGTTCTTGTTCCTTTGCCGAAATCGAAGAGCAGGGGAGAACAGCTGCACAATGCACGGTACTTCGAAGAAAACGGTGCGGCAGTCGTCCTCGACGACGAAACGCTCAGCGGAGAGATCCTACTCTCCACCATAAGAATGCTTCTCCAAGATTCTTCCCGTATGAACGACATGGGGAGGAATGCTGCGTCCCTGTGTGCACAGGATGCAGCGAAGAGAATCGTCGACACTCTGGAATCCTTTCTCTCCTGAACGTACGGCAGCACGGAAAAATTCTTCTGAATTTCCCTATGATGTATTATATTGAGTAAAAATATACCACATGCTTTTAGGAGGAAAGAATGATTGATGTAGAGAAACTGTTGGGTAATGAAGCGTCCGACCTTTTAGAATACAAGTGCAAAACCGTTCCAAAGGAGCAGCTCCATCTGCCGGGGCCTGATTTCATAGACAGGGTTGTCGTATACAACGACAGGCCCTCCAACGTGCTCAGAAATATGCAGGCCGTTTACGACCATGGAAGACTCGGGAAAACGGGTTATCTCTCTATTCTTCCGGTCGATCAGGGAATAGAGCATTCTGCGAGCAGCGCTTTTGCACCGAACCCCATCTATTATGATCCTGAAAACATCGTCAAACTCGCGCTTGAAGGGGATTGCAATGGCGTTGCATCCACACTCGGAGTGCTCGGATCGGTGTCAAGGAAATACGCCCACAAGATTCCGTTTATCGTGAAGATAAACCACAATGAATTGTTAACCTACCCCAACAAGTTTGATCAGGTGTTTTTTGCCAGTGTTGACCAGGCCTTCAACATGGGTGCCGTTGCCGTGGGTGCGACGGTGTACTATGGATCCGAAGAGTCGAGCAGACAGATTCAGGAAATCAGCCAGGCATTTGAGTACGCGCACAGCCTGGGGATGTTCACCGTGCTCTGGGCCTATCTGAGAAACAATGCATTCAAAACCAAAGAGAATGACTATCACCTTGCCGCAGACCTCTCAAACCAGGCCAATCACCTCGGAGTGACAATCCAGGCGGACATTATCAAGCAGAAGCAGGCGCAGTGCAACGGAGGGTTCAAGGCACTGAAGTTCGGGAAGACCGATGAAAAGGTCTACACAGAACTCACAACGGAGCACCCGATCGATCTCACGAGATACCAGGTGGTCGGCTGCTTCATGGGCAGATCCGGCATGATCAATTCGGGTGGGGCATCGGGAGACGATGACTTCGCACAGGCTGTTCGGACTGCCGTGATAAACAAACGCGCAGGAGGAATGGGGCTCATCTCAGGACGGAAGGCGTTTCAGCGGCCGATGAATGAAGGCGCGAAGCTTCTGAACGCCATTCAGGATGTATACCTCAACAAGGACATAACCGTCGCATAGATTCGTATCGCGAATACCGAAAAAAATGGATTCAGTGGAGAAACTGTTTTCCCATGACGATCGCGTCTTCTTTTTCACGGGGATAGTAGTTGTCGATAATCCCGATGATGGAAAACCCGCACCGGTTGTAAAAAACCAACGCTTTCTCATTTGAGGGACGTACCTCAAGATAGCAGTACTCCCCATTCTGGGCTCGCGCCTTGGACAGAAGCGTGTTCATGAGAAAGGTGCCGTATCCCCGGTTTTGTTCCTGCGGTTTGATCGCGATATTGATCAGGTGAATGATTTTCTTGTGCCGTCTATCGTAGAACAGAAAAGATGAGTCTTTTTTCAGAAGGTGGTATCCGCCGTAGCCGATGATGATGTCTCCCAGCTTGAGGGTGAGCACGCAGTTATTGAAATCTGAAATAATGAGCCTGAAGAAGTCCTTTGTCCAGGGATGCAAAAAGACCGAACGCTCGATCTTCGCGATTTCGTCGAGGTCCTTTTCGATCATCGTGGCATATGAACAGGGGAAAGGCATTTGCAGGCTCTTTTTCGAGGCTATCGCTTGAAATAACCAGCCAGCTTATCGAGCTCTTCGATTTTCAGAACACGTATGATTTTCTTGTCTGTGGAGAGAAAACCGGATGCGACGAGCCGGTCAATGATCGATTCGACTTCCTTTTCCTGGGAATTGATCTGGAGTGCGATGTTTTTGATGGCATCTTGATATTTCAGGATATTTGCGGTCTGCTCTCCCTGGGTTTTTGACCGTTCTGTTCTTCTCAGGTCATTGAGCGCGCTGATGACGAGGGATTTGAGGTCCTTCTTGGCGAGGTCTCTGATCTGGTTGTCCGCCTTTTCCAGCCTGAGGCAGAGGGTCTCGATTATGTTCATCGCTATATTGGAGTTTTTGCTGATCATGTTGAGAAAACTGTTCCTGTTGAAGGTGAGCAGCTCACAGTCGTCTACCGCGGTTGCGGTTGCGGTGCGTTTCGTCTGTCTTATGAGGGCCATTTCTCCAAAAAAGTCGCCCTTTTCAAGCACCATGAGGATCTTGTCGACTTCCACGACTTTCTTTGTGATCTTCACACGCCCTCTCTGAATTATATACATCGTGTCGCCGGCTTCGCCTTCTTTGAATATTACTCGTCCAGCCTCGATAAAAGTACCGTATTTTTGAAAAAGTGTGCTTTTTTCCATTTTCTTTCCTCTCATAATTAGTGTACCTAAATGAAGGGCTATTTGCAATTCTTTTGCGAGATTCAGTTGATTTTTTTTCTCCATATTGATAGTTTTTTTCACGTGATGCGAACCGGATTGTTCATATTTTTTTTTCTCACCGGGGTGTTTGTGCCGCAGATGTTTCATGGAGAAACAAACGCTTTTGAGGTCCTTGTTGGAGAAGAGAGAAGCGGAGAGCCGGAGCATTTTGCGGTGAAGGTCACGTCTTTTTATCAGAGACGCATCTCTTCCCTCGACGGGGCAAAATGTATGTTTTCTCCCACCTGTTCTCAGTATTTCAAAACAGCTCTTTCAAAGTACGGTTTCATCCGGGCGGCTTTGATGACTGTGGACCGGATTTTGTACCGTGAAGGGAAGAGCTCGATGAAATACTACGACTACGATCCTGAAACGAACAGGTTTTGTGATCCGGTGGAAAAAAATCATATCCTCGAACAGCGAGAACGCGGGAAAAAATGAGATCACAGGCGGTCTTTCTTCTCTTCGCAGGATTGTGCATGCTGATCCCTCTTCAGCTTCTGTCAGCAGAGACGGCTCCTGATTTTGGGATCTATCTGTACAAAAAAGGCAACTACGAGTCCGCGGTGCTCGAGCTGGAGCGCTACATTTTCTCGAGCGGGGGGGACGAGCGTGCGCCCGAGATTACGCTCCTTCTTTCACTCTCCTATGCACGGCTTCAGCAGTACGAGAGGGCGCTCGGTCTTCTCGGCGCCATTTCTGCCGATTCCGTAACCGCGGATTTTGAGACTACGGGCGACCTCGCGTGCGAAGCGGAATTCCACAGCTTGAATATCCTCTTCAGACAGAAGCGCTTTACAGATTTTCGAATAGGGCTCGAGCACATGCGCACGGTTTGCCCCGAAACGGGTGCGGAGCTTGGATCCTACCTCCAGTTTATGTCGACGGCCGCATACATCTTCAACCTCCAGTGGGAAGAAGCGTATCTTGACCTTCAGAACTGGAGGATTCCCGTCTCCCCTCTTGATACCGAGCTGGAGTCAGAACTCGTTTCCGCCATGCGCTTCCGCAAAAAAAGCCCGGTTGCCGGAGGTCTTTTTTCAATTATTCCGGGGCTCGGGCACATGTACGCGGGAAGGGTTCCCGACGGGATCAGAAGCCTTCTACTGAACGCAGCGTTTACCTCTCTTGCGGTTATTTCCTTTCAGGAGAACATGGCAGTGCTTGGAGGCGTATTCTCGGTCGTGGAGGGAGTTTTGTACATTTCCAATGTGTACGGGGGGATCAATGCAGTACAGCAGGAAAACGCGCGCAGGGTTCTCGGAAGCAGGGACCGCATGCTGAAACTCCTTCCGGTTCCACCTCTGGACGTTATTACTATTCGAAAGGAGATCGGACTGTAATGGTTGCGCACGATGTTTTAACATATATGTGCGCGCGGTCGGTGGGGTTCGAGCCCGAAATGGTGAAAATTACCCAATATTCCTATGGAGATGTTGACAAAGGCCCCTACAACGCATGCTTCCCTCCGGAAATGAGAGAAGGGAAACGGCCGACAGTCACCGGAGCGGATCCCCTCTACGATGAGAACGAGTACTACGCGGATTTCGTTCGATACACGCGCCCGGACAACGGGTATGTCCCGGGGCTCGAAGTGCTCGCGCTGTATTCAGCAGAGCCGGACTGGGGAATGGATTATGACCTGAAGCTTTCTCCCTTACAAAAACTTACCGGCGGGAGCCAGGGGTACCGTCACCTGCGGTACGGGCTTTTTTTCCTGCGCGCAGGTGTAGCGCACCTCCGTGCCGTTTATTTCACCGAAATGGCCCGGACCGCATTCCGGAGAGACGACCCTTACTGGGGAATCAGATTCTCAGCCCGAGCGATTCACTACATCGAGGATATCCTCACACCGGTGCATGCAAAGCCCTTCAGTGAAATGTACGCGTTGAAGAAACTGCTGTGCCCGAAAAGACTGTACTTTACCGCACAAAACTACCACATGAATTTCGAGGGGTACATTGCGTACCGTCTCTGGGGTGGAGACCCTCGGTTCATTAACGCAATAGAGCGGGCGGAGCCTTTCGCGTTCGGTGATCTGAAAAAAGACCTGCTTAGGGCCTCGAGAAGAATTCGAAGGCTCTTCTATCCGATCTTCCGGGAATGCAGGCACCTGTGGGGCGGCTCAATGGAGCGCGGGCCGGTCAAGCTGCTCGAAGCGGACCTGAAAAACATAAGGCCACCTGAACGCTTCGACGAATGCGTCACTCACTGGCTTCAAATTTCCGCCTCCTTTGTGAAGGGATATATTTTGCGGTATCCGGGCGGTTTTTTTAAGGCGCGCACACTATGAGGACCGTACGGCTTTCATTTTCAGACGACCCTTCGAGATACACTGCCCGTTATCTCGGTGAACGCGGGTATGGTTCGGACCGCACGCTCATCATTTCACCCACAGAACGCTTCAAGAGTTATTTCGCACACGCACTTCTCAGCATCCGCGGAGCGGAAAGCCTTTTGTCCCCTGCACTGATCACGAGCGCACAGCTGATGAGCACACTTGCAGCCTCCACTGGAAAACAGCGCGCAGGAGAGGCGGAGAAGCTTTCGATGTTCTTCGAGGCGTGCAGAGAAACGGAGGGGATCGAAGAGCTGTTCGGAGAGGATTTTCTGCAGAGATTCAGCACTTTCAGACTCACCGCTTCAGACATTTTTCGGAACTTCGACGAGCTCAACGCGGAAAAGCTCGATATCGGGCACCTCCCTGCGCATGATGAGGTGAGCGCGTACAGAGAGTTTACACGTCATTTCAAAATTTTTCAGGACCTCTTTACGCATTTCAAAGAAAAACAGGTTTCTCTCGGGGTTTTCTCGCAGAGCTTTTTGCTCGGCGACATCCGTGAGGGCGACATCGAGCGGTTTTTTTCCCCCTATGAGCGTATCATCGTCGTCTCTCCGCTTTCTCTGACCGCTTTTGAGAAGTGGCTGTACGAAGTGATAGAACGAAAACTCGATGTGCTCTATCAGGATACGGATGAATACGACTTCTCAAAGATCCTCGGTTTTACGGCAGGCGAGGGGTTCGGGCTGAAGGTGAATCGTCCCGCGCTCTCTTTTTTCGAGCTTCCCACCCGAACAGAACAGCTTATGGCTCTGCTTGGAGAAGTAGAAAATGATCTGGAATCAGGGGTGGATCCCTGCGAGATTTCGGTCATCAATGCAGACTCGATGTTCTGCGAAATGCTGTACGATACCCTCATTGGGGCCGGGATACCGGTGAATTATTCCGAAGGCCTGCAGGTGAAAAAGAGCCCCATATACGGATTCCTTTCGCTGGTGAACTCATTTTATACGGAAGACCGCGATACACGGGTGTTCATTGAGATCACGAAAAACGAGCTCTTCAGGGAGGCGTTTTGCGGTCTTTTACCTAGGGATGTCAAAAAGCTTGAAAAACAGATCATCGAAGGGAGAATATTTACCCTTAAAGGAAAGAATGCTCACCTCATAAAAAGCAGTCCCCTTCTCTTCGAGGGGTTTTCACAGCTCGACCGTATGTACGGGGCGGGTGATTTTGACGAGCTCTCCGAAGCGTTGAATGATTTTTTTGCCCTTTTCAAATCCAAGAAGGCCTACGACTTCTATGCAGTGAGAGACATCGCACTGAATGAAGCGATGAAGCTTTGTCAGTTTACCCCAAAGGTTTTTGAGCGCCCTCTCCAGATCCTGCTTGAAGTTCTCGCTCACAAACGGTACCCGGTTTTGGGGATATACAGGGAGGGGATTCAGATTATCGGGCTTCTGGAGACGAGGGGAATCACATTCAAAAGAGTGTACGTTCCGAGCTTCAACGAGGGGTTCTTTCCGTTCAGGGGGGAAAAAGACGCGCTGCTCAACGCGAATGTCAGAAGCCTCTTCGGGCTGTCCACACTTCTGGACCGCGAAGACCTCCAGTTCTACTATCTGAAGAGGATTGTCGACGCGTCGGATCGAACGGGTTTTCTGTCGATCGATGACAGGACGGGGGAGACGGATGTGAAATCGCGCTACACATACTATTTCGAGGATCTTTACGGGATTGAAAAAAAATATCCTGAATACGTTCTTCCAATCGGAACAGGAAATTGCCGAGACCGCGAAAGCGGAGGCTATCAGGGGGATCAGAATGGGGACGAAGACTGTTTCCCTAAAGCTGCGCTGCCCGTACAGCCTGCATTTTTTCAATCGCCCGTACTGCAGCTCTCAAGGCTCGACCTCGACACCATGAAACGCTGCGAGACGAAATACTACATCAGACGGGTGCTCGGGATAGAAAAAGAGGAGGTTTTGAGCAGGGAAATCGAGCTCAGCGAGGTGGGGCGCACGGTTCACGAACTGTTTTTTAAGCTTTACCGAACACCCGGAGACAAAAAACAGTACGACGAGAGGTTTGAAGAACTGTTTCGCGGCTGTTTTGAAAAGCCGATGTTTTACAGCAAGGAGGAAGCGCTTCTCAAACGGATACTGCACGCGAATCTGCGGCAGGTTCTGGAAAACGATCTAAAGCGGTTCGCTCATGGATACCGCGTGTGTGCAGAGTATGCGGAGACCGAACTCTCCGCGCAGGTGGAAGGAAAGGAATCGACATACACGCTCAGAGGCAGGATAGACAGGGTCGACCTGCTGCCGTCAGGCGGGTATGAGATCATCGACTACAAGACCGGGGCTCTGCCCGGCAGCGGTGATCACTTCGAGACAAAGGGCTTCAAAGAGGTGCAGCTTGGGTTTTACGGACTGATGTTCAAAAAAATATACCCCGAAGCGGATCTCCTCCGGCTGAGTTATTACGATCTCACCGGGAGAAACCGAACGGAGGTTGTGGTGGAGCCCTCGCAAATGGGGCAGTACCTCGAAGCGTTTGAGATGCACATCATAAATTTTCTCGACGACCTCAACAGCGCACGACCGCTCGGTCTCGCGCATGAGCATGAAGAGTGCACGTACTGTCCCTATTTCAATATCTGCAGGGTATTCGAGCAATGACGGAACGCATGATGTATCTTCCCGCACACTCTGTGGCGCTCAGTTCATCGGCAGGGAGCGGAAAGACCTTTACGCTGACGACCCGTCTCATCGCGATGCTTCTACAGGGCACGAATCTTTCGGAGATTGTGGCGATTACCTTCACGAACCTCGCGGCAAAGGAAATCAGGACAAGGCTTTTCGAACGGGTTTCACGCATTGCAGGTGGTGAAAGAAATGAATCGGCGCTGTTCGCCTCGATTCTCGGCGAGCCTGAAGGGTCTGTCGTGAAAGGAGCGAAAAAACTGAAAACCGAGCTGATCAGGAAGTTCAGTCTCATCCAGATCTCCACGATTCACAGTTTTTTTGCGTCCGTCATCAACTGTTTCCCCGCAGAAACAGCGGTGGTGAATCATGCGGTGATCATCGATGAGCGCACTCGGGTGCAGTTTCTCCGAGAGTCGATAGAGCGGTACTACCGAGGAATCGAAACCAGACCTGAGGAGATGGAACGGATGGCGCAGTTTATGATCCTTTTCAAGCAATCCGGTTTGCGAACGCTGAAGGCGCTTGAGGAGATATTCTCGAAGGTCGACGATAAACGGTATGTGCTCGCGGACCTTATTCGGAAAGCAAAAAGGCCCTCTGAAGTTAAAATGGAGTTTTTGCAGCAAAGGGATGTGTTTTTTTCAGAAGGGCTCAGGAGGAAGATAGGGTTTCTTATCAGGGCTGTTTCCGATTATCTGGAATCATACGGTGCGCATACACACCTTGGTAGGTTCAGAAGCGGGCTCGAAGATTTCATGAAATCGCGCAACATACTCGATCTTGCCTCGCTCACCCCCTTCAAACGAGGCCCTCAGAACACAGTCGGGTATATTGAAAAGCTTTTTGCTGCGCTTCCGAAGGATATATCGGTCCGATTCGGCAACGCACTTCTGTCGGTCAGGAGTGCACTGCAATCCTATTTTGCTTCCCAGATGCGCTACTATGTGATGGCGTGGGTCGATTTGTATCGGCGGATCGATGCAATTTTTACGGGGATGAAAAAAGACGCCGGATGCATCGATTTTCACGACATCGAGGAGCACGCCCGTGTTTTTCTCGGGCAGATGAAAGATTTCGAGTATCTCTACTTCAGGGCAGGATCGAGAATGCGCCACATGCTCATCGATGAATTTCAAGACACGTCAGAGCTTCAGTGGGACGCACTGCAGCACCTGGTTCGCGCAGGGTTGAAACGAAACGGGAGCTTCTTCTACGTGGGTGACAACAAACAGGCGATTTACCGGTGGAGAGGGGGAGAGCCGGACCTTTTCGAGAGGGTGTGTGACATACTCGGGCTCGAGCGGCACCGCCTGCCCTTCAGTTTCAGACAGAACAGAGTGCTCCTGGAATACGTGAACGCGGTGTTCAAAAACGTTCAAAAAGAGCTGCTTCCCCGTTTCCATTACGAGGAACAAAATCCCCCTCCCGGAAAGACACAGCGTGAAAACGGGTATGTCGCCGTCCTCCAGTGCGAAAACAGGGAGGCGGCGGTAGAAGAGCTCGTTCATCAGATCAATGACCTTCAGGCCCGCGGAGTACGGCTCGAGGACATCGCGGTTCTCTGCAGAAAAAACAGTGAAATTGTGGAGCTCGAAAATTCATTTATGAACCTGAGCATCCCGTGCAGGACCGCGGGCAGGAGCAAACTCATGGCCGATTACTGCATAATGGATGTGCGCACTATCATCCACTGTGTGCTGAATCCGGATGAGCCTGTATACCTCGCGGGGTTTCTGCGGTCGCCGGTCTTCCGCATTTCATACGAACAGCTTCAGGAAAGAAAAGACGACCTGAGTTTTTCGCTCCTTCGGGACTTCCAACCCGAGCTGTATGAAAAATTGAAACGACTCACGCACCTGGCAGGGTATCTTCCCCCAAGCGGCCTCATTCGAAAGATCTATGAGGAATTCGATCTCCTGAATGTGTACGCTCACAAGAGGGAAGTGCTTCTCAATTTCCATGAGCTCGCGTACACCTTTGAGAGCACGGCTGCCGCGGTGTCTGTCAACGATTTCGACCGCTTCCTCACCGAGCGTCAGGATTCGATTTTTCTCCAGATCGGTGAGCAGCACGGGGTTTCTCTGTTCACCATACATGCATCGAAGGGGCTCGAGTTTCACACGGTGGTTGTTCCCTTTCTCAGTCAGCCTTTCAGGTTCAGACTCGACGGGTCGATCCTCTACGGCCGGGACCGCGGAGGGGAGATTACACGCTACGGGCTCGCGCGTTCTGTGTACAGGGAATACCTCTCCGATGCGGCGGCGGTTGACGAGCTCATCGAATCCACGGACGAAAACTATAGGGTGGATGAGCTCAATGCACTGTACGTGGCGCTCACACGCGCGCGGGAAAACCTCATCCTTATTCCCGTAAGTTCTTCAAAGGGCAAAAAAGAAGATGTTATAAAGACCATAGGCGATGTGCTGATCAGCGCATCGAAGGAGGGTGGAGACGGGCGGCCTCTCCGCCGAAAATTTTTCGGTGCTACGGTTCCCAGTGACACACGGGGAGGCGACGGAGTCTCCAGAAAAATGGTTCCTTTGAAAATACGAAAAAAGATGATCCAGGCCCCGAAACCTGTTTCTGCAGGTGCGAACGGGCGTCTCGATGGAGAACACCCACGAGACCTGAGAGCACGGAGGGTCGGCCTGCTGAAGGGCCTTGTGTTTCATCGGGCCGTTGAAAACATCTCCATGCTTCCGGTATCCCCCGAAGAGGCTGAGAGGCTTCTGTATATGGCGGTTTCCGCAGAAGGTGCTGATTTCAGCACAAAAGAGAGAGAGGATGCGCGTGTTCAGGCGCGTTCATCGCTTGAGAATGTCGTTTCTGATCCGCGGCTGAGCATCTATTTCAGCGAGGCGTCGTATTCCGAATCCAACGCGCTCTCGATGAAGTACGGTAACTTTGTGGGGAGAATCGACAGGATCGTTTTCGGGAGCACGGTCGATATTCTGGATTTCAAGACGAACAGGGTTGCCGAGAAGGGTTCGATACAGCGGTTTTCAGAGGCCTACCGGGAACAGGTGGAGGGGTACTGCGCCGCGCTCAAAGACATCTACCCTGAGCGCGAGGTCCGCGGGTGGCTCTACTTTACAGATGCTGATTATGATGAGAGACTCGTACGCGTGTGCTGATCAGGAGCTGATGAAATCTTTCACCGTTTCTGCGATCTGTGCTGCCTGAAGTCCGTAGAGGCCGAGCAGCTCCTCGTAAGGGCCGTTGCTTGCGAACTGGTCGTCAACGCCGATCATTTTTACCGGGGCGGGGTACTCACAGGCGAGCACCTCGGCAACCGCGCTTCCGAGACCGCCGATGAGGTAGTGCTCTTCTACGGTAACGATTTTTCCCGTTTCACTGGCGGCTTTCACGATGAGCGCGCGATCGATCGGTTTCACAGTGTGGATGTTGAGCAGCCGTGCGTGAATGCCCTCTTTTTGAAGGAGCCATGCCGCCTCGTATGCTTTTGAGAGAACGGTTCCAGTTCCGATGATCGTCACGTCGTCACCGTCTTTCATGACCACACCTTTCCCTATTTCGAAATGATAGTCGTCCTCGAAGAGTATCGGCATGGGAGGGCTCCCGATCTTCATGTAGATCGGGCCTATATGCTCCGCAGCTGCATGAACCGCCTTCTTTATCTCAACCGGGTCTCCGGGATTGATGACTGTCACTCCGGGAATGGTGCGGATGATTGCATTGTCGTCGAGCGATTGATGGGTAGCACCGAGGGTCGAGTAGGTAAGCCCCGCGCACCTTCCCACGACCTTTACGTTCTGATGCATGTACCCGATATCGTTTCTGAACATCTCGAAAGGACGTGCGGTGACGAATGGTGCGATGGCCACGACAAAGGGAATTTTCCCGGTTGTTGCAAGTCCGGAAGCGTACCCGATGACACCCTGCTCCATGATCCCGAACTCGAAATGTCTTTCAGGAAAACGCTCTTTAAAGGGGGTGAGGCCGGATCCGCTCGAGCTGTCTGCGGAAATCGCAATGATGTTCGGATGTACTTCTCCTGCTTCAACGAGTGCTTCACCAAAGGTCTTTCTAGGATCGCGCGCTTCGCTCATTTTCCCAGACTCCTTTCTATCTCGACCAGGTCATTTTCAGCCTGCTGAATTTCCTCCGGGGTAGCCTTCCAGTAGTGATAGTTCACCCTGTCCTCTGCGAAGGAAAACCCCTTTGATTTTACCGTATTTGCGATTATTACCGAAGGCTTGCCTTTTTCGAAGGGAATATCGGTTGCATTATCCACGATCTGCTTTATGTCGTGCCCGTTAATCTGCCGTGCGCTCCAGCCGAATGCCGTCCACCGCGCGTCAAGGGGTTCGTAGCTCATTACCTCCACCGTTCTTCCGCTTATCTGAAGCGTGTTTCTGTCAACGAACACGAGGAGGTTGTCGAGCTCGTGATGGCTCGCAGCAGCGGCAGCCTCCCAGTTCGACCCTTCCGCAAGCTCACCGTCTCCCATGAGCACGTACACCCGGGCGTTGATCTTCTCCATCTTCAGCCCAAGCGCCATTCCCCCTGAGATGGAAAGACCGTGCCCGAGTGCCCCTGTGTTCGTTTCAATACCGGGAAGCTTGTGCATGTCGGGATGGCCGGGAAGCTTTGAGCCGAGGTCGCCGTAGGTGTCCAGAACAGACACATCAAAGTACCCGCTCTCCGCGAGCGCAGCATATAGTGCGAGGCATTTGTGTCCGGCGGAAAGAACGAACCGGTCCCGTTCCCTCCAGGAAGGGTTTTTGGGGTCGACACGCATGAGCTTGAAATAGAGCGCCGCGATAATGTCGGCAGAGGACAGGGCCCCTCCAACATGTCCGGATTTTCCCGCCTTGATAAGCCGAAGGACGTTTTTTCTTATCTGCAGAGCTTTCTGCTTCAGGTCAAGTTCTTCTTTGTCGGTGAGCGCGTACATTTTTCTCTCCTCTGTGTAGTAAAGGGGAAATGACCATCTGTGTGCACAGTAGACGAGTTCACTCCCGGTATGACGGTATTACTTTTCGTGTTGTTTTGCGTATTCGTAGATACGCTGAATCTTGGGTTGGGACCTTCCGCCTGGCGTGTATTCGGATTCCATCCATATTTTCACCAGGGTTTTCGCAAGTTGCGAGCCCACAACCTGCGAGCCCATGGTCATGATATTCGCATTGTTGCTCTTTCGCGAACGTTCAGTTGAGTACGCATCCGCGCACAGTGCAGCATAGGCGCCTGGAACCTTGTTTGCCGCGATGCTCATCCCGATTCCGGTTCCGCACACAAGAATCCCCCTATCGTGTGCGCCGCTTGCGACTGCTTCGGCAACGGTGATGGCAACATTTGCATAAATCGGATCATCACTTCCATAGTCCTCATACTCGATCCCGAGTTCATCCAGCTGCTGTTTTATGGCCTCCTTGAGGTCCGAAGCATTGGGGTCTGAACCGAGTGCCACTTTTTTCATCTTTGGCCTCCTTGCTGTTTAGCGCATAATTAAAAGTATTTCGAAAAATACGATGTAAACTCACCCTTTGTCAAGCGCATTATTGTTGCGGGTCCTGCTTTTTGTACAGCCTGTCCCCTTTTTGTTTTTCTTGTATTTGAATTTCTGTCTGAGGATTTCTGATCCGTCCGCACGCAGCAAAACTACGCGCAGCGTACAAGAAAGTCAAGGAATTGTGCGAAGCATGGGCAGGAGGGAAATAAAAAACAGACCTGCGGAAAACCGAAAAGGGGTTTACGATCGACAAAGGTATTTGTTCGGGATGAATAAGCGGCATACAACATGTATCAATTTGGGACGAAAAAAAATCGCATTCACCACATGAGATTTTAGAAAATAAGTTCTTTCATTGGAATCGTCACCACGTTGATTCTTTAATGAATGCCGACCTGATCGGATAACGGGAAAACAGTTGAGAACGCAGCATGGTACTACCAGGACCCGCGCACTCGAT
>CAZOWM010000020.1:0-11267 GCA_964583615.1 uncultured Spirochaetota bacterium | reverse complement strand
AACGGGAAAACAGTTGAGAACGCAGCATGGTACTACCAGGACCCGCGCACTCGATTTCGTGCGTTGAGAAATTACATCGCCTTGTATCCGCGCAAAATGGATGCATGCTCTGTCGATGAGGAAAAAGTGCGAGCGCAGCCCGGGGACTTCTACGGAGGGTGGATCGCCTCGGATATTACCGGGCCCTTCAAAAGAGGGCCGGGAAGTACAGGGTGGTAAGAACAATTTCCTATTTTTTTCTCCGTTTCTCCCTGTTATTATTTATCTGGAGAGATTGTTGCGTGACACGGGGAAAAACGATGAACAGGCGTGTCGTGGTAACAGGGCTTGGCCCGGTTTCCTCAATCGGTATCGGAAAAAAAAAGTTCTGGGAAAACGCTAAAAACGGGAGAGGGTATTTCAGAAGGGTCGATTTCGAGGACGTTGATCTCGGGCAGTTCAGAAGCAGGGTCTGTTCCCCTGTTGACGGGTTTTCCATTCTCGAACAGTTTGAAAACCCGAAACTTCTCAAGCGAACGGGAAAAGCGACGCAGTATTCCGTTGTTGGTGCGTATCTCGCACTGATGGATGCAGGTCTTCGCCTTGTTCCGCGCATGGATGAGGAAAGAAAGACGCTGGGAGGGTATACGCTGGACGACATAGACCATATGAGGGCAGGTGTGGTGTTAGGCCAGGCGGCCAGCAACTCCGATGTCCTTCTGCCCGCACACAGTGTGTTTCTGCGGGACAACGGACCGAAAAAGATCAATCCCTTTGTTCTTCCCCAGTCGAACTCGAATGTCGGTGCTTCCACAGTCGCTGAAATTTTTCACATGAAGGGTGCATGCTATACCGTCAATACTGCCTGTTCCTCGGCAACCCATGCCATCGGGCTGGCAGCCCAGCACATACGGTATGGACAGGAGGACCTAATGGTCACTGGCGGGGCGGACATGACGCTTCATCCGTACTTCTTCTCCGGCTTTGACATCATCCGTGCCCTCAGCCAGCGGAATGAAGATCCCATGCACGCATCACGGCCGTTCGACAGGGACAGAGATGGGTTCGTTCTCGGTGAGGGGGCAGGTGTCCTTGTAGTCGAAGCCCTCGAGCACGCACTCAGGCGGGGTGCACGGATCTACGGAGAAATCGCGGGATCCGGGTTCACTGCGGATGCGTACAACGTCGTTGTGCCCGATCCCCTGGGAAGAGCGGCTGTGCACGCGGTGAGAAAAGCCCTTGAATCAGCGAGAGTCCTCCCACGGGAGGTGGAGTACATCAATGCACACGGCACATCGACGATACTCAACGACCCAAACGAGTCGTTCATCATAAAGAGGGTATTCGGAGATTACGCGTACAGAATTCCCATAAGCTCTTCGAAGTCATATTTTGGACATCCTCTCGGTGCTTCGGGGGGGCTCGAAGCAATCGTGAGCTTTCTGATAATGGAGCACGGCGTCATCGCGCCCACCAGTAATCTGGACAATCCAGACCTCGAATACGTCGACAAGGCTGCTCCTGATCTGGACAAGCGGTGCGACCTTGACTATGTTCCCAAAGTTCCGCGAAACAGATCAGTACGCATCGTGCTCAAGCAGTCGTTCGGGTTCGGCGGACAGAACGGCGTGCTGCTGTTTAAGAAATACAGCGCCTGAACATACACGGAGAGGAGAGTATGCACATGAGTGAAGATGTGAAACCGATCGTGCACGTGAGCAAATGCCTCGGGTTTGCGCACTGCAGATACAACGGACAGACCGTTCTGCAGGCGTTTGCGAAACCTTCCAAGTTTACGTCGATGATCAATGTCTTGTTGCACGCATTCGGAGGCCTGTCCACGTCGTTGCAACCTGAGGAGAAACGATTTTTCCTCAACAGCATAGAAAAGTACCGTGACGAGCGAATTCCGCTGAGCACGCTCATTCACCTCATCGAAGCATGGTTAATCGCCCAAAAAAACGCCTATCTCCTCCAACAGACATTTTTCCGACCCTTTCCGAGAACACTCGTGGAAATCACGGACTCAGGGAAGGGAAGAAAATTGTGAGAATCGGATGGAGCTTTGATGGTTGACTACAGCAGCCAAAAACCGGGCGAAAAACGGGGGAGACGCACGGAGTCTATCGATCCGGAGCTTTTTATGCGGTTTTTAAGGGAGAGCTCAGGATTCCAGCACTTGGAGTGCATTCGGTACGGTGTCCTGAGGTTTTACTTTGTACCACGTTTCCAGTATCTTCCCCTGCTCATCAATGAGAAAGGATGAACGGATGATTCCCATGTATTTTTTTCCGTACATCGATTTTTCTCCCCATACGCCGTACGCTTCGGCCACTGCATGGTCCGCATCGGAGAGCAGCTGAAACCCCAGACCGTACTTTTTGTCGAACTTTTTCTGTTTTCCGGGTTCATCGGGACTGATGCCGAATGCAACGATCCCCTTTTCTTCAAGACTCTTTTGTGAGTCCCGTACGCTGCATGCCTGTTTCGTGCATCCCGGAGTATCGGCTTTCGGATAAAAGTACACGAGGACCTTTTTCCCTTTCTGGTCGGACAGACTTACTGTGTTGCCCTCCTGATCCTGCAGCGTGAAATCCGGTGCTTCCATACCCTTTTCCAGAACCGCCATTGTTCGTCCTCCATAACGTCGTATGATATATACAAGACATTAATCGAAATATCCGGTGGGGCAACAAAAAGAGTTTCCGCGGGATCGTAAAGCAAAGCGAAATTAATGTTTTGTGTTTTCCGAAAGAAATTTCATTGTACTCTGCGATCGAGCTCTATCGTCGTGTTCGGAAGATCGAGATAAGTGCTTTTTTGTTTCCTTGTTCTGACTCGACGGATCAAAATCCCCATGGTTACACCAAATTTGTATGAAAATCAAATTCTTTTTCCTTTTTTCACCCCTTTATATCGTTATTTTATTATTGCAAGTAAAAACAGAGAGATTCTCAGGATTTATGAATCGAAAAAGAGTACGCATTCTCAACGACGCTACGGAAAAAAAGGGGCCTGTCGTATACTGGATGAGCAGGGATCAGCGTGTTGAGGACAACTGGGCGCTTGTGTATGCCCAAAAAAGGGCGCTTTCCGCGCACAAACCGCTTGGAGTGGTGTTCTGCCTGGTGCCGGAGTTTCTCAATGCGGCCTTCAGGCAGTATGCGTTCATGCTCGAAGGCCTCAGAGAAGTCTGCGAACGGCTTTCGAAGAAAGACATCCCCTTTTTCCTGCGCACCGGCACTGTCGAGAATGTGCTTGCGGATTTTATACACTCCCGTGAAATCGGGGTACTGGTAACTGATTTCGAACCGCTGCGGATAAAGCGGGATTGGAAACGCGCCCTCCAAAACCGGCTCGACATTCCTGTCTACGAAGTGGATGCACGAAATATCGTTCCGTGCTGGCACGCATCTGACAAACAGGAGTACGGTGCCTACACCATACGGCCGAAAATTCACCGCCACCTCGGCGAGTTTCTCGATGATTTTCCGAAGATCATAAGACACCCTCACCGGTGGGAGGGGAGTGAAGAGAAACCCTACTGGCAGAAAGCCACCGCATCTCTGAGAGCGAAAAAAACCGTACCGCCGGTGGACTGGATACAATCGGGTGAAGGGCTGGCACGGGCCGCTCTGGAAAGGTTCATAAAAAACGGTCTCCGTTCCTATCCGGCAGCCAGAAATGATCCGACCAGGAATGCACAGTCAAACCTCTCTCCCTACCTTCATTTCGGGCACATATCTTCACAGCGCATCGCGCTCCAGATAGGGCGCGCGGACGCCGCTCAGGAGGCGAAAGAAGCATTTCTCGAAGAGCTCATCGTGCGGAGGGAGCTTTCGGATAATTTCTGTTTCTATAATCCGCACTACGACAGCACGGCGTGCTTTCCCGAATGGGCACGCGAGTCTTTCCGGCTACATGAAGAAGACAAAAGAGAGCATCTCTATACCCTTGACCAGTTTGAAAACGCCTGCACTCACGACCCACTGTGGAACGCTGCGCAAAAAGAGATGGTCATACGCGGCAAGATGCACGGATACATGCGGATGTACTGGGCGAAGAAAATCCTGGAGTGGACAGAAAGCGCTGACCAGGCGATGGAGTATGCGATCTTTCTGAACGACCGCTATGAGCTGGACGGAAGGGAGACCAACGGATATGCGGGCATTGCCTGGTCTCTGGGCGGTATACACGACAGGGCATGGTTCGATCGGCCGGTGTTCGGTAAAGTCCGGTACATGAGCTACAACGGGTGCAGAAAAAAGTTCGATGTGGATGCATACATCAGGCAGGTCGAGGAGTTCAATAAGTAGTCTCAGTGAGGTGTTGTGATGAAACCGAAAATCGACAAGACCTCTTTCGGCTCCGTCACCATTGAGGGAAAGGTTTTCACCCACGATGTGGTCATAAGGCTGGATGGGGAGATAAAAAAACGCAAGAAAAAGCTTTCGAAGTCGGTGTATGGGACCTCACACATTATTTCCCTCGACGAGGCGAAGCATATCTTTGAAAAAGGAGCGAAGGGGATCATTATCGGGTCAGGACAGAACGGGCTTGTGAAGCTCTCTGACGAGGCGCGGGAGTATTTCAAGAAGAAAAAATGTACTGTTGAGCTTCTGCCCACGAAAGAGGCGGTGGGCCGGTGGAACGAAGCGGGAAAGAAGCATATCGGCCTTTTTCATGTCACGTGCTGAAAAAAGGCCGCCTCTCTCTCGTTGCAGGGGAAGCGGATTTATCGAAATGACTGTTGCCATCAATGTGTAAAAAATTAATGTGATCTTTACCACAAGCTCGCACACCATACGGTTACAATTTCATTGAGGTTTTCTTGATTTTAATGTAGAATAAGGGCCCGCGTTTTCATAGAGACCTGAAGAATAGTATGAGAGAACTATACAGGCATGAACGAGCACACCCGTGTCACTTTTCCTGTGCGTATCGCATCAATCGACGTCGGCTCCAATGCGCTGAGGTTTCTGGCGGCGGAGTTCTACAATTCGAGCCAGTACAGTGAACTTGCATCCGACAGATATCAGCTGCGGCTCGGGCACACGGTGTTTCTTTCGGGAAAAATATCGGGCGAGGCTATCGAGTCTGCGGTGAAGGGGCTGAAACAGTTTTCCGAGAAGATCAGAGAGCTCGATATACTACACCACAGGGCGGTTGCAACGAGCGCGGTCAGGGAGAGCAGAAACGGTGAAGAGCTCGTCGAAAGGGTCCGGGATGAGACGGGCATTGGGCTCGAAAAAATATCCGGATCCGAGGAAGCACGGCTCATTCACCTTGCTGTGAAGAATCGGGTGGACTTCGGAAACGCGCAGTGGGTCATTGCGGATCTGGGAGGCGGGAGCGTCGAGGTTTCACTCGTGGATGCCGACGGCATCCTCTGGAGCGAATCCCACACCATGGGATCGGTGAGGCTTCTTGAAGAGCTCTCAGTTTCGGGGCAGGAACCGGGCAGATTCGACAAGCTGTTGACCGAATATATATCGACCCTGAAGGTTCCTTCAGCAGTTAAGACGCAAACGCCTGCGGGATTTATCGGGACGGGCGGAAATATAGAATCGCTGGGAAAGCTCGGCGGAGAAACAGACGAAAACGGTCTTCTTCGTATCTCTGTTCGAAACCTTCACACGCTGATCAAGAAGCTTGCAGGGCTTTCCTACCAGGACAGGATGAGAGAGCTCGACCTGCGGGAGGATCGTGCGGACGTCATTCTTCCTGCAGGCCTGGTGTTCGAACGCATTGCCGGACTGATCGGAGTGGATGAAATCATCATCCCCGGAGTCGGGCTGCGCGAAGGTGTTGCGCTCGACCTGGTCGATGGGCTTCAGAGCCGCGAGCACCCGTGGGAAAGGCAGACCTATGAAAGCGCGGTGAACCTGGGCCGAAAGTACATGTTCGACGAACAGCACGCCCTTCAGGTGGCAAAGCTTGCGCTATCGCTGTTCGACCAGCTCTACGAGGTCCACAGGCTGGGGGAGAAGGATCGCAAGATCCTCTATGCTGCAGCGATCCTGCACGACATAGGGACATTCATAAGTCTCAACAAGCATCACAAGCACTCGCTCTACATCATTTCGCAGTCCGAGCTCCCGGGTTTTTCCCCGGTGGAGATGCTGATGATCGCGAATGTGGCGCGGTATCACAGAAAAAGCGAACCGCAGCTCCGGCACTCAACGTTTGCACAGCTCAATGAAGAGCAGCGGGAGAGAGTGGAGAAGCTTTCGAGCATCCTGCGTATGGCGGATGCGATGGACAGGGAACATCTGAAGAAGGTCGATGACGTAAATGTGAGCGTGCTCGGGAGAGAGGTGGTGCTGAAGGTCAACGGATCGGATGACCTTCTTCTCGAGCGATGGGCGCTTCAGAAGAAATCTCAGTACTTCGGTGAAAAGTTCGGCGTCCACGTGAAATTAAAGATCGAAGGGCAGTGAAATGGAAGACACAGGTATAGGAGGAAAACTCATCGCAGTGGAAGGGCTTGACGGGTCCGGGAAGTCCACCCAGATTTACCTCCTCAATCAATGGCTTTTGGGACTCGGCTGTAAGGTGTTTTTTTCAGAGTGGAACTCGAGCGTCATCGTTCGAGGCGCGACAAAGAAGGGGAAAAAGAAGCAGCTTCTGACACCAACGACCTTCAGCCTGATTCACGCAACCGATTTTGCGGACCGCTACGAGCGGCAAATTCTTCCCATGCTGAAAGCTGGGTACATCGTACTGTGCGACAGGTATATTTACACTTCCTTTGCACGTGACGGAGTGAGAGGCTGTGACACGCAGTGGCTGCGGAAGCTGTACGGGTTTGCAAAAAAACCGGACGTGACATTTTATTTCAGGCTTCCGCTGGAAACCGCACTCTCCCGCATTCTTGTCGGACGGGCCCAGCTGAAGTACTTCGAGGCCGGAATGGACATGGGGCTTTCAAACGATTTGTATGAGAGCTTCCGCCTATTTCAGAAGCTGATTATGGAGAACTACGAACAGATGGCAGACGAGTTCCAGTTCACCACTATTGATGCTTCGAGGCTGATCCCTGTGCAGCAGGAGATAATGCGGAGCTTTATCAGCAACAGGATCGATCTTGCGAAGTTCAAGCGGAGAGCGAAAAGATGAGTAGAAAACGGCACTGTTACGGGCGTCCACCCCACGGAGTGGACCTTGATTCTCTTTCCGGGGCGCTGATCGTAATCGAAGGCCCGGACGCTTCGGGCCGTTCAACACAGATACGGTTCCTCTCAGAGTGGCTCGAGCAAAAAGGTTATGCGGTCACGCAGACAGGGCTTACAAAATCAGCCATTATTGGGCCCGCGCTCGCACAGGCGAAGCAGGGAAATGTGCTGAGCCCCCGGACCATGTCGCTCTTCTATGCGACCGATTTCTACGATCAGCTCGAAAATGTGATCGTGCCCGCGCTCCGGGCAGGGTACATCGTTTTGGCAGACAGGTACATCTTCACACTCATGGCGCGAGACATTGTCAGAGGGGCGGATCCCCAGTGGCTGGAGTCACTGTACTCCATGGCGATCGTTCCTGATGCCGTCTATTTCATATTGGTCTCATCTCGAAACCTTGTCGAACGAACTCTCACTGAACATAATTCCCTTGATTACTGGGAGTCGGGAATGGACATCGGAATAGCAAGAGACTGGTATGAGAGCTTTGTACGGTATCAGCGAAGTTTGCGGTCTGAATACAACAAACTGCAGAAAAAATACGGGTTTGAAATCATCGATGGAAACCGATCCATCAATGCAATTCAGAGGAATGTGCGCATGAAGATCGAAGGGGTTTTGGGAAACCTTTACAAGGAAGAATAAACGAAAAAGTGAGGAGAAGAACATGGCGGTATCGCAAAAAAAGCTCGTTGTTGTACAGGAGGTCAATCAGGAGCTCCAATCTCTGCGGTCGAATTTCGAAAGCATCATCGAGAAGTACAGCCTGAATGTAAAGGCGCAGATAGACGAGCTGCTGGAAAAACTCAGTGAAAAAAATGTGGAAGGCGAGCAGCAGCTGCTCCCGAAGAAAAAGAACCTTGAGAAAGTGCTTTCAAAGGCGCAGAAGCTGAAACTCAAGCCTGAGAAGGGCCGCCTAAAGGATATAATGAAGATACAGGCGGTTCTTGACGAGCTCACGTTAGTACTCCCGTGAAACAGAAAATACTGTAACAAAGAAACACTTTCAGGAGAAAAAACGCTCCCATGAAGGTCGCATTTCTTTCGGATATCCATGCAAATCTCTATACTCTCATGACTGCTCTGAAAAATGCCAGACGGCTCAGAGCCTCGAGGGTGTTTGTTGCGGGAGACATCGTCGGCCGCTGTCCCCAACCGCTCGAAGTTGTGCGTTTTCTCAGGGACAATAAAATACCGGTAATAAGGGGGAATGTGGAGAGAAAACTCCTGAGCCTCAAGCAAGGGGAAAAAGATATCTTTAAACTCCTGGGCGGGAAAAAGGCAAACCTCGCCTGGACCGCGCTCCAGCTCGACGACGATGCGTGGAATTATATTGCAGCGCTGCCGGAATATATCCGGGTCACGCTCGAAGGATTCGATATTCTCATCGTGCACGGAAGCCCGATTTCGGACAAGGACTATATCTATCCAAGTATTACTCCATACGGTATCCGGACGAAGCTCGCGGGCGACAATCCCGACATACTCGTCTGCGGGCACAGCCATATACCATTCGCAAAGAAACTGGAAAGGCTCCTTGTCGTGAACTGCGGCGCAACGGGGATGTCGATCGACGGCGATCCACGCCCCTCATTCGCGCTTGCCAGTCTCACGGCCGGGAGGCCGGCACACTGCTGCATCCTCCGGTTTTCCTATTCCCTTTCGGAAATGATTTCGTCGATAAGATCGCAGGAGGAGATTCCCGGATTCGATCAAGAGGTTTACCAGAAAGGGGTGAAAAACACCATCGATTAGGTGCTCTATGATGAAGAGAATTGCCGCGTTTTCCATTTCGAACAAGGCACGCTTTCAGCACACGATAAAGGAACTGAGAAACCTCGGGTACCGTATCATGAAACTGCGGCCCCTGAAAAAACGGTTTACTTATTTCGATACACAGGACGGAAAACTCTTCAAGGGGAAAAAAAGGCTGCGTTTCGATCACGACAGCAAGGTCCTGGAGCTTATGCAGAATGAACAGCGCATCAACGTGAAAAAGGTGAACGAACATCAGCTTTTTCCTGAGAGAAGACTCACCTTTTCGATGGAACGGCTCCTGCAGGGAGCCGTTTTTGTTCCCCAGCTCGAAGCCCGTGCGGAGTCTCAGAGATACCGGGTTATCGCCCCGAATGCACATAACTCGCTGGTCTCGGTGGAGAAGTGGGCGTTTTCCAGCCCACACAGAATAGTCTGGAAAGAAACGCCAGAGTACCTTCTCATTGCATCCGACGCATCCGATCAGGAAGTATCCTATCTGAGCACAATCTTTCGCGATATGTGCGGGGTACGGTCCGTTCGGTTCGATCCGCTGACAACCGGGCTGTCAGAAATTGACGGAACACTCCCTGGAGCTCCTGTGCTTCCCGCATTCAGGTTGAGAGGGGATGATTCGATTCTGCAGGCAGGGGTCAGAATTCTCTCACGGCAGGCCTACAAGATGCGTGCGAATACCGAGGGAACCGCGCTGGATCTCGACCGGGAATATCTTCATGATCTTCGTGTTGCAACAAGGCGTGCGCGGTTTGCGCTCAAGATACTGAAGCCCTTTTTTGCAAAGGGCTACTGCGAGGGGCTTCGAAAGGAGCTTTCATGGGTAGCGGGCCTGCTCGGGAATGTGAGGGACATCGATGTGTTCAGTGTGCATCTTCTCTCACATTTCGAACGCGCACAAACACCGCCGGAGGTGCGAAGCCTCGTGATCGGTCTTCTTCAGGAAAGGAGGGTACGCCCCCAGTCCGACCTAAAAGAGGCTCTTTTTCTGGATCGATACGAAAAAATCATCCGTGCACTTGAGTCCGCTGCGGACTACCATTCAGAGGGAAATGCGTATGCGAATGCCCCGGCGCGTGAACGTGCATCGCAGTTCATAAAAGAGGCGGTGAAGAGGGTAGACAAGAACGCGCAACGCTCGGTCGAAGAGTACTCACCAGCCGATCTTCATTCTCTGCGAATCGCCTTCAAAGGGGTGCGGTACATGTGCGAATTCTTCAGTGATCTGTACCCGAGAAAATTGCTCGCATTGATAAAATCGATCGTGGCCTTTCAGGACTGTCTCGGCCTTTACCAGGATTCTGAAGTATCGCTTTCATCTCTCGAGGAGCTGTTTCAGCAGTTATTAAAAAGAGAGCCGGAGCGAAGAGACCTGGTTCTATCCTTCGGCGCGCTCTTTCAGGTTCAAAGGGAGGTACAGATCAGGCAGCTTGAAATCTTCGGGGAGCTCTGGGGGAGTTATCCCCAACTAAAAAAGGAAATCGCTGCAATCGCGGATATACAATGACAAGTATCGCACTCTACAACTCGAAAGGCGGAGTTGGAAAAACGACATCCGCGGTAAACCTCGCGTATCTCGCAGCCGTGGACAATAAGAAGGTCCTTCTCTGGGATCTCGACCCCCAGGCCTCGGCAACATTTTACTACAGAGTGGTTCCGAAACTCAAAGGCGGTGTGAAAAAAGTTGTAACCGGAAAGCAGAATATCGAAAAGTACTCCAAGGCGACTCAGTACGAAAACATCAGAATCATTCCCGCGGATTTTTCGACGAGGAAGCTCGATATCATATTCATCGGAATGAAGAAACCTAAAAAACGGCTAAAAAAGCTCGTGGGAGAGGTCGGAGGTCAGTTTGACATCATGTTTCTGGACTCACCCCCAGGATTTTCCCTTCTGTCCGAGAACATTATCCGGGGGGTGGACTTTATCCTCCTGCCGATGATCCCCACTCCCCTGTCGGTGAGAACGTATCTGCAGATTGTCAAATATTTCGAAGATAAAGGCTTTGATCAGAAAAAAATCATCCCCTTTTTTTCCCTCGTGGATAGAAGAAAGAAGATACACAGGGAACTTGTTGAGGCGTACAGCGCACAGGGGAACCTCTTTCTAAAGAGCTCCATTCCCTATTCTTCGGATGTGGAGAAGATGGGAAAACACTGCGCACCTTTGAACGATTACTCACCCGCGTCAATGGCTGCAGAAGCGTATTGCAGACTGTGGCAGGAAATAAAATCGAGAATATATTGACGCAGTCTGGTCGGGGGGGGGGGGGGGGGGGGGGGCAAGTGGTTTTGGGAGGATGCGGGGGGCGCCCAGCAGGGGGGGGCCGGGGGGACAAAG
>CAZOWM010000019.1:0-64723 GCA_964583615.1 uncultured Spirochaetota bacterium | reverse complement strand
AGGTGTATTCGGATCCCTCAGGAGCCGCTTTGACGGTGGAGCAGGAGCATATGCATATCTTTTATTTGTGCTTATCTATGTACCCTGTGTTGCAGCGCTGGGGGCAGCAGTACGCGAAGTCGGAGGTGTAATGGCACTGTTTGATGCGGTTTACCTCACGCTGCTCGGGTGGTGTGTTGCAACGCTCTTCTACCAAGTAACGGTCGGCCATCAGGTCCTCTTTATCTTTATCCCTGTTTCGATACTCGCGATTCTGACTGCCGGTCTGGCCGCAGCCGGGAAAAGATTAAGGACCAGGAATAATGCGTAGATGAAAAAAGTGTCGGTCTGCCGTATCTGGCGGCATTCCTCCCTTCGGAAAGGTTTCATTGTGGGTTTTCAGAATTTTGTTGTCTTCCAAGAATGCCTCATAGTAGTTTAGGTGATACACGGGCTGCGCTATCATGTTATGAAAAAGCGAACTGCGAGAGACGCAATTCTTTTGTTTTTTTTTGTGCTCACGATCTTTCCTGTTTTCCTGTATGCCCACCCGCATGTATTCATGGATACCACGGTCACGGCGCACTTCAATGAAGAAGGAATCTCCGGTTTTTTCATAGAATGGATGTTCGATGAAATGTTCAGCAGCATGATCATCAATGACTTCGACGAGAATTACGACTCACACTTCGATGCGGAAGAGATCAAGAAAATCGAACAAGGGGCGTTTTCGAATTTAAAGAATTTTCACTACTTTACATACATCTGGGTGAACGGAAAAGAAAGACAGTTCAATAAAGTCACGCAATTTTTTGCTTCGATAAATGGAAACAACCTCATATACAGGTTCTTTATTCCATGCGCAATCACGATCGGAGACGGCGAAGCGGTTGTCACGGTGGGGGCATATGACGAATCCTATTATTGCGATGTGGGTTTTGCAAAAGAAAGGCATCTCATGCTAAAAAACAGTGATGGGTATGACGTCCGACATGAAATTGTTCAGGATTCGAAAAATCCCATTTATTACGGACAGGTATTCCCATTTGTGCTCAAACTCCATATGAGGAGAATCAGGTGAACAAATGGATCTTTGTTCTCGTTGCGGTCTTAATGTGTATTTCTGCGGGGAAAATATACGCGGACGGAGGAGAAAACCCTTTTGTCACGAAGGAAAATGGGAAGAAGGTTCAAAAAAATCTCCATTACCCGGTATGTGTTCAAAAATTTATTGCTCGCATCAGTTCGATACAGAAAACATTGAACAGGAAGGTATCTGAACTTGGCCACAGGATAAAAACCGGCAAAGATCCGAAACCGCTGCTTATACTTATTCTGGTGGCATTTGTATACGGCGTCGTTCATTCGATGGGCCCGGGGCACGGCAAGGTTGTTGCATTCTCCTATTTTTTAACGGAGCGTGAAGCAGTATATAGAAGTATTGTATTTGGCGCGATAGTCGCGTTTGGCCAGGCGCTTTCTGCTATCCTCACCGTAGCGATTATTTATTATGCAGTGAGGCAGACTTTTCTCTCTTCTTTCGAATCGTTCAGCAGAGTAATCAAACTCTTAAGCGCTTCATTGATCGTTGCTCTGGGATCTGTTCTCATCGGGGAGACAATGTTTAAAAAAAAAGAAAAGAACAGTCACCGTACAATAATCACCGGGCATTTATCCGATAAAAAGCTCTACGCTGTTGCACTCTCAGTTGGCATCATTCCCTGTCCGGGGGCGGTTATTCTTCTTCTTTTCACGATCAATATGGGGATATTCGGCATCGGAATCCCGATTACTTTGGTCATGGCTCTTGGAATGACACTGACGATTTCTGCAGCAGGAGGATTCTCAATGGCAGCGAAAAACAGTATTGAGAAAGCCGCGTCCTCGAGGCATCGTTTGAAATCATTTCTCTCTTCGGGCATGAAAATATCCGGTGCATTCTTTATTGTGTTGGTCGGAGCAGTGCTGCTGATTGGGAATTTGTAGAGCGCGAATGCGTTCAGCTCAAATCTGCGCCATCTTCCGTTTGTCTCGTGTCCGCAATTTTGGTATTATATGTCACGAACCGTTCTCTCCTCGAAGGGAGAGAGCTTGAAGGAAAATTATGGTTGATTTATTCTCGAAGGGCGGCCCCCTCATATACCCCCTCGTCCTTGCTTCCGTTGTCATGGTCGCGGTTGTCGTGGAGAGGGCGTACCATTTTTTCAGGGCACGCGTGAAAAAGCGCTTGATAGAAAGTGTTCGAAGCTACATCGAGGAGGGCAGGCTCGAGGACGCACACGCACTTGCCTCAGAAAGCTCAGGCCCTGTTGCTGCAATCGTTTCGCTGGCCATAGGCCTGCGAAAGTTCACCCAGGAAACGATTGAAAACGAGCTCTCCATTTGCGGGGACCAGGAGCTCGGCAGGCTGAACAGAAACCTCCATCTTCTCGAGCTCATCGGAAAGATCGCTCCCATGATCGGGCTGCTGGGCACTGTTTTGGGGATGGTCGAAGCATTCAGGGAGGTTGCTTCGGTTACGAGCCTCGTCAACCCGTCTCTGCTCGCAAGCGGTATCTGGGAAGCGCTCATCACCACTGTTGCAGGACTCTTTGTGGGCATACCCGCACTCATATTCCATCATCTCTTCGTGATGAAGGGAAAGTCGATAGCGTTTCTCATGAAGCATTATGGAGAAGAGATCATCTCCATGACAAGGGGAAGAGCGTGATCGAGTTCAAGGAATACGAAGAATCGTTGACAAAGAATAGCGGGCCAGACATGACACCCCTCATAGACATGGTGTTTTTACTCCTGATCTTTTTTCTTCTCACCTCCTTCCTCTCGCGGCCCTCGATTCCCGTTGACCTGCCGGAAAGCGAGACGGCCCAGATGAGCGGGGTGCCCCAAGTATCCATCATCATTAAAAGGGGAGGAGGCCTCGTTCTCAACGATGAGGAGGTCACGGACAGGCAGCTTTTTCGCATGCTGAAACAGACGTATGCACTTCAGGCCTCCAGGGATGTCGTTATTCAATCAGACAGAGGCGTGCCTTTCGGACGGGTGATCGAGGTCATGGACATTGTGAAAAAGGCGGGAGCGGAAAACATGTCATTCCTTGTCGAGCGAAAGGAATGAAAATGCTGAAAAACAGCGGCCTTGCTGTAGGTATCGCTGTTTCACTGAGCCTCCACGGTCTGTTTTTTCTTTTTGTGAATAAAAAAGCGGTGCCGGAAGAGGAGCGCACCGTAGAATACAAAGTAACGCTTTCCTACGAAGCAATTCGGCCCGTTGCTGCAGAAAAAACTCAGGCACAAAAAAAAGAAGGCATTTTGCAGGAGCCCCAAAAAGAAGAAGAAAAAGAAAAATTGCCTGAAGAACAGGAGCAGATCGAGAGCGAACCCGAGATCAGGGTGGAAAAACAGGAAAAACCGGCGCCATTGCCCGAGGACATGCAGGAAGAGGAGTTGAAGCCGCAAGAAATACCTGTCCCTGACGAAAGCACGGAACAAAAAAAAGAGCAGGAAGACACAACGATGCCTTACCGACAGGAAAGGGAGCCCGGGCACATAGACAAAACGAAAACCTTTGCTGAAGGACTTCCCCTCAGAGAAATTACTGATGAGGGGTCACTTGCATTTGCCATCGCAGAGGAACCGGAAAAGATCGACAAACCACTTTCGGGCAGGGAATCCGTACCACAGGGGACGCCCGAAGAGACACCGCAGGCTTCAGCACCCGGACAGGAGCGCCTTCTGCAGGAAGACATACCCGATTTCTCACGTGTTTTCGATGGGCTTCGGGAAAGGATCGTTCAAAAGCGCGTGTACCCACCGGTGGCACAAAAACGGGGGTATGAGGGAACTGTGGTCGTGCTGATCACCCTTGATGCCGGAGGAAACCTTTCAGATCTTGTTGTCTCCAGGTCTTCGGGATACAGTGTTTTAGACAAGGCCGCGGTGGCGCTGATTAAAAGGGTCTTGCCCTATGAGCACAACACTGGAAAATCCATATCCGTCGAGATACCGATCACCTATGAGCTCGTGGAATAAAACAGAGTGGACTCAGTCTGGCCTGAAAGGACTTTTTTGCACATGAAAAAGGGATTGCTCATCGTCTACACGGGGAACGGGAAAGGAAAAACCACTGCAGCGCTCGGGGCCGCTCTGCGGGCTGTGGGGCACGATATGCGGGTGTGCATGGTTCAGTTCATCAAGGGAAAATGGAAATCAGGAGAGCTCAATGCAGTGAAGGATTGCAAAGGGCTTTTCAACATCACGGTAAAGGGAAAGGGCTTTCTCTTCAATGCCGAAGACATAGAAAAACATCGCCAGACTGCCCGTGATGCGTGGGAGTATGCAAAACGCGTCATCAGCTCATCCGAGTACGACGTTGTGATCCTCGATGAGTTCACTTATCTGCTGGATTACGGGATGATAGAGGAAAAGGATGCGGTCGAGTTTCTCAGGCGAAAACCCGAAGGGCTTCATATCATTGTAACCGGCAGAAATGCTCCGAATTCACTCATCGCCATCGCAGACCTGGTGACAGAGATGAGAGTGATAAAACATCCATTACAAAAAGGCATAAAGGCACAGAGAGGAATCGACTACTAGCCTGCGGTGCCACCGGTTTCTCACATCACCAAAACAATTTCCTGCACCCTCCTGTGGGATTTGTACCGCTTTCTTTATAAAAAAGGGCTTGATTCCCGGCACATGCGAAATTCATATTAACACGAAAAACGGTGAACAGATGAAACCCTACATGCGTGTGAAAATACTGCGAATCGCGTCGCAGGCTCTTTTTTTCGGATTGTTTGTATTTGTATTCTTTCGTTCTTTGAATCCATTCTCTCCAGGTGAGAACCCGTTTCTGCGGTTCGATCTTCTGGTATTTCTCACCCATATGCAGGATCCCTGGCGTTATGTTCTCCCGATTGCGGGAATTTTCATCCTCACCGCAGTGGTCGGCCGCTTCTTCTGCGGGTGGGTATGTCCACTTGGGTCATTGATCGAGTTTCTTGATACAATCGCGGCACCTGTGCGAAAGATTAATCCGCTCGGAAAACGTTTACGGAATCTCGAAACGAAGCTGGCGGCCGCTCCTCCCTCGTGGGCACTGCTCGGAATCGTGTCCGTCACGGTGTTTTTTGTTCCGCCTGTGCTTCAGTATTTCCATCCGAACGTGTGGATAATACGGATCTTTTCTCTCTCCGCACTGGGGCTTGGATTCCTGGGGTTCCTCTTCGTGCTTTCTCTCTTTTCGAGACGGTTCTGGTGCACGATGATTTGCCCGCTCGGGGCCTTGTATGGGCTCATCGCGTGCCTTCCCTTTTTTCGACTTTCGATTACGAAGTGTTCCGGATGCTGCAGATGCGATACCTGCCCCATGAAAGCGGCGCAATACAGCACGAAGACGATTCTTCCTCATCAGTGTATTCTCTGCTTTGACTACGAGGCGCAGTGTCCGGTGAAAGGGTTTTCGTACGTTCGAATAAACAAGATAAACGACAGTTACCTGCCCGACGAATCCCGCAGAAAGTTTCTCAGGCAGTCGGGAATCCTGGTCGGAGGATTGGTTGCCGGTTCTTTTTTCTCATATATTTCTGGAAGGGTGCTGCCTCGCCTGGGAAACGAGCGTGAGTTGCCTCACGGAATCAACACAGGGCTTATAAGGCCGCCGGGGGTCACTGCATTACGCGCAGAAAAAGATTTTATAAAACGATGCCTCCGCTGTCTTCAGTGTGTGAAGAGTTGTCCGAATCAGATCATAAAAATAACGGGCTCAGAATACGGATTTGCAAACCTTTTCACACCGCACATACGGTTCGAAGAGTACGGGTGCGATTTCAACTGCCAGGTTTGCCAGCTCGTGTGCCCAAACTATGCAATCCCGCTCCAGGCTCTGGGAGAAAAACAGCACACCAGGATGGGGCTCGCATCTGTGGATGTGAATCTGTGTGTCGTGTACACAGAGAACACCAACTGTCTCGTGTGCGAGGAGATGTGCCCTGTTCCGGAAAAGGCGATAAAGGTCCGGGAGGAGGTGAAACTGGTGGAAGGAGAAGAGCTCGTGCTCAGGTATCCTGATGTGAAACCTTCACTGTGCATCGGATGCGGGGCATGTGAAGCCTACTGCCCTGTGCTCCCGAAGGCGATAACAGTGGCTCGGATATGAAATCGAAATCTAACGATGCTCCGTGGTGAAAAGCAGCGGGATATTCTCCGGGTTGAGCTGTTCGTCGTATCGCCGTATCTCAAAGTGAAGGTGCGGACCGGTCGTTTTTCCGGATGTACCGACCGTCCCGAGAGGCTCCCCTGTTTCCATCCGCTGACCACGCTCAACCGTGATTTCGGAGAGGTGCCCATAGAGGGTGAAGTAGCCGAGCTTGTGTTTGAGAACAACGAGATTTCCGTACCCGCCATTTTCAGCTGAGTAGTAAACCGTACCGCCGCGCGAAGCGCGGACCGTTTTTCCTTCATCAGCGGCAATGTCAACTCCTCCGTGAAAGGCGAGATCGTTTATGAAAGGGTCGAGCCTTTCGCCGTACCCGGATGTCCTGATTCCCACAATAGGAGCGTGGAAAACAACGCCCATCAGATAGGAGCGTTCGAGGAAAGGGAGTGTTCTCTCAGGGAGGAAATAGAGTGAGCGGGAAGTATCGAGAGGGTCATCTACCAGAAGAATATTTTCGACCGGAATTTCATGGCGCAGCGCGAGCGCACTTATGTCATAACGATCGGTATCGAAAAATAATCCGAGCGTGTCCGGTAAAAACACCTCCATTCCCTCACGTATCATTCCTATGAAATCGAGCCGGTTCAGTGTGGTAATTGTGTCGATTGTGAGGCTCGTTTTTGCGATGATTGTCCAGATGTCCTCCTCCGGTTTCATGACGTAGCGGTACATCTTCGGCGACGGATACTCATCTGCTCTTTGTTCACGTATCATTCTGTTTTTGGATGTGAATGTCGATTCACTCATCGCGTTGTAGGCGGGATCCTCGTAGGTGAGGTCCTGAAGGGGTATCACCTCTGAGAACGCCGAAGAGCAGAAGACCAGGAGGGAGGCGATTAATGGGTAGAAAATGATCTTATTCATGCCTATATTATAGACACTGAAACCGAATTTCGCAAATTCGGCAGTCCGTGGTGAGAAAGATTTCGCGTTGAAAAAGCGGCAAACCATATAAAAAAGTGAAGGATTTTTTATGCCAAGCAGTGTTTACTTTGTGCCGGTAAAAAAAGGGGAGGACCCTTCGTCTCTTGCCAAAAAAGTGAAAGTCCTCTTTGGGGAGAGCGGAGCAGGAAAAAGATTGAGAAAGGGGAATCTCATAGGGGTAAAAACCCATTTCGGAGAAAGCGGCAACAGGACCTTTATTCACCCCCTCTGTGTGAAGGCAATTATCGACAGGTTGCTTCAGGCAGGGACAAAACCTTTTCTCACTGAAACGTCTACCCTGTACAGGGGTAACCGGTCAAACGCATACGACCACTATGTTCTTGCTCAGGACCACGGATTCGGATACGAGCGCATGAATGTTCCCCTGATCATGGCAGACGGAATTTTTGGAGACTCGGAAGTAGGAATACGCATCAACGGAAAACACTTCACCACAGTCAACATTGCACGGGAAATTGCAAAGGTGGATGGACTTGTTGTCGTTTCTCACTTTACTGGTCACCCAGGAAGTGGGTTTGGTGCCGCTATAAAGAATATAGGCATGGGGCTCGCTTCCAGGCGTGGAAAACTCAAGCAGCACTCCGTTATGAGTCCCGAAATCAACATATCGAGGTGCACGGCATGCGGACTGTGCATCAAGTGGTGCCCGCAGAACACGATTTCCATGATTGAGGGGAAGGCATACATTCACAGGGAGAACTGTATAGGGTGTGGGGAGTGCCTTGCCGTCTGCAGGTACGGCGCAGTGCTTTTCGACTGGAACAGGGAAAGCGATGCACTGCAGGAAATGATGGCGGAACATGCAGCGGGAGTTCTGGAGGCGGTGAACGGAAACGCCTTTTATTTTAATTTTCTCATTAACATCACAAAAAATTGTGACTGCGGTTACGGCGGCAGCACGGTGTCTCCTGATATCGGTATTCTTGCAGGATCAGACATTGTATCGGTTGAAAAAGCCTCCTACGACCTGTTCCATCAGATAAACGGGAAAACAATACGCGAACTCACCTATCCACAGATAAACTCGCTCGTTCAGATAGAGCACGCAGAGCATCTCGGGCTCGGCGCACAGGAGTACCAGCTCGTCAGATGCGGCTGAAAGCCCACCTGCGAGTTCTGGTGCAAGAGATTGAGTGTAGGTTTCCAGACTCATGCTTCCGTTCCTGGCAGCTGGAGGCATGGGACAAACCAGTTGACAAATGAGTGCCCCGTGAATACACTAAATCAGGGAAAAACAGGACAAGGAGTGATAATTTGATTTCTGCGAATGACTTAAGAAGAGGTGTGATGATCAGGGCGGATGGAGACCTGTGGGTGGTTGTTGGGTTTCAGCATGTAAAACCGGGGAAAGGCGGTGCCTTTGTGAAGGCAAAGTTGAGAAACATAAAGAAGAACATGACTGTGGAAAAGACGTTTCGCGCCACAGAAAAGGTGGAGGATATATTCATTGAAAAGCGAAAGATGCAGTACCTCTTTAATGACGGCGACGGATCCGTATTTATGGATCTTGAGAGCTATGAGCAGGAGAGTATCCCGAATGCGGTTATCGAAGATGAACTCCGTTATCTGAAAGAAGGACAGGAAGTTGACGTTAGCATCCACGAGGGAGAAATAATCTCAGTGGAGCTCCCGATTTTTGTCGAGCTTCGGGTAACGCACACAGAGCCGGGTTTAAAAGGCGATACGGCAACCACGACGTATAAACCCGCAACCATCGAAACCGGGACCCAGATACAGGTTCCGCTTTTCATCAATGAGGACGACGTGGTGAAAATTGATACCCGGAGCGGAGAGTACATTGAGAGAGTGTGAGCATGAAGAATGATCCTGAGAAAGGATGATAATGAGGAAAAAGAAAGGGTATAATAAAAAACAGGGACTCAAGTATTACAGGAAGGGGCAGTTTTTAAAGGCTATCTCCCATTTGGAAAAAGCCTTGAAAGCAGGCAGAGATGATTATGAGATCTTCCTCTTCCTCGGATATGCGAGCCTTTTTACCGATGATATTGAGGGCGCGCGGGGGTATTTTAGACGGGGACTCAGTGCACGGGAAGACAATGTAGAGCTTCTGAAGGGCCTCGCATACGTGTATCTGAAGGACGAGCGAATCGAGGATGCAATAAGTCTCTGGGGTGAAGTCCTCGAAAGAAATCCGAGAGATAGACGTGTCAAACGCGCGCTTCAGGTGCTGCGGGAATCCGGTGATGTACAGGGGTTTATCGACAGGGCGCAGCCAAAGCACTTCCTTTCGTTGAAGCCGCCGGCCTATATAAAAATACGGCCCTATCTCATTGGACTGAGTATCACCCTTGGGGTCCTGATTGTAGGAATCGTTTTTTACACCACTCCTCTCTACCGCATGGCACTCGAAAAGTTCTATCCGCAGATCGTTCAGCTCGATTCCGTAAAGCTTCCGAGCGACACTTCCATATCAGAGGAAGCCGAAGACGTACTTTACTCGTTCACCGCAAAGGAGATCGAAGCGAGCTTTACACGGATAAAGAAATATATATACAAAAACAGACTGAATATGGCGATCGTTTCGCTGAACAGAATCATGCTCTCCAATGCATCGCCCCTGGCGAAGGAGAAGTTTGAAATACTCTACAAGTTCATCGAAACTCCGGATCCGCTTTCCCTCGATTACAACCCGCGGCTCTATGAGATCATGAAGGAGCCGGCTGCATTTTCGGGAGTGTACGTGCGCTGGACCGGAAAGATCGCGTCCCTGAAGAAGGACAAACAGGCCGCAGAGTTCGATCTTCTTGTAAATTACGAGGACGAGGACACCATAGAAGGAATCGCCCATGTGGTCATACCCGGCAACTATCACATCGAGAACCGTCAAAACGTGGAAGTGTTTGGCTCCTACCATGGATACGACAAAGAAACAGGAAAACTGATGATTCAGGGTATCCTTCTCCGGATCCTGAGAATGTGAAAATCGTTCCCTTGCAGGAGTGTCAGTTTCCCTTCGATGCACGCTTGGGACAATGTAGTTGACATTTTCACCCGTCGATACTATTTTCAGAAACGTCTTGTATCAAAGAATCAACGAAAATGGAGAGTCTATATGGCATCGCTGAATACCACGTACATGGGGATTGAATTAAAGAATCCGTTGATCGCAGGTGCAAGCAGTCTCACAGACCGCATGGAAACGATCAAACAAATCGAAGATGCAGGAGCAGGATCGCTCGTGTGCGCATCCCTTTTTGAAGAGCAGATCCAGCTTGAGCGCTACCGGCTTGAGGAGGAGCTGGAAAAGTTTGACAACACGTATGCAGAAATGGCGGACGTGTTCCCCAGTCTGGATCATGCAGGTCCTCAGGAGCACCTCACATGGGTGAGGAAGGCAAAAGAAAGCGTGAGCATTCCAGTGATCGCGAGCCTGAATGCCGTTGGCCGGGAGACCTGGGTCGAATACGCAAAACTCCTCGAACAAACGGGTGTAGACGGACTCGAACTGAATTTTTACGCTACGCCTTCCGCTTTCAATGTTGAGGGATCGGAGATAGAAAAAGAACAGCTGGAGATACTACAGGAAATTCAGCGCGCCGTGAAGATTCCCACAAGTGTGAAGCTGAGCATTTACTACTCGAATCCTCTGAATTTCATAAAAAGACTCGACGATGTGGGAGTGAACGGATTTGTGCTGTTCAACAGATTTTTCCAGCCCGATATTAACATCGCGAAAGAGGAAAATATTTTTCCCTGGAACCTGAGCGAGAGTAATGACAACAGGCTTCCTCTCCGTTTCGCAGGCCTCCTCTTCGGCAATGTGAGAGGCGATATCTGCTCGAGCACGGGCATCATGACCGGCAAAGATGCGGTGAAGATGATTCTCGCCGGGGCCACGTGCGTGCAATTCGTGAGCACCCTGTTCAAAAACCGTATCTCACACATAGGGACAATGGCGGAAGACATTGAACGGTGGATGGACGAGAAGGGATACAAAGATATTGACAGTTTTCGCGGAAAGATGAGCAAGAACAAAAGCTCCGACCCCTGGGTGTACACCAGGGCTCAGTACGTGAAGATGCTTCTCAAACCGAAACAGAAGAATACGATGGACCCCTTTCATTGAGAAATTGTACCAAAATCGCAGCCCCGCTCCAGCAGTTTCCGTGTTTGGCACCATCCCGATCTCAAAGAGCTTTCGAAGCGGAATATGATATGACAGTAAACGCAGAATGGTGATTCTTTGCCCTTTTGTTCTGGTTAGCACAGACACGCTCAAGGGGTAATTCTTATTGATCTGATCCCGGATGCGGCTGCAACTGCACATGGAGAGAGGGGTTTGTAAAGTGACGCACCTGTGAGAAAATCTCTGATTTTTTCACAAGCTTCTTTGAAAACTCATTGTGGAGTTACCCGCGTTTTCGACAACCTCTGCTCCTTCAATTTTTCTTTTTTTCTTAAAGCCCTGAGAAATGCTCGGTTCACTTTTGAAGTTTAATAGATACTGGTGCATAAAGTCCTTGACATTCCCTGAAAAATGAATATTGTAACACAAATATAGAAAAAAGTAGCACGATAAGGAGAGAAGTGCATGAAGAGTGCAAAACTGATCGGTGTATTTCTTTTTTTAACCTCGTTGCTCGCGTTCACCGTCATGCTGTACGCAGGCGGCTCTGAAGAAATGGAAGCCGAGGCTGTCGATACGATTAGGGTTTTTGACGGAATTGGTCGAATGGTTGAGGTGCCGAAGGACCCCACGTACCTCATCTGCTCGGGTCCCGGCTGTCTCAGGCTGCTCGTATACCTCCGGGCCCAGGATCGGATCGTCGCTGTTGATGACGTGGAGAAAAGCAGACCTATGTTCAGGGCCCGCCCCTATGCGCTCGCCAACCCGCAGTTCAGTTCATACCCGTTATTCGGAGAATTCCGCGGCCACGATAACCCGGAGCTCATCGCAGGACTGGACCCGCAGCCGGATGTCATATTCAAGACATATGGCCAGATGGGCTACAATCCGGACGAGCTCCAGAATAAAACAGGTATTCCGGTTGTCGTCCTGAACTACGGCGATCTCCTCGATTATAGGGAAGATCTGTATCAATCACTCAGGCTTATGGGACGGATCCTCGGCGAAACAGGGCGGGCCGAGGAAGTCGTTGCCTTTTTCGACGGCATTATTGCAGACCTCAACAAAAGAACCGCAGCCGTTTTAAATGAACTGAAAAAAACCTGCTACGTCGGCGGTATCGCGTTCAAGGGTCCGCACGGCCTCCAGTCGACCGAACCTTCGTACCCGCCTTTTCTTCTCATCAATGTGAAGAGCGTTGCCTACGACCCGGATAAACCCTTAAGTGAACTGTCACACGCGGATGTCGCCAAGGAGAAGATCGTGGAGTGGGACCCCGAGTTTCTGTTTATCGATCTTGCGACGATACAGTCCGGAGAGGCCTCGGGCGCGCTCTACGAGCTCCGAAACGACCCTGCTTTCAAAACGCTTTCCGCTGTGAGGCAGGGGAAGGTGTTTGGCGTTCTTCCATATAACTGGTACACGCAGAATTTCGGCAACACATTTGCTGATGCGTATTTCATTGGGACCGTCGTTTACCCCGATCGGTTCAGCGACATCAACCCCGCTGAAAAGGCAGACGAGATCTACGCGTTTCTCGTCGGAGCGCCAGTGTTCGGCGAGATGAACGCTCTGTTTCAGAACCTCGTGTTCAAGAGAATCGCACTGGAGGATTAAGACCGCAGCATGCACCTCGAAGACGGGAAAGTACCGGAAGAGTACAGGCAGTACACGGGAAAGAAGGTTTCCTTTATTACAGGCGGATTCGTGCTCATGGTCGTCATCTTCGTGCTCTCCATCTCGATCGGGGCTGTACGGGTACCGCTGTCAGCGGTCTTGAAGAGCCTGGTTGGAGGCAGCGTAACGCGACAGTACGATATCATTATCAGAAACATCCGCCTTCCGCAGGCCCTTACCGCTGTCATGGCGGGGTTCGGGCTCGCGGTGTCGGGAGCCGCAATGCAGTCGATTCTCCGTAATCCACTCGGCTCGCCGTTCACCCTCGGTATATCGCAGGCTGCCGCGTTCGGCGCAGCTTTCTCTGTGATGTTTTTGGGTTCCGGCGCGATGCACAGCACTGCCGCAGATGCGGTCGTTGTCTCCAATCCCTATCTCACCACTTCGATTGCGTTTTTCTTCAGTCTTGTCGGAGTCGGAGTAATCCTCCTCATTACCCGCATTCGGCGGGCGTCGCCGGAAGTCATGGTCCTCGCCGGGATAGCGATGGGGTCGTTATTTAGCGCGGGCACGATGTTCCTCCAGTATTTCGCAGACGACGTGCAGCTCGCTGCCATGGTATTCTGGACGTTCGGTGACACGGCTCGCGCGAGCTGGAGGGAACTTGGCTTTATCACGGCGGTCGTGCTCCTCGCTTTTATTTATTTCATGTTCAACCGCTGGAACTACAACGCAATCGACGCCGGAGACGAGACGGCAAACGGGCTTGGTGTGGTGGTGAAACGCGTCCGTATCTACGGCATGCTCATCGCTTCTGTGACTACCGCGGTCATCGTCTCCTTTCTCGGCATAATCGGATTCGTCGGGCTCGTGTGTCCTCATATCGTGCGCCGCATCATCGGTGATGATCACCGCTTTCTCATCCCAGGAACCTGCATCATGGGCGGCATACTTCTGCTTGCATCGGACACGGTCGCCCGCATTATGCTCGCGCCAAACGTGCTGCCGGTTGCGATACTCACCTCCTTACTCGGCGCGCCGATATTCGTGTACCTCCTCATCAGGGGGTACAGGCGATGATACTGAAGCTGAGAAACGTGGTCTTTTCCTACAGGAGCGAGAAAGTCCTTGAAGATGTCACCTTCGAGGTGCACGAGGGGGAGCTCGTTGCGCTCCTCGGGCCCAACGGCGTGGGAAAGACAACTCTCCTTCGCTGTATCAACGCGATTCTAAAACCGCAGCATGGGGCCGTGCTCATCGACGGTGAAGACATAAGGCACCTGAACGGGAGGGAAGTTGCAAAACGGATAGGATACGTGGCCCAGAAAAACGAGTCTGCACGGCTCACCGCCTTCGACGCTATCCTCCTCGGCAGAAAACCGCACATACAATGGAAGGTATCGAAACATGACATGGAGATCGTTGATGCGGCGATACAGCGCCTCGGTCTCGGGCACCTCATGCTTCGCTACATCGATGAGATGTCGGGAGGTGAGTTCCAGAAGGTGTGCATCGCGCGTGCTATCGCACAGGAGCCCAAGATTCTCCTGCTCGACGAGCCGACCGCGAGCCTGGATCTGAAGAACCAGCTCGATATCCTCGGGTTCATCAAGCACGTCGTGTCGGGCCACGGAATAACAGGCCTCATGGCAGTGCACGACCTCAACACCGCGCTGCGTTATTCGGACAGATTTATTTTCATGAGGACCGGAAAGATCCTTGCGTACGGAGGGATCAAAGAAGTTACAGCAGATTTGATTGAGGCCGTCTACGGGGTGAAGGTGATACTGGAGGAATGCAAAGGCCATCCCGTTGTGATACCGGTTGAGTAAACAGACCCTCACTGTCCCGCTTCAGCATGCCTCAGGTATACGCGCGTTCGAATATCTGTACTACGTCCTCCACAGTGAGTTTTACCGGGGTGACGTCGTAGAGCCCGCCCATTGCGAAGAATGAGTTTTCCGCGAGTGCTTTGAAATCCTCTTTTTTTACTCCATAGGCCGAGAGCGTCTCTTTTCCCAGTCCGGCCTCATGTATGAGTTTTTCGGTAGCGGAAATGAATGCCATTGCCTGGTCTTTCTCCTTCAAGCCTTCGACGTGTACGCCCATGGCCGCCGCCATATCTGCATAGCGAGCAGGATTCCGCTCAGCAAGAAAGGTAAAGTATGCGAGCGAGAGTATGGTGAGTCCTGCCCCGTGGGGCACCTCCGGGTAATACGCACTCACTGCGTGCTCCATGGAATGGTGAGAGATGCACGACGAAACGGTAATGCAGATCCCAGCTTCCGTGTTTGCCCACGCGAGCTTCTCACGGGCCTTGAGGTTTTTTCCGTCCCGCACACAATCGGGAAGATTTCCGGAGATGAGACTGATGGCTTCGAGCGCAAGATGATCGCTTATGGGCTGGTTCACCGTAGCCAGATAGGCCTCCACAGAATGAAAAAACGCATCCATTCCCGTATGTGCCGTTATTTTCGGGGGCACACTCAGCATGAGTTCGGGATCAACAATCGAAAGAGTGGGGAAGGTGGAATCATTGCCGTATCCGATTTTTTCATTGGAGTCGCTTTTCGTGATCACGGACCAGGGGTCTGCCTCTGTTCCGGTTCCTGCGGTTGTGGTGATCGCGACGATGGGAAGCGCACCATTGGGGGGCTCTTTTTTCCCCCCGCTCCCCTGTGCCACATAATCCCAGTAGGAGCCGGGATTCGCCGCAGTGAGCGCAATACTTTTGGCAGAGTCAATTGTGCTTCCGCCACCGAGACCAATAACAAAATCGCACCCCTCCTCACGGGCAACGGCGGCGCCTTCATCAACGTGCTTTAAAACCGGGTTCGGGAGAATGCGGTCAAACACGGCTGTTTTCACCTCGTTGCGGTTGAGATAGTCCGTCACCCGTTCGAGATAGCCGTGCTTTTTCATTGCCCCTGTCGCTCCGACGACGACAAGCGCCTTTTTCCCTGGGAGTTGTTTGGAGGTTGCGAGCTCTTTCAGCTTTCCGGAACCGAATAGAATTCTTGTTGGCATAAAGTAGGAAAAATTGAGATTCATGTATCCTCCTTGGCTTCTAAGGTCGTACAAAATCATTGAATCGTTTTTCTTCTCCGATGAGTGTATACTCCCCGTGACCCGTATATACCTTTGTTTCGTCAGGCAGAGTGTACAGCCGCGTTCTGATGCTCTTTTCGAGCTCCTGAAAGGATCCTGTAGGAAGGTCGGTCCTTCCCACAGAATGGTAGAAAAGTGTATCTCCGGAGAAGAGGATGTTGTCCATGTGAAAACAGACACTTCCTTTCGTATGTCCTGGTGTATAGATCACCTCAATTGTTTTCCCGCCGAATTTGAGCGTGTCCCCGTCATTGAGAACTACATCCGGTGCGACCGAGATATAAGGTGTGTCAACCATGACCGAAAGATTGAGTTCCGGATCCAGTAACATTTCAGCGTCGCAGGAGCCCACTGCCAGCACTGTGTCGTGATGCGCCTTGAGCTGGTTATTTGCACCGATGTGATCGTAGTGCCCGTGGGTGTTCAGAATATAGGTCAGCCTTCTTCCTTCGATGTATGGTTTGATAATTTCGTAGTTTCCTCCCGGGTCGATGATGAGTGCTTCTGAGTCTGTTCTCAGAATGAAGCAGTTTGCCGTAAGGATCCCGAGAGTTTTTGCAATGATTTCCAATACTCAACCTTCGTTTTCACGATTTTTCCCCCCAGAGTTCAGCAGTAGGGTAACCGGACCATCATTTGTGAGGTCCACTTCCATCATAGCGCCGAAAACCCCTTCTTTTACCTCGATATCCATCTTCCTGAACTCACCAAGAAGCTGCATGTAGAGGGCTTCCGCCTCACCGGGAGGGGCAGCCTGTGTGAAGGAGGGGCGTCGCCCTCTGCGTGTATTCCCTAGGAGAGTGAACTGTGATACAATGAGAATCGAACCATTCTCATCGATGAGTGAGCGGTTCAGGTTACCAGCTTGATCGCAGAAAATTCTGAGATTTGCGGTTTTTTGCGCGATGTACGCCGCATCCTCAAAACCGTCGCCACGGGCGATCCCGACAAGAAGAAGTACGCCGCGTCCGATACGTGAGACGAGTTCGCCATTTACCCGTACTTCAGCTCGTGATACCCTCTGCACAACACCGATCATGGAATCTATTTTCCCTTTTCGGCTTCTTGTTTTCGCAGCATGGTTGCTTTTATTACATCATCCGCTATCTTTCCGCTGATCGGTTCGTAGTGAGAAAATTCCGTTTCGAATGACCCGGTTCCGGACGTAATGGAACGAAGTTCAATCGAGTACTTGAGAAGCTCTGCCTGCGGCACCTTCGCGCGTATGAGTTGTATGCCTCCGCCGATGTTGTCCATTCCCAGTACCCTTCCTCTCTTGGCATTGAGATCGCTCATGATGTCCCCGGTGTATTTATCCTCCACATAGACATTCAAATCCAGTATCGGTTCCAGGAGCGTGGGTTTCGCCTTCTCCATTGCGAGCTTGAAGGCCTGTCTCCCCGCAATCTTAAATGCAAGTTCTGAACTGTCAACTTCGTGATAGGATCCGAAGACAAGAGCGGCACTGACATCGACCACCTGATAACCGGCAACAACGCCTTCTTCCATCGCCTCTTTGACACCTTTTTCAACTCCAGGGATATATCCCTTTGGAATGACACCGCCGACAATCTTGTCTATAAACTCAAAGCCGCCGCCCCTTTCGAGAGGCTCAAGTTCAAGGAAAACCTGGCCGTATTGTCCGTGACCTCCAGACTGTTTCTTGTGTTTGTAATCTGCCTTCGCAGGAGCCTGAATGGTTTCGCGGTATGCGATGAGCGGCGTCGAGGTTTCGAGCTCTATCCCGGCTTTTTCCTTGATTCGCGAGAGGATGATTGAAATCTGCTGTTCTCCCATTCCCGAAATAACCGTCTGCTTCGTTTCGCTGTTGAACTTGACAAGAAAGGAAGTATCTTCCTCTTCTGCCCTGTGCAAAGCCTGGCTGAGCTTGTCTTCTTCTTTTTTATTCATTGCCTTGATTGCCACACTATGGACAGGGCTCGGCAGCACCATTTTGGGAAGCACTACAGGATTCTTCTGTGAGCAGAGAGTATCACCGGTTTCTGCGAAGGGTAGTTTCGTGAATGTAATAATATCGCCTTCCTCTGCATCTCGGTCGAGAAGCACCTGGTTCTTGCCGAAGGAGATGGTGATCTTTGAGAGCTTTTCCTTCGTATCGCGGGAACTGTTGAGCACTTCTTCGTCCGACCCGATACTCCCGCTCAGCACACGCACAAATGATATTTTTCCTGCAAACTGATCGATGATTGTCTTGAATATAAGGCCTGTAAAAGCGCTGTCTTTGCTGCAGACAACCTCCACCTCTTTCGCTCTGTCGTTCGCGTCAAATACCTGTATCTTTTTCCGGACTCCGGAGTCCGGTGCAAAATCCAAGAGAAGATCCGCTGCTTCAGAGAGCCCTCGGTTCAATGAGCAGGAGCCGAACATAACGGGAACTGCCGCCCGGTTCTGTATCATCGTCTTTAATCCCTGTATCAGCTCATCATCACTGAGTGACTCGCCCTCAAGATACTTCTCGGTCAGTTCATCGGTGGATTCTGCAGCGATTTCGATAAGATTGCTGTGGAGTTCTTGCGCCTCAGCTGCGAGATCTTCCGGGATACCCTGCTCCTTCCCCCTTTTTTTGTCACCTTCGTACACATGGGCCTTCATTTTTACGAGATCGATGACTCCGCGAAAATCACCCTCTTTTCCGATTGGTAACTGGAGTGAAAACGCATGAATCTTCAGGTTATCTCTGATGTTGCTCAGCACCGCTCTGTAATCTGAATTTTCCTTGTCCATTTTATTCACAAAGATAAGTACAGGAAGCTGCATTTTCTGCGCCCAGTTCCATATTTTTGTGGTCCCGATTTCAACGCCGTTTACCACGTCAACAAGAAGAACAACAGAATCAACCCCGTAGAGGCATGAAACGACCTCGCCTGAGAAATCAGAAGAGCCCGGAGTGTCGATGATGTTGAGCATACAGTCTCTGTACTTCACGCAACAAACGGCGGACTTGATCGATATTTTTCGTTTGATTTCCTCCTCATCATAATCACTGAGCGATTTCCCCTCGTCAACCTTTCCGATCGCAGATACTGAGCCAAGATCATAAAGAAGGGTATCCAAAAAAGATGTTTTCCCAACCGAAGTGTGCCCAGTTAGTGCAACATTTATCTTCTTCATCAAAGCTGCTCCTTTTCCGAGTGGGGTATGCTCACTATAATGCCGTGAAAAATGAGAGTCAAGTTTTTAATCCGCTGGTCTATTGATCTGAGTTTCGCCCTCCCCTGAAGAAGAGTTTTTTGCGTGGAAACTCAGAATCTCTATCTATTGAAATTTCACCCTGAGTTTGTTATGTTATTCTTATGAAAAAAAGGAACGCGTTTATTTCTCTTTTACTCGTTTTTTCTCTTACCCTTATATCCTGCATGACCACCCCGGTGGGAGAGCGACCGGATGTTCAGAAAATAGATCAGCAGATTGTTGCAGAATTCGATAGAGCGGTTGAAAACGGTGATTTTTTCGCTGCAAGCAGAAGCTATATTGAGTTCTCCTCCTGCTGCACCGATACTCGATCCGCGAAAATGCTTTCAGATATAGAGGATCTGTACATCGAAAAAATCTCCGAGTTCACTGATGCCGGGGACATGCTCAGTGCCGTAGAGCACACATATTCCTTGGCAAATATGATTGAAGATCATGCAGACGAGGAAAAGATCGCAGAATACAGGCAGAAACTGTCCCACTACATACAGTCCTTTGTTGAATCAGATCTGGCAAGCAAAGGGGAACTCGAAAGGATTTCATGGATCCTTTTCCTGACCGGCCTCGCACCCGACGAGGCTGTGCTCTACCGCCAACTCGCAGAAGTGTTTGTGGAACGAAAGAACCCATACCTCGCACAGAAATATCTTGAAAAATACAGAGAGGTGACGTCCGCCGACGCGGAACCGGAAAAGGAGGCAGGCAGCCTGGAGGAAAAGATCGCTCTCATGAAATCCTCTGATTCAACATCAGGACACGAAGTCACCATTGAGGATTCAATCAAGAGCAGTGTAAAAATCATGGTCGACAGGGGAATCAAGAAAGAGGGCGGAATGACCGTTCCCGACCAACTCCTCGGAACAGGCGTAATAATCGATGAACGGGGATATATCATTACGAATTACCATATCATCGAATCGAGCGTTGATCCCCAGTACGAAGGATATTCCAGAGTCTATGTGATACCGGGGAAGGATGAAACCGTTCGCTTTGTTGCAAAGATTGTCGGGTATGACTCAGTCTTCGATCTGGCGCTGCTGAAAATCGAGAAAGAACTGAAAACCTATGTCAAATTCGGAGATTCTGATTTGCTCAGGCAGGGAGAGAAGGTAATGGCGATCGGAAATCCGCTCGGGCTGACGAATTCCGTCACCTCAGGAGTTGTCAGCTCCGTAGCTCGCCCCTTTCTACAAATAGGGAATATCATTCAGATCGATGCTGCGCTCAATCCTGGAAACAGCGGAGGCGCGCTGATCAACGAGGAGGGGTATCTTGTGGGAATTGCGTTTGCAGGAATCGAGAATTTCGAGAACCTCAATTTTGCAATTCCCTCGAACCTTCTGCTTTCGCTTCTTTTCCGTCTATATGAGGGAGGGCCGGTGCAGCGAAGCTGGTTTGGGTGTTCAGTTGAAAAAAAGGAAGACAGGATGTTTGTGGATTACATTGTTCCTGAAGGGCCTGCCATTCCCGCACGTATTCAGGTAGGCGATGGGATCATTGCGGTGAACGGGAAACAGGTGGAGGAAATATTCGATATTCAGAATATTGTCTCCAGTCTCAGAAGCCCGATTGTGGTGAGGCTTTCACTGAAACGCGAGGAAGAGGTCGAATACAGGCTTTTCACCCTTGAAGAGCGTCCCGAGGTGCCGTCGCTCTATGTGTACGAACGCGACGCATCAGAAAACATTATCACCCCGCTGTTCGGTGTCGTGATGAGCAGCATTGATCCTTCACGAAAAAAACATTACCAGATCGAGCGGGTGGTAAAGGGTTCCGTCGCAAGCTCTGTGGGCCTCTCCGAAGGAGATTTGATAAAGATAAGAGGGCTGAAATTCGACAAAACCTACGAGGTCTTTTCCCTTATCATAGAGCTGAAGTCAAAACGCTTCGGCTACCTGAAGAAAAATCTCGTGCTTTACAGCCATCCAGAAATCAACACCTTTATTTGATTATTCGATCCGATCGATGCATCGTTCCATCCAAACCGCCGCGGAAGATTTGTATGTATCAGATTCCTTGCTCAGAATAAAGTGTTTTATTGCCTTTTCGTATTCCCCAAGGTAAAAGAAGCACTGCCCGATGTAAAAGTGGACGGCCCCCCGCTCTGAGGAGGTGAGCTCTTCCTTGAGCATAGATTGAAAAACTCTGAGTGCTTCGGAGTAGTTGCCCCTGTAAAAGGAGAACTGAAGGGTCCGCTCTATTCGTTGTTGTAAAGTGGGACCCTGCGGGAGAGGTTTTGGTGTCTTTTTCACCAGGATGAAAGCCGACTCGTTCATGTTTTTCCCAGAAACGATATCCGTGTTCTCGACTCCCAATCTATTCATCGTCGTAATGAGAAAGAAATACGGGCGGTCTTGCTCGATTCTGTGGGTAATTCTATTGTTTCCTTTCACGTCTTTCACTGGCTTAAGGCCGGCGGTGTCGATGAATTCTTCGTTTCGTACGTAGAGTCTGTATGTGTAGTCGAGACGAAGAGGAGTAAAGAGTATTTGAACACTCCGCTCTGATTCTGGTGCGATGTCAAGCTCTTCGACAGGACGCGGAAAGGGAGAAAAGTCCACGGGGCTTCCGGTGGCGCTCTGATAGGGGACGATTTTCGAGTGCTCCTCCTTTTCCGTTTTTACGGAGACCGCATACCAATACTTCCCATCACCTTCGGGTTCATCCTGGAATGGAAGAGCATTGGAACTGATTTCTGTTATACACTCACCTGCTGAGAGGTCGGCATACGAGGCCATCTGCTGATTCGACCGGTAGATTCTGTAGGTGACACCGTCTGCATCAACAGGTTCGAAATCGATGAGAATTTTTCCCATCTGGTATGTTGCACTGATGAGAGTAGGGTACATGAGTTCATCAAAATCAGATACATCCGCTGAGAGCGTGCAGACAAAAAAAAAGAAGAAAAACAGGCAGTGCGCCGGCGCTCGTCTCACTGTTCCTTGAAGAGGAATTCTCATTGTATACTATTATCGTCATATGTGAGATCAAATTGTATTTACTTAACGGCCTGTTTGAGATCGTTTGTCCTGTCGGTTTTTTCCCAGGTGAACTCATCCCTGCCGAAGTGCCCATATGCTGCGGTTTTGGTGTAGATCGGTTTTCTCAAATCAAGGGTTTCAATGATTCCCTGAGGGGTGAGGTCAAACACTTTCTTGATCGCCCGCATGATTGCCTCATCTTCCACCTGCCCCGTTCCATGGGTATCCACGCTGACCGATACGGGCTCTGCAACTCCGATTGCGTATGCGACCTGGATTTCCACCTCTGAGGCGAGTCCTGAAGAAACGATATTTTTTGCAATGTAGCGGGCCATATATGCACCGCTTCTGTCAACTTTTGTCGGATCCTTCCCTGAGAAACATCCTCCACCGTGACTCCCGAATCCGCCGTATGTATCAACCATTATCTTTCTGCCCGTGAGGCCGGTATCACCGTGTGGTCCGCCAACGACGAATCTTCCTGTGGGGTTGATGTGATACGTAACTCCCCTGTCTGAGATAAGGTCGGCGGGGATTACCTTTTTTATCACCTTTTCGATTATGTCGTTACGAAGCTCGTCATAGGCAACCTCTGCAGAATGCTGCGTGGACACGACAACGGTGTCTACCCGCTCCGGTTTGCCCTCGTTATACTCTACAGTAACCTGTGATTTGCCGTCCGGTTTCAAATAGGAAATTTTTCCTGTCTTCCGCAGTTCGGAAATTCTGAGTAAAATCTTGTGTGCAAGCATAATGGGAAGCGGCATGAGTTCTTCGGTTTGATTTACCGCATATCCGAACATCATCCCCTGGTCTCCGGCGCCTTTCTCTCTGTGAAGGCCGCTTCCGAGTACACCCTGTGCGATGTCCGGTGACTGCTCGTCGATGCTCGTGATTACCGCACAGGTTTCCCAGTCAAAGGCGAGCTCCGGTTCGGTGTAACCGATCGCCTTTATCGTCCCGCGTATGATTTTCGGAATATCCACATATGCATCCGTTGTCATCTCACCCGCGACAAACGCAAGCCCGGTCGTTACCATTGTCTCACACGCCACCCTTCCGTACGGATCGTTTTCCAGTACCGCATCGAGAATCGCGTCTGATATCTGATCAGCGACCTTATCCGGGTGTCCCTCAGTCACTGACTCTGAGGTAAATAAATGGTGTGATTTATTCATCAGGTACTCCTTGTTGAAGGTATGTTGAATTTTTTTAAATAAACGCATAAATACCGTATTGTCAAGAAATTTTGTGTCGGCCTCCGTTTCTATTAAGAATGCGTTCACTCTCATTTTATCTTGACGCCGGAGAAGACGGCTGATATTATGTTTCGGTCGTTCCATGAAAAACACGCAGAATAATCACGCAGTCGCTGTTTTCGATTCAGGTATCGGCGGCCTCACAGTTGCCGCTGCAATCAGAAGTATGCTTCCCTCAGAAAACCTCGTCTATTTTGGTGACCTGCTCCATCTTCCCTACGGGTCGAAATCGCGGGAAGCGGTGTTGGAGTTTACACGATATGCGGTTCACTTTCTTGTACGCCAAAATATCAAGGCGCTGGTCATCGCCTGTAATACCGCAACTTCAGTCGCAAAAGAGCGGATAGAAAAGGAGATGACCATTCCCGTTGTCGGTGTTATAGAGCCCGGCGCCCGTGAGGCCTGTTGTGTATCAGTCAACGGAAGAATTGGAGTAATCGGCACGGCACGAACGATTGCGAGCAATGCCTATCCTGAGGCGATTCACAGAAAAAACCCGGATATGCGTGTTTTTCAGAAGGCGACACCGCTGCTCGTTCCGCTCATTGAGGAGGGCTGGGCCGAACATCCGGTCATGAAACTCGTTCTCTCGGAGTATCTGGGAGACATCCGGCACAAATCGGTCGATACGATTGTGCTCGGGTGCACACATTACCCTCTTATCAGTGGTCTTGTGCAGGAGATACTCAAAGGCGTGAATATCGTGGATTCTGCGCACACGACTGCAGTGATGTTGAAAGAGACTCTCCGCCGAAGAAGCATACTGTCAGAGAAAGCCGGAAAGGGGAGTCTTCGGGTCTTTGTCAACGACACGACGGAAAACTTTCGGTCCATGGCGGGGAAGATTATCGGCAGAAGAGGCTGTCGTTTTGAAAGTGTCTCACTGCATTATCTGAATGGACGGGCGGTGTACAATATATAGAGTGTGTGCAAAAAGATTTTGCATGTCGTAGCACCCTGATTATATTTGAAGAAGGACACAGAATATGCGAAAGATACTTTGGTTGTTTCTGTGTATGACATTGACGATTCCCCTCTACGCGACAGTTGTGGACGGGATCGCCTGCAAGGTGGGGAGTTCCATCATCACAATACATGAGTTCAACAAGAACTATGAACGTGAACAGAAAAACGCCCGTTTGCTGGGTCAAGAGCCTCCCGATAAATTAGAGGTGATGAATGCGCTCGTAAACAACGTGATCGTGCGGATGAGTGCGGAGGATAAGGGAATAACGGTTACCGACGATGAGCTCGATTCCGTTGTGGAGGATGTCATTCGACAGAACAACCTCACGAGAGAGGAGTTTCTTAATGAACTCGAGCGAGAAAACATTACCCTCAAAGAGTTGAAGGAGTCGTACGAGCTCGATATAATCAGGGCCCGGCTGGTGAATGACCTCACTTCTGACAGCGTGAACCTTGTTTCCGACGAGGAGGTCGCAGATTTTTATAACGATCCGGAAAACGGAGCCTTTTTCAGGCGGCCGGGACTCGTAAAGCTCTCTCAAATATTCATTTCCGTCCCTGAGGATGTCACATACAAAGAGGCGGTTGATATCAAACAGCGGGTTCTTGATCTGTATGAACGGGCACGATCAGGGGAAGATTTTACAGGTCTCGTGCTCGAATACTCTGAGTCTCCGAACAAGGATGAAAGCCTCGGTTCAATCGGGTCGTTTACCCGCGCGCAGCTCGAAAGAATTGTTTCCTTGGAAAATGTGGATGTCATATTCTCTCTCGATACAGGAGATGTTGCGCCGCCGATACGGTTCAAGGACGGGTATTATCTCATGAGAATCGACGAGAAAATTGAAGATACATACTTTTCACTGGAAGAGTCCCATGATTCCATCAGAAACTACCTCATGCGCCTCAAGGGCAAGGAACTCCTCGACAACCTGCTCGTTTCCATGCGTAAAACCGTGAAAGTAAAAATAATGATTGATATGGAGTGAACATTGGGATCTCGGAGAAGTGCACGAATCATTGCGCTTCAGGCTCTGTATCAGATCGATATCTGTGGAAAATCTGTGGATGACGTGCTCGGTTTTGACTGGATTGAGAAAGAGGCTGATAGTCAGACTTTGGATTTCGCGATAAAGCTTATCGAAGGCTCGATGAAGTACCAAAAAATCATCGATTCAGCAATCGTTTCGCAGCTCGAGCACTGGGACCTCGACAGACTTTCTTTTGTCGACAGGGCGATATTGCGTTTTTCTACATACTCTCTGTATTTTCAGGACGATGTTCCTGATACAGTGGTGATAAACGAGGCGATTGATCTGGCAAAGCAGTTCGGCTCAGACGATTCGTACAGGTTTGTCAATGGTGTGCTGGACGGAATCAGAAAGGGGAAAATCAAAAAGGGATCGCCTTCGGAATGAAGAAACTGCGTGGTGAAAAAAAAAGAATCTTCGAAATTTCTCTCGCTGTTTGTGTCGTCATATTCGGACTTGCGCTTTATTTTACGTTGAGCACAAAAAAAAAGATCCCGCCTTCAGAAGAGATCGTCTATCGTTCGGCCTCTCTCATCGAAGCCGTCAATGCATACAGACTCGAGGAGCTTGACCGGGCAGAAATTCTGTTCCGGGACTCTCTGGAAAACGCGAAGAAGAAGCAGATAAAAAGTCGGGCAGCCCTTTACCTGGGAAATATCTCCTATAGGAGAGGCGATTACTCCGGCGCACTCGATTTCTTCGATCTGGCCTTCTCACTTGACGATTCGAACATTTACGCTCTCTATAACGGAGCTCTTGCCTGCCAGTACGGAGAAAACCCTGCAAAGGCGCTCAGGTATGCACAGAAGGCGTATCGTCTTTCCAATGATTTTCTGCCAAACGCGCTTTTACTTGGAAATATCTATTACGCAACCGGAAACCATGAAAAAGCGCTTGCCGTGTTCAGCAAGCATTCTGAGTCCGACCCACGAGTCGACTACAACCACGCATGCACCTTGCTCAGGCTCGACCGGATTGAGGAAGCCGAGACTCTCATTAAGGAGATTGCACGGAGCTCTTCAACATGTTCAGTGATGCGGGGCCTTGCCCACATGATGCTCGGTGTGATACATGAAAAGAACACAGTCACAGGGGCATCCCATTTTCGTCAATCCCTTGAGATCTTTCCTTGGAGTTCCGTGCTGAAGTTTAATCTTGCAGTGCTGCTGGAACGGATGGGGCGGTATTCAGAGGCCGCAGACCTGCTGCAGTCGATAGAGGGTTCAGGGCTCTCAAAAGACTTTTTTCCCCTGTACGGGCGCGCTCTTTTCATGAGCGGCCGTTACGAGGCAGCGCTCGACCTGTATTCATCCCTCGAAGGGAGTCAGGAAGACGCTTCATTCCTGTCCATTATCGGCGATATATATCTCAGGCAGAACAGGGGAAAAAACGCGGAAGAGGCGTACAGAAGAGCACTGCAGTCACGTATGGACGACGCAGTGTTCATCAACCTCGTGCACCTCCTTGTTGACAACCAGGAGCACGCGGAGGCGGAAGAACTGTGCCGAAAGGAAAGAGAGAGGGCCCCAGATGCACTTGTGCCTGCGCTTTGTCTGGCGGAAATCAAGTTCAGGATGAAAAATCAGCGAGAAGCGAAACAGCTTCTCGAAAAAGCCTCCTCCGGAGTGCAAATAAGTGTAGATGGGTTATTACGGATCGCTCGCGTCTACAGTGAGAACGGATACCACAACAACGCACTCCAGCTTTATCACAGGGTTATCTCTCTTGAACCTTCAAATCAGGAAGCGAAGGAAGGCATTGCAGGTGTCTATCTCAGTACCGGGCACCTCGAGAAGGCGGCAGGGGCCATTCGGAGCATGCGGCCGATGACTGACGATATCGAGATGTATTACACACTTTCATTGATACTGGCGGGAGTCGATTCCCATGAAACCGGGGCCGGAATCTACAGCAAACTGATTCAGGATTATCCATATAGGTATGAAGCCTATCTCAATTTGAGTCTTCTGCTCATGAGAATCAGAAATTTCGACGCCGCGCTGTCGACGGCTCAGAGCTGCCTGTATAATGTTTCTGATCTCGAGCAGGAGACTGTATCGATTCTTTACACCATCATCGGGTCAGCATACTTCTCAATGGGTGACGTCAGAGAATCTTTGAGATGGCTGCGCAAGGCGCAGGAAATCGATGAGGAGAACGAAGCTGCACTGGTAAATATGAAACTAATCGAGCAGTATCTCTGAGTGCGCCACTCAAAGTGGATGAACGCTTCTTCTCGGTTGTTGTCAAACGGTAAAAATGGGCTATATTTATGTATATAAAGAAAAAAACGTGATTTTCCTTCTGCTCGTGCAGATGAAAAGTGCTTTACATACTCTTTTGAGTCAAATAGAATATACGCATGGTCGATAATAGAATGTAACAAGTGATTTCCTCAAGCGTAGTTCCGCCATGAAAATGAATAAAGTGAAAAAAATCAGCCTCGACGCTGACAGCAAAAATCTCATCAAGGTCCGTGATTTCGTCGTCAAAAACGGACGGAAGATGGACTTGACCCACAAGCAGCTGAGTGAGGTGAAGCTCGCAGTCGATGAAGCGGTTTCAAATATCATTCGTCATGCCTACGTGGGGAAAAAGGGCGGGTTCCAGGTTGAGATGGAGAAGTTCGAGGACAATGTTGAGCTGAGGATCAAAGATCAGGGCGTTGAGTTTGACTGGAATGCAGTTTTGGAGCCGGACCTTTACAAATATGTGGAAACACGAAGAAAAGGCGGGCTCGGGATATGGCTGATAAAGAAGCTCATAGATGAGGTTGAATACAGACGGCTCGACTCAAACAACATCCTTACCATGAAGGCGTATCTGGCGCCCGGGATTGCAGAGGGTATTGGCAGGGAGTACAGGACACGCTTTTCGATTCGTGTTCGATTCGCGCTTTACGCGATCGGGCTTATTTCCGCACTCATTACTGTGGTATGGGTATTCGGAAACCAAGTACAGCAGCGTGCTATACGAGAAAAATTCAACGAACGCTACAGGGCGATCACTGCACAGGTCGCTTCATCTGCAATAGATCTCATATTGCAAGGCGATGATCTTGCGCTCGTGAATCTGGTCTCCGCCGTAAAAAATAGCGAGGAGCCCCTCGATTACGTTATCATCATAGACATCGAAGGAACAATAGTCGCACATACTGAAGTAGAACGTCTGTTCAGCCAGTACCGACCTCCGAGAGGTGTGCGGACACTCAATCCGCGGGATACTATCCAGATATTTGTATATGCGGGGCAGGGCGGAAGAAGGTACAATGACTTTGCAGGTGTCGTCAGGTACAACAGCTCAAAACTCGGTGAGGTGCATATTGGCATCCCAGAGGACAAGTTCGAGGAAGTGAGCGATGTCGTGCGTCAGCGGAGAAGAGTTGCGTTTATTGCAATGTTTGTCTGGAGCACCACAATTATCGGTGTTTTCGCCATCGGCTCCACCTTCATTGTCCCCATAAGAAAGCTCGCCGATGAAATATCGAGAATCAGTCTGACAGGACAGGCACGGGAACTCAGACTGTCATCGAGAAACCCTGAAGTCAGCAGAATCGGTGAGGCATTCAATGAAATCATGAGGAATCTGCGTATTACCCAGGGACAACTGACGGATCAGACCCGACTGAGGAGGGAGCTGCAGCTTGCACAGGAAATCCAGAATGCCCTTCTCCCGAAGGATGTTCCGATCCTCAAGGGGTTCGAGATCGATGCCGCATACAGGGCCGCACTTGAGGTCGGGGGTGACTACTACGACTTTTTCGAGGTTGATAGAAACTCAATCGGAATTGTCGTGGCGGACGTCTCAGGAAAAGGAATTGGAAGCTCGATGGTTATGACGATGATAAGGACCTCAATGCGTCTCGAAGCCCGGGGAAACAAACGTGCGAGTTTCGTATTGGAAAAAATAAACGAAGTGGCAATGGGAGACATTAAGAAGGGGATGTACGTCACGATGTTCTACGTTATCCTCGATTCAAAAAAAAGATCGGTGAACTTTGCAAGCGCGGGCCACAACCCCATGTTTCTCTATAGAGACGACGTGAAATCCGTAAGCTTTCTCAATCCGGGCGGAATCGCTGTTGGCATCGACCTCGGAGATCCTGAGGAATTCAACAAAAGAATCATAAGTGAAAAACTCAAGCTGAAAAAAGGCGATCTCCTTTTCATCTACACGGACGGTATTACCGAGGCTATGAATGAAAAGCGCGAGCAGTTCGGGGAAACACGATTGATAGAGTTCATCAAGAAATATCATCATCTGCCCGCATCAGATTTTAAAATGAAGCTCAACGACGAGATATCGGCGTTCACAAAAGGATATCCCCAAACCGATGACATCACGTTCGTCGTTCTCAAGCTTGAAATGAGCCCTTCGGATCTCGTTTACTCAAATAGAATTACCCTTTTTCAACTTCTCGAGGATGGAGTGCCGCTGGAAGAAGCGCTGGAGAAAACGGGGACATCGAACGAGGAGTATCTTGAATTAAGGGAAAAGAAGGAAAAGTATGGCGATGAGGGGCTGAAAGTCGAGGGAGCCGAAGAGGAACTGATTGAAATGACGCATGCGACGGATGAACAGATCAAGATGCTTGTGAAGCTTGTTCGTGAACACCCGGAATACGGCGTGGGGAAGATCACGAAACTTCTGCGGGATGAGGAGAACGGAGGGTTCGATATCAGAGAGAGCGTGGTAAGACGAGAACTTCTCCGGATGAAGCTCGATACAAAGGACAAAAGGGAGGCTTTTGCAAAACGGGAGCTTCCGACATGGGCATCATACAGAGAATGAGGGCACAGAATATCGCAAAAATTATAAATGTGTGCTATACTTAAAGATGTAAGTCGCGAGTGCTCTTCTGTATACCGGTGGCGCGTACATTGAGTTCGTAAAAGAGAAAGATTCTATCTTTTTCTGTTGAATTTTGAAGTGGATTTAGTAATAATTGTATGTGTAAAAAGTTGAGGAGGATTGAATGCCAGACATCCAAGTTGACGTTTCATATACAGGCGATGGAGACGACATTGCAATCATCTCTGCTCGCGGCTTTATCGATACGACTACTGCGCCTGATCTTGAAAAAAAGCTGGAAGAACAGCTCGCGCTGAACAAGTACAAGATTATCGTAAATCTCGAAAACATCGATTATGTGAGCAGCGCAGGATGGGGAGTATTCGTTAGTGAAATACGGGAGATCCGTGAGAACAACGGAGATCTCGTGCTCATTAATATGTCTTCGGACGTGTATGACGTATACGAGCTGATGGAATTCTCTTCCATTCTGAAATCTTTTAACAACCTTGAGGATGCAGTTTTCAGCTTTACCGGGGAAAAAAGAAAAGCTGAGCCCCCCAAACCGTCACGACCGCAGATTTCCGCACAGAAACCTGATCAGCAGAGGGAATCTGCCCCGAGACAGGAGGTAAAGCCGGAACATGCACAAGCATCACGGTCGGTTGCTCACGCTACCTCCGGGGATCCGTACTCCATTGCGAATACAGAACTTGGAAAACGAATACTCAACGTCATTTTTGATAATCCTTACTTTGAAGTCAGGGAAATCATCAAAGCATTGAAACTTCCTCAGTACGGCGGAGCACGGGCAAGCGGGGGAGCGGTAAAGAGGGAACTGAGAGAGATGGACCTCATGGACAGGCAGAAACGATTTGAACTTGCGTTAAAAAAGAACAGGTAAACTCAACAGTACTCACCTCCATCCCCGAAAGATTTCTTTTCTTCAATTGTACAGCATACCGGGTATGAAATAGCCGAAAATAAAAACAGTATTGAAAGTTTATCAGAATATTTATACATTAAGGAGGAACAAAACCGTAATTCCGGGGTGTTTCTCTTTTGATACTCACCTCCTGACGGGGTGATCACATGATCGAAACCAAACTCGCAAACTATATAACGACAGTAGAAAAGACAACCAGGGAAATACTCAGAATCAACAAGGCGCAAGACATTCCACCGCTGGTTTCAAAGGCAATCTCCTCCACTCTCGGCGAAAGTGTTCAGTATGCGTTCATCGATCTGGGTGTAAGCAAGATTTATGAATCCGCGATGATTGACAGCACGGTAAAGCACATACTCCCCTTTTTTCTCGACCCGAGATTCATCGAAGAGATAAAAAAACTGGACTGGAGCGTAATCGATCAGAAGGGTATTCGGTTTCTTTTTGAAAAAATCGGCGGTCAAACAATCGACATAGAAACCTCTTTTCTCATAATCCCCAATGATCGAAGGGACCAGATTACTCATTTTTCTGTTCTCTGGGGAGGGAAAATTCTCGAAAGAATCGACAAGGAGGAAATCGATTTTGTCTCCTCCCTCTGCCATGCCGTTGAGCTCAGGATGCTGTACATCATGACGGCAAAGAAACACACAAGCGGCGAGGGAAGAGAGCTGCGCATGAAAGCCTTTGACCTGAAGGAGATATCAGGAATTGGAGTGGACCTCACTTCGCTGGGGAAGGAAGACTTTTTTGGAAGTTATCTCCTCAATGTTATGGGGCGATCCCTGAGCAAGACTGCGGTTATTCTTCTTTCGACAAATGAAAACAACACCGAATATGCGGTCGTTGCCTCGCGAGGAATTCCGAAGAAGCAGTTTGAGAAGATTCATTTCTCCGACAGGGCCTCCTTCGTAAAGGAGCTTCGGAGTACGAGGATACCGATCGAGGTTACGAACATTTCTAAGGATTTGACGCTTGAGGAGAAGGAAGTCCTGGAGCACCTCGAGAGCAGCGTGTTGTTTCCTCTTCTTTTGAAGAATGGGCTGATCGGAATTCTGTCCTTGGGAGAGCGGATAAATCTTCAGCCTTATCCGTCGAAGGTCTTCGATTCAATCCAGATGATCTCGAATCAGATGGTGATGGCCATTGAAAATTCGAAACTCTCAAACCTCAGGTATGCGTTTTCCCGTTATGTTTCACATCAGCTCGTGGATGGCATCATGTCCGATCCCGAGCAGATAAAGCTTGGAGGCGAACGGCGAAAGATTACCGTGCTCTTTGCTGATATAAGGGGTTTTACCACAATGACGGAGAAGATGCGACCGGAAGACGTTGTTGATCTGCTGAACACATACCTTTCGGGACTCACGGATGTGGTGTTCAAATACGAAGGAACTCTCGACAAGTATATCGGTGATTGTGTCATGGCCGTTTTCGGCGCTCCTATTGCCCACTACAACGATACGGAAAGGGCTGTTGTTGCCGCGATCGAGATGCAGAACTACGTGGATGAGCTGAACAGAGAGCGTCAGGAAGAGGGATTTGAAAAGGTTGAGATCGGTGTGGGGATAAACACGGGCTATGTCATTTCCGGCAACATGGGATCCGTGGACAGGATGGACTACACGGTTATCGGCGATGTGGTCAATACTGCTTCGAGACTGGAAGGGTTTGCTGGCAGAGGACAGATAGTGGTTACAAAGGAAGTTTATGAGGAGGTGAAATATTTCGTAGAAGCCCACTATCTCAGCGCCATAAGCGTGAAGGGCAGGGAAAAACCCGTCGAGGTGTACCTTGTAAAAGAGCTCATTGCGAGTAAATATCTCAATGCAGTCGAGAAGCGCGAGCCCTATATAAGCGGTCATTTCCTCAACATTGCCCGCGATACAGAGCTCATCGGAAAAGAACTGGGTTTCTCTGCGGAGGACCTGATCAAGATCAGGGCATCGGCAATCCTCATCGATGTGGGTAGAATCGGTCTGGATGAAAAAATCTTCAACAAAAAAGAGCGGCTTTCTCCTGAGGAATTCGATGTGGTAAAAAGTCATGTGTTGCGTGGTGCTGAGTACTTGCAAAAAAAGCTTAATCTTTTCAAGGAAGGGGTTGATCTCGTGCGGCATCATCATGAGTTCTGGGATGGAAGTGGGTATCCGGACGGACTGAAGGGGAGGGATATTCCCCTCTGGGCACGGATTGTCTGTGTGGTCGACAACTACCATGCGCTTATTTCAGATAGGCCCTTTCGGGAGTCTTATCCCGAAGAAGAAGCGATGAAAATGCTCAAACAGAACAGTGGAAAGAAATATGATCCGGAAATTGTTGATGTATACCTGAAGATTCTTTCGGAACGGTTCAAAAGCAGAGGAGAAAAAGAAATATAGGGATGGGTGTAATACCGAAGAAGATGCTCGTGACCAGTTTCCTTGAGAAAAAACTGATCTTTCAGAAACTTATGAAACTGAAGGAACCGCTCAACATCATCATCAATGGAATCGAATACAGAGGGTTTATAGAAGAATACGATGATGAATCGATTACGGTAAGAATGGATTCGCCATTTATCGGAGATATGGATGGACAAATAAAAACGAACTTCATCTTTCACAACAACTACCACTATTTCACATCAACCGCGCAGCAACTCGATGAGGGGAGGCTGCACCTTATCATTCCCGATAAGATAAACAAGAATATGGTCCGGAAGTATGAGCGGGTCTATGTGCTTGGGAAGGTGTTCTTGAAAATGAAGATCATGATCCGATCTGAGAAACGGGATTTCGAAACCTCCTCTCTTCTCGATGAAAGAAATATTTACAAAGAAATCAAAAAGCCCCAGCCTGCCGTTGACAAGATTCTCAAAGGAATAAAACAGCTTGTTTCTGAATACGCACAACACTTTCAACTCAAGGTGTTCAAACCCGGGCAGCCACTCTCTTCTGAAGAACAGCTCTTGAAAGATACGAAAAAGATATTTCTGATCAACAACTCCTATGAGGACAGATTGACAGAGCGCCGTTTCACTGAAGCCGAAATTCTCACCGTTTCAGGGGCATTCGCACACCTGATTTCTCATGGAATCCCGCGCAAGAAGGCGGAAGGAACATTGCTTGACCTCCTTCAGCAAAAAAGGGACAACCGGGTTTTCTCCGAGTGCCTCATACCGCTTCTTCTCGAAGGCGAGATCGTTGGGTACATACGGCTTATAAACGATGTTGATTACCATAGAAGCATCAAACAGCCATTTGCATTGCGCACTTCCAACTACGGGAGCATACTCGTTGAGGCACTTGCGAAATACAACTACTTTCGGCTTGAAAATGGCCAGGATTTCGGCATACCTGTCGTGAATATCAGTGCGGGGGGGCTGTTGTTCAAAATCGAAGCATTGCGAATCAAGCAGTATATAATAGTGAACACTGTGCTGCAGATGTCTATAAAGTTTCCAGCGAGGCAGATCGAGGCAAGAGGGGTCGTGTACAGGATTGATGAAAATGCCTCAGAGTATGGAGTAAAATTCCAGGAAATCAACGAGGAAGACATCAAATACATAGAAAGTTTGGTAAAGAGAGAGGTCCCTCTTTAAAAATCTCGCACGCGGAAAGGTGAATTACTCTATGGCGACAAAGAATGAATCGCAACTCAACAGTGTTATTGGGGAAGGATCGATCTTTGAAGGCAAATTTTATATAAACGGGTCTCTTCAGATCGACGGACGCTTTGAGGGCGAGGTAAAGACCCGTGACCATCTGATCGTCGGTGGAATGGGAAAAGTAAAGACCGATATCACTGCAAAAAATGTCACTGTTGGCGGCACGGTCATTGGAAACATCGAAGCCGAGGAGGAGGTTTCACTGCTTTCAACCGGACGTATACTCGGCAATGTCAGGGCACCAAAGGTCAATGTAGAGGAAGGCGTCGTTTTCCAGGGGGAAATCTCCATAAGTGCGGGACAAAAGAAAAGCATAAAGAACATTATTGAAGAATCATACAGTACCGGACCGAAAATCGAAGATATGCTCGGTCCCAAAACAGGGAAGAGTACAGAAGATAAGGAAGGCGCGGAAGATGCATGAGCTCAAGAACAGCAGCGAGATCATGTATATCAGACATGCATGCAGGATAGTAGGTGAACTGCTTCAATACCTGCGCGAGATTACGAAAGAAGGAGTCACCACGGGATGGCTCGATGAGAAGGCGGAAGCGTTCATAAAAAAAAGAGGGGCTACACCGGCATTTAAAAATTATAACGGGTTTCCCGCTTCCATTTGCGCTTCGGTGAACGATGAGGTGATTCACGGGATCCCCGGACCCTACAGACTGAGGGAAGGTGATATCTTGAGCGTCGATGTGGGAGTGAACAAATCAGGGTATATCGGGGATGCAGCCATCACCATCCCGGTGGGGCAGATATCTGCACAAAAGGCACAACTGCTGCGTGTCACTGAGGAGGCGCTCTACCTGGGAATCGCACAGGCAGTGCACAATAATCATGTATCGGATATTTCTCAGGCTGTACAGAATCACGTTGAGAAAAACGGGTTTTCCGTGGTTCGAGATTTTGTCGGGCACGGTGTGGGGAAAAAACTGCATGAAGAACCCCCAATCCCCAACTACAAAACGCCCGGAAGAGGCCCCCGACTCTTTTCGGGTATGACGCTTGCGATAGAACCGATGGTCAATGAAAATGCGTTTGAGGTTGTGGTGAAAAAGGATAACTGGACTGTGGTAACAAAGGATGGTGGGTGCTCCGCGCATTTCGAGCACACAATCCTCGTCAGAGATGGTGAGCCGGAAATACTTACTCTTGTGTAGTCAGAAATCCGCTGTTTTCCCTCCGCCTGCTCAGCAGAGCAGGCGATTTTCTAAGGAATTTTTTCACTATGTGATAATGGAGAGTCGGAATGCTTGAAGAGGAGTTTCGGATTATTGATGCACATGACTTTGCGGGAAAGGAAGTCGTTGTTTGTGGATGGGTAAGACATTTACGGTCGAGCGGATCGCTTTTTTTCATGGAGGTGAGAGATGGAACGGGTAATATTCAGTGCGTTGTGGTGAAAAAAGAAGTATCGGAACAGGTCTTTGAGGATTGTTCGCAGTTGAAGGTCGAATCATCGGTGAAGGTAAAAGGGGTCATCAGAGAAGATAGCCGGGCCCCGAACGGATACGAGCTTGGCGTTATAGGCCTTGAGATCGTTCATGTTCCTGAAGATGATTATCCAATATCAAAAAAGGAACACGGTGTCGATTTTCTCATGGAGAACCGCCATCTCTGGCTGCGGTCAAGCAGGCAGCTTGCGATTCTAAGGATACGAAGCGAACTTGTACGGTTGCTCCGTTTGTATTTTCATGAAAACGGATACGTGCTCATAGATACGCCCATACTCACCGGTTCCATCGGCGAGAGCGCAGGGACGCTCTTTGAGACCGCGTATTTCGATCTTGGAAGCGCATATCTGGCGCAGACTGGACAGCTCTATCTGGAGGCGGCGACATCAGCATTTAAAAAGGTGTTCTGCCTCGGCCCAACGTTTCGAGCGGAAAAATCCAAGACGAGACGCCACCTTGCGGAGTTCTGGATGCTGGAAGCAGAGGTTGCATTCTACGACTCGGAAAAAAATATGGAACTGCAGGAGGATATGATCCACTGTGTTGTTTCCCGCATTGTAGAGGAATGCGACCGTGAACTTCTTTATCTAAACCGGGATCTTGAACCTCTGCGACGCGCAGTTCCTCCATTTCCGCGAATTTCCTATGATGAAGCGATCGACATTCTGAACAGAAAGGGTTTTCGTATTGAATGGGGCGAGGACATAGGTGGAGACGAGGAAACGGCTCTTTCGGAAAGCTTCGAAAAGCCTGTTTTTATATACAATTATCCAAAAAAGATCAAGGCATTCTACATGAAGCCGAATGCTGATGACCCAAGAACGGTGCTCAATGACGACCTTATTGCCCCGGAAGGATATGGAGAGATTATTGGCGGGTCGCAGAGAAATGACGATTATCATTCTTTACTTGAGCGGATAAAGGAGGAGGGGTTCAACCCTGATTCGTACAGGTGGTATCTCGATATACGAAGATACGGAAGTGTTCCGCATTCAGGATTCGGTCTCGGCATAGAGCGTTTGCTTGCCTGGATCTGTAATATCCCTCACGTGAGAGAGGCGATTCCTTTTCCGAGACTGATAAATAGGTTGTATCCATAAAGTGTTCAGTTTTTATTGTGAGGAGTAGCACACCCATTGTTTTCACGAAAAACGCTCCTTTGTGCCTTTTTCATCTTCTTTTTCGTATTCCTGCACACAGCAGTCTGTTCGGAAGAGTTCGTCGTTGTGTCCCATTGGGGAGACGTGGTTTGGAAGCGGAACTCCTCTACATACACGCACGTCCGGAAAAACGAAAAGCTTCGGTATGGAGATACCATCCGGACGGGAAGAGACAGCGTGGTTATACTGAAAAATGGGAATGTGTACCACAAGCTCTACGCATACAGCAAGGCAACACTACAGCAGGCCCCCGTGCTTTCATACGGAAAACATGCACATTCCGAGGATAAAGACTTTCTTGATCTGCGGTTTTATTTCTCCCCTTTTCCCGCGCAGGGTCATACAACAAAGGTCGTTCTTCGGCCTTCTGACGTTTGTGCAAAAATATATTCCTCGATAAAGGATGAGGGTGGATTCACACAGGACGTGGATTTTTTCCAGATTTCCGAAAAGATATATCACGCATTCACCGGGTTCGACGTAGAGATGCCTTCTGCACGGTACGCACTTGTCATTAGATGTGAAAGCGAAAAAAAAGGGTCGGCGGAAATTGTGTACCCCTTTTACCTTCAATCTACTCCGCGGCAAACAGGAAAAGTGTTTCTGGCAAAACAGATGCGCAATCTGCTCAAAAAGTCTGCCAAGAAGACAGAGGAACAGAAACTGCTCTATCGGATCCTCACGACGAAACGATCAAATGCGCTCTGGGAACGCGTGTTTATCTACCCGGTTGAAAATCCCGTCGTTATTTCCCCTTTCGGAAAGCGAAGGTTGTACTACATAGAAAACAAACCCTCCTTTGTTCGGTTCCACAGGGGAGTCGATTTCAAAGGAAATCGCGGAGACCACGTCGTTGCCCCCAATCATGGAGTTGTCGTGTTTGCTGACATGCGGATAACAACGGGGTACACACTGGTCATTGATCACGGACAAGGTGTCTTTTCGCTTTTTTTTCATCTCAGCTCTTTTGAGGTAGACGCAGGGAATTTTGTGAAAAAAGGAGAAAAGGTCGGGGAGATCGGAGCAACGGGAATCGTTGAAGGCCCCCATCTTCACTGGGGACTCTGGGTAAACGGAATATATGTCGATCCCTTCGATTGGGTGAAGAAGGAATTCTAAAGAAATCCGAAGATCGCTGCGGGTGATATCTCTCATAATCCGAAAGGGGAAAAAATGAACGAACGCTCACACAATCTTGAGGATACACTGAGTTTTTTACAGGGAAGAATTTCCATTCATCCAACGATCGCTCTCATTCTGGGGTCAGGCCTTGGCCGGGTGGTTGAGGAGGTGGCTGAGAAAAATATCTTCCCGTATCGGGATATTCCCGGTTTTCCCGGGGCAACCGTTCAGGGGCACAAAGGCGAACTGGTTACAGGAGCGCTCGGAGAAAAGGATGTACTCGTATGGAACGGCCGTTTTCACCTTTATCAGGGGCTCTCAACCGATGATGTAACGCTTCCGGTCAGGATCTCGAGGCGTCTGGGAGCGGAAGTTCTCATTGTCACCAACGCCAGCGGCGGTATAAACAGGAATTTCGCCCCAGGGGACATCATGCTGATTTCCGATCACATCAATTATATGGGAGTAAACCCTCTGGTCGGGAAAGAAAACACAAAATATGGGCCGATCTTTGTCGATATGTCAGAGCCCTATGACCGCGAGCTCATCGATTTCGCAAAAAAGTGTGCGCCTGAGACCGGAACAAAGGATGCACTCAGAGAAGGAGTGTATCTTGCCACATTGGGCCCCAGTTATGAAACAAGAGCGGAAATCGAGTTTTTCAGACGAATCGGAGCCGATGCGGTCGGCATGTCCACTGTGCCGGAGGTAATCGTTTCTGCACAGGAAAGAATGCGTGTGCTCGGCATATCGGTGATTACAAACATGGCGTGCGGGATCACGCAGGAGCGTCTCAGCCATACAGGTGTCCTAAAGACGATGTCATCAGTGGAAAATCGTGTTTCACGATTAATAAAAACAATCATTGAGAAAATACCGGATTCACCCGAACAGCGTTCCACGCATCGCGGGTGACGTACTGGAAAAGCGCGGAATGGGTCAAAGATTTTCCGAGCAATCGGCAAAGAAGATGCAAGACGAAATTCGGCGGGCAGGCGGCAACGAGGTCCTGTTCTTCGGGTGGACCGATGAACAGCAAATGATTACACGGGTTGAAGTGGTGGCACGCGGGGACGATGAGTGTGTTGCAGTCCCTCTTGAGAGAACAGCCATTCCGGATGTGATCATCCACAACCACCCGACCGGGACGCTCACTCCTTCAAACCCTGATATGCGAATTGCCAATTTCAGTGCGCAAAGAGGGGTGGGATTTATCATCATCAACAATGACCTTTCCGATTTTTATGTGGTTGTAGAGCCTGTACTCAAAAAAAGAGAAATCAAACTCGATCAGGCCGAACTCAATGCTCTTATATCTGCGGGAGGGGTGTTCAGCAGAACGATTCCCGGATTTGAAGAGAGGGAGGGGCAGCAAAGGATGCTCGAGTCTGTGTGTGAAACATTCAACGAAGATGCCATCGCCCTCATAGAAGCTGGAACGGGCATTGGAAAAACGCTTGCCTATCTTATTCCGTCGGTGGGGTGGTCACTGAAAAACAGAGAGCGGGTCGTCATCTCAACGAACACGATAAACCTGCAGGAGCAGCTTCTCTACAAGGACATCCCCGATCTCAAAGGGGCATTGAATGAGGACTTCAGCTATATCTTGATGAAGGGGAGGGGGAATTACGTTTGCCTGAGCAGAGTAGCGGAGGTGCAGCAGGATCTCTTCACGCTTCTCGATGAAGAAGAGCACGATCAGTTCGAACGAATAACGGAGTGGGTGAATACGACCACTGACGGAAGCCTCTCTGACCTTTCATTTATGCCAAAGTTGAGCCTTTGGGAAAAAATTAACTCACAATCCGAAACATGTACAGGGGCCGGATGCCCGTTTTTCAGCAGGTGTTTTCTCAACACGGTGAAGCGGCGTGCGGTCTCTGCCAACATTATCATCACCAATCATCACTATCTGCTCGCTGATGCAAGCCTTATAGGGTCTGGGAATTCGATACTTCCCGCGTACGAGCGGCTCATCATTGATGAGGCGCACAACCTCGAAGATTCCGCGACCTCCTTTTTCACGCGAAAGATCTCGCTGGGCTCCGTTCTCCGGCTGTTCAACAGTCTCTTTATCGTAAAGAAAAAAAAACGGGGCTATCTCGTCTTTCTCATGAACAAAGGGCTTGGTGAAAAAACAAAAATCAGTGAGATGATCGATGAGGTATCGGCGCTCAAGACTCTCAGTTTCAGCCTTTTTGAGGGTATCGATGAATTTGTCGATTCGAACAGCACGCGCCTTCAGAGAGACGCACTCAACAATGGATATACCGTCATGGAGCTCAACGATGAAACGAGAAGCCTTCCGGGGTGGGAGACCTTGGTTGTATCAGGGCTTGGGGCTTTTTACCGGGGGTGCATACGGCTCATTGAACAGCTCAGCGATCTCAATTCACATATTGAAGAAGGAGTCGAGGAACAGACGAAAAAGCAGCTCGATGGGTTTATCTCGAGAATTCACGAGATTGCATATACGATCGACATCTTTTTCGGAGACGACACCGGTGAATACATACGTTGGATCGAGAAACGAAAAGAAACGGCAATCGTTGTTTCTCTCGTTGATGTGGGGAGCATGCTTGAAGAGCTCATTTTCAGGAGACTGAAAAGCGGGGTGCTCACCAGCGCAACCCTGACTGTGAACAATACTTTTGACTTCATTCAGAAAAGACTGTGCCTGCACCGGGCTGTCCACAAAGAGCGCATCCGTTCGTCATTCGATTATGAGGAACAGATGGCTGTACTGGTACCCTCCGATATACCCGGGCCGGAGACACCAGGCTACGAGAGGATGGTCGTGGAGAGCATTATGAAGGTCGTGGAGAAAACAAACGGGAAAGCCTTTGTGCTGTTCACCTCGTATAGGATGTTGAATACAGTGTACGAGGGGGTGAAAGAAACCCTTGAAAAAAGAGGGCTGGTGCTTTTCAAACAGGGAAGTGACCTGAGAAAGAATCTTTTTCAAAACTTCAAAATGAATATACACTCTGTTCTATTCGGCACTGTAAGTTTCTGGGAGGGTGTTGATGCTCCGGGTGAAACTCTCGAGTGTGTGATCATCACGAAGCTTCCTTTCAAGGTTCCGACAGAACCTGTTGTCCGGGCGAGAGTCGAACGTATACAGAAAACCGGTGGAAATCCGTTCTGCGAATATATTCTCCCGCTCGCAGTGATAAAGATGAAACAGGGTATCGGAAGGCTTATCAGAAAAAAAACGGACACCGGAATCGTTGTCATTCTCGACAGCCGTGTACTCAAAAGAAATTACGGCCAGGTATTCATCAATTCCCTTCCGGGGGGGCGTGTGTTTGTCGGCGAGCTCTCTGAATTACTCAACCAGACTGACAGGTATTTGTCGAATAACAACTTGACAAATGAAATGAAATGACTAACATATGATGAAAAACATTTTCAGCCGTTTTTTTCAATTTATTCGTAATCTGAGGGGTACGCATTTCTGATGATGGTGGCGGGTATATGAGCAGCGAGGAGCATTGAGGTGGGAAAATTTTATGTCACGACCCCCATTTACTATGTGAACGACGAGCCGCATATCGGGCACGCGTATACGACGATTCTTGCTGATGTGATTGCACGCTACCACCGGCTTTTCGGAGATGAGGTTTTTTTCTCTACAGGAACTGATGAGCACGGCCTCAAGGTTCAGGAAGCCGCGAAAAAGCGGAAAATTCAGCCCAAGAACCACTGCAACTCCATGGTTGTTCGTTTTGTGAAGCTCTGGAAAAAGCTGAATATCAGCTACTCGCGATTTATCAGGACAACGGAAAAACGGCACGTATTCGTTGTACAGAACCTGCTCACCTACCTCTATGAACGCGGTGATATCTATTTTGATACCTATGTCGGAAAATACTGTATACCTGAGGAAAGATTCTGGACCGAGAAGGACCTCGTGGACGGAAAGTGCCCCTCATGCGGCAGAGAAGTAATAGACATCGAGGAAAAGAATTATTTCTTCAAGCTGTCCAAATATCAGGACTGGCTCATCGAGTACATAAAGGAGCATCCCGACTTTATCAGGCCGGAAACAAGGAGAAACGAGATCCTCGGTTTCTTGAAACGGCCGCTGTCAGACCTCTGTATTTCGAGGCCGAAGTCTCGTCTCGACTGGGGCATAGAAATTCCGTTTGACAAAAAGTTCGTTACCTATGTGTGGTTTGACGCCCTTATAAACTACATAAGCAACATTGGGGTATACAGAGACAATAATTCTTTTCAGAAGTGGTGGCCCTGTACCGTACATCTCGTCGGCAAGGACATCGTCACCACGCATGCGGTGTACTGGCCCATTATGTTGAAATCCGCCGGATTCGAGCTGCCGCGGACGATTTTTGCGCACGGGTGGTGGCTCGTTGAGGACACAAAGATGAGCAAGTCTATCGGGAATGTGGTTCGGCCGATCGAACTCATCGATAAATACGGGATAGAAAATTTCCGGTATGTGCTTATAAGAAACATGGTTCTTGGGTCGGATGCAAACTTCAGCGAAGAACTCCTGATAAATACCATAAATACCGATCTTGCCAATGACTACGGAAACCTCCTGAGCAGGGTTGTCACAATGGTGCACAAGTACTTTGATGGTACGATTCCCGAACCCCGGGAACCCGGACGTGATGACAAGAGAATAATCGAGGAAGGAAAGGCACTGCCCGGGAAGATACACGAGCTTGTAGACAGGATGGAACTCAACGCTGCGCTCGGTGCAATTTTTGGATTTATACGAATGATCAACAAATACATAGACGAAAAGGCCCCCTGGAATCTCCACAAGGAGGAGAAAACCGAAGAACTGAGCACAACTCTGTACACTGCATGCGAAGGGGTGAGGCTCGTGTCAGTACTGCTTGCACCGATCATCCTCGAAAAATCAGAGACTGCGCTTTCGGTTTTTTCAGAGAAAATAATGAGGGATATCAGAGACGGTGCACGGCCGAAAACGGACCACTTTTCTTGGGGGAGGCTTGAACCAGGAAAGGAGTTACATGAGGGGAAAAGCCTTTTCCCCAGAATAGCTGTCGAACAAAAAAACACAGAGGAAAAAGACGAAATGATCGACATCCACTATTTCAAAAAACTTGACATCAGGATCGGGAAGGTGATTGAAGCTGAATCGGTAAAAGGCTCGAAGAAATTGATAAAGATACTTGTTGATATTGGTGATGAAAACAGACAGATTGTTGCAGGAATTGCTGAATATTATAAGGCCAAAGAGCTCATCGGAAAAGAAATCGCTGTGCTCGTCAACCTGGAACCTGTCACCCTCATGGGGATCGAATCCAACGGAATGCTTCTCGCAGCCGCGGACAATAGAAATCTTTCTCTCCTCAGCGTGGACAGACAGATTGCTCCGGGGAGCAAAGTCAGTTGATTTTTTTCTTGGAGAGTGCAGCAAGAGATTCGCTATCAGTTTACACTCGATATACCTCCTGACCGGTACGAAAAAATCGTGCGCACATTGGTGTCATATTTCGGACCCGGGGAAAAACAGTTTAAAGACACTAGCTACGTATACCCAAAGATTCATAAACGCAGGTGAGAATCCGGCCGATATTCTATGTAAACATACGTGAGAACCAAAGGACAACACCTATGCGGAGAGCATTGATCTGCGGAGCCGGTGAAGCAGGGAGCATGGTGCTGGAGGAGATCCTGAAACATCCGGAAGAGCGGATAGAGGTCGTGGGTTTCATAGATGACGACCCGGGGAAAGCTGGAGTATCTATACACGGGAAAATCGTATTCGGGGGCCGCTCGAAGCTTTCCGAGTGCATTGAACAGTACATGATCAGAGAAGTAATCATCGCCATGCCGTCGATTCCAAAAGTTGTTATCAGGGATATCGTGAGAATATGCAAGGCGAAAAAGGTAAAACTGCTGATCGTTCCTTCCACAATGGAGATCATCGAGGGGGTTGTACATTTCGATCAGATTAAGAAACTCGGTCTCTCGGATCTTCTCGAACGGGAGGAGGTTTCAATCGATACAGAGGAGATACGACGGTACATCGGCGGGAGGAAGATTCTTGTAAGCGGTGCCGCCGGATCAATCGGGTCTCAGCTCATTCGAGATCTTTCGGGATACGGCCCCAATGTTCTTGTTGCGGTTGACTTGAATGAGAACGGGCTTTTTTATTTGTCCCGTGATGTAAAAGCGTTCATACACGAAAAAACCGGGTTCATTCCCTGTGTCGCCGACATAAAGAACAGACGCATTATTGATGAGATTTTTTCACGTTACAGGCCGGACATTGTATTTCATGCGGCTGCATATAAACATGTACCGCTCATGGAAAGCCACGAAAGGATGATCTTTCTGAACAATGTGGTCGGAACACGAACCATGCTCGAGGTTTCCCGTAACAACGGTATTGAGAAATTTATCATGATATCAACAGACAAGGCGGTGCACCCGGTTTCCGTCATGGGGAAAACGAAGAGAATCTGTGAGCTTATGACCGGTATTTTTTCCGGCAATGGGATGCACTCCTGCAGTGTTCGTTTTGGAAATGTGCTCGGCAGCAACGGAAGCGTGTCAACCGTTTTTCAGGAACAGATCGCAAAGGGTGGCCCCGTCACCATTACCTCACCGTACATGGAACGGTACTTCATGACGGTCCGCGAGGCAACCTCGCTGGTAATGCAGGCAGCAACAAATGGAACGGCGGGCAACATATACATCCTCGATATGGGTCGGCCAATCAAGATCAAGGACCTCGCTGAAAACCTCATCATCCTCTCTGGTCTCACCCCCTATGAGGACATTCCTGTATTGTATACCGGTATTCGGGCGGGTGAGAAGTACAGTGAGGAGCTGTATCACAGAGACGTCGAGATATTACCGAGTACACACCCGGGTATCTTCATTGAAAAAAACGTGGCCAGCAATCCCCTTCTCATGAAGATGATCGATGAGCTCGCGGAGCACATTTACGACCTGACTGAGGATGAGATCGGTGAGCGCATGGGAGCTGTTGTTGCTGAAGGGCATTCCTCTCTCATGAAAATCTGCTGTAATGTATCGAAAAACTGTTGACAAACAAAGACCATCTATTAGTCTATAATATATACAGGATACGGGAGACCATGATGGATTTCCTGAAAGACGACGAGGATGATGGGTTCTCAGACCCTGAGGACTCGGAAGACTACGAGGCTGAACACATCATCACCAGAACCTACGTGTGCGAAGAGTGCGATTTCCGCTGGACAGACACGATATACCCTGATCGAAACGATTTCCCCGATTATGAGGACGAGCTCGGACAGGATCATGTGTGTCCGATGTGCGGTTCGCTGAATGTTTCCTTTTACTGACCCCCCGAAAATAACCCCACATTACGATTAAGTGATGATGCCGTATGCGTGTTTTCGCCCTGACCTTTTTTGGGAAAGATATTATTATATGGATATGCTGCAAAAAAGGACCTATTTTATCGAAACCTACGGGTGCGAGATGAACAAGTCGGATTCCCTTGACATAGCGCTTGCATTTGAACAACGGGGATACACTAGGGCACGCAGCGAGAAGGAAGCGGACGTCGTGGTTTTGAATACCTGTGCGGTGCGGGAAAACGCAGAGCAACGGGTGTACGGAAGACTCGGATATTACAGATCCTTGAAGCGATCCTCGGAAAGAGATTTTTTTATCGTTTTTGCTGGATGCATGGCGCAGGAAAAGGGACGGGAAATCCTTCAAGATTTTCCGGAAATTGATGTATGTGCAGGCACGTACCACTATATCGACATACCGGAATATGTGGCTGAATGTGAAAGGAAGAATACTCGATGCATTACGACTGATAAAAGTCAGTACCGATTTTCCGGGTTTACAACAAAGAGAGCAGAGGGGCACAGGGCGTGGGTGAATATTATAAAAGGGTGCAGTAACAACTGCAGCTATTGTATCGTTCCCATTCTGAGGGGGCCTGAGAAAAGCAAAAAACACGAAGAAGTGTTAAGGGAAGTGCGGGACCTCGCAGAGCAGGGTGTCGCGGAGATCACTCTGCTCGGGCAGAACGTGAACGCCTACGGGAAGGACAGCGGGGATATCGATTTCATGGAACTGCTCGAAAAGATCCATCGTGTAGAGGGTATACGCTGGATTCGGTTCCTCACGTCGCACCCACAGGACTTTACCGTTGAAATGATCAGAAGAATCACTGCGCTCCCCAAGGTGTGCAAACACTTTCATCTTCCGCTGCAGAGTGGGTCGGACAGGATTCTCGGTCTTATGAATAGAAGATACACTCTCGCGCACTATGCTCGGCTCGTTGATGCGGTTCACGAATATGAACCTGATGCTTCAATAACGACCGACATCATCGTCGGATTCCCCACAGAAACAGAAAAAGACTTCACGCGTACGCTGGATGCATGCAGGCGTTTTCAGTATGACGATGCATTCATGTACAAATATTCGGAGAGACCTTTCACAAAAGCGGCAAATTTTCCCGGCAGGGTGGCGAAAAACATTGCGGGTCGCAGACTCGAGGAACTGATCGAACTCCAGAGGGGTATTTCTATAGCAAGAAACCAAAAGATGATCGGAAAGACCGCGACTATTCTCGTGGAGCGCACAAGTAAAAAGAACCCGGCCGAAATGCTCTGCAAATCAGAAACAGGGAAAATGATTGTGGTCAGGACACGGGCACCTGTCGGGTCCTTTATCCACACAGAAATTTCAGGTATCTCGGGGAGTACGCTGCGCGGAATGGAGAAAAGCTTCCAGTGAGACCGGGTCGATGCTCCCGGGCCACAGGAGCATGTTGTAAAAGGAAAGAGCTATGTTCTTGAAGAATGGTGGATGGATGCGGCGGGTCCCTGTATGGGTGATGCTGTGCGCTCTGCAATTGGGCGCTTATCACTCCCCCATCAGAGGGGGTGAAAGGGGAGATGTTTTCTCAGAAAGCCACACCTCCGAAGAAAACGCTGCAGTACCTTTTTTACTCCCAGCCGAGTTCCAAAACAGATACTTTCCCGGCGGGGACCTCTATATGATACCGGACGATAAAAGCACCGAAAAACTTGTCTCTCAGGCGAAACAGTATGAAGAGCGCGGCAGCGCCGAACGGGCCGCACGCTTTTTTTCCCTGGCCTATAAGAGGGTCCAGAATACACCGGGCGCTCCCTATCTTCTTTTCAAATACGCAACCCTGCTCGAAAATATCGACGAGTCCACAGAGATACTCGCGCAGATTTCGAAAAACCACCCTTTATTTCCCCTGGTTGATGCTGCGCGCTATGAGTGCGCGAAGAGACTGTACATTGCTGGGGAACTTGAAGCTGCGTGTATTTTCCTCTCCGCGATTGAGGAGCACGAACTCTCTTCAGTGACCATATTCACCCCTTATGTGTACACCTTTATGGGGATCATCAGCATGGCGTCTGCCGACTTCCGGGAAGCGCTCTCCTTCTACCACAGATCGATCGCACTGCTCGCGGGGTCCGGAGTGTTTCAGGATCCAGATCACATGATGCGTAATTACCTGCAGATCGCAAAAACTCAGCTTGAAATGGAAGCCTTTTCAGAAGCCGAAAATCTGCTCCTCAGGATACTTGGGTCTGCACCTTCTACGTTTCACAGGCAGGAGGCGATGTTTTTGCTTGCACACGCTTATGCGCGCAGGGGAGAGATTGGCAGGGCATATGCGACATACACACAACTGAGAGAAGAGTACTCCCCCTCATTATTTACCTTCATGGCGGCCGAGGAAATAAAAAAACTCAGCCCCGGAAAGGAAGAAGGGCATATTTTCCAAGCTGTGGGGATATTTGACGAAAGTGTTCTCATGGGAAACTATCTTTCCGGAGATGGGAACACAGAGGGGGAAAAACCGGACGGCACGGATGAATCCTTTTTTTTCTCCCTGGGTTCAGGCTACTACATACAGGTTGGATCCTTTTCCCGAAAGGACAACGCAGAAAACCTTTCGGCTTCGCTCATGGCCAAAGGCTTTCCAGCACTTCTGTTTGAAACAACTTTTGATGGAAAAACCCTTTACAGGGTGAGGATAGGACCAATAAATGACCTGAATGGTGCCGATCTGGTGATGCGTAAACTCAGTGAGTACGGATATCAGGGTTTTCTGATTCGGGAAGAATAGGATGGGAAAAGATACCCCAATGATGAAGCAGTACCACAGAATCAAGAACAGGTACAGGGACGCAATACTCCTGTTCAGGCTCGGGGATTTTTACGAAATGTTCGAACAGGACGCGCTCGTCGCGTCCTCGATTCTGAACATCACACTTACCAAACGGAACAGCATCCCCATGTGCGGGTTTCCCTTTCATGCTGCAGACACCTATATTGCACGGCTCATAAAACACGGGGAAAAGATCGCAATCTGCGAGCAGCAGGAGAACCCCGGAGTTGCAAAGGGGATTGTGAAAAGGGATGTGGTGGAAATTTTCTCCCCTGGCATCATACTCGATCCGAACCTTCTCGAACACAAGAGCAACAACTGCATTGCTGCTGTATGCGGGAATGCGGAAAAGAACAGAATAGATATTGCATGTGCGTGTCTTGATGTCTCAACCGGTGAGTTTGTCACACGCCTCATTCCCTCCGGTGATATAATCGACGGCATTCAGAACGAAATCGAGGACAACGGGATCAGGGAGATTATATATCCGGAGTATTACGATGAAACCGAGGTGTTCTCTGATTTTTTCAGCAGATTGAAACGTCTCAGGCCGAAGCTCGTTTTCAGGACGGCTCCGGGGTTTCTTTTTGAAAAAGCCAATGCGGAAGAAGAGATAAAAAAACAGTTTTCAGTGGCTCATTCCGATATCCTCGAACTGCACAGTGAGCTCGAGGTGATGGCCTGCGGTGCTGTTCTTTTTTATGTAAGGGAGAATGTAAAGAAGGACATTTCCCATGTACTGTGGGTAAAAGAAAAAAGGGATGAAGATGTCCTGTTTGTTGACAACACAACGAAGAAACACCTGGAGCTCGCTGAGAACGGGGAAGGTGGCACACAGGCAACGCTCCTTTCGGTTCTGGACAGCACGAAAACGGCGATGGGAGCGCGTCTTTTAAGAAAATACATACACGTTCCCTCCAGATCAATCGACGAGATCCGTGGACGGCAGGACAGGGTGGAATTTTTTTTCCAGAACAGTGCCGTGCTGAGATCCGTCATGGAGGGGCTTTCGGATATAGTCGACATAGAAAGAATCGTTTCCAAGCTTTCTGTGGGAAAAGGAAACGCGCGCGATTTACTGGGTCTGAATAACTCTCTGAAGAGTGTGCAAAAGATCAAAACCGAGCTCTCAGCAGAAAACGTTTTTGAAGCGGAGCTCGCAGCGATTTTTGATTTTGAGCATATTGTCTCCAGGATCGATTCCTGTGTTGTCGACGACCCGCCGCTTTCAACAAGAGAAGGCGGTATGATTAGATCTGGATTCAGTGAGAAGCTCGACGAATACAGGCGGGTGAACAGGGAGAACAGAGAGTGGATCGCTCGCTATCAGCACGAACAGCAGGAGTCGTGGGGAATCCCGTCATTAAAAGTCAAATACAATAGAATAATCGGGTACTACATCGAGGTGACGAAACCGAACCTCCACCTCGTTCCAAGCGGGTATGTGAAAAAACAGACGCTTGTGAATGTAGAACGGTTTACAACCGAAGAACTCCAGCATCACGAGATTCTGCTTCTGGAAGCCCGGGAAAATTCAAATGAACTGGAAGCGGTGCTCTTCGAGGAAATGAGACGCTTCGTACTCGAATCCATGGAAGAGCTGTACAAAACAGCATCGATCGTTGCGCAAATCGATGTGTATTGTTCGCTCGCTGCCACAGCACGTGAGAACAACTATGTGAAACCTGAAATGGTGGACGAAAACGTCGTAGATATCCGGGGGGGGAGACATCCGGTCGTTGAGCGCCTCGGAGAAGAGCATTTCATCGAAAACGATCTTCTGCTCAATGACACGGATAGAAGGATAATGGTTTTGACCGGTCCGAACATGGCGGGAAAGTCCACGTTTCTTCGACAGTGTGCGCTTATCATCCTCATGGCGCATATGGGGTCATTTGTTCCCGCACGCTCGGCACGAATTGGGATTGTTGACCGTGTGTTCTCGAGAATCGGAATGACGGACAGGCTCATCAAGGGAGAGTCAACATTCCTTGTTGAGATGATCGAAACATCGAGGATCCTTCATTATGCGACGAAACGAAGTTTTATCATCATGGACGAAATTGGGAGGGGAACCTCTACATATGATGGATTGTCGATTGCGTGGGCCGTTCTCGAATACCTCCTCGATGAAAGACTCGTCGGTGCAAAGGTGCTGTTTGCCACCCACTATCATGAGGTCACCTCCCTCGATGAAAATTTCGGTGTTGTCAACTACAATGCGACAGTCAAGGAGTGGAACAACGAAGTGGTTTTCCTCAGAAAAATCGTCCCCGGGTGCGCGTCTCGGAGTTACGGAGTGGAAGTGGCGAAGATGGCGGGGATTCCTGATGGAATCATCGAACGCGCGAAATCCATTCTTCACGGCCTGGAGACAAAATACGGCCGGTATATGCCGCTTTTGATGGCAAAAAATCCGGATCTGAATACTCCCGTCACTGAGACCCCGAACACCGGCCCTGAAGAAAAAACTGCGGCTCGTCAGCTGGGCCTTTTTCCCTCTCCTTATGACATTCTCGCTGAGGAACTGAAGAATGTGGAAATCGAAAAGATTACCCCTCTCGAGGCGCTCAACATCCTCGACAGGTTAAAAAAAAGTCTATAGTGCACATCCGGCGTCTCAGCAGAAGAGCTGGATGAAATCGAGTTCACCTTCTCGATAAAATCCTTAAAAGCTCCTTTTCCCCCAGAAGCTCGAGCACTCTTCCTTCACTAAACATGCGTGCCTCTTCAGAGAAATCGGACGTTGTGATACAGACACCGTATTTTGCTTTCGTTTCCTTGAGTTTCTCATAGAACTCACGCACTGCGAGCTGTCCGATGTTTGAGGCGCCTCGAAAGAACTTGAACATGATGGTGGTGGGGACATCGTGATACACAGCCTGCGAGAATATCTCGACGCTCGAGTCTCTCTGCGGGCTGGTGCGTATGAGAACTACATTCTGTGCGAACTTGTGCGCAATTTTCTTACACAACTCTATGAACTCTGCCCGCGGGGACATCATGTACGCCCTGAGAACTGCGCTTGATTTTGTCTGTTCGTACTGCTGCAGCTTGTCTTTTACGTCTCTGTACGAAGAGGTAACTGAAAGTATCTTTTCCCAAAGTGCGAGTGCGCGTTGCAGTTCTCCCCGTGCGAGAAACACTTCCCCCAGTTCGTACATGACTTCGAGCTTATCATCGCGGTCAAGATCGGGATGTTCGACAATCGATGCAAATACCTTCTGCGCCTGCTCCAGCTTGTTGAACTGCCTGAGAATCTTTCCTATATGAAAAAGGCTTTTTCCCTTGAATTGGTCGTTATTTTTCGATTTTAAAAAGTGGTTGAATGCATCTTTGGGCTGCTTATAGATCATTTTTATCTCACCGATATAATAGTGCACTTCGGCGTCGTCGGGGTCAATTCCCAGTGCCTCCTGCAGGGTCGACAGCGCCTCAGGGTACTTTTGTGATTCGAAGAGAAGTATCCCGAGTTCTTTGACGATTTCTATGTTTTCCGGTTCAAGTGATACTGCCCTGCTGTAGTACTGACCGGCTTTTTCAAGATTTCCGCACTTTTTTTCCAGTTTCCCGAGCTCCACACAGGGGTAGGTCAAGTCCGGATATTTTTTTTTAAGATAAGCAAATATTTTTGCGGCTTCGTCAGTGTTATCCATTTTGAGGTTGCATTCGGCGAGGAGTTTGTGTATCTCAAATTCGTCGATCTCTGTTTTCCCCTTTTCGTAGGTAAGGATGTTATTGAGGTGCATGATTGCTTCTTTGAAGTTGTTTTGCTCAATGTAAATTCTGATAAGTGCCATCCGCGTGGTCAGATCAAAGGGATTTCTTCTCAAGAGTTTGAGAAATGTGTCTATCGTGTCCTGACGGTTTCCATTTTGCCCGTTCTTTCTGAGCCTGGATTTGAGTTTCAGCTTGTTGAGGATGCGCAAAGTATAGAGAGATCCGAAGAAAAGGGAAAAAAGAAATGTAATAATGATAAGAATGATAAGCATCGCTGGTTCTCAATTAAAGTGTAATCGAATACGAATTCCTTGTCAAATGACAATAGGGCGTTTTGTAAAATCGGAGCACGGTTTTCGTACAAAGAATACGCGTGTGGGGATAGTATGAATCCAATTAGCTCTTGTTTTTTTTTTCAAACTGGGGTAAGAAAATTGGTAGGGAATTCTATTAAAACTGAGTTGCAGGGATCTATGAGAGACATTTTCAGCAATCCGGATGTGTATTTTTTCTGGGTGGACATTGCCTTCTCAATCGGTATTTACGTACTCTCCGTGTATCTTTTTTTGAAGCACAGACGCGGGTACATCTCGTCGCTTCTGATCTTGGGGCTCTTCATATTTCCTCTGAGCTTTAGCATCTGGTTTCTCTCCGATAAAATCGGTTTCACGATCCCTCTCCCCATGGATCCTCTGAAGATGTTCTACCTCTTTTTTGTGAAATTTTGCCTCCTTTTTTCTCTTGTGTTATCGAAAAGATAAAATGCTTTGCCAACCAGGTGTTGACTTTCATGTGAAAAATGTATATTTTAAGCACGTTGTAACGTGTATTCGCAGTTCAAGACATGGGAAGCAGCGGGAGAAATCATGTATTCAATAATTGAGCTGAATAACAAACAGTACAAGATCGAGTTCGGAAAACCCTTTCTTGTTGATAATCTCAGCGTAGAACCGAATAAAGAATTTCAGATTGACAAGGTGTTACTCTTCAGAGACGACAAGGACGAAGTAAAGGTCGGCACTCCATACATCAAGGATATGAAACTTACGGCGAAGGTGCTCGGAAACAGCAAAGGGAAAAAGGTGCGGGTTTTTAAATACAAGAAAAGAAAGGACTATCGGAGAACACGCGGGGCTAGGCCCGAATATACAAAAATACTCATTGAGAAGGTCTAAGGGGAAATTTTAACATGGCTCATAAAAAAGGTGGCGGAAGCACAAAAAACAGCAAGGACAGCCACTCCAAACGGCTCGGAGTAAAACGGTTTGATGGCGAACACGTGAAGAGCGGGAGCATTCTGGTGCGGCAGCGTGGTTCAAAGTTTCACCCGGGACGGAACGTCGGGATCGGAAAAGATGACACGATTTTTTCAAAAATCGACGGTGTCGTAAAGTTTGAAACCTCCAATAAAACGCGAAAAAAGATCTCGGTCTATACAAAAGCTTCGTAAATCGGTTTGTTCTCGCGTCCAGTCAAAGGCTATATGTGTCCTCATACGGTCACTTCCATCAGTTATACACATTCCATTGAATAAAAGAGCGGATTTAATTCAGTTTTTCAGGGCAGCAGTTATCAGCACAGTGCGTGCCGAAGGAGAAAGGTGTGTCACGATTTGTCGATGAAGTTGATATTTACGTGAGATCGGGTGATGGCGGACCTGGAGCGGTGTCGTTTCGAAGAGAAAAGTACGTGCCGAAGGGGGGCCCTGACGGCGGAGACGGAGGGGGGGGTGGTGATGTCATATTCCGCGTCAGTGGGGAGATAAAAACACTTTCTTTTCTCCTGATGAAAAAGCATTTCAGGGCCAGGAACGGACAACCGGGGAGCGGAAGAAACAAAACCGGCTCGAAAGGAAGGGACTGCGTTATCGAGGTGCCACCCGGAACGGTGATAAGCTCCAGAGATACCGGTGTGGTCCTCTCGGATTTGACCGGTGAGAACAGAGAAACAATCATCCTCAGAGGAGGCAAAGGCGGATACGGAAACGCACGATTTGCAACATCGGTAAACAGGGCACCGAGATTTGCACAGCCAGGAAAGCCGGGAAGATCGCTCAACCTTACCCTGCAGATCAAAACCATTGCCGATGTCGGGCTCGTGGGGTTTCCCAATGCAGGGAAATCAACACTGCTTTCAGTGCTTACCGATGCGCGGCCCAAGATAGGGCAATACCCTTTTACCACGATCTCTCCAAACCTCGGAGTCATGGAGTATGGAAACGAACTGCAGGTCATTATTGCTGATGTTCCCGGCCTGCTCGAAGGCGCGCACAAAGGGCATGGACTTGGGATAAAATTTCTCAAGCATATCGAGCGGACAAAGGTTCTTATACTTCTCATCGATCTTTCGGTCGGTGATTTTGCCGCACAACACAAATCGCTCAGAAACGAGCTCGAGCGGTATTCTACAGGGCTCGTGACAAAGCCATACCTCACAGTCGGCACGAAACAAGATATCGTATCCACAGAGGCTGCGCGCAGGTTTCTCGATTCGAGTATTCAGGGGAAGAAATTGTGCATATCCTCGATTGCCCGCACCGGGATTGGTGAATTAAAAGATGAAATCATGCTGCTCATGGAGATGTCCTGTGAAAAACAACTTTCATAGACTGGGGCTTTTCGGGGGGACATTCAATCCGATTCACGTCGGACACCTGAGACTCGCTGAGGATGTGAGAGAGGAGTTCGATCTGGATCGTATCGTCTTCATCCCCGCGGATACTCCTCCGCACAAGACCGTGAACTACGATCCGGGGCCTGCACACCGATTGAATATGGTGAAATACGCGATCGAGGAAAATCTGCATTTTTCCTGGGATGATGTTGAGCTCAGACGGGGAGGGGTCTCCTACACGGTTGATACGGTGCGCTACGTGTACGATCATTACCGTTTCCAGCACAAGCCTTTTTTTATCATCGGGTCCGACCTTGTAAACGAATTAATGAGCTGGAAAGATGCGGGAGACCTGATCAAAATGGTGAATTTCATCGTTCTTTTACGCGACAACATGAAGGCCGGGGATTTCAATTTGGAAGGATCATCACGTTTTCTCCTCTTTGACAGGAGGACTATCGATGTTACGTCATCTGAAATACGGGAGAGGATCGCGGGAGGAAGAAGTATACGATATCTCGTGCCAAAAAAAGTCGAGACGTACATAGAGAAGCACCGGCTATACAAAAACATGGCTGAGGGATGAGCGCAGTGTTTTGCATGGAGAACAAAATCCGGGGAATGATCACGGAAAAACGTTATCTGCACACACTCGGGGTGCGGGATACAGCATTGCTGCTCTGCAGACAGTACGGGTGCAGCCAAAAGAAGGCAGAGGCGGCGGCGCTCCTTCACGATATTGCACGCGATCTTCCGGTTGAAAAAATGGTTGAACTTTTACAAACGAATGGTCTCTGGAAAAGCGAGTACTCAGTGATTGAACACAATCCACTCCTCCTTCACGCACACGCCGGAAAGGTGATTGCACGAACCGAGTTCGGTGTTCAAGACAAGGAAATACTGCAAAGCATTGAGCTTCACACAACCGGCGGAGAATCGATGAGCCTCCTCGATAAAATTATCTTTGTGGCAGATTTCACGGAACCGGGAAGAACATTCGGAGGAGTTGAAAAGGCGCGGGAACTCGTATGCAGGGACCTCGACAGGGCGGTTCTGTACATATACAGGTTTATCTTGAGACACCTTCTCGGAAAGGAAGTTTTCATTTGTAAAAACACCTTCCTTGGATATAATGAAATTGTCCTCCAGGTGGGGAAAGGACACGAATCGCAGAATCACGGGGGATAGATGGGTATCAAAACAGTTGACATCAGGTATCAGCAGGACAGCAGGAAGTCGGAATTCGATTGGGTGTCTATTCTGTTGATATTCCTGGCCATCGGAATCATTGTCGGGGCAATCTATTTCCTGTTTTATTTCAGAGAGAGCAAGGTTGCGGTGCTCATAGAGTCAAAGTCGATTCTTTCCTCTCTTGTTGTTGAAACAAACGGAGAAAAAACAGAGGCTATCTATCTCGGTTTTTATGATCCGGAAACCCACAAGGTCGGCGTTATTATTATGCCGGAGAATACAAGGCTGAAAGTTGACTATGAGGACAAGCCGGCCTACGACTCAATTGAGAAGATGTATCACAGAGGCGGAATGAACGTCGTGCGGAATACGATTGAAGGAATCACTGGCAGCAGCTTTGAATATTATCTTGTATACGACGTGGTGGATGTCGAGAGGCTCATTGATCTTCTGGAAGGTATTGTATTGAGTATTCCGAACAGCTTAAACTACACTGACGTGGAAGAGAAAATATTTATCAAGATTAGAAAAGGCGATGTGACTCTCGACGGGGCAAAGGCCAAGGAACTGCTTTTATATAAGTATGGGCAAGATGGCCAAGAGCAGAGGATGGTCAATCACAGGCTTCTCCTGGAAGCGCTTCTTCCGCGAGCCGATGATATTGGCGAGCTTCTCCACAATCGGAGGGTGACCAGCCGTGTGCTAAAGAATGCCGACACCAATTTTAGTATAAAGGATTTGAGTGTTCTCGTTGGAGAGATGAACAAAATAAACTCTTCCCGTATCCTCTTTCTGCGTATGTTTGGAAAGAACACGGTGATAAAGGACAAGGTGTATATTACTCCAATTGAGAACGGGAGCTGGCTCGCAGACAGAATCGCGAACTTGAAGAAGTTTATCTCGGATGAGGGCCCGGCACCGATCAATGATGAGATAAGCATCGAGATTCTGAACGGTTCCGGGAATCCAGGCCAGGCCCAGAGCCTACGAAACTCGTTTCTCGAATACGGATTCAATGTCGTGCACTTCGGAAATGCACTCAGAAGTGACTATGAAAATACGATAGTAATCGACAGAGTAGGAAACCCCGCTCTGGCAAAGAAGGTTGCGGATATCATCAACTGCAAAGAGGTGTATACCCGCGTAGACAAGACACTCCTCGTGGACGTGACGATCATAATTGGAAATGACTTTGAAGGAAAATATGTACGATGAAAAAAAACTCGGTTGCCCAGCGATATCAACAGCCCCTGCCCATGGGGGAAATTGCCGTGCAATTGGCTGAACTTCTCAGAGATAAGAAAGCGCGCGACATACTTGTGATCGATCTCCAGGAGCTTACCAGTATTACAGATTATTTTGTCATCGCAACCGCAAACTCGAGTGTGCAGATAAAGGCGCTGGTGCGCTTTATTGAGGAATTCATGGATAGCTTCGGCATAAAACCCTTCTCACGGGACGACAGCTTCGAGTCTCCCTGGGTGCTCATAGACTACAACCACTTTGTCGTTCATCTCTTCCTTCAGGAAGGAAGAGACTACTACCAGCTCGAAAAGCTCTGGTCAGACGCTCCGGTTCTGTATTCTGATGAGGGCGGAATATTATGATAAGAGCCTTCCTCTACTGGACGGGGGGGGTAATTTTCACCATGTTTTTTGCGGTGATATTTTACCTGATGACCCCGTTTTACCGAAAATATCAGGGTTTCCCGCATGGTATTATAAGAATCTGGTCAAAGGCTCTTGTTCGGGTGTTTTACGGTGGAAGTATTTCACTCTATGGAAAAGAGTTTATCGATCCGTCATCAAACTACATTATCGTTTCCAACCACAGGAGCTATACGGATATTCTTTTTGCCGGCGCCGCGGTTCCCCTTCAGTTCAGATGGCTCGCAAAGAGTTCGCTTTTTCGAATTCCCGTGATCGGTGCGGCAATGCGAATTGCGGGCTACATACCGATAGAGAGAACGAAATACAAATCTGCGTCGAGAAGTCTCGACCAGGTGAAAGCTGTGCTCGAAAAGGGCGAGAGTTCGGTATGGATATTTCCGGAAGGAACACGGACTCCGAAAGAAGTTCTGGGCAATTTCAAGCGGGGAGCATTCGTACTTGCAAGGGAAACGGGGAAACCTCTTCTTCCCGTGGTTCTTGTCAACACCGACAAATTGTTCGTCCGCCCCTGGGTCATCAAGCCGAAAGATGTGAAAGTCATCGTGAAACCGCCTCTGCGGTATGCTGATTTCAGGACCGCACATACCGATGATCGAGAAGCGGAGAGCAGATTGATGGCTCACCTCAGGGAGCTCCTTCAGGAAGAGTACAATTCTCATGTTACCAACCCTTCGTGATGATGTTCAATATATAAAGGGTGTCGGGCCCTCTCTTCGCGCCAAGCTCAACAGGCTTGGCATATACACCGCACGGGATCTGCTTTACCATTTCCCGCGGGAGTACGAGGACAGAAGAACCGTTCGTCTCCTGACGGATGTAGGGGAAGGCGAGAAGGCGATGTTCAGGTTCAGGGTTAGCGGCTTGTCGACATTTTATTACAACGGGAAACGCCATCCAAAGATCATGGTGGCAGACGAGTCCGGCGAGGCCTTGCTGTACTGTTTCAATCGCCAGTTTCTCGTTGATGTACTGAAACCCGGAACAGTGTTTTTCTTAAGCGGCGCATATGCCAGGCGGAAGAAAAATTTCGTATTCTCGCAGTTTGACTACAGCGTGGAAAACTCGAAAGAAGAGCTGAGAATCGTACCGGTCTATCCTCTGACTGCGGGTGTAAGCCAGAACACGATGCGAATGCTCACGTGGACCGCAGTGCGCACGTACGGTCATCTCATGGAAGACGAGACGCCGGAGTTCATCAACAGAGGATACAAGCTGGGGAACAACGCTGAGCTGTTCAGGCAGATACATCATCCTGATAGTATGGATTCTCTCAGGAGAGCGAAGGAGGCGATCTCGTACAAGGAATTCTTCAAATTCCAAATTATTGCGGCACTTTCGCGGGCGCAAAAACAGCATATTGAAAAAACACGCGCTCCCTTACAGCACCGGTTGAAGAAGGAGTTCTTGTCAACACTTGCATTCGAACTTACCGGTGCCCAGAGTCGTGTGCTTGAGGAAATAGAACAGGATCTTCAGCAGCCGGTTCCAATGAACCGCTTGTTGCAGGGAGATGTGGGGTGCGGAAAGACCGTGGTTGCGTTGATCACAGCACTCGATGCGGTGGACGCAGGGGGACAGGCTGCATTTATGGCGCCCACGGAAACACTTGCAAGGCAGCACCATAACACGATCAGTAGGTGGCTGAGGGGCATCCCCGTCACGGTTGAATTTCTGTCGGGATCGATCAGAGGAGCGGAGAGAAGCACTGTTCTCAACGGGGTGGCGGGCGGAGCGGTGGATATTCTCGTCGGAACTCATGCGCTCTATTCAGAAGACGTGCGTTTCAAAGATCTCTCATTCGTCGTCATTGACGAGCAGCACAAATTCGGCGTGTTGCAGCGGGGGAGTCTTCGTGTAAAAGGGAACAGCCCTGATTGTATCGTGATGAGCGCAACTCCGATTCCGCGCACACTCTCGATGACGCTCTACGGGGACCTCGATGTCTCCATCATCGACGAGCTTCCCTCAGGCAGGGCAGCCATTCACACGGAGATCGTAAAACAGGCACAGATATCCAAAGTCCATGAAAAAGTCCGTGAACAGGTTCGCGAGGGCCGCCAGGCATATTTCATTTATCCTCTTATCGAGGAATCGAGCAGTATGGATTTAAAGAACGCTGTCGAATCCTATGAACGCCTCAAGGAGGTTTTCTCAGGATTTCGTGTCGGTATTCTTCACGGAAGAATGAGTGAGGAAGAGAAGCTGAGATCAATGGAGGGGTTCGCATCCGGTGAGTTCGCGATACTCGTTGCAACAAGTGTTGTTGAAGTGGGGGTGGATATCTCCAATGCAACGGTGATGGTAATCGAACAGGCGGAGCGGTTCGGCCTCTCGAGCATACACCAGCTCAGAGGGAGAATCGGCAGGGGCCGGCATGAATCGTACTGTTTTCTCGTTCCGGACAGGAGTACAGGCAAGGATGCGTTCGAACGTCTCCGTATACTGCAAAACACCACCGACGGGTTCGACATCGCGGAAAAAGACCTTCGTATGAGAGGGCCTGGAGAAATTTTCGGGAAACGACAATCCGGAGTGCCCAGTTTTCTTATCGAGGATTTTAACATAAACACTCGGCTCATTTACAGAGCGCACTCGGATGCGAGAAAACTGGTGAACGGGGAGATCGGTTCTGAGCAGGAGAGGCAGCTTTTTCTTCAAAAATTCACAGGGAGCGACTCATACAGGGACGCAATTCTCTATTTCGGCGGGTGAAGAGTCACATCCGGCGCTGCAGTTGGGGATGCGAACGGCACACAGAGAAAAGCGCCTTGAAAGCGAGGGAGGAAATACATTGAAGCGAATGCTCAGGCTGACCGGCGGGAGTTACGGAGGGAGAAGGCTTTACGTTCCGGAAACAGGGGTGCGCCCCGCCACAAACCGTGTGAGGGAAGCTGTCTTTTCAACACTTCTCACATTTTTTGATAAAGGGATAAAGGGGTGCAGCGTGCTCGATCTGTTTGCGGGTACGGGGTCCCTGGGGATTGAGGCCCTGAGCAGAGGGGCAGAAACGGTTACTTTTGTCGATGCAAAGAGAGAATCCATTCGGGCAATCGATAAAAATCTCAGGATTCTCAGTTTGAGCGCAGAAGTTGTACAAAGCGATGTTGGCATATATCTGAAGAGGAAAAAAAATATTGACTATGATCTCATATTCATGGACCCTCCCTACCGGTACAGAGACTGTTCTCACATCGTTTCTCTGATAAAAACCTCGTCGCTCAGACAAAATGAAACCATACTTGTGTATGAACGCGCATATGAAAAAGATCCTCCGGATCTTGAAGAAAATGCGCTGCTTCTGAAGAGAAAGAAATACGGGCAGACCGAGCTCCTCTATTTCAGAGTCTGAGGAATCTGCCATACTTTTTTTAAGAGGAGAAATATGAAAAGAACCATCGGAATCGTGTGTATATACTCTGCTGCTTTTCTCATCATGCTGTCCATTCTTTTTCTATTCAAGGTGATCCGGTTTCGCTTTGCGTACACGACCGCGGCATTTGGGTTTTTGCTTTACATCATCGGCCTTTTTTTCACCCGTGAAGGGAAGTTTTCTCTCTACAAGATCGTCATGTTCGCGGTTGCGGTATTTTTAATATTCGTTGCGGTTGTCAGAGAGGTGATCGGGATATGATCGGCATGCGCCGGCATCTGAAGATCGGCGACATTATTCTGATCTCACTATCATTGGGGCTTGTAATATTTTTTTTTGCCAGGGTATTGTTTTCCGGCCCCGCTGTGGATCACGTAATGATAACCGGGCAGAACACACAGGATTACTATTCCCTGGAAGAAAAAAGAACCGTTGAGGTCGATGGTCCGCTTGGAATGACAACAGTCATCATTTCCGATGGAGAGGTGTGGATACAGAGCTCTCCGTGCAGGGAAAAAATCTGCATGAAGATGGGGCATATCAGCCGTTGCGGTGAACAGTTGATATGTATACCCAACAGAGTTGTCGTTGAGCTCATGGGAGAAGAGGGAAGGATAGATGGAGTTTCTCGGTGAATGAACGTTCCATTACGCAGGCGGTCCGCAGCTCTGAAGGAGATTCCAGAGTATTCAGCGTCGCTTTTTTTGCAGCTTTTGCCATCGTACTCTCGATCATCGAACATATGGTGCCGCGGCCGCTTCCGTGGATGCGAATCGGTCTTGCGAATGCCATCACCCTGTATGCATTTACCGTGTTCAGGCCACGGGAAGTGCTTGTGCTCATTGTAGCCCGGGTCATTGCGGCCTCTCTTCTGATCGGGACATTTCTTTCGGTGACTTTCATTCTGAGCCTGTCGGGTGCGCTTTCCTCGTTTTTTCTGATGTATCTGGCCTACAGATATCTTAGCTCTGTGTTTTCTCTCGTGGGAATCAGCGTGATCGGTGCACTCACGAGTAACAGTGTGCAGCTTCTTCTCATAAATTATGCATTTATTCAAAGCAGTCTTTCATACTATTTCCTTCCATTTGTGCTCCTCTTTGCACTGGCAGGAGGAGTGGTCAGCGGACTGTTCGGGAAGTTTTTGAGTGAAAATATTTGAACGGTGAAGTATCCTCCATCTCGATGGATCCGACCCGGGTACAACGACATCATTGAGGAAATGGAGAGCATCTCTTCGCATTGAGGAACTGAGGTATCCCCAAATAGTCCTTGACTTCACGACCTTCTCATATTAACTATGTAGTAAATGAAAGCGACGCGGGGTGGAGCAGTTGGTAGCTCGTTGGGCTCATAACCCAAAGGTCGTAGGTTCAAGTCCTACCCCCGCTAATCAAATTAACTCCCTGGCTCTTAACGGGTCAGGGAGTTTTTTTGTAAGAAATGGGGGCGTATTTTCCGGGACATAATACTTTGTGACACGATGCCCTATAATTAGGATATGGCTCGAAGAAGCGTCTTTCCGGATAAAGCCGTTTACATCTAACGAGCATTTTATGAAATGTGTACAGGCTGTTGCCCAAAAGATTACCGAGATTCTAATATCTCATCCCTAAGTAAAAACAGGCTCCAAAGAGACTGTTTTACCCAATAAAGCAATAACACAATAAACCCATTGTAAAAAACAGGGTTTTATAACCTGTACTCTCTGAATAGTACTCCATACCGGTTTCCTATCCAGGTGATTCGCCAGTATTGTGATATTCTGAACCGCAGCAACAAGGTAATCCTGTATCTCCATCCTCCATATCCGTCTCCGCCGGGCCCTCTTATACCCGTATCGTGTCGATCGGGCAAATGACCGCTCAGACAGATGCTGACGAGTCCTGATATCTCCCTTCGCTTGTCTGCTCGTGGCAGCAGCAAGCATACTGTCCAATGCCTCCTGCCTCATATGCCGTTTCAGACTCCGGCCGTTCTTCGAACTCGTACACTGCCCCCTCAGTGCACACCCAGCACACGCTTTAGAAGACGCCTTGTATTCATAAGTATTACGCCTCCTGTTGTACATCCGTCTCTTTAACACTTGCCCCCCAGGACACCTGTAGGTATCAGTCCCAGGATCATAGGAAAACTCTTCTTTCGGAAATATCCCTCTCTTTCTTCCTGTTCCTCTCTGTGTCTCCCCAAGTGAAGGCATATGAGCCTTAATCCCTACGTCGTGACAATACAGATAATTCTCTATACTCCCGTACCTGCTGTCCGCCACCACGGTATCAACCTTTTCTTGAGTGTTCCCCTCAGTGATTTCTATCATCTCTCGAAGCACTTCACCATCATCCACAGAGCCAGGCGTGACCTTCGTAGCGGTGATCACCTCACAACGAGGGTCTACCACTCTATGCGTCTTATACCGAAGCTTCGGAATCCCCCTGCTGTGCCTCGTCACAGAGGCATCAGGATCTGTGCTCGATATATATCTCCTATTGATCGGCGTCGTTTTTTTTTCTGCCTCCCCCTCTAATCGCTCCTCAAGTTCCCTATATCCCTCTCTTACATACCTTCTCATACTCTCAGTATCTATCACTGAATTGTTCGATATATCCGCATCAATAAGACTGGAATCAACAAAAAGCTTGCTCCCATCTATCAGTCCAGCTTCAGTACATTGCCATACTATACGCTCAAAGAAACTCTTAAAAGCCTTCACACCCCACCGCCTTCTCGCCTTGCTCAATACACTGTGCGTCAGTATCTCGTCCTCAAGGTCATACCCAAGAAACCACAGCCAGTCCAATCGTTCGGGAAGCGTAAGCATCAGCTCCCTCTCAGACCTCACATTGTAGAGAACCAATAACAGCATCAGCTTGAGGATGACAGGGGGAGGTACAGACACATTCCCTTTGGTCCCATAGGTCTGTTTTACCTCTTCGTAGATGAAATCGAAATCGATCTTCTGTGAGATCTTTCTGAGGATGTGGTCTTCACGAACACGCTTTTCCAGGTTGAAGCCTGAAATGAATAATTTAAGCCCGTTCAATATTAGATATTGAGAACGTCGCTCCATTTACCCGTTTTCGAATGCTCATAGAGGATATCCAGGGTTGCGACAATGTCGTACTCGATGACATGAATGAGGACATTATCATGACCCATGTAGGTGTTGTTATGTTCCATGTAGTAGCGGTTTTCTTTGGTCAGTCCATAGTAACGTTCGATTCCGGTGCGTAGTGGCTTAAGACGTTCGTAGAGTCTTGAGCCCGGAACCGCTGGACCCTGTCGGCGGAAATCGTCTTTGAAGTAAGTATGAGTCATCCAGCCGAATTGGCTTTTTGAGCGCAAATGATCACAGGTAAAGATAAGCTTCTGGGGATCTCTAAGACAAGCGCGGTAACATGCAAACTTAGTACGACCATGATCATATTCGATTCCCTTGCGCCGGGTCGGATATCCAAATGGACAGG
>CAZOWM010000018.1:14349-64791 GCA_964583615.1 uncultured Spirochaetota bacterium | reverse complement strand
TGCTATATTTTAATATAGTATAAAAGTTATTCTCAACCTTATATAAGAATGCAATAAATCGACTAAAAATTGAATTTCCTGTTTTAATAGCATCCTTCAGGAAAATTTTCTAGAAAAGGTGGTATGTAAAATCCAATCCAGAGAGTATTCAAAATGATGAAACGTATAATAAAAAAACCACCCTGGAGAACTCGAAATAATGCCTCTAGAAAAGTGAGAACAATTAAAAATTTATTGACACTCGTGGTAATACCGTTAGCATTGGGGTTTGTAATGATCGGGTGTAACTCAGAATTCACCCTCGTTGATTCTGAAACTGCGACATTGCCGTCTGACAGCATTCAATTCGAATTCCGGGACCACGACGAAGATTTTCAATTTGAAACCGTTCTACCAACCAGCCTGAATATGAAGCTGGTACCCTATGCAGAAGAAAAAAATGAAATTGAACTATTTACTTCAAAGGATCAACAAGAAACGGCTGATCTCATCTATGTGACCATTCGAAACGAAACCGGCGAGACGGTCTACACAAACGGTATCCAGGCAGGAGGTACGCTGGATGCTGAGTTGGTTCTGCCTTCGGATCCTCAGGACTTTACAGTGACGCTTTCGGGGCCGAAATACGAGGAGCGTACCATCTCACTCGAAAGATTGAATCAATATCAGGAAGTCAGCGGCACCATCTATATTCCCCAGAGGCCGGCAAGTAAATTCCCAGTGAGTACCAATGATGAGGATGGTGACGGCGTGCCTAATGTGTATGACGCCTTTCCAGAGAATCCATGGCTGGCCTTTTCGGAGATCATCCCTGCAGTTAAGATGCTTACAATTGCATTCGAAGACAACTACCCAATATTGGGCGATGGTGATTACAACGACTTTGTGGCTACCTACTTTCTTGAAGAAGCGTGGGCTGCAAACGGATTGGTAAAGGTGATCTTGGGGCGGGTTCAGGCTTTGGCAAGAGTAGCCGGGTACAACCACCGCTTCGGGATGATGATTGACTTTGAAAACTATTTAGGCGTGGTGTTGGTGAGAAACATGGATGAAGAAGGGAACATTACCCGAACAGAATGGGGTTTTGTCGAGAATTGGGCTGACATTACACTATTCGAAGAGACAAAGAAGGCCTTTAGCAGGCCCACATCATATGTAACTCTTGACAATGGGTACCCCGACCAGCTGAACTCCAGAGGTCATTGTGCTCAGTTTGCAATTTTACTCTTATGGTGTGGAGAAGGGTTTCCCCCTGCAAGTGGGAGTAGTATCAAGACGGAATGGAATGTGTACGATCCGTATCTCTACGTTTATGATACAGGATGCGATGTGCATTTGATCGGGAAACCACCACTCCCTTACTCCGAGAATCCAAATGATCCAGACGGTTTCCGTGACGTAAACGGCTTTCCAAGATCACTTCTCGTACCAAGTGACTGGGGATATCCTATTGAGCTGACACGCATAGAGAGCGCATACGATGATTTCTACAATTGGCGGACAACCTGTGGAACGGACTACAACAACTGGTACATGAATCCCAATGAGGAACATGTGATTCACATTGAGCCCAAGCTCCCCCGGATCATCATCACGCAGGAACTCTTTGATGAACTCAGAAAGATACTCGAGGAGTATTTCCCTGGTTATATAATCTTTTAAAAGGATATGTGAAATAGTATTGAGCACATCACTCTCATGATTTGCGATGAGGAGGAGTACTGGTGTGTGACCGCTCATTTCCCAGGCACGCTTTATCCCTTCGTATATGCGGTCACCACTCGCACAGGCAAAGATGTTGCCAGGGATTTCAACATCGTGTATACCGAAACCGAGCATACCGTTCAGGCCGGGCTCATGGTCGACCCCCTGACCGAACACGATCTGCACCTTTCACTTTTCTTTGGGGGTGTGCCTGATGATTATGTTATTTTCAACGAGCGTGAGGTAATTGCTGTATGCCTTCACCATTCCCAGTGTGAGCTCTCTGGCAATATCTTCCGGCTTGTTAATGAATTTTTTCATCACCATTGCAGTCCTCCTCTTTTTTTGCATCATCTGTAAAGAAAAAAAGAGGGGTCGAAAGTGACCCCTCGTCTAAAAGCGATAGGGATACTAGAGATTAACACCTGTCTCGAGAGACCCATCTGCGAGTTTTTCCAATATTTCGTCAAGTTTTGCCTTCACGTCTTTTGGCACCTTGTCCGCAGTGTCATGAAACGGAGCGTAACCGACACCTTTGTTTGCAGCGGTTCCCACATAATGGCCGCCCTCGAAGGTTCCCTCCACAAACATCTTTATTGCGTTATATACTGCGTTGTCAACACGTTTCATCGCGCTGGAGAGCAGGTACGGTGCCGGACCGCCGCCCATCGTTGTGAAGTACTCATCCTGGTCAACACCAATACCATACACTCCCTTTTCCATCGCAGCCACGATACCACCGCTCCCTGTCGGGCCTCCTGCTCCGAATATTACATCCGCTCCCTCCGCAATCTGCGCTTCCGCTGCCGCCTTCCCTCTGTCAGGCGCGGTAAAAGAGTCGATGTACACACCAAGGACCTTTATAGCGGGATCGATGTACTTTGCACCATTTTCATACCCCTCTCTGAACTTGATAACCGGAGGTATTTCCATTCCTGCAACGCACCCGATGACACCGGTCTTGCTCATCATTGCAGCGAGCGCACCGACGACGAATGCAGCTTGATCCTCTGCAAAGAGGAGCCCCAGAGTATTGTCGCGCGGCTCTGCGTAGAACTGGTCGACACCGGCAAATATCACATTAGGATACTGACCTGCCATTTTGAGTGTTGCATCGGTAAGCATGAAGCCGACGGTAATGATCATGTCGTATCCTTCTTCCGTGAATGTCTGTATGTTTTTATCATAGTCTGTAGGTTGCTGTGTTTCGATGTAGTTTGCTTCGAGTCCGAACTCATCGGCAGCGCGCATCATTCCCTCGTATGCAAACTGATTGAATGTTTTGTCATCGACTTTCCCTACATCGGTGACGAGGCCTACCTTGATCATTTCTCTTTCTTCTTCCGGTTTTGACTTCGCAAAAGTGCTGACAGCAGAAATGAGAAGCACGATAAGCATAAGGACGCATACTCTTTTCATATTATCCCCCCTTACTATTATTCTTTATTGCATTTTGGCGCGACATAATTGTACATGAATCGATTGAAAATAGAAAGAACAATTTTTGTGTGGGAACAAAAATTTGTCTTCCTACTCATTTCTCAGGTAGGGCGCACTGTTTGTTTCAGATGCAGTTGAAATCGTCGTGAGAAGTTCATTCTTAAAATCATAGAGGTAGAGCTCACGTATGGGAATGCGCTCTTCCGGGTGCGGAGTGCGGCTGATGATGTAAAATCGTTCCTCATGCTCCGGATAGATGATCTTTTCAACAGTGAAAGGAAATTTCACACGCTGTTTTCTGCCCTGCACGCGGTCATACATAACGATTTCGTTTCTGTGTTCGTAGCGGTAAAGAAGATATCTGTCGTTTTGACTGACCGAAACAAGGGCCGGAGAAGAGCTTTCCTCGAAAAGTTCCTGGAGAATCTGTCCGGGCTTTTTATGCTCAAGAAAGAACATTTTCCCGTCTTTTGCCATATAAAAGGTGAAATCGGTGAGATAGAATGTCGAGCCTTCAGTATCAATCGAGAGGAAGTAGAGGATATCTCCAGAGGGAATGTTTACGATGTATACCGAATGCGGTTCGATAATGGCGCACGTAGAGCCGTCAGCGGAATATAGGGGAAACGTGAGCTGCTTGTCAAAATTTCTCGTGAGCACGATGCTTTCGTTTGCGAACACCCTGTAAAGGTAGAGGTCGTGCACCTTCGAGTACAGGATAGCATCGCCGTTTACAGCTTTCTGCACATATTCGAAACCTTCGGCAATGATGTGTACCTTTCCCGTTGTCTTTGCGACGAATCCGAGCACTTGTCTGTTTTTAAGGATTTCGACAAAATAGGGATTTCCATTATATAAAAATCCAACTTCGGTGAAGTCCGTGCCGTTAAGGATGCGCCGTATTGAGCTTTCCCGATTTGAGATCAGATAGAGCGCCTGTTTGTTTTCACCTCTCTTGATGTTCGCGATCACGGTGTCATTGTCATAATCGATTCCGAGGCCAAGGAAATACCCACCTGTATCGAATCGGAGGCGGGTGCTCACTCCTTTTTCCAGGTTATAGGTTACGAGATAGTCTGTGCCCTCGATCAAAGAGTGATAACAGATCGTTGATCTGTTTTGTGAAATGACCGGCGGAATGTAGAGCTTTTCGGCATATTTCTGCAGAAAGGAGACGTTGCCTGTATGTGGATCGAATACATGAATTTCATAGGTTTTCAGAACCGGATCGAGCGTTGGGTATCTGTATCGAAGAAAAAATATTTTTCCGTTTCTGAGGAGCTGTGCATCGTAACAGAGATCGTAGAGTTCATCACAAAATAAGTTCGTGACAAACAAAAAGAGGAAAGTTATAATCAGAACAAAAAGCTGTGCCCTGATGAGTAGAAAGTGAAAGCGGCCTTTTTTCATTTAATTCGGATTTCTATGGTAGTGTTAGAGACACTATACTATAAGTGATGAAAAATCTCAATACACTTCTGAAGTAAATAGACGTAAAGGGGAGGCCCCTTTTATACAGCGGGGTATGCAATGACTGCGGATTTATCGAAGATACGGATCGTTCTGGTCGAGCCGAAAGGGTCATTTAATATTGGATCCGTGGTCAGGGTCATGAAGAACATGGGGCTGTCCGATCTTGCCCTTGTAAACCCGGCTGACTTCCACAATGACGAAACCTACAAGGCATCAGTGGGGGCGAGGGATATATTGAACAACGCGCTCGTGTTTGAGAGAGTCGAGGATGCGGTGCGGGACACACATCTTGTTGTGGGAACAACACGGAGGGCTGGAAAGCTCAGAAGGATATTCTGCAGCGTGGAGGAGCTTCCGGAAAAGGTGTTTCCCGTGCTGAAAGATGGAACTGCCGCGATTCTCTTCGGCAGAGAGGAGTGCGGTCTGACTAACAGGGAGACAGACCTGTGCAACATTCTCGTGAATATTCCTTCTGAAAAATATTTTCCCTCACTCAACCTTTCCCACGCAGTCGCTGTTGTGTGCTACAAACTCTTTACCGATGCAATGGTGTTCCGCGTTCCATACATATCGAATCCGGTGAGCAATGCAGAGATCGAAGGGCTCCTGGATTATGTACAGTCCGTTTTTACTGATATCGGCTTTTTTTCAAAAGGAACCCCGGATTACGTTATCCCCCTTTTCCGGAAGATATTTGGTAGATCATTGCTCAACCAGGAGGAAATTCAGCATCTCACACACATCTTTCATCGGCTCTACGGTTTATGTGCTGCAAATAGAGATAGAGACGGAACAAAAGCGTAATCTTCAATAAACGTTTCGGGTTCGAGGCCCCTGAAATTAATTGAATTTTTGCAAGACGGTATATATAATTCAGTTAGATTGGTCCTTTGGTGAAGTATTATGAAAACCAGAGAATGCAGTGTGAGCAAATGATGGGTGTCCGAACGAGTGCAATTGCCGTCCTGATTGCTGTTTTCATTCTGAGCGGGGGTTTTCCCGCACCTATTCGCACCCGAACACTATTTTTCTCTTCCGCGTATGCTGAAAAAGAGTCGTTTTACACTTCAGACGACGAGTTTCTCCCCCTCGGGAACAACACTGAAGATACGGAGGATGAATCAGACCAGGAGTACCTCGAGGATGAAACGATCATCAAGAATGCAAAAGTAAAGGGAATAAAGCTCATAAAGGAACAACAACAGCTCGCTTTTGTAATTGATTCGGATTATCCGTCCGAGATAAAAAACAAAGATTTGAAGTATTCAATCGCTGTGGAAAATTTTCCTCCCCGTGTAATCATTCATCTCTACGGAGTGAAAAGCGAGGAGAAAATCTTTCATTTTTTCAAAAATCTCGATATTCAGGGCATTGTTTATAACCCATTCATACGCGGATATTACTCCGAATTCGTTGTATTTTTCAAGGACTGGGTTACGGTTGAGGGAAATTACAGCCCGGAGGAAAAGCGGCTGTACGTCGACTATACGCTGGGAAGCCCTGAAGCGAAGAAGGGATACGGCGTGAGAATTGCAGATACTAAGATAGACCCTCTTCCCCAGGTGATCGAGATAAAAAACCAGCTGAGGAAGTACGGCCTCGAGAGTTATCTTCTTATTGCAACTGATCATGAAACTGTTGTCCTGGAATCACCTTTTTCCGGGGAAAAGACGCCGGCACTCGAATACATGGAATCTCTCGAAAATTTCGGATTCAAAGGGAAGCTTGCGATTCGGAAGTACAAGGACTACCCTCAGCCGCACCGATTCGATGTCGTTTCGGAAGTAGTGATTACCGAGGAGAACGGGATCAATCTAAAGAACATCGTGTACAGTGAATTTCTTCCGCAGAAGATACACACGATCGGATACTCAGACCTTTACGTGCTCACAAAGGACATTTTCAGTCCGAGCGTGCAGAGTGAAATGGATACAATCTCCGGGTTTTATTTTGAGCTTGCAGAATTATACAGAAATTATGAAACAGAAGATGAAAACGTTAAGAAAATGGCGATTCTTTCATCGCTAAAGGTACTGGAGATCATCGTCTTTTTCTATCCCAATTCACAGACTGCGGACGATGCACTCTGGGAAATGGCAAACATTATCAGTGAACACGGAATCAGCGATGTTCTCAGTGAAGAGGAGTGCTACAAAAAATTGCTCAGGGAATACCCTGAGAGCATCTTCTCTGACGAAGCAAAGTCGCGAATCGAAACACGGCCGTAGACAAACGGAATAGATGATCAAACATGTTACGATAATAGGAATAGGGTACACCGGAGGATCACTCGGGCTCGCTTTTAAAAAAAATCTCCCCGATATTTCAATCACAGGGATCGATCGGGGGGCGGCGATCATCAGAGCGAAAAATATCGGTGCAATCGACAACGGCTGCATTTTCGATGAAGCCGCAGAGTGTCTCAGAGAAACCGACCTGCTCTTTTTTACATCCCCTGTAAATGTCACAAAAGGACTGTTTCCTACTGTTGCAAAAAACCTGAAAGAAAACTCCATTGTAACCGATACGGGATTTACAAAGCGCGAAATCACAAGCGAGGCCCGTGAATTTCTCGGAAGCAAAGCTGCGTTTATAGGCGGGCATCCAATCATCGGCTACAAGCGTGGGGCAATCGAAGAAGCCGATCCCTTCCTTTTCTCGAACAACACCTATGTGCTCACCAGGGAGGAAGATACACCACAGAAAGCCCTTGACACGCTGAAAAGCGTTCTCGTTTCCATCGGCGCACAAATTATTGTCATGGACCCGGAGGAACACGACGATCTCAACAGTGGTATTAACCACATCCTCCAGCTCATTGCGATTGCTCACGTAAACTCAATGTATTCTCCTCTCGAACAGAAGACCTTCGAGAAGGCCGGCGCACTTGCAAGCAACAGATTCAAGAAGTTTTCCGATACACTCCGAACACCGTCGTGGGTGTGGGAGGACATCTTCAGATCAAATATCAAATATGTGAGAAAAAACATCGGACTGTTTATTGAAAATTTGAAACAACTCACTGATAGCCTTGAGTCACCCTCGTTTACGGAGGAGTACGAAAAGGCAGTGGCATGTATCCGCAAGATCCCACCTGCGACAAAGGGATTCGAAAAGAGCCTTTTTCATATTTTTGTGACAGTAAAGGACGCACCTGGGTCGATCGCTGAGCTCACAGCCCTTTTATCCTCCAGCGGATATAATCTGCGGGATATAGGGGTGGAGAAGATTGTCGAAGGAGAGGCTGCTACTGTACGGTTGTCCTTTGACAAACAGAGCACAGCGTCAAAGGTGGGGAGCATGCTTGTGAAATCGGGATTTAATTGCAGGACCCAGTTCGAATACGAGGATTTCTATCTATAGCAGGATTGATGACACTTCTCGGAGCGCATGTATCGATTGCTGGAGGATATCACAGGGCAGTTGAAAGAGGAGTAGGCCTTGACCTTCCGGTCATTCAGATCTTTCTAAAAAACCAGGTCCGATGGGTTTCGAATATCCCAGGTGCATCCGATTTTGATCGCTACGACAGGACGCGGGCCGTTCACCCAGAGCTGCGGATGATTTGTGCGCACGGGTCCTACCTCTACAACTTTGCGTCACCCGATGATTCTCTTGCAGGACGTTCCATAGAATCTCTTTGCGACGAGCTTCGGATTGGTGCACGGATGAATATCCCCTACCTGGTTGTTCATCCAGGTTCCCATATGGGTGATGGGGAAATCATCGGCGTGAAAAGAGTATCGATGCGGTTGCGTTCTGTGTTCGAACTGTGTGCATCAACAACACTCATCTGCATCGAAACCACTGCGGGGCAGGGAAGTGGAATCGGATACAGGTTCGAACACATCCGGGACATCATCGGTGGTGTGGGGAACGGCACGCTCGGCGCGTGTATTGATACGTGCCATATATTTTCTGCCGGCTACGACATTCGCACCTGCGAGGAATATGAATCGACGATCGATGAGTTCAGAAAGGTCGTCGGATTCGATGCCCTGAAGGTAATCCATCTCAACGATTCGAAAGGGGCTCTGGGCGCGCGCATAGACCGTCACCAGCACATAGGTGAAGGGGGAATCCGGTCTGATGCATTCAGATTCATAATGAATGACAAACACTTTCTTTCACGTCCGAAGATCATAGAGACCCCCAAAAAAAGAAACGGAAATGACATGGATCGAAAGAACATCGACGTTCTCCTCGGACTCGTTGAGGATGATGCGAAATGTGGGAGATGAAGGATATTTACCCGTGAACTGTACAGTGGAGACCCCATGAACAGAGAGCTCTTAGCCATCGTCTTCTTGCAGATTTTTTTATGTATCCCGTGGGTCTCGTTCTCCGATGTGCGGGAACAGCCGATGATAATAGGAAACATCGAATCTTCTGTTGCCCTGCGATACAGTGCGACGGAAGACAGCTACGAGACCGATTACCCTCTCTATGCAACTGTCGGGTTTGTCTATGAAACCGAAACACTCGAAAGCTTCATCTCAATCGACTATATCGGTGAGCTTGCTCTCGGCGAGACATATCTTCTGGGCGGAACCGAGTACTCTCATATCAAGATCGGCTATTATGATGAGCTGTGGGGCACAGGATATGCTCTTAGCCCGCTCGACGAGGTGAACCCCCGAGATGAGCGGTATCCGCAGAACGTGTTTTACAGAACCAGGTATGCTCCGGTTCCAACTTTTCGGATGACATTGGGGAAAGAGGTGCGCTACACGCAGATCGCGCTTTCTCACACGTACACGGGGGAGATTCAGGCGATTGAGGATACTGAGCTGAGGGTCAGGGCCGCGTGGCAGAGAGAAGGTTCGACAGCAGGGCTTGGATTCGTCCGGCGCCTCGGTGCTCCGCCGCCTCTTTTTTTCATCAACGCAAAAAGTGAAAACAGGAAAAATACTGTATGGATGGAGCTCGTCTGGGAGCATCGCACGGAAGCCGCCGACCTCTGGAGTTTTGTACTGGGTATAAAAAAAAGGTTTCAATCATCAGAAGTGTATGCAGAATATGTGCTGGACCGCTCGAAACCGAGTCTTTTCTTTTTCGAAGAGTTGTTGCAGATACACCCTATCGCACAATTCAATCTGCGCACATTCGTGCACATTCCGGATTTCAGCAGCGCTTTCAATGGGTGTATCAGGCTCACGGTAAACCCCTATCTGGAGTTTTCCCCGGGGGTTTATGTTTTTTTCGGGAAAGAGGGGAAATATTTTTCACCCCTTCAGGGCGACAACAACAACACCTTGTACCTGAAGCTTGCATACACGATGAAGTGACGCAGATGTGCATACGTATCTGCCCCTGAATGCTGCCCGGTAGTAGACCTTACTGAACGTTTCCCCGCCTGACGAACTCCTTCAGCCGCGTGAGCTGTTCTTCGCTTCCCATTGCGATCAATATATCGTTTTCGTGCAGTTTCATTGATGTGAGTGAAGTCGTGGATGACGGATTTACCCGGGTGCGTCCTTCAGGCCCGTTGATCCCTACAATGATTGCTCCGGTATGCTGCCCGATTCCCGATTCTCTCAGCGTTTTTTCGATGAGGGGAGATTCTTTGTGCACCTTCACCTCCTCTATGCGCATGGCCATTTCTCCTCCCTCCACCACGATGTCCAAAAAGTTCACCACGGAAGGCCGGAGAATGATCGATGCCATGCGGCGCCCGGCTATCTGGTAGGGAGATATGACCCGGTTTGCTCCCGCCTTGTGTAGTTTTCTGATCGTTCGCTCCTCTTCCGCCTTTGAGATAATCATGAGCATCGGGTTGAGCTGCCGAGCGGTCAGGACCACAAACACGTTCGACTCATCGTCAGGCAGAACAGAGACAAGTCCCCTCGCATGCTCGATATTCGCTTCCAACAAGATTTCATCATCGACTGCATCTCCCTTTACGAATACTATCGACTCGTCACGGGCGAGCTCTGATTGTTCCGGGTCGCGGTCGATAATTTAAAACTTTTCTTTTGAACGCTTGAACTCAAGCGCCACCTCACGCCCCATATCGCCACACCCGCAGATTATGTAGTGATCTTTCATTCTTTTGATCGATCGTTTCATTCGACGCTCCTTGACTGCCTGAATAATAACTCCCTTTCTCAGCCCGCCTTTATCTCTATTCTTCGAGGCTTGACGGCCTCGGAGGCTTTTCTTTTTTCGAGTTCCCTTGCTTCTGCCATGGTAAATCCCTCCTTTTTTTAAGATACATTCACTGTGATTTTTTTCGGTTTCGTCTCTTCTCTCTTGGGAAGTGTGACGTACAGAACGCCGTCCTTGAGCTTGGCGTCTATATTGTCCGCGTCAACCGGCATTGGAAAGGGCACAGTTCGATGAAACGTTCCGTAAAACCTCTCCTCTCTCTGATACCGCTTCCCCTTTTTCTTCCCTTCCTCCTCACCTGATTTTTGCTCCCTTCGTCCCTTCAGCGTGAGAACGTTGTTGGAAACCGAGAGCTGGATGTCTTGCTGATCGATGCCCGGGATGTCGACCTTTACAAAATATGCATCTTCATTCTCGAACACATCGAGTTTCGGAGACCAGTCTCCCTCGTACAGGCCCAGAATATCACTTGTTGCAGAAGAGCCTGCCAAGTCGAACCAGTCTTCGAGCTCAGCAGACATTCTTTCAAACACATCAAACGGATCGTATCTTTGGATAATCATTGACATACCCTCCTTCCATTTATTAATATGCAAAAAAAATACCAGCTCAAGGATTATAATTAATATTATTCTTTTTATAATCAGACTTACGGAGAAAAAATTATCTCATTGATTCGAGGCCCGGAATTTCAAAAAAATTGTTTCGTATCAACACAAATCGGTGGGACAAATTGTATCATTTTTACACACTGTTTATCCTCTCCGTTTTTCAGTCAGAACAAACAAAGAAGGACTTTTACAGTCTTCAAGCGCCGGCCCCTTCTGGTCAGTCAGCGTGTGCGGGGGTTTCCTGTCTCTCTGGGAGAGAGAGAATCGAGTCCCTCCGGGGAGGGAATTACGTACTTGATCGGCTGTATTTCGCCGTCTTTTTTCACGACTTTTTCCACGTACATGTTTTTTAATATGGAGTGCACGATGAGGAGGTCTCTTTCAATGATGGAGCCGTAAATGTAGGTCTGTCCCTTTATGAGCACGTTGTCGCCGATCAGGACGGGGTCTTCGTCGCTCCCCGTGATGCGTACACCTGATTCTAATGTGACGTTATTTCCCAGGCGTACGTTTCCCTTGATGATGTTTCCCATGTAGATCCGGGTTCCGTCGCCGATCTCCATGGTCTGGTCGGAGAAAGTTGACAACCGTACATTCTCACCGATGGTCACGTTTTTCCCAAGCACGATATTTCCAGTCATCTGGGAGTTTCGATTCATGATGAGACCGCGGTTGAGGCGAACATTTTCCCCGATGTAGACTCCCTTGCCTATCCTGATGTCCAGTGCGGGATATTTTTCATCCATCTCAAGAATTGCCTGTACGGTTTTTTCCGCAATGAAGAAATCATCCGCATCATCGATGGTTATGATGTCTTTCAGACCTTCATATATCTGTTCTCTGAAGGTCTCCTCCATCCTTTTCAAAACGCTCTTCACGTTAAACGCCACAACATAGTCGTTGTTCTCTACACAGGAGGTCTGCACATGAAGCCCGGCATCGTTAAAGATCTTTATAAGGTCCGTGATGTATATCTCACCCTGGACGTTATCCTGGGTTATATGGCTCAAGTACTTTCTGAGAGGGTCCACTTTAAATGCATACACGCCGGTGTTGAACTCACGAATGTTGAGAAGCTCCTCTCTTTTGAAGATCTCCTTTTTTGAGTTGAATGTGACCGAATACGGAGTGTCCTGGTTCATCGCATGTATATCTTTATACTCCTTTATCTCTATCACGTCTCCGCCGTTTTTTGATTTTACGATTCTCCCGTAATAGTTTCCCTCTATTTTTCCTTCAAAGGTGCCTGTAAGGACAAGCATGTCGCAACCCGAAAGCTGAAAGTTGTTTTTAAACTGGCGTACGGTGTCCTCTGTGAGCAAACCCATATCTCCAGGAAATACGTACACATGCCCGTGGAACTTGTCAAGTTCACTGGACTCGATCGCAACACGAACTGCATCACCGGTTCCCAGTTGCTTTTTTTGATACACGAATATACGGTTTTTTCTCTTTCCCAGTGCATGTGCGACCTCGAACGCCTTCTTCCCCACAACGATTATCTGGTTGGGTGAGGAGAGGCCCTTCAGCGCTGCTTCACATACCCTCCACACAGTCGGTTTTCCCCATATTTCGTGAAGCATTTTCGATTTCTCGGATTTGATCCGTTTTCCGTGACCGGCAGCGAGAATGATGGCAACATCATTTGTATCGGGTTCAAGCGTGTCGCTCATTTCTCTCAGCGTGTGTGGTAAATCCTTTTTCAATGAGTTCTCCTTTTTCCATCTCAAAGGTCGAAAGCAATGGTAATCCCCTCAGGAATTATTCGGTGAATTGTGCGGATAATTTATTATATTATACCCATCGGAGGAGTTTTTTCAACATACAAAGCAGGGAGCGAAAGAGTGAGTGAGCGGCGAATGTCCGTTGAAGGGAGGCCGCACTACATCATCGATGGCTACAATGTCGTTTTCAGCAGAAAGGAGTTCAGTCAGGGGAGGAATCTCGAGGAGAGCAGGGCATATTTATGCAGGTTCCTGGATTCCTATGCTGCCGGTAAAAAGGTGGAGATCACCGTTGTGTGGGACGGCAGCGGAACCCCGGGTACCGGATCAAAGAATGCGGGACGCATAAGAAACATCTATTCATCGGCAGCACAGAATGCTGATGAAAAAATCATACGCCTCGTACAGCGGGCACACAACAAGGGGAGAATTACTGTTGTGACGGACGACAGGAGGCACATAATCGGAACGGTACGACATATCGGTGCGCAGACGATGAACGTGAATGCATTTTTAGGCCTGATCGGATACTGGGGACGGAAATCCAAGACCAATTTCCGAAGAGAGGGAAGGGGAAGCGATTCAGTGAAAGAAAAAGTCTCAGCGGATGATCTTTCGGTAGACGAATGGATGCGTCTTTTTACCGCACGGGAGAAAAAATAGAACGGAGTAATGGTGATGAAGTTTGATTTTTCGGTTCGAGGCATGAGAGATTACTATCCGGAAGTGTATCACAGGCTTAGTTATATATTTAGTGCCTGGCGCCGGACAGCACTTTCCTACGGGTTCGAAGAGTTCGATGGCCCGGTCATCGAGACGCTCGAGCTCTACACGGTAAAATCCGGAGAGGAAATTGTTTCGCAGCTTTACAATTTTACCGACAAGGGAGGGAGGGAGCTTGCGCTCAGACCCGAGCTTACACCCACACTTGCACGGATGGTTGCTAAGATACACAATCAGGTTCCGAAACCGATGAAGTGGTTTTCCATCCCCAGGTGTATGCGCTACGAAAAACCACAGAAAGGAAGGCTTCGGGAATTTTACCAGTTCAATGTTGATGTGCTTGGAGAGAAGAGCGAAATGGCGGATCTTGAAGTCATTTCTGTCGCTATCGATAGCCTGCTTCTTCTCGGGCTCGGGAAAAACGATTTCGTGGTAAAGATAAACAACAGAAACTTTGTGAGCGAGTACCTGGCCGGGACCGGGATCGACGAACAGAGGACACAGGCGCTTTACAAGATCGTCGACAACGCGCGGAAGGTTACGGAAGCGGCCACCAGAGAGAAAATGAATGAGATCGGTCTTTCGGAAGAGCAAAGGAATGCGGTTGAGCGTTATCTCGCGATGAACGGTCCGGAGGACATTGAAAAAGTAACCGAGAACAACAGCGGGCGGGGCTCTCTGCTCACTCTCTTTTCACTTGTTCGCACTGCAGGTATGCAGATGTATTGCGAATTCGATCCAACTATCGTTCGCGGGCTCGACTACTACACAGGGACCGTGTTCGAGATATTTGACAGAAGTGAAAAGATGCGGGCCATGTGCGGCGGAGGACGGTACAATAACCTCCTCAAGGCGTTTTCCGGGGTTGAGATACCCGCGTGCGGATTCGGGATGGGGGATGTCGTGTTGGGCGAGATTCTCGCTGAAAAAGGGATGATCCCGGAGTACACGAAGAACGTCGACTATTTTCTCGTGCGCGTGACTGACAGAGAGCTCGAGATCATGCTCAGGGTCGCCCGAATGCTTCGCAGCAGGGGAATGGCGGTAGAGCACGTGTACAATCTCATGCCGGTGAAAAAGCAGATGTCCAGGGCCGCAAAGATTTCCGCAAAAAAGGTGCTCATCTTCGGGGCGGATGAAATTTCAAATGGAATGCTTGTGCAAAAAGACATGGAAACAGGCACAGAGACCAGGATGAGTATCGATTTATTCGTGTGATACAATGGAAACACAGAAAAAGATCGTGTGGATCGTCTCTGATGGGACCGGACGAACCGCAATGCACCTGCTCAGAGCCGCATCCTACCAGTTCGGCACCACAAGTATTGAGTATAGAACCCTCACCGAGGTGACGGCTGAAGAGAAGATTGTAGAGGTTGTTGAGCGCGTGAAAAATGAAAGCGGAATGATCGTCTACACGATTGTTTCCGAATTCAACAGGAGGCTGCTTCACAGGCTCGCGCTGGAAAACCACATTCTCTCCGTCGATCTCTTCGGGCCCATTATCGCGACAATGCAGAAGTTTCTGCAGAAAGTCCCGCTCGAACAGCCAGGTCTTACGCAGAAAGTCAATAGAGATTATTTCAGGATGGTCGATGCAGTGGATTTCACCATCAAACACGATGACGGCAAGGCACTTGCGAGCGCGGGGGATGCGGATATCGTACTGCTCGGTCCGTCACGTGTGGGAAAGACCCCCCTGTCCGTGTATCTCGCATACATGGGGTGGAAGGTCGCGAATATACCGATTATCGGAGTTCAGATGCCGGCCCTTCACAAAGATTTCAATCCGTTAAAGCTCTTCTGTCTTATTATCGATCCTGCATTTCTTCAGCGAAGGAGGATTAACCGGATAAGAAAGCTCGGCGATCCCATGATCAGCGGATACACGGATATGAAGAGCATCAACGATGAAATCGATTTCTGTAAAAGAATCTCAGAAGACGGGAAAAAGTGGCCGCTCATCGACGTGACGTATAGACCGATTGAAGACATTGCAAAAGAGATTATACAGCTCGTCTCCATCTGATAATCACCTTCCCTGAAGCTCGTTCAAATGCCACTCGACGATCAGTTCTGCTGCATTCCGCGAAAGACAGTTGTGCCCTGTTGCACGGATTTCGTACCCTCCCCGCTCGAAACACTCGCTGAGCGGAATGTATCCGAAGTATCCGTTTGCAAGAGCAACGGGAAACACAGCGCCCGGACCAGACACACTTTTCAAGCGGAGGCCGATTTCGACAAAAGGCTCACCCGGAAGCGCGCAAAAGGCGACGTCGCCGAGGCGCACGATTTGAAGGGGGACGCTATACTCCCGGGGTCTGTGTGAAACGAAATGCAGAAGCTCATCCGCGAAGAGCCTTTCAACCGTGAGGTCACCCTTGAAGATGTCTTCCGCGGTCAGATCCCGCTTATCCACTCCCGGCTGAAAATCGTTGATGAGTGCCTGTGCCTGTTCAATCTGAGAGCGGGTCACTTCACGCGGAGATATCTTTATCGATTCCGCCCGCGACGAAAGAATTTCTGCGGAAAAGGGAGTGCAGGTGCGCACCGCATCGATCACTTCCCTCGCATATGCGCGACCGAGCCGCTGTGCTTCTTCGTAGGAGGTCTGGTTTCGTTCGCTCCCGAATTCGAAGTGGTTGATGTTTCCCTGGGGTGCAATGAGAGGGAACACGGTGACACCGGACTCGAGCTCCTCTTGTATGAACGATTCCATGAATCCTGTCCAGTCTGCGGAGATCTTTTTCCCGCCGATGGTGTCGGTGTGATTCGAGATGTTGACGAAAAGAGCATCCAAAGACCCCTCTCCGGATTGAAATACGACGACCTGAACGGTCCTGTCGACAGGACCCTCCGGTTTTTTCATGCGGGGAGACCGTTTGGGAGGATTTGTTGCCACAGTCCCGTCATCCATGTACCATCTGCGGTTGTACGACAGGCCCGAGTATGAGCTTAACGCAATCTTGGTCGTGTATTCCTTCTCAGGACGAAGGAGGGTGGCCTCCTCTGTGAGGCGCCTGATCAACCAGTCCACGTACCATGATTCTCTGCGGGTTTTAAAGAAGTCTGCAAGCGCAGGTGCGGTGTGTGTATGGTTTGTGAAAACCAGTAACTCCTCCTGCCTGTAGACGCCCGCAGCCGCAATAAGGCTTTTCATGCGGTCTGCGTCCTCTTTCAAAATGAGGCAGCTGTCGAGCTGAATAAAAAGAAGGCGCCCGGTTTCCCCCTCGAGCGCCGCCATGCGGCAGTTGAGAGGATCGAGCACGCCTTCGGAAATTCGCTCATTGAAGTATCCGAGCAATGACACGGGCCGGTCAGGCGTGATATTGATTTTTTTTACACCGAGCCGAATGCTCCCCATTTTTTTTCACAAAAACCCGCAGGCGCGGGTTTCTCATTTTTGCGGTTTATCCGAGACTGAGCCCGGGTATGATTCTGAGCGCATTTGTGTGATAGATCTTTTCCAGGACCCCGTCAGGAAGATAAAGTCCGTAAATTTTCCACCTGGAATACCCGAACCTTCCCACATAATCGGGATACTCGAAGTGCTCGTCACGGGTCTCGAGAAAACGAAAGTAAGCACGGTACACATCATTTTGCACCGGCATGTCGGTGCCGAACAGGATTCTGTCTTGGTAGCGAATCATGAATTCTCTTGCAGTATAGGGTTGTCTTCCAAGCTCGTCGATTCGTGCGGAAAAATCGATACAGGCGTTAGGATGAGAGTCTAAAAAGTCAGATACATAGCCGAGGTCCTCGGAGCAGTTGGCAACGTGAGCACAGATAAACGTGGTGTGGGGGTGGCGCGCGATCATACTGTCTCTCTGAGAGAGAAGCTCGGCCTTGGAGTAATACGACCCGAAAAAACTCCAGTCCGGAGCCTGCCGAAGTGTGAGATAGTGTTCATTGAAGCGGTCGATGGGAAGAAAAAACGCTGCAGGATCCGCTGTGTGGATGAGGACCGGAACGCCGAGCTCACCCGCGGCCTCCCAAATGGGTGAGAGCCGTTTGTCGTCTATCCGTATAAAACGGCCTGTATTGTCCTTGAAAAAGAGTCCGAGCTCCTTTGTGACCTTCAGGCCGCATGCACCTTTACCAACATCCTGTTCGAGTGCACGAACAGCCAGTTCTGTGAATTTATTGTCCGTGATAAGCATTTCCTGTTGAAGCTGCGCGAATACGGACATGGTGAAACAGGCGAACCTGCCCGGATGCCTCCATACGTAGCGCTTGAGAAAGTACTCGATCGATCTGGGCCGGGCGCTGTAGCCCTGTTCCACGAACCTGAACTCGGTGTTTCCGGTGAGATTGATAAAGACACGTACTCCTGTTTCATCCATGACATCGATCATTTCCGCAGGATCGACATCGCCGAACAGATGGTTGTGCGCGTCCACAACTGGATACCGTGCTCGTTCAGGTATGTGGGTTTCCGTCACCAGCATCGGTTTCGGTTTAAAGTCTTTTAACCTGAGGTCGTCATTATTCATTGTCCTCTTTCTGTAACTAAGGGATGATGACATCGATTCCGGTCATATCGCAAAATTCGACGAGTGCGGGAAGAAGGTCTGCTCCGTATCCGAGGCACGCATACTCATTTGTCCAGTATTCAATCAGAGCATCGATGTTGCAGTGAGCAGTCACAAAACCGTGAGGCCAGAACGGGATTCCACTTTCGCTGAGCCGCGCCTCGAGTGTGTCCGCTGGAGGCTCGAAGACCGTTACCGGAACAATGACCATTTTAAACTCTCCGTTTATCCTTCCCAGCCGGGCCAAAACTCCCTCTCCCACTTTACAGACGAGCTTCACGGAAAGGCCACCCGCTTCCCCTTCTGTGGGGATGCCGTGTTCAGCAAATCCTGCAGGCCCGAGGTTTCCTGCAAGAGAAGGGGGGCATGCACCGTCTCCGATGATCTTTATCTCATTGTTTGATTTATCTATGTGCTGGAGGTCTCCATAGTACACGCGCTCCGTGCTCAGTTTCGTGAGAAGAAGGGTGGTGAGTGCTGTGTTGAAATCTCCGAGTGTCGAGGTTCCCCACCCGTCCTCAAGCATCATTGACTGCGCAAAGCATGTTGCAGCGTAGTCGTCCGCAAGGCCGGGATAAGACTGAATTGAATAAAAATCGAACCGGTTTTTCTCGACGGTCTTTTTCAGTCCGAGATAGAGGCGCATGGAACGCTCGTTTACCACGGTGCGATCGGGCGCAGCGCCGAACAGCGACTTGAGCCGTGGAAGAAGTGCTTCGATTTCCTTGTCAGCGACGCTTTCTGCGGCTTTAATGAGCTCTGTGGTATCTCGGGAGTCGATGTCGATGCCGAAGGTTCTCATCCACTGCGAGGGGTCTGCCACACCGCATGTCTGCCCCATCCCGCGCCCTCCAAAGGAGCCGATCGTTGACATATTCAGTATTTTCTTCAGGTGCGCCGCTTTGCAGAAACTCACGATGCGGTCGATTTCATTTGAATCATCCGCCTGGCCGTACACGAAGGCATGGGGGATACCAACTTCAAGAAGGGCGCCGTGCATGACGAGCCCGCCTACAGGGCGCCATCCCTGGGAACCAGGGTGAGTCCACAAAAGAATCCCCTTCTGACTGAAAGAAAAGTCACGGAGGGCAGCAATGAGATGGGATGCCCATACCCATGTGCCTGAATAAAGTATCACGCAGTCTACCTGATCATCCATTTTCATTCGTTTGAGCGATTCACGTGCTTCCTCTTTTGTCGCGATTATTGTATCATGTTCAACGAGCTTGATTCCTCTCTGTCGAAGCGACTCTTTCGATCGCTTGATGATGGCTTCATCGATGAACGGCTTCCCCATGGGGTCCTTTAATCCGTCTTTGTGCACTCCGTATACAATAAAGGCTGCAGCAGGTTCTATCATCTCCATTCCTCCTGGATAACAGTTGTTATTCGTTTTCCTCTGTGCGTCGGCTCATTTTTCGTTTCTATTGTACCAGCATATTGTTAAAAATTACAGCGTAAAAGCTTTTTTTCTCTCACACGCTCATGCTCACCGGTGAACAGACTTCATGGCAGGGTACAGTTTTTTGTAGGATTCGAACTGGTCGGTATAGAACGATGCATTTTCCTCCTTCGGTTCAATGACCTCACCGGTTTTCACCCAGCGTCCCACAATAGATTCCAGAGGCTCACCCGTGCGCTTCGCGCAGGCGAGCATTGCGGCGGCAAAGCACGCCGCTTCGGTTTCCTTTACCGTGGTGATGGGTTTGTTGAGCACATCGGCCTTAAGCTGCGTCCAGATTTTGCTCCTGGCCCCTCCTCCGATCGCGCGAAGCTCTTTAATGGCGATGTGAGACCTCTCGAGGATATCGAGGTTGAGACGCATTTCAAATGCCACACCTTCCAGAAGTGCACGCAGAACTTGTTCCCGTTTCGTTGAGAGCCGGAAACCGGTGATCGTTCCCGGTACTTCGGTATCGAAGTACGGTGTGCCGCTGGGAGTAAAATAGGGTAAAACAAGAAGGCCTGAGGGTGAGTTGCCGATTCTCTCGAGCAGTATCTCGTACACGTCTCTCCTACTTGCTGACGCGATATCAGCCTCGGGTTTTCCCCACACGTCGCGGAACCACTTCAGGATGTTTCCCCCAGTGAGACTGAATGCGACCGTTGTGTACATCTCTCTGATGGCATAGTCATAGGTGCAGAGATTGCTGCGCATCAGGGAATCGTTGAGTACGGGTTTCTGAAATACAGGAGTGATGCAGTCGGAGGTGCCTGTAGCATACATCGCAAGGCTCGGAGAGATCACTCCTGCGCCGAGCGCTCCGAGAGGCTGATCGTGCCCTCCAGATACCACAACAACGTCCTCTATCAAACCGAGATCACGTGCGACTGCCGAAGAAATCGTGCCCACTTTCTCTCCGGAAGGAACAGGAATGGCAAGTTTTGAGGGCGATATCCCAACAGCTTCGAGCAGTTCCTGTTCCCAGCGATGTGTACGGATGTTGAACAGCATCGTCCGGCCCGCAAGAGACCATGAGATATGGGGCTCTACTCCCAGGGAATGCTGGATGAAATCCTCGAAACAGAGGAATTTCACCGCCCTGTCGAAGATCTCAGGGTGATGGTTTTTCAGCCAGAGGAGCTTGAAAAGGGAAAACATCGGATGGGCGGTATGACCGGTGATTTTGTACAGTTTTTTTATTCCGAACTGATTCGACCACTGCTCCGCGATTACGGCGGCCCGAGTGTCGAAGGTGATCATCGCATTTGCAAGACATTCCCCTTCGGTTCCGATGGGAGTGAATGCTTCACCCTGAGTGGATATTCCCAAACCACGTACAGAATCGGCCGGGCACTGCTTCTGCGCATCTTTCATCACCCAAAAGCACGAGTTTTTTACCTCTTCTGAGTCAAGTTCGGCACGCCCCTTTTCAGGGACGATCGTTGGGTATTCGCGGTATGAGAAGGCGAGTTTTGTGCCCCCTTCATCATAGATGATAGCCCTGCATCCTGTCTGACCGACATCGAGTCCCATGTAGCTCACTCTGTTCTCCTGTCAAGGCTGGATTGAAACATACCCGTCCCCCCTGTCGTTGATATGATACGTTTTTACGAATTGAGCTATCCCTCTATTGTTACACTGTCCGTCGGTTCCGCCTCTGTGGAGGACAGATGAAGCAGCATTCGCGGCTCCGAGTACACCGCACAGCTCGATAGGAAACTTTTTTAAATAATAGTAGAGGAATGCAGCTTGAAAGGAGTCGCCCGCTCCTACCGTGTCCTGTATTCTTTCACGCAAGGGAAACGAATCAATACGGTAAATCTTGTTCCAGTGCCGTATGATTGATCCGCGGGAGCCGAGCTTTATCACCACCGTAAGGGACTCAGGGCCGATACTATGAATGCTCTTCTGCGGGTCATGTATTCCTGTGAGGAAAACTGCTTCGCTTTCATTAAGAAAGATGATATCGGTGTAGGGATAGATACTCTGCCTGAGAGTGCGGAGCGCCCTCTCATTGTCCCACTCGTCACCCGCATTTGCATCGTAGGCGGTGAAGACCTTTTTCTCTCGGGCATATTTGAACACGAAACGGATTTCCTCCCGGAGCTTTTTCAGAAGAAAGTAGTTGCAGGAATACACGAGATGGGATTTTTCCACGTATTCTTTATAATCCATGGAGTCGATGGTGAGTGTAAGGGAGGTGCCGAGAAAAGAGGCGACCTGCCGCGGTATATGCTCCTGTTTTGAGGAAAAAATCAGGGTAAAGGGGCTGCGTTTGTCCGCAACGATCCGAATGCCGTCTGTGTACACTCCGTAATTCGTGATTTCTCTGTAAAGCTGATTGCCGTCCTCGTCGTCGCCCAGTTCCGTCAGGAAATACACCTCTGCTCCAAGTTTCGCCATTCCGCAGGCAACGATCCCGCCGGCACCGGCAATGTTTCTCGTGTAATCGGAGATCAACACCTCCCTGCCTCCCTCGAGTGGAGGGGATATGTAGATGTAGTCGTAGTTGAGATCCGCGATTATCGTTACAACTGGCTGGGGGGAAGTGTTGTGCTCGAGCTCGTAGAGAAGGTATTCTGTTATGCTTTTCATCTAGCGTTCTGCAATGATTTCGAGTTTCCCAGACTCCCGAAATCGTTTCGGGTCGTATACTTTCACACCCTTCACCACACGGTGGATTACCCCTCTTTCACTCGGTGTGTCAGGCTTGCATCCAAGGTTGATCGACTTGAACAAGCCAACCAGCTGCCCTGCAATCACGAATACAGGTGGGGTAAACCTGTCGCCGAGCTCCAGCATACCGCTGGGGTCACAATCGATGACATAGTCGGAGACGCGGCGAAGCGAATCGCCGGGATTTTTCCCGCAGGTGACGAGCGCTTTTCCGATTTTCTTGTTTCTGATTTCCAGGAGAAGATCTTCCTCATAGGCACGGACGTATCGGTCGGTCGAGAGAAACGCAACAACTAGTGTTCGGTCATCTATCACCGCTTCCGGTCCGTGGCGTAGTCCGGGAAACGTATTGTATGAGCACATGACCGCTCCGGCGGTAAGCTCCTGCAGTTTCAGATGAGACTCGATTGCTGTTCCGTAGTTGTTTCCGTCTCCAAGAAATACCGCACGTCTGAAGTCGAGGGCGCAGATCTCTCTGACTGTATCCGGGGCGATTTCAAGCATATTACGGCCCGCGTTTACTATACTCGGAAACATTTTTCCGTATTCATCCAGAGAAAACACATAAGAGAGCATTTGTGCGGCTATCACCATGTTGGAGAATGAAGCGGTCATCGCAAGCCCTCTGTCGTTTGTCGCGCTGTCAAGTGTAAGCACGTATGTGTGGGGCTTTCCCTCGGCCCACTTTCGAAGTTTGCCGTTTTCGTTGCAGGTGATGACAATGTGAAATACCTCATCATTGAGCATGTCTGCAATCCTGACTGCACCGATGCTCTCGGGGCTGTTTCCGGAGCGAGCAAAGGAAATGAGAAGAAGAGGGATGTTATTGAGAAAAACGTCCTCAGGAGTAGTAACGATGTTCGTGGTGGAAAACACATTGACTGGAATTTCGAAATTCTTGCGAATGAGTGAGGAGATGCAGTAACCGATAAACTCGGATGTGCCTGCGCCCGTGCAGATCACCGTGCCCTTCGCCTTCTTCAGGAACCTGTGCAAAAATGTTCCCATCTCACCGGAATGTTGTTTGAATATACGAAATGTCTTTTCCCAGAGGTCAACCTGCCCTGCTATTTCGGAGGGAGTGTAGAGGAGGCCCTTCTCCTGTTTTTGAGGAATATCGCTCGATGTAAGTTCAGTGAGTGCAGTTCTTCTCATTTCTGAGTACCTGGTTTTTTCCAAAAGAGTAACACCATATAAGATAGTAAGCAAGGGAATTACTGTAAACATCACTGCAAACAACTTTTCCTCCACAAGAAAAGTTATATCCAGCCCCGCAGCGAAAAACAGAACAAGTGGCTTGCTCATCGTACACATGGATGTTACACTAAAGAAACAATTCCAAGGATGATTACAAATGACGTCTCGAGAAAGAATGCGGGCGGCGCTCGCTTGTGGCCCTGTGGACTACATCCCATGTTCGTTCATGCTCTTTTTCAACCTCTATGAACAGTGTATAACCGAGGAGGAGTACATCGAACGGCAGTGCGCGATGGGGCTCGATGCATTCGTGCATGTGGGGCATCTTAACCGCAGAATGCATACAGAGCGTGTCCTCCATCCGGAAGCCGTATACAACGAATGGGTTGAAGAGATCGAAGGAGTGAAATTTTTTTGCAGAAGAATCGACACGCCGAAAGGACCACTGACCGGACGGGTCCGTCAGCGCGAGGGGTGGCCAACCGAAGATGATTTTCCTCTTATGAAGGACTGGATCGTTCCCCGTGCAGAAGAAGTTCTGGTAAAACCGGAAGAGGATTTAGAGAAGGTCCCATACATTTTCGGTCCGTTCAGGATTGAAGACATAGAAGCGCTTAGAGAAGAGGCCGCGGAGGCACAAAGAATCGCGGACAGGCACCAGCTTCTGCTCGTGGGTGGATACAAAGGGTATGTCAAGCCAGACCTTCAGCTTGATCCGGGAGTAATGGGAGCCGACGTTATGGCGTGGCTTTCCGGGTATGTTGACGTGATGATCCTTTCGCAGACAAAACCGGATATCATACGGGAGTATGCCCGGATCATACACGAGTGGAACATGCGTCAGATTGAAATATATCTCGATGTCACCGACGCAGAACTCATTATACGGCGGGCATGGTACGAAACAACAGAGTTCTGGACACCTGCTTCGTATCACGAAGTCATCTATCCATTTTTGAAAAAGGAAGCGGAGCTCGTGCATCAAGCGGGTAAGCGATACGGCTACATCATCACCAGCGCGTTCATCCCGATCATCGATGATATACTTGAGGCGGGTGTGGATGTGCTGATCGGTCTTGATCCCATGGAAGGAAAAGGAACGGACCTGGAACTCGTCAAAAAGGCGTTCTGGGAGAGGAAGAGAGCCTTATGGGGAGGTGTGAGCGGTGCGGTGACAGTTGAGACGGGAACCAAGGAGCAGACTGAAGCCGCAGTTGTAGCAGCGCTCGAGACGCTTGGAAAGGGCGGAGGGTTCATTCTTTCTCCGGTTGACAATGTAAGGGAAGACACGGTGAAAACCTGGGAGAACACGAATGTGTTTATTGAAACCTGGAAGAAGAACAGAGAGTCTGCGGTGCGGTAGATTGGCCCTATTTGTGTTGCAATTTCAAGTAACTTGAAGTAGAATAAAACTTTGCTTCAAGGGAAATCTCATGCGGTAAAAAACAAACAATAAGGAGGTTTTCATGAAAAGGTTCATCACGGTTTTACTTACGTGTATGTTTCTTTTTTCCTTCAGCGCGTTCTTCGCGAGTGCAGGAGGAACAAAGGAATTAAAAGAAAAAGCAGTGGAGGAAGAAACCATCACCGTGCTGATGGGAATTGATGCTGCCGGCAAGCACATGGGGGACAGAGCAGCTGAGTTCGAAGAAAAGACTGGGATAAAGGTAAACCTCATAGAAGTCGAGTGGGATACGATGGTGAACAAACAGGCTGTGGCATTGACTGCCCGCGAGCCGACATACGACATCGTTGACTGTGGTTCTTTCATGCTTCCGGAGTATGTACCGAGCGGTCTGTATGATGATATCTCTGATCTGTTTCCACCTGACGTGAAGGAAAAGTACATGGACGGAATCGTCGAGGCGGTTACCATAGACGGGAAGGTGTACGCAGCGCCGCTCATGGCGTCGTGGACGATTATGTTTTACAACACCCAGATGTTCGAGGAAGCAGGACTGGATCCAAACAAACCCCCGAGAACCTGGGACGAGCTCGTGAGGTACGGGAAAGCTCTCGAGTCACCGACTACCTATGCGTATACAGATTCTCTTGGTCCCGGAGAATACGTGACCACAGCATTCTTCAGGTGGGCGAAATCGGCCGGGGCGAAGATTTCCGAGTGGAGGGGGAATAAGGTGTACTGGATGCTGAACTCCCCCGAGTGCATCAAGGCGGCTGAGTTTCTCAAGAGGATGCTTGATGAAGGAACCATGGATGCGGGCGCGCCGACCTACTATCAGCAGCAGATTGCCGATTTGTTCGGCAAGGGACACGCTGCGATGTTCGTAAACTGGGACATGATGCAGCTCACGTTCAAGGACCCGGAACAGTCACCCTACGCCGGGAAAATCAAAGCTGCAGCAATGCCTGGTATAAGAGAAGGATTGACCGGTTCCATCGAAGGCCATGAGTTCATGGCCGTTACAGCACCTTCCCTGCACAAGGAAGCCGCACGGAAGTTCATACAGTACGTAAGTTCTGTTGAAAACGTGCGGAGACGTGCGATCGAGCAGGGGATGACTCCTGTGTACAAGGAGCTCTTCAACGACCCTGAAGTGAAGAAGGTCATTCCCTTAGACGTCGTCTTTGAGTCAGCTGCAAACTGCTACTACAGACCTGCGATTCCGGAATACACGGAAATTTCCGATATCATTTCCACCGAGGTTCAGAACATTCTCGTGAACAACAAGAACATCAGGCAGGCGCTGAGTGATGCCAATGACAAGGCAAACGAGCTGTGCGGCTGGTAATTGAAATGCGCAGAAATAAGAGCAGGGAAACGATTCCCTGCTCTTTTTTCTACCTGATCTGATCAAGGAGCATCTATGGGGGGAAAAGGGCTTGGCCTGGCCAGCAGAATGGAAAAAAACGAAAGCCTCTTTGCGTTTTTTCTGGTGCTTCCCGCTCTCCTTATCGTCGGGTTTTTATACGCATACCCGCTTACATACTCGTTCATCATCAGCTTTTTCAGGAGCGATATCAGGAAACCGGGTCTTGTATTTCTCGGTCTCCAGAACTACATCGAAATATTCAAACGGCCGGACCTTTTGATATCCTTTTGGAGAACAGTGGTATTTACCGTCATTTCCGTGGGGATCGAGATGGTTGCAGGGATCGCAATTGCCGTCGCCTTCAACGAACGTTTCAGAGGAAGAGCGGTTGCCCGCTCGGTCATTCTCATTCCGTGGGCGATCCCGTCTGTGGTAAACGGGATCATCTGGAATTGGCTCGTTCACCCCAAGATCGGGGTGCTGAATTTTTTTCTCACTAAGCTTCACGTGATTCCGCGCTACAAGGCGTGGCTCGCGGACCCGAAATGGGCGCTCAACATCATTATCATAGCAGATGCATGGAAGTGGACGCCCCTTGTCGTGCTTCTCGTTCTCGCAGGGCTTCAGGCCATTCCGGATGTGCTGTATGACGCCGCGAAGGTTGATGGCGCGGGGCGGGTGCGAACCTTTTTTACGGTCACGCTCCCACTTCTCCGTTGGCCGATTCTCGTTTCTCTTATTCTGCGCACCGTTGAGGCAATCCGTATATTTGATATTATATTCATCATGACGAGAGGAGGGCCTGCGAACCGGACGAAACTCACAACGTTTTACGTCTGGGAAATCGCGTTCAAACATCACAGAATGGGGTTCGGTTCAGCGCTGGCCTATCTCGTGACCCTGCTGATTATCCTGTTTGTCGTGCTGTATTTCAGGACAATTCGAAAAGAAATTGAACTTTAACCGGATGAGTGCTCATTATGGCGGATAAAAATGATAGAAAGGCAAAAGTTTTCCTGTATGTATTCATCGCGGTGGTATTGATCGTCACGCTCTTTCCATTTTATTGGATCATCAACATGAGCCTGCAGAACTCGATAGAGCTTTACGATGTGCCTCCGAATTTTGTTCCTCCCAAACCAACACTGGAGAATTTTCGCAGTGTCCTCTTCGAAGAGAGGGGGCTGATGAAATTTTACCAGGCGGTGTTCAACACCCTCATCGTTGCTCTGCTGACGATGGTGGTATGCGTCATCGTGGGGAGCATCACGGGCTACGCGCTTGCCCGTTTTCGTTTCAAGCTTGGGATCTACCTGCTTTTCGCATTGATCGGCACGCAGATGGTTCCTCCCCTCACAGATCTCATTCCTCTATACGTAATTTTCTCACGGTGGCTCAAGCTCATCGACACGAAGGCAACTCTCGTGATCGGATACACCGGGTGGCTGCTTCCGATCTCGGTATGGATACTGTACGGCTATTTTCAGACGATTCCAAAAGACCTCGAGGATGCGGCCCGTATCGACGGGTGTACCCGGTTGCGCGCCCTCTTCAAAGTGGTTATGCCCCTTTCCGCTCCCGGGCTTGCCGCGACTGCCATCTATGTGTTCATCTCATCCACAAATGAATTTCTCTTTGCAATGATATTTGCGAGCACCTACAGATCGAAAACGATTCCCGTGGCTCTGGCGGATATGGTTGGGAAATATCAGATACGTTACGGTGATATGACTGCAGGGGCGGTAATTGCTGCAATTTTTCCAGTCGTTCTCGCGCTGTTATTTCAAAAATACCTCGTGCGTGGTCTCACCGCAGGCGGCGTGAAAGGGTGAGAGCACCAGAGAATGAGGGGGAGAAAATGGGTTATGTAACTCCAGAAATGCTGTATACATGGTGCCGCATACCGTATGACAGGCTGGAAAAACACCCTGATCTGAAGGTTCCGTTCAGGCTCGTGCGTGACTCCACGCACATGGGGAAGGTCATGGCGGAAGAACTTATTGACCTGATAGAGTACAACAACAAAAAAAACCGTGAAATCCGCGCCATCATCCCGTGCGGTCCAAGCTGCTGGTACAGGCCGTTCACCGAACTCGTAAACACGCGAAAAGTGAGTCTGAGAAATCTCGTGGTATTCCATATGGATGAGTGCCTCGACTGGCAGGGGCGCACGCTTCCGAAGAATCACCCGTACAATTTCAGGACCGTCATGGAAACCGTGTTCTATAGACCTGTGGAAAAAGAGCTGGGCGTTTTGGAGCACAACAGGAACTGGATTCGTCCGGGAAATATAGACGAATTGAAAGAAAAAATTTCTTCATCACCCGTGGATATCACCTACGGAGGATGGGGACAGGACGGGCACATTGCCTACAACCAGGCGCGGCGGCATCCCTTCAGCCGCGTCACAATCGAGGATGTGCGAAATTCCTCGATACGTATTCAAGACAACAACCTGGACACTGTCATTGCGCTCGCACAGAGGACCTTTGGTTCCGCGTATCAGTTTGTTCCCCCGATGTCGGTCACGCTCGGGGTAAAGGAGTGTCTGTCAGCACGAAAAGTGAGGCTTTTCAGCGATACCGGATCGTGGAAACAGACCGCCCTGCGGGTTGCGCTTTTTTCAGGTCCAACCCCCGAATACCCGATCACGCTCCTTCAGGAGCATTCAGATGCGCTGATCACCGCAACAGTCGATACAGCGCGCCACCCGATCAGCGAGCATCCGGAATGGGACCTTGGTGTGTAAATTACGCCTCGCGCGGCTTGATTTGAAAGCGCAGTTGCGGTTCAATAAGAGTGTGAACAACAGAGAAAGGATACCCTACATTTTCTTTGAAATTAGGGGTTCAACTCGCTGCTTTCCCCCTTGGCAACAAAGACGACGCCTTCACAGATGTGAGTCGACTGGTCTGCGACACGCTCCAGCCTTCTGCAGATAAAGAGAAAGGTCATCGACTGCGATATCTTGGACGGGTCTTCGTGCATGTAGGTGATGAGCTCGCGAAATACCTGCGAGTATATTTCGTCGACGAGCTGATCGCGTTTGCTGATCTCAACCGCCTTCTCCGCGTCGAGATTCACGAGAGCATCGAGGGAATCATTGAGCATTCCGATTGCAATCTCCGCCATTCGCGGAATGTCGATGAGGGGTTTGATGTACTTTTCTTGTGAAAGCTTGATTGTGCTTTTTGCGATGTGGACGGCATTATCGCCAATGCGTTCGAGCCCGTGGCTCACTTTCAGGGCATTGAGAATGACTCTCAGGTCTCTGGCTACGGGCTGTTCCTCCGCAATCAATGTCAGGCACTGCTCGTTGATGTCTGTTTCGATTTCGTTGACATTTATGTCTGAATCAATGATTTTTTGTGAGAGATCAACATCCTGGTTTTTCAATGCTTCAATGGATTTTTCCAGTTCCTGAACAACGAGCGTACCCATTTTCATGAGTGTGCGCTCGAGGTAGTTCATCTTTTCTCCGTAGTGCTGGCGTGCTGCCAATGTTTTCTCCTTAGCCGAACCTTCCGGTGATATAGTCTTCGGTGCGTTTGTCTTTTGGATTGAGAAACAATTTGTCCGTTGCGTCGACTTCGATTATCTCCCCGAGCAAAAAAAACGCTGTGGTGTCTGAAATACGCCCTGCCTGCTGCATGTTGTGGGTCACGATCACGATTGTGTACTCCAGCTTGAGCTCGTAGATGAGATCCTCTATCTTTGCGGTGGAAATCGGGTCAAGGGCGGATGTCGGCTCGTCCATGAGAATCACATCAGGTTCCACTGCGAGCACCCGCGCAATACAGAGCCGCTGCTGTTGCCCGCCGGAAAGTCCAAGCGCAGATTCGTGCAGCCGGTCGTTTACCTCTTCCCACAGGGCGGCCGCTTTGAGGCTTTTTTCGACGATTTCGTTCAAGGCGTTTTTTCTCTTTATACCGTGCACGCGGGGACCGTACGCAATGTTATCGTAGACGCTCATCTGAAAGGGGTTCGGCTTCTGAAACACCATGCCGATTCTTTTCCGGAGCTCAGTCACGTCGTACGCTTTATACACGTCGATCCCGTCGTAAAAAATGGTCCCCTCGATCCGTGCGATGTCCACAAGGTCGTTCATCCTGTTTATGGACTTTAAAAAAGAGGATTTTCCGCACCCTGAAGGCCCGATAAATGCTGTGACCTTGTTCTGGACGATATCGATGGAAACATCTTTCAACGCATGAAAATTACCGTAATACAGATTCATGTTTTTTGTCTGGAGTTTGATTTTTTCTCCTGTTTTTTGTTCCATTTTTTTGATCCTTACATATGGATTTCTCCCATACTTGACATTTTTCCAATGAGTTTTTTCGCGGTAAAGTTCACGATGAGAATAACCGCAATGAGTATCGTACCGGTCGCAAATGCTCTCTCAAAAGATATACCTTCTTTCACGAGGATGTAGAGGTGAACCGAAAGTGTTCGCGCAGAAGAGGTGAGGTTTTTGACCATCCGGTAATCTGTTCCCATTGTAAAGAGAAGGGCGGCTGTCTCACCGACTGCGCGGCCAATAGCGAGAATGATTCCAGTCATGATGCCCGGTGCTGCCGGCGGGATGACGGACCGTACGATCGTCTGCCACTTCGTCGCTCCGAGCGCAAGGCTTCCTTCCCTGTAGGACACCGGGACAGCCTTGATCGCTTCTTCTGCGGTTCTGATAATTGTGGGAAGAATCATCATTGTGATCGTAAGAGTCCCTGAAAGAAGCCCGATTCCTAATTTGAGGAGAGTCACAAATACGATAAAGCCGAAAAGCCCGAATATAATCGAAGGGATTCCGGCAAGTGTTTCTGTCCCGAATCGAAGAAGACGGACGAGCGTGCCCTGCTTTGCATATTCGGTGAGAAAGATGGCTGCCATCACACCGATGGGAGTGGAAATAAGGAGTGTCAAAACGATCATGGAGAGGGTGTTGAAAATTATTGTGGAAACTCCGCCCACAACTCCCGCCCTCTTCGGCGGAGTCACGAAGAATCTCGGGGTGAGGTTCGGTTTTATCTGCCTTCGTTCGAGCTTCAGCATCTGGTCTTTTATCTGAAGGGCATCGGTGTACTTACAAAAGCCTACAGCACCTTCGAGGTCGCCGAGCGTTTCAACGAGATTTTCAAACGTATGGACTGTAACCATGCTCCTGATTTTTTCTCCCTCATGCAGGGAAAGCCGCTGGAACTCCTGGGTGATCTTCTCTGATTGGGGAAAGCTTACCACCCGTACCGGGAGGTCGATTCCCCCCACCTCTTTCCAGTTCGAGACCTTTCCGGTGAAGATACGCCTGAGCTGATCTTCATTGATGAACCGCAGCTTTATATTGTCCTGCAGCTCCAGAACCTCATTGTTTACAACCACGGCATATGTGCGCACCGGAACCACTTTTACTCCCTGCCTTTGTACCAACTCAATGTTTTCTCCTGAGATGAAACCGATCCCCCCCTTCATGTTCGCGACCTTCTCGATCATCTGTGCATCGGTGTCGGCGAACTGTACGATGTCCCTGTACGAACTTTCCTGCATTAATGAGTATTTGAAGGCCGTGCCGATTTCCGTATTATCTCCGTACGCGTATATGCGGACAGGAATGTCCTGCCCGCTCACCATCCCCCAGTTTGTCTTCGCACCGACAAAGAGCTCCTTCAGTTCGGCGATGGTGAAGTCGTGTTTCCTGATTCTTTTGTTTACAATGACTGCAACAGATGTGCCGCTGTTCTTTCCAACCCTGAACACGTCTTCACCCCGCGCAATAACTCCTGCTTCCTGTCTGACATCGGATACGAATCCTCTAAACAATATGAAGCCGACGATTGATACGAGAATACCGATTGTGAAGATGGACGCTGTCCAGAGGAACGTCTTCCAGAACTTTTCTCTTCGTTTTACTTTGATTGTATAAGGGTCCACTTTTTCAACCTTCACTCTTGACCTGCTTTCGTGTAATGACATTTACAATGAGGTTTAAAAACATTATGAATACAAAGAGAACGATACCCGTTGTAAAGAGGGCAGTCATATGATCGCCGGACGCATACCCCATATCGGTGATGATGTTCATCGTGAGTGTTCTGACCTTTGAGAGGAGGCCGGTCGGCATGATCGGTGCGTTTCCCGCAACCATGAGTACTGCCATGGTCTCTCCGACCGCCCTTCCGATACCGAGGACGATGCTCGCGATGATGCCTGATCTGGCAGCGGGAATCATCACCTTTACGATCGTCTGCCAGTGTGTGGCCCCGATTGCGAGAGAGCCCTCCTTGAAGTCTCTCGGCACAGCACGTATGGACACTTCGGATATATTGATGATCGTCGGAAGGATCATGATTGCAAGCACGATCGAAGCGGACAACACGCAGTATCCAGTGCCCCCGAAGATGATGCGTACTCCTTTTGATATCACGATGATTCCAAAAAATCCGTAGATGACAGAAGGTATGCCTGCAAGAAGTTCGACAACGCTTCTGAGTGTCCGGGCAGTTCTTCCCGCGGTTATTTCAGCAAGGAAAATCGCGCATGAGAGCCCTATTGGAACGCCGATACCGAGGGCTACAAAGGTGACGTAGAAGGAGCCCACGATAAATGAGAGAATCCCGAATCCCGGGTTTGCCTCGTCGGTCGGCAGCCAGTATGTGCTGAAAAGAAACTTCCACAGGCTTACCTTTGAAAAGAGCGGAATGCCACGCTGGAATATGAAGAATGTGATGAAGATGACGGTAAGGATTGAGATGCACGCGCAGAAAAGAAGTGCTTTTTCTACTGACGATTCGAATACCTTTCTGTACTTCAATTTGTTACTCCCTGTATTGGTGGCATTTACGAAGTATCCATTGTAACATATTCAAAGCGGTATGAAAAGAGTATCCCCCGGTGTATATATCACCGAGGGACACGGTTGAACCAATATAAAGCCGTATGCCCTTAAGGAAGGGGAATAAAGCCTGTGTCAGAGACGATCGCCTGTCCCTCTTCTGAAAGGAGAAAATCGACGAATGCGGCTTCGAGTGTTCCACCTTCGATTTCGCCCTTGTGGACGATAAAGAGCTGTCTTGAAACAGGATAGGAGCCGTCGAGCACGCTCATGATCTCAGGGTCAGTTCCGTCGACCGAGATTGTCTTCGCGCCCATGTTCTTTGCCTGATCGATGTATCCGAATCCGCAGTATCCGATGGTGTCAGGAGTCTGACCGACTTTGGTGACCATGTCTCCGTTGGATTCCGTGGTGATGGCGTCCGCAATAAATTTTCCTTCCTTACCGTACTTAACCTGGAGCACCATTTCACTGAATGCAGCGCGCGTTCCGGAAGCCTCGTCACGGTTTACCACAACGACGTCCCTGCTGGGGCCGCCGACTTCACGCCAGTTTTTGATCTTGCCTGCAAAAATCATTGCAACCTGGTCGAGTGAGAGGTTGTCGACCGGTATTTTGTTGTTGACAACAATTGCGATTCCGTCCAGAGCAATTGATGTCGGAACGGCGCCTGCGTCGATTTCTTTGTCTTTGAGGTTCCTGGAAGAACCGCCCAGCACATACACACCGTCGAGTACACCCTGTACACCGACACTGGAACCCTGTGCATCATAGCTGAGCTTTGCATCAGGGTACTTTTCCGCAAACGCCTCGATCGCAGAAACGACGATCGGTTCGACGGTTGTGGATCCCCCCATGGAATAATCGCCGGCATACTTTCCATCTCCGCTCTCTTTGGAACCTCCGGCAAACGCTGCACCTGTGATGATGAATACGCTCAGGAGAGCGATTGTCACATAGAGAAGACTCTTTTTCATAATGACCTCCATTTAAATAATAGATTTTTTGCTGCAAGGTTTCGGAGGTAATGTTATATACTCATGTTAATTTTATATTAAGATATTCTTTTTTTTTGGTGAATAAATATAGTGTTTAATAAAAGGGTTGTTATATTTATTAACACAATATTAATACAGAGCTTATACAATTTTAAAAAACGTGTAGTGTTTTTATACGACCATGATGAAATGGAGAATGGTATGGAAAAATTGAGGGTCCTCTTTGTGTGCGTACATAACTCTGCGAGGAGTCAGATGGCACAGGCTTTCCTCACACGTCTCGGGGGCGACATGTTCGAAGCCGAAAGCGCAGGTCTCGAACCGGGAAAAATCAATCCCTATGTTGTGGAAGTGATGAAAGAGGAGAGTATTGATCTGTCGGAAAAGCGGACATACAGTGTGTTCGACTTCTTCAAAGAGGGGAGAAAATACGATTATGTGATTACGGTCTGCGATGAAGCGAGCGGGGAAAAGTGTCCGATATTCCCGGGAAAAACGTTTCGGTTACACTGGAGTTTCCAGGACCCTTCAGCCTTTCGCGGTTCGGAGGATGAGATTAAATCCATGGTGAGGGAAGTCAGGGATGAGATAAAAAAACGAATTCTGCGTTTCATCGAGGAAGTCAGGTGCTAAATCGCGTGCATTTGTAATATTTGTAATCCACTCTATGTAGTAGGGGCTCCCCATGAACGAACTCGTTGCAGTGATCGATGATGAGGTCGATATAACCGGGCTTGTGTCTCTTCATTTACAGAAATCAAACTTCAGGGTGAAAGAGTTTTTTGATGCCAGGACGTTTTACAAATTTATCAAGAACAGCATACCGGATCTGATCATTCTTGATCTAATGCTTCCCGACGCGGACGGATTCGAAGTGTGCAAGGTATTGAAAAACGACGAAAAACTCGCACCTATACCGATTATCATGCTCACTGCAAAGGCCGAGGAGATGGACAGGGTCATCGGGCTCGAGCTCGGTGCCGATGATTACGTGGTGAAACCATTTTCCCCACGCGAGCTCGTTGCGCGCGTAAAGGCGGTCCTGCGCAGACGGGAGCGAAAAGCGGAAACACAGAAGCTGAAATTCGGCGATTTCCTCGAGATGGATCTTCAGAAGTATGTCATTACGATCGATGGCGAGGTCATCAATCTTACAAAAACCGAATTCAACATCCTTTATCAGCTCGCGGCAAAACCCGGATGGGTTTATTCGCGAGAAGCGATTTTAGATCATCTCTGGGGACAAGAAAAATACGTGCTCGACAGGACGGTCGACGTACACATCAGACACCTTCGGTCGAAACTGGGAAAGCACGGAGGAATCGTCAAAAACGTCCGCGGATTAGGCTACAAGCTCGAGTTATGAAAAAATCTTTTTTTCTCAATCAGATAGTTCTTCTCTTCGGAGTGGTTTTTACCCTCTCAGTGCTGACCATGGGCCTTGTTGGAAACAGCGTACGGCGAACGTACAGAGAAAGGGTGAAACAGGAGCTCACCGAGTTCAGTACCGCTTTCGCTTCTCAGGTGCAATCGTTGCTTGTGGAGGAGAACACGGAATCGATCGGACGCCTCCTTTCCGCAATGAGCCGGCTCACGGACAAGCAGGTTACCGTTTTTCATTCCGACGGGTCGGTGATTGCGGACTCGGAGCTCGCGCAGGATGAAATGGGGGACATCAACATATCCCCGGACATTCAGCCCGCATTGAGGGGCGAGATCGGCAGTTCACTGGATGAGAATGCGCCCGGTTCGGACCAGCGCATGTATGTCTCCGTGCCCATAAACGACGGAGGACGGGTCGTGGGTGTACTCAGAACAGGTGTGACGCTTGGAGAACTGAACAGCCTTTTAGGTGAGGTGAGGCTGAGGGTGTTTTTCACAGCGCTCTTTGTGTTCTTTTTTTCGTTGGGAGCTGCGTTTTTTTTTTCCAAGAGGTTTTCCACTCCGGTCAGGCAGTTAAGCGAAGCAGCGAAACGTCTTGCAAACGGAGATTTTCGCTCAAAAGTATTTCTCGAGAAAAGGGATCAGTTAAAGGAGCTGGCGGACAATTACAACTCAATGACTGACAGGATACGGCTTTATGTGGAGGACATTTCACGGCAGAAAGGAGAGCTCAACTCCATCATCTCCGCAATACACCCGGGATTATTGGTTCTGGACAGGGAAGGGAGGATCAAGATCTACAACAAAAGTATGGAAACGATTGTACACAAGAGGGGCTTCCAGGGTCATTATTACTGGCAGGTTCTCAAAGAACCGGAACTGTTCGATCTCATTCAATACGTGCAGGAGCAGAAGAAAAACAGAAAAGACGAGCTCCGGATCGATGGTCTCTGCTACAGGGTAAATGTTGATCATCTCGTACCACTCAACGAAACGGTTCTCGTTTTTCACGACATCACGGATATGAAAAATGTTGAAAACATAAAGCGAGATCTGGTGGTAAACGTATCCCACGAGCTGAGGACACCTCTCACTGCGATCAAGGGATATGCAGAGACGATTGAGGGAATAGATCAAGAAAACAACCAGTATCTTGAAATCATAAAGCGGCACACCGATCGGTTGATTAAAATCGTCGAGGACCTCCTTATTCTCAACGAGCTGGAAGAAGGTGGAAACAAGGTGGAAAAGGAGCGCATCGACCTCAGAATTCTCGTGGAACAGGTGCTGAAGATGTTCGAAAGTCGGCTTTCAGAAAAGAAGCTGAAACTGCGGATCCAATCTGACGAGCATGTGCCATTGATACAGGGTGATTTTTTGAAGCTTGAGCAGGTGTTCATCAATTTGATTGATAACGCGATCAAGTACACAGATAAAGGGGAAATAAAGATCACGCTCGCGTCTGAAGACGGGTATATACGTGCTGAAGTACAGGACACCGGAATTGGAATTCCTGTGGATCACATTTCGCGAATATTCGAACGGTTCTATACGGTCAACAAATCCCATTCCAGGCAGCTTGGGGGAACGGGCCTTGGCCTTTCGATCGTTAAACACATCGTCAATCTTCACGGTGGAAGCGTCGAACTGCGCAGCACGATCGGTGTGGGAACGACGTTCATCGTGAAATTACCATTGCACGATTGAAACTTCTGGAGAACATGGGTGCGTTCATCTTCTTGCGCATTCTTGTCAAAGAAGAGTGCACATGATATTCAACATCATATATTAAAAATATTGAGAACATGATTCAGGCAATTTCAAGCCATTTCAGAAAATTCTCTGAGTCGAAAGCGTTCATCGCCCTGTCGAAGCGGTTCATACCATATTCCCAGTAGTCAAAATCAAGAACAGAGAAATGATTCTGAATAACCGCCCAGAGAGTCCATAGTACATCCGCCATATACTTGTAGACATTCATTCTTGCATACTTTTGTTCATCAAAATGCCCGAAATAGGTTTCAATAATCAGCTTGTCTTCGCTTTCATTAAACCCCTGTTCAACGGAGAAGTCGCCCAGTTCAAAGCATGAATCATTTAATCCGGAAAGCTCCCAATCAATAATCCTCATCCGGTTTCCCTGATCAATAAAGTTTTCGGCAAGGAGGTCATTGTGACAGGAAACCAGCTTCGGCATGTTTCTTACAAACCGGCGCTGCACTCTTCTTACTATATCTTCAGCTTCATCGAAGTTATCTGGCAGTCTAATTGTGTGTTTTTTTACGATCTCGCGATATTCATCAAACTTTTCGAACATAACAAAATGTGATACAAAATTTCCCTTCGTATTCACCTCTTTTATCGCCTGTACCGTCCTAAAAATTACATCCTTCCTTTTAAACGATTCAGGAGACATCACTTTTCCTTCCAAGAATTCGGTGATAATCGCATAATCGGATTTGAAGGAATAAAATACCCTCGCTCCAACCCCAACATCCGATGCAGAGAGCGTATTGTGCAATTCCTTATCGCGATCTACAAATACATCCGAGCCGCTTCCTGGTATTCTTACCACATAGCTCTGAGTACCTACAGTCACTTTAAAGTTGTGGTTTGTCAAGCCTTCGGTTAATTCCTGAATTTCCACCTGCTTGTTCTTCCATTCGTCTACTCTTCCGATTACATCATCAATAGAAATCATTGCGTGCTCCATTGTCCAAATATATTTTCACTCCTCCTTTTAGCAACTTCTTCTCCTTCTGTCAACATAAAAGAGAAATTTCTTATCCATAGGAAGTAGTGTTTATATTTGGGTGGCGTTCGTCTGTTATTTTGCTGATTCCAAGTTCAATGCACCTCTGCCTCTCCTCGCAACGCCTCTGTTTTTTCTTGACATTTTTTTTTTGGCACGTACAATGGTTTAATTGTCTTTACATCAAATCAGAGTGGGAGGATGAAATGAAAAAAATAATTCACAGAAAAGCTTACATTTTCGTACTAATGATCTTATTTATGATGAGCACACTCCCGTTACTTGCTGGAAGTGCTAAAGAGGAAGCCGAGGGGGTGAAGATCTTCAAAATCGGTATTTTGGGTCCGATGTCAGGTCCTTCAGTTGCATGGGGGCTTCCGGCAAAGCACGGAGTGGAGATATGGATGGAAGACATCATCGCTGCCGGTGGTATAAAAATAGGTGAGGACATCTATATGCCGGAGCTGGTAGTGTATGATGATGAACAGATTTCGAGCAAGTCCATGCTTGGTGCCCGAAAATTGGTGTTGGAAGACGACGTTGACCTCATAATGGCGCTGGGCGGCGACCCTGCAATAGCCGTCTCGCCCTTTCTAACGGAGCAGAAGATGGTGGAACACAGCTTTATTTCGACAGACGTTCACAAAGGCGCTCCCTACCTCTGTATTCCAATTGAGTCTTGTCCATTTTTCACCGGGGCGATAGAGTGGATCGCAGAGGCTTACCCCTGGGCGAAGACCATGGCCCACTGTGCTCAGGATGATCTCATCGGTATTGAGGGTGCATGTTATACCTGGGCAGGGGCTGAAGCTACAGGTATAGAGATAGTGTATGATAAATTTTTTGCGCCGGAGACAGTGGATTTCGCTCCCATAGTGAGTGCGATGCTGGCTAAGAACCCAGATATCATTAATGTTGGGTGCTCATATGTGGAGTACGTGGACCTCATAGTTGAACAATGCTACCTTCAGGGTTTCGAGGGCATACTTACATCAGTTGAGTTTATGGACTCGACCATCGCCAAGGTACCTGAAGATTGGCTTGAAGCAAGAAAAGCGATAGGTTGTTTCCCACGATTTGATGACCCTGCCATCAAAGATCGCCGGATTGGGGAAAGAACTTTCAAGGAGTTTTATGACGAGTTCGTGGAGAGATGGCCTGGAGAATGGGGCGCAGTATCGTATGAATGGGCTGCAGGTCTGGATGTATGGAGGTACGGAATGCAGCTTGCAGGCACTATCGAGCCCGTAGCAGTGCTTGAAGCGCTTAAGGCAGAAGAGACGGTTCCGCATTGCTTTGGTCCGGGAAAGTGGCTGGGCAAGGATTTTGCAGGGCAGAACAACCTGCTCTATAGCGATTGGCACTGGACAGAGTATCGAGACGGGAAAAATGCCATTGTGTACACTATGAATGTCGCTGATTGGTTAGATGAACATAAGGCTATCTACCAAAAGTATTATAAGAAGTATAAACTTGGTCTGTGGGCTGAATATTAATAAGATACTCGCCTCTATCGGGGATGAGGTTTTCAACCTCTATCCCCGATAGAGTTATTCTAGTCTATAGTCTGAAAATATAGAGAATACAAGTAACGAATAACAACAATAGATATGAACTTTCAACTTATTTTACAAACAATCATTAACGGAATTCAGTTAAGTAGTTTTTATGCCTTGTTGGCCATAGGGCTAAGCCTCGTTTTTGGTGTTGCAGGGATTGCGAATCTTGCCCATGGTGAGTTTTACATGCTTGGCGCTTATGTGGTGTGGCTGTTTTACAATTTGAGGGGGTTGAATTTTTTTGCTGCTGTATTACTCGCTATGCTGCTTGTCGGCGGTCTTGGTATAGTTATTGAAAGAGGCATATTTAAGCCCCTGCGGGGAAATGTCCTGGGTGTAGCGATTATATCTGTAGGATTGCTGTTTATTCTACAGGTCCTGGTTGGACAGATTTGGGGGTTGGGTTATCCCAAGCGTGTTGATGATCCAATTATGGGAGCATTGCATATATACGGTGTTACCATTGGTTGGCAAAGAGTAATAATAATATCCGCTTCCGTTTTTCTTTTGAGTATGCTCTGGTTGTTTCTGCAGCGAACCAAGTTGGGCCGTGCAATACGTGCCTCGGCCCTTGATAGCGAGGCTGCCTCTCTGCAGGGAATAAGCATTAATAGATCTGCTACTTTTGCCATGGGCATTGGATCCGCCTTGACCGGAGCCGCGGGAGCATTGATGTCACCAACTGTTGCGGTCCATCCTTATATGGGGCATATGGCTCTTTTAATAGCCCTTATAGTAGTAATTGTGGGAGGGGTTGGGAACCTGAAGGGAACTGTATTGACAGCTGTTCTCTTTGGCTTTCTCTACACAGTGATTACTACTTTTCTTGACGCAGTTATTGCTAACATAGCGAGTGTCTTGTTCATGGTACTTTTGCTGGCAATAAAGCCTGGGGGATTGGCAGAACATGGGACGTAATTTTTTAAGGCCAGTCATTGGTCTGACAGCTCTCGCAATCATTTTGATAGCGCTGCCGTTTATTATCACACGATATTATGTTGATCTCTCTATCGTATTCTTTGCTCACATCATCCTAGCGGTGAGCTTTCGTCTCATAACCACGACAGGGGATTTCTCCCTCGCTCACGTACCTTTGATGGGTATGGGGGCCTATGCGAGTGCCCTGATTTCAAAATATTTTGGCTGGCCTTTTTGGCTTGCCCTCCCACTGGCAGCGTTGGCTTCTACATTTGTGGGCCTGATAATGCTCTATCCTTTGCTCAGGATGAAGGCATTTGCCTTTTTCATCGGCTCCTATGCTATCGGGGAGGCGCTTAGATTAAGCTGGATCAGGATTGGGATTTTCGGGGGTCATCGGGGAATCAGCGGTATCCCTCACCCCTCTATTTCGTTCCTTGGCTTCCGCACAATAAATTTTTCCGGTGTACTCCCTTATTACTTTTTAGCGCTCGCAATTACGGTGTTGTGCCTGTTAATCATCTATCGATTAGATAGATCTCGCGTAACCGATATCTTCAAAGCTATCCATGAGGAAGATTCTTTAGTGCGAAGCGTTGGAATAAATGTCACAGCATATAGAATATTGGCTTTCGAGGTGGGGACTTTTTTCGCTGGTATTTCGGGTGTGCTTCTGGCTCATCATTTTGGTCATATAGATCCCCATCAGTTTAATTTGACAACTGGCCTGTATCTCCTTATCTGGGTGGTAGTTGGGGGCTATGCCACCTTTGCCGGCCCAATCATTGGGGTTACCTTTTTTACACTACTCGGCGAATTGATGCGACCTCTTGGCGCGTGGATGCCGTTGGTATATGGTATTATCTTGATAATAAGCTTGCTTTTTCTCCCTGAGGGCCTCGAAAGTTTACCCGAACGGATGTCTCCCTTGTTAAAAAAGATGGGGATTAGAGATAGAAGGACATAGCATGCAAAATATAATACAATATGTCACTTGCAATTGAAATAGTTCGTTTGCCAAGGGATCATCTATGAAAATACTCGAGTTAAGAGGCTTGAGGAAGCAGTTTGGGGGCCTGATAGCTGTCAATGATGTGGACTTGGAATTGGAAGAGGGTGAGATAAGAGGCCTCATCGGGCCCAATGGATCGGGAAAGACGACTCTTTTTAATTTAATCAGTGGTTTTTTACAGCCAACCAAAGGGAAGGTCATATGGCGGGGAAAGGATATAACTGGGAAGCCGGTGCACAGCATAGTAAAGGAAGGGGTGGCTCGTACATTTCAACTTACTACACTGTTAAAAGCTATGACCGCTTTGCAGAATGTAATTATAGGCTGCCATCTTCATATCGAGATGGGACTTCTTACACAGGTTTTTGGTACGGCACGGAGGCGTGAAAAGGAAAGCGCTGTTGTGGAAAAGGCTATTGGACTGCTGAAAACTATGGGTATAGATGGGATAAAGGATGAGCCTGCTGGAGCGTTACCACATGGGTACCAGAGACTTCTGAATATAGCAATTGCCCTCGCGAGCGAGCCGCAGTTACTGTTGTTTGATGAGCCCTCCACAGGCATGAATCCTGTTGAAACGCAGGAGTTGATGGATAAAATAAAAATGCTGCGCGATGTAAGGGGTATCACCATCATATTGGTTGAGCACGACATGAAAGCTGTCATGGGCACATGCGAAAAAATCACTGTGTTGGACTTTGGGAAGAAAATTGCCGAGGGCTCACCTGAAGAAGTAAGCAAAAGTGAAGAAGTAATAGAAGCTTACTTGGGGCGGTGAATATATGCTGAGTTTAAAAAATATCGCGGTGCACTATGGCGGAGTAGAGGCCCTGAAAGGTATTTCTATAGACGCCGAAAAAGGGAGTATTACAGCCCTGATCGGGGCGAATGGAGCTGGTAAAAGTACTTGTTTAAGGGCGATTTCAGGGCTTGTTCCACTTTCTTCTGGAGAAATCTGGTTCGAAGACAGGAGAATCGATGGGATTGCTCCTGAAAGGATTGTCAAGCTGGGAATTGCTCACGTTCCTGAAGGGAAAAGGCTTTTTTTAACGATGAGTGTGTACGACAATCTTCTTACCGGTGCTTTCTTGAGAAAAGACAGGGCAGGGGTTGAGCGGGATTTGGAGAAGGCTTTTCATTATTTCCCGATCTTATATGAAAGGCGAAGGCAGCAAGCAGGTACATTGAGCGGTGGACAGCAGCAGATGCTTGCTTTTGGACGAGGTTTGCTTTCTCATCCTAAATTGTTCCTCTTTGACGAACCTTCTTTGGGCATAGCTCCCATTATAGTCCATGAGATAGGCGAGCGTGTCAGGCGGCTTGCCGATGAAGGGTATACGATAATCCTGGTAGAACAAAACGCAATTCTGGCTCTTGAATTAGCCAAGAAGGCGTATGTTTTAGAGACGGGAAGGGTTGCTTTGGAAGGTGATGCCAAACAATTAAGAAATAACGAATATGTCAAGAAGGTCTACTTGGGGATTTAATGCCTTCACGGTTTATAGATAATTGACGGGATATGGGACTGTCCCGGGGCCATAGACGAGATCGAACAAAGAATCAAACATACAATATCAGATCATTATTGGGCGGAATTACTTTCCTTTCGAAAGAGATGGATCGATACGTTTTGGTTTAAGCGTATTGCCTGCTTGACCGCTTCGGTGTTTTTTTCCGCATAAATGAGTGTTTTCCACGAATAGAGGTGCCACGGTTTGTGATAATCAGAGTTTGCGATGTAGTTGAATTTCTTCAGTCCAATGACGTTAAAGAGGTCGTCTCTGTTTGCGACCTCCCAGGCATCGAAAGCGGAGCGTACTGCTTGTAGCGCTCCCATAGATAGAGGGAAGTATGGGTCCGGTCGGATTCTTTGTGATGGGGATGACAAGCGACTGCGATCCCTGACTGACGGTGCACATCTTCGATGATTTTTTCGACAGGAAGGGTAGGGTCCACATATTCCTTTATGTCGACCGCAAGGATGTGATAGTTCTCATTCGTGAGCTCTGTATGTTTTTTTAAAAAATATCAGTGTAAAATGGGAAAATCCATTAATTAATTGTGATGAATGTTTTAAAATTATGTGAACATCATATTGACATCACAAGATTCTGAAAGATAATAAATTGATATACCCGGGAGGTTCGCAGGGATATGATGACCTCGGCTCCCGTTATACGGTGCAATAGGACGAAAAATGGATCACTCATTTATTCATGGAACAGATCTTATCTACACCGGGATGGTCGGTGTCGGGGGAATCGGATCAGGGAGCATTTTTTTGCTCAACGGGAACCACACACTCGGCAGGGAGGAGAGCAGGAGTGGCCGTTTCATCGACCGGCGTGACTATTGCAAGCTTCACATCGTTTCGCACTACGTAAAGGCACTTCTCGGAGAAGCGTTTACGGTGATTCCGGTGGGCAGAGTCGGGGACGACGAGGCAGGGCGCGTTTTATACGAAGAGCTGCGGGAGGCGGGCCTTGTCATGGATTATGTGGAGCGCGCACGAGGGCAAAAGACCCTCTATTCGTTTTGTTTCATCTATCCTGACGGAAGCGGCGGGAACCTGACCACGGATGATTCGGCGTGCGCGCATGTCGATTCAGGGTATGTGAACCGTGCGGAACCTGTGTTTTTCGCGTTCAAAGAAAAAGGAGTTGCGCTTGCAGTCCCCGAAGTGGGTCTTGACGCACGAAAAAGGCTTCTCGAACTTGGTTCCGCTCACTCGTTTTTCCGCGTTGCCTCTTTCAGCTCCGCCGAGATTGAGGATGCGTGTTCGGACAGCCTCCTTTCGATGGTCGATCTCCTCGCTCTCAACATCGATGAAGCGTCGTGCGCTGCCGGCATAGAGAACCCGTCTGCGCGGATCGAAGATGTCGTTTTTGACTCTTTCCGCATTCTTTCCCGCATGAACCATTCGATGATGATCACCATCACCGCAGGAGCGAAAGGAAGCTGGGCCTGGGAGGCCGGTCTGATAGATTATAAACCGTCGGTGAGTGTTGCGGCTGTGAGCACTGCTGGCGCGGGAGACGCGTTTCTCGCGGGTGTAATCGCAGGAGTCTGCGCCGGGCTCCCGCTCTTCTCTGCCCATGAGCTCGGCGCGCTTACCGGCGCTTTCTCCGTCACGTCTCCGCACACCATACACAAAGGCCTCAACAGACAAAACCTCTCTGAATTTTCAAAGAACGTTTCTTTCAGGCTCTCCGATGGGGTAAAGCGACTTCTCCGCTGAGAAAATCCGCCTTAAAAGCTATTTCGGTTTTTGAGTATTCGCTGGAAGATATATACATGGGAAGCCCGCATATTCAGTGCAGAGCCCTGTACTGTGTTTCTCGTTCGGTCATGATTCTTTCAGATTCTCGGAGAGCTCGCGGGAACTTGAATATCGTTCGTGGGAGGTGAAAAAAGACAAGGGGAAAATAGTTCACACGCCTTTTGGAAACCATGATATATTAATGAAAAAGGCATCCAGCGGTGAGGAGAGGTATTTCACCTGCGGTATCGGGTGATCTGTTTCAGAAAGTCTGCCAATGATGAAGAGAGAGGCAGTTTCAGGGAAAAAAATGAAATACATTTGCATGTTGGGGAAAAGATAATGACTTCAAGAGAAAGAGTAAGGAAGGTGATACACCATCAGAGGCCGGATCGGGTGCCCCTCGATCTCGGGAGCACGCTTGTCACAGGCATCCAGGCAAGCCTGTACGCCAAGCTTAAGAAGGCATTGGGAATCACCGGAGGAGAGATCAGGGTGTACGACCCTTATCAGATGCTTGCGGAAGTTGAGGAGGACGTGAAAAAGGCGCTGGGTGTTGACACATACGGTATTCAGCTTCCGGTGACGCTCTTCGGCTACAAGAATGAGAACTGGAAACCCTTTACCATGTTTGACGGTACGGAAGTCCTCATGTCCGGGCATTTTGAATATGACGTGCTTCCGAACGGGGATATTGTACAGTACCCGAAGGGCGACAGATGCGCTCCGCCATCTGGAAAGATGCCGAAAGATGGATTCTACTTCGACACCATTGTGCGGCAGGAACCGATCGATGAGTCAAAGCTTGATCCGAAGGAGTGGGTCGAGCAGACCTATGATCTCTACACCGAAGAGGACCTTCGGTATCTCGAGGAAACATCAAGGTGGTACTATGAGAACACCGACTATTCGCTGATCGGTAACTTCTGGGGTGCGGGCTTGGGCGATATTGCAATCGTACCTGGACCGGCAATTTTTCACCCTAAGGGGGTCCGTGATCCGGAGGAGTGGTACGTGTCCTCGGTGACAAGGAAACAGTACATCAAGGACATCTTCGGATATCAATTCGAGCTCCAGATGAAAAACCTCAAGATGTACAGGGAAGCCGTAGGGGACAGAATCGACGTGGCGGTCATGAGCGGTACGGATTTTGGATCACAGAACGGGCCGTTTATCTCTCCGGCCTCCTACAGGGAGCTGTATAAACCCCTCCACAAGGCGATGAACGACTGGGTACATAAGTACACACCGTGGAAGACATTTTACCATTCATGCGGGTCGGTAGTGGATTTTCTCGATGACTTCTTTGAGGCAGGAGTCGACATTATCAATCCCGTGCAGATTTCCGCAAAAGGTATGGACCCGAAGGTGCTCAAGGAGAGGTATGGGGACAAACTCGTATTCTGGGGAGGAGGAGTGGACTCGCAGGGCGTATTCAGCTTCGGAACTCCGGCAAAGGTGAGAGAGCAGGTGTCCTACACGATCGAAACGTTCGGAAAAAACGGAGGATACGTGTTCAACAACGTTCACAACATCCAGGCAACAGTTCCGATCGAAAACCTCATGGCATTTTTCGAGACCTTCAAAGAAAAGGCGCGCTACGACTGAGTGGAGAATAGTGAACCCCGCCGAACGCTTTTCCCGGCGCGTGACCCAGCCTATAGGAGTTCAGCGAGCATTCGGGCAACGGTTTCGTCGCTGTGGGGTAGAGGATTGAAATTTCTGCTTCCTCCTTTTGATTCTGAGACGATTGTGGGAATGTCTTCTTCTATTACCCCGTAATCGCGGAGACGCGTGGAAATACCGAGCTCGTTCGTGAGTTTTTTAAAGGCCTCGACGCCGTTCGTTGTTCCAAACAGCAGTTTTCCAACACAGGCGTATTTTTGCTCCCGCGCGGGATAGTTATACTCCATCACTTTTGCCATCGCAATAGAGCACGCCTTTCCGTGGGGAATGCCGTAACGGATTCCCAGAGGATGTGAGAGCCCGTGCGCGAGCCCAAGCCCCGCATTGAGGAGCGTTATTCCTCCATAAAGAGACGAAATTGAAAGCCCCTCCCTGGCTTCGAGGTTATCCGGCTTATTGAACGCCTTCAGGAGATATTTTCCTGAGAGCTCGATCCCTCTGTACGCAAGCGTGTCTGTGATCGGCCCTGCGTTTTTCGACGTGTATGCCTCGAGATTCTGAATGAGCGCATCGAGACCCGTTGAAGCTGTTACTTCAGGAGGAGCGCCGACTGTGAGTGAAGGGTCTACAAGCGCGATATTGGGAATCATGAAATCGCTTCGAATGCTTTTTTTGAAATATTTGCCTTTGCCTGTGATGACTGCGTTTTTCGTGACCTCGGATCCTGTACCGGACGTTGTCGGGACAGCAATGAAGGGGATCGACGGTTTGAGAAACTTTCCCCCCTTCCAGTAATCCTTTACTTCACCCCCATTTGTCGCCAGAATGGAAGCTGCCTTTGCTGTGTCAATGACGCTTCCCCCTCCGATGCCGATGATAAAGTCGGGATTATACGTGATGATATCATCCGTCACCTTTTTCACAAGGACATCGTCGGGATCATGGTGTATCCCGCTGATCTCGGCAAACTCGATCTGTGCTTTTATTAATATTTGAGCGATTCTCTCGTAATTCCCGCTTCTTTTGAGAGAACCGCCTCCGTATATAAGCGACGCCCTCCTCCCGAATGCCTTTCCGTAATCACCCAGATCGTCAATCGTATTTGTGCCAAACACGATCAGATCAGGGACCTGAAGCACTGATTTCAACCCCAACTCGCTCATGGGACACCTCCAGACAATCGTTGTGTAAATACTAAATTATTTCTGCATTATAGACAAACAAAATGATGGGAAAACATTTCCAGTGTGCGAGGAAAAATTCCGCGTATAAAAGCCCGGGTATGAGAAAAAGATTCGCATTTCATTACCCGGGATGAATGATATATCGAGGTAACTTCTTTAAGTACAATGAATAATTAAATAGGTGTTTGATGGCATGGCAATTGCTTTATTATTAATAAAATCATGTGCAGGGGAGGATTACGGTGAATTTAGAAAGTGTGGTAAACAGGAAAATCGTGCGAAAGCTCTTTTCGTATTATGGAACCAGTGGCAAAAAAAGAATCGATGAGCTGTTCGGGGCGAAAAAGGAAAAAGACCTTTCCGCGTTTCTCGGAAGAATACCAATACGGCTCGCGCTGAACATTGCCATGAAAAAGATCGGTCTCACTGAAGAAATGGAAAAGGCCTTTTTTTCGAAATCCTTCAACAAACAGACCCTGCTCAACATCATGGCGACGTTGGGGAAAAACGGATTGCAGCTGCCCTTCCGCTTTGACGGCCCGCTCGTCATCGTGTGGAATTACACAAATCTGTGCAATCTCAGATGCAGGTACTGTTATCAGAGTGCAGGAAAACCGGATGAGAACGAACTCAATTTCGAGGAAAAGATCGATCTCATCAAATCGATGGTTGACGCGAACGTCTCCTATCTGGCATTTTCTGGCGGTGAGCCGATCATGGGCCCCAGGTTCTGGGACGTACTCAGCTATGCGAGTAAATATCTTCATACATCAATCGCATCGAACGGGACGCTTCTTGAGGACAAGAAACTCGTGGAAAGGCTGGCGGACTGCGGTGCGAGAAACGTTTTCGTCAGTCTCGACGGCGCAACACCTGACTCACATGAGTTTATTCGAGGAAAAGGCAATTTTGCTCGAACGATCAGGGGAATACAAAACCTCGTGGAAAATGAGCATCTACACGTGGGAATAAATAGTGTGGTGACTCGGCGTAATTTCCACGAAGTACAGTCTATAATCAACCTTGCCATCAAGCTCGGGGTGAACTCGTTCAATCATTACAATTTCATCCCAACCGGGAGAGGGAGCGGTGGCTTCAGTCAGGATTTAACGCCGGAGCAGCGTGAAGAGCTCATGAACCTGCTCAACGATTACCACATGAAGAGAAAGGAGACAGGGCTCAATATTATAAGCACCTCACCGACATTTGCACGTGTCATTTATCAGCGCTCTGGAGGGGGCAGTACCGGACTTTTCCACTACACGGCAGATGCTGCGATGTCTCTGTCAGGAATTATCAAATATGCGGGCGGGTGCGGAGCGGGAAGAGTCTACGGAGCCATCCAGCCCGACGGAACTGTGAGCCCGTGTGTTTTTATGCCGACGGTGAACATCGGGAATGTAAGAGAGAAAAAGCTCATCGATATCTGGAGAGAGTCCGAGCTCTGTGCGCAGCTTTCTGATCGGGAACATTACCACTATTACTGTAAAGATTACCAGTATATCTGCGGAGGGTGCAGGGCGCGGGCCATGGCGTATGGAGACATACTCGGACCTGACCCCGTGTGTGTGGAGTATACGAATCAACTGCCGCAGGCAGACCTGCGCGCGTATGCGCCCGAGAGAGAGGCAGTCCCCGCATGACAGTGTGAGCGCTTACACTTCCATCAGGAAAGAAAAAAGGCCCGTGGCGTAAAGTCAGGGGCCTTCTTTTGCTCCCCTCGAATGACTGATGAGAAATATTCCTGTAACATATTTTCTGATAACCGGATACAATCGATGATAAGGAGCAGGTTTCACAATTGGCGCCCACAACATCGACTATCCTCCCTATAACAGAATCACCAAGCGTGAGCAGATTCGGCAAACACGGGAATGTCTCAGTGATCTCATGGAGAAATGCGCCTTTACCGTTCACGAATGTGGAGTGTCTAACAAGTTCTTTAAAAAACAGACGGGATTTTCGACTTATCCTTCGATAATTACTTCATGAGTATGAGTTCATCATTTCATTTTTTTGCGTAGAAAAGTGATTCGTTTTCATTCAACCCGAATTTGTTGTTCAGAAACCCGAAATTTTCCTTTTTCTCTTGCCACCTGAAATCGGTTACTGTGAAACCCGTCTGCTCCAGTCTTTTGATATAATCTTTTTTTGAATAAAGCCTTACATGAACTGGTGAACCATATGCGCGTAGTCTTTCCGAAGGATCTGTCATGGATACGTCTTCAATGGTGTGATCTATAGTCATTGAGTAAGGTACCTGCAATACGGCAAAACCGTTTGGTTTCAGTGACCGATGGAGTTCAAACATAGCTTTCCTATCATTGACCACGTGTTCCAAGACATGGTTGCATAGAATCACATCAAAGGAGTTATCGGGGTATTGAATAGATGTGATATCCATTTTTACGCTCACACGTTTCTCATCAAGCCCTATGGTGAGATAATCTATATTCTTTTTTGAAGCAAACAGGGATTCAAATCTGAGCGAAGGAGCAACATGCATTAAAGAAACGGCA
>CAZOWM010000018.1:0-14249 GCA_964583615.1 uncultured Spirochaetota bacterium | reverse complement strand
CATGCCGTTTAAAACACAGCAAATGGCTGTATACTGCCATTGTCCAGAACCAGGAAGAAAAAGGAGTGGGCAATGATCCATAAAAATTCTGTGCTGTGTTGCGACCAGGCTCGTAGTATTGGCCGGCCATCTACTGTACGCTTAACAATACGAGAGCACGCATTTGCTGTAATGAATAGTGAAATGGATTGGGCGCATAACCACCCACGTATCCGATCTTTTTTCTTCCTTACGATAATAGAGGCGGAAACGATGATAAGCAGGTTTCACGTCATTTATCCGTACAAAAAGTATTCTACCATACCAGTGTTGGATCGTAAAGGAGAAAAAACGGCTTTTAGACCGGAACACATTGATCTGAAAGGGTATAGAGACAACCGCGGTCCTAAGGATGCAGTGACATTGGGGGCTTCAACAGAGGCTTTTAACCGGGCTGATTGGATGGAATCAAGAGGATTTTTTTTCATGTGATCTATCCAAATAGGTTGGGAATCATAGAGGATTCTTGGAATAAGGCGTTCAATTCAAATAAGTGGCAAAAAGAATCACGGAATATGGGCCAGGTATTCTGGGTCTATGGAGTGACTGTGAGGTTTGTAATACCAACGGTTTTACAAACCGAGGGATTGATCAGAGAGTTGCGAAACCTGTTCAGCCAGTAGCAATTATTGAGCCGGTAGAATCAGGTACTGAAAAACAGTATCCAGTTTGTTTTCGCTGAGAACGGTATACATCTCACGAAGGAGATGAAATCTAATTGATATCAGTCACGTATGGAATGGAGAATATAGATAACATAGCACTTACTCATTCCAGTGAGCTTAGTGCTTAGAGCTGTATGGAATTGTTATGGAGAGTTGAAGAGGAGAAAATGCGAATAAGGAAGTAGATATTTCTCACTGATGAACCGTTAAAGAATACAGTGAAGTTGCTCATCACAATCAAAGGAATCGCACCGACAGAACCGTACGTATGGCGGTGCAGGACTACGGGGGTTAGGCGCTCCCTCCGACCCGATTCTCCATTGGATTGCATTTTTGTTACGATCCAGTGTATATTGAAGATGAAATGGAAATAAATTATTTTCATATCCAGACCATCATCATACTCGTAAGCCTCACGATCGGGTATGTGGTCTGGACATACAATTCGAAGAGCTCTCTCAACAGAATACTCACGCTTATCATTATTTGCGTGCTGCTCATCGATATCAGTCTCCTTCTGCAGCTGCAAGAAAACCGGGAGCGTTATCTGTATCCGATAGTTATCCTCGGATCTCTTGGAATATCTTTTTTTACCCCTCTTTTTTATACCCTCTCACTCTATTACCCAATAAAGAGAGGCGTGCGCAGAAAGCTGCAGATCGCAGTGTACCTTGTTTCACTCTGTCTGTCCGTGCTCATTATCGTGTCGTTTCCGCAGCGGTATATTATCGAAAAGCTCGCGATTCCCACGAAATTGAACAACATCTCGCTGAAGAACTTGCCTCTCGAGTTCGCGGTTCTTTATTTCTTGCTCACTTCATTCTCCATTTTTCTTCTCTTTCTCGCGACGAAAAATTTTCTCTCTTCGTTTTCCTCGCACATCATACCCTATGAGAAGAACACCGTGAAGATGCTGATTGTTATAGGAATGCCGCTTGCGTACCTGCTGTCGATCGTTGATGTTGCGAACTATTTCTTCAATATTCCTTTTCCGTGGATGGGGTTTTTTCTCGGACTGTTCACTGTATTCATCGTTGTGCTCATTTTTCGGTTTCATCTCATCGATCTGAGAAGGCTTCTGGGGGGAATTCTGTTTTTCCCCTCCCTCATTGCGATTCTTGTGTTTATCTACATATCCGTCATACTGAGGAGTCAGGAAAAAATCGCCCAGATGATTTCGCTTCCTGTGAGCATCACTCTCATCATCGAGGTTTTTGTAATCTATCTCGCGGTTTCCACGCTCAAACGGCTTTTGGACATCCCACTCATCAAACGACGGTTTCCGAATGTTTCAGCGTTCAGGGAGACGAATATCGAGCCGCTGGAGTATCTTTCATATTCTCTGACGGTTGAAAATCTCTACACACGACTGAAAGAAGTATTTCACGACTACGTAAAAATTCACAACGTATTTCTTCTCATTCTCGACAAGGAAAAAAACATGTTTCTCAGCGCCGACAGGCACCAGTCCATGGCTCTCAAGGCCAACAGGGAGCTGATAGATGTACTGCTGAAGCTCAACCGCGGTATCACTCTCGAGGAGCTGCTGATCTACATGAATGAAAGGGAGCAGCTCGAGAAGCTTCACGCCTACGGGGTGAACCTTGTTCTTCCGATTACGCGTAGAAGGGAAGTTATTGCACTCATTCTTCTGCCGAAACGGAGTATCTTCAGACGGTGGAGTTATGACGACATTTGTTCGCTCAACTACCTCAGGGTTATCATGCCCGCTCTGATCGACAGGTGCAAGATGTACGAAAATGAGAAGGAGATCGAGAAACACGAATACAGAATGGAGCAGGCGATTGTGGTGGGGCAGATGGCTTCAGGGCTCGCACATGAGATTCGAAATCCGCTTTCAATCATTTCCACCTCCGTGGAGACAATACTCAGAGACGGCATTTCCGCCGACGACAGAGAAAAGATGCTTCGCTATATTCAGGAAGAAGCAAATAGGATCAACATCCTTGCAGAAAAACTTTTAAGCCTCAGCTTTTACAGGAAACCCGATTTCCAGAACACGGATATGGTTTCCGTATTCAAAAAGCTGAAGACATTTCTCACCTATAAATTCAAGGACAAACGCATCGATTTTACTATTGCGAATAGGGGACCATGTGTTCTGTATTCAGATCCCAACCTGCTTTTCCAGATCTTTCTCAATCTGTCACTCAATTCCATCGAGGCGATCACCGACGGAGGGACAATCTGTGTGGATTACACGATCGGTGATGGGGTTGTGACGGTGTTTTTCAGCGACACCGGTCCCGGTATACAGCAGAAATACCGCACCAAAATCTTCGAGCCGTTTTTTACAATGAAAAAGGACGGAAGCGGGCTCGGTTTAACGGTTTCAAAAAACCTCGTTGAGCACCTTTACGGGCACCTCGAGCTTGTTTCGATAAAACGGGGGGCATGCTTCAAAGTGACATTTCCCATGATGAAGGTGGAAGATTAAGCGGAATGGAAAACATGCCACGAAAAGGGTCCTTGATCTTTATCATCGAGGACGAAGCGAAAATGCGGGACATCCTCCGGATCAATCTCTCGCATCTATACAACATACGACTCTTTAGCGATGCTGAGAGCGTGTATGAGCATTTTTCCTCCGGGGATGTAAAGCCCGAACTGATCATAACTGATGTCCGTCTTCCAGGTATGAACGGAATCGAGCTCATGGAAAAAATAAAGAAAACCGATCCCGGAATACCCTTTATCGTGTTCACCGGGTACGGAAATGTGGATCATGCGGTGTCCACAATGAAAAAGGGGGTATTCGATTATATTCAGAAACCGATAAAAATCGAAAGCCTGATACAGTCAATCGATCGGGCCCTTTCCTACATCGTGATTACAAAAAGCACGCCGGAGCCCGAGAACGAGTACAAAGTATCGATTCAAAGCGAGGAGTTCGAGTTTGTTACACGCGATCCGGCGACCCTTCAGATGCTCAACCTCGCTCAAAAAGCTTCGAAGTTCCGAACTCCCATTCTGATCATCGGTGAGACGGGTACGGGAAAGGAACTGGTTTCGCGGTTTATACACGACAAGTCGGGAAGAAAGGGGCTGTTTGTCAAGCTCAACTGCGCCTCAATTCCCAATGAATTGCTTGAAGGCGAGCTGTTCGGGTTTCAAAAGGGGTCGTTTACCGGGGCGGTCAAGGATTACGCCGGAAAGATCGCGCTCTCAGATAGAGGAACGCTGTTTCTTGATGAAATCGCAGAGATGCCTCTCGAGATACAGTCAAAACTCCTCCATGTGCTCGAGATTCCGGAGTATTACCCGATAGGAAGCAATGTAAAAAAAACCATCGATTTGCGCATCGTGACTGCAACGAACAAAAATCTCCGGAGAATGGTTGATGAGGAAGAGTTCAGGCACGACCTCTATTACCGCATCGCAGTCATACCAATAAAGATATCGCCGTTGCGGGAGAGGAGGTGTGATATTTTTCCGATCATCGAGTACCTTCTTGAGAAGAATAACAGAAATTACATCGTGTCTCCGGAGGTAAAGCTCAGGTTGCTTGAGTACAGCTGGCCCGGAAACGTACGTGAACTCATGAACGTGATTGAGCGTGCGTTTCTCCTTGCAGGTGAGGACAATATTATCAGGAATATTCTTTTCGATATCGACTCGGGAGCCCCGCCCTCTGTAAGCGGGAGTGAGCTTTGTGATGAGATGCCCGGCAGCTGGCGGGATTTCAAATCCTTCAAATCGAAAGCAGTAAAAAACAAAAGGCGGGAACTCGAGAAAATATTTATTGAGAAGCTCCTCATACGCAACAACGGAAACGTCAGTGCGAGCGCGCGTGCTGCCGGAATCGACAGAAGGCAGCTTCAGGATATGATAAAGTCTCTCAATCTCGATGTTTCTCTGTTCAGAATGCCGGAGGACTAGAGTGGGCGGGCGTTGGAAATTGCCAAAACCGGAGGTTCAGGCTGCGATAGGCGTGCTCGTGCGAAACCTGCAAAACGTGAAGATTCCCTACACGCTTCTCAGCCAGTTCGTTTATACGCAGTATAAAAAGATAAGAGAGGGGGTACTCAGCGCAGATCCGCAGGCGATCATGCGGGACAGGATCAAGACAGTGCTCGCAGATTATTCATATGCAGTAGGAGTCGGAAAGCCGCGCGGGTGAGGGAAAAGAGATGAAAATCAGCAGGTACTACTATGATATTCTGGGCATTTCTCCTGAGGCCACGAAAGATGAGATCAAGAAAGCATTCCGCAGACTCGTGAGGAAAAATCATCCGGATCTTTTCCCGGATGGGCATAAACAGCTGCAGGAACTGAAGATGATCCAGATCAATGAAGCCTACGCGCGTCTCACCGAAAGCCTCGATCAAATGGAAAGGCCGGGAAGACTCGAGGAAGATAAGACAGGTTATCACGGTTTCTTTAGCCCCACACACGTATCCAGCAATGCTTTTTCCCGGATAGACGAAGTGGGGTTTCACAGGGACATACAATATGCCTACTACAAACAGGGTTTCACCTACTTTTCCAGGGCCCTTCACGGGATGAAACGGATGGAAAAAACTGTAAGCCTGGAAAACGACCTGTACTATCTTCGGCGATTTTCTGAGTCGCTCGCGTGTCTGCGGAAAGCAGACATGTATTTTTTTACACTTATTCGTGATTTCCCGGAAAGTATATGGTCCTACGATGCACGGATAAAAATCAGGCGTATCGAGCGGTTCAACTTCATCTACAGGCGAATTCTTCGAAACATCGAACAGAAACTACACCAGGAGCGCTCCCGGCGCGAGGCTGAAAACACTGATGCCGTTACATCCTGGGAATGAGAAAGCTTGTTTCAAGATTGATTATCGATGTGCCGTGAATGTAGTTGTACACGCGGAAAACTCCGTCGGTGCTGATTTCACGCACGAGGTTTACCGGCTCATAGTCTTCATGGTCGATGGTAATGGTAATCTTTGACCGCTTCGATTTCGCCGTATTCTTTATGGCTTGCGGCCAGAAGCTGTAGGCTCCTCTTGTCAACTCATTGGTATAGTAGGGATTTATCCAGCCCGGCTCTGCAGGATGAGCCTTCAGCCCGTCGATGAACATGGTAACACACGCGTTGTTGACCGGTTTTTTTGAATCCCTGTCTTTGACCCGTCCAATGAACTGGGGAAAGTTGTGCATGTACTCGATGTTTTTAATATCCGGAACCGTTGTCCCGAAATAGGAATAGAGGCTTGAAGGAATAACGGTTTTTCGCCGCTCCTTCACCACTTCGATCCCCCTGTTGACAATGGTCATCAGCTCGAGCAGGTTCACGAGGCCGCTATCGATGCCGTTTTCATCATTGAGAAAGTGAAGAGAGACGAACCGTGTGAACCCCCGCTCACTCATGATATACTTCGGCGGTACCCTGTTCAGCACATAGGCGGCAACGTCATTTACGAAAGTTATGTCGGATCTGAATTCAGGGGAGTTTTCAAGCGCAACATCGATCACGTGCATAACGACATCTTCCTGATAATTTTTCAACTGCATGGTGGGAAATCCTTACACTTTTTACTTTCTTATAATACAGTATAGCACATTCCTAAAGGATTTCAATTCTCGGGGCGCGTTCTGATCTTTCCTCTGGCGAAGAGCATGTATCCGGAAAAGAGCACAAAGGGAATACTCAGATACTGGCCTGTTGTGAGCGGCACAGAGCGGATGATGAACGGAGATTCTTTTACGAACTCAACAAGAAATCGCATGCAGAAATACATGAAGAGCATCAGGTAAGTCAGGCATCCGTCTCTGAGTTTATCTGCCTTTCGCTTGAGAAGAATCCACAGCACAGTGAAAATCACGATCCCGATCATCATCTCATAGAGCTGGGATGGGTGCCGCCACTGCGGGGCCTGGCCTCCCGGCTCCGGAAACCTGAGGAATTTCACCGCCCACGGTACATCCGTGACCCTGCCGACGATTTCGGAATTGAAAAAGTTCCCCAATCGAACAAAACTCGTTCCTATTGAGACCGGAACCACGAGAGAGTCAGCTGTCTGATAGAAACTGAGGCCGTGTTTTTTTGAAAAGATGAGAACTCCGATGAGGAGAGCAATTGCCGCCCCGTGACTTGCGAGCCCTCCTTTCCAGAATTTGATGATTTCTAACGGATACGAAAAGAAATACCTCGGCCTGTAGAAGAGCACATGGCCGAGACGAGCGCCGATGATCACGCATAAAAAGACGGTGATGAACAGGGGATGGACGAGCTCGGTATCTATCCCCTTCATTTCAAAGACTTTCTTAATAAGCCAGAGCCCGAGAAGAAACGCGCAGAGAAACAGCATGCTGTAGTAGCGGATTGCAATCGGGCCGAAGGAAAAAATAACAGGAGAAATATCGTGTACGAACATTGATAATTTCGCATCCTTTCAGTATGGTTATTTTTTTATATCTTTCATGAACACCTTTTTCAGTAATATGACGATCTTGTATGGAGTATTCATGACACTTTTTTCAAACACTTCCTCTCCCGCGCTCTGTGAACCGTACATTCGGGTTTGAAATCCTGTTTTTTTCAAATGGCGGAGAAGCGTGCGCAAACGTGTGTGTTCATTTTTCGTCAGACGGAAAAACTCAATACCGTAACCCCTGCTTATGTCATCCGATTTCCAAATGACCTTTCCGCTGAGGTCTATTTCACTGTTCATACACGTAATTTTCAGCGGATATATTCCCCCCATTGCGAGCTGGCGATCGGATCGAAGAAAACAACCTCTCTTTGAGAGGTCTGCAAGCTGGTACTGTGCGGTATTATTTCCGTCTTTCACAACAGCGGAGTGACGCAGCGTGTAGCGCGGCGCCGTTTTTTGAAACCGAGACATTGTCCTTTTTTCGGAGGAGAGCGCCCGGCTGGTTTTTTCCTCACGGAGCCTGTCCCGCACACAGCCGCGTTCCAGATCACGGATAAGCGCGTAGAGATGCCGCTTTTGCTCCTTATCCCGCTTTACGAACATCATGCCGTACCGGACAGGGTTTTCCCCGGTGGAGGAGCGTCGCATTGCTCTTCCCTGGAGATCGACCCGGTGGCCCATGCACCTCATTGAGATGGGGTAAGTATTTCCGAGCACGAGTGTTTTATTCAGCGCGATGAGGCAGCCGCTTTCGGAGATATCCAGCGCCTCTCCCTCAATGCGTTCATCGCCTGCGGTGATGTATGCCGCAATTTCCAGCCGGTACCGCGGGTCAGACTCCCACCACCTCAGGCGGGGGTTGAAGTAGGGTGCGATGATATGCTTGCGGAAAAATATTCCGGCGACAATCGCAAGACCGACATTGAAAATCACGAGAAGCACGATATTGTACATCGGGCTTATGAGATACACGACTATATTGTACACGATGAGAGCAAGTGAGCTGCCCAAAAACATCCACCAGCCCCATTTTCGAACAGAATAGAGGCCGATCGAGCAGACAGGATATAAACACAGAATGATGATGTCTGTGTAATAGAGACGGGTGAAAATGCTGTGAGAACCGAAAAGAGGAATCCTGCTCAAAAAAGACCCCTGGATAATAATCGCCGCAGGTGCGATAAGATAACACAGCGAAATGACCGTAATAATCAATGGGCGTTTCGGCACGAACTCTCCTCCTGCCTTATTTTTTCTTACCCGCGTAATAGGAGAAGTGTACACCAATACTGTTAAATAGTGCAAGGAGTTAATGAAATGAACTATTTACGGTTTTTTTGATTTCACAGCGGTCGCATCCTATACTTAATGTGATATATTTAGAAGGGGTGCTTTTGTCTCGTCGTATGAAAACGGAGCGAAGGATGAGATCCTGTGCTTCATACATATTGAGCATCGTTTTTTTTGTCCTCCTTTTAGCGGCGTGTCAATATTTTTGCGGGTGTACGATGCTTCTTCTTTCGGACGAAACAGTCAATGTCACGATCGAGGAAACGGATGCACTCCTTCTTGTTATAGAAGAGCCTCTCTACCCGCAGATTCAGAGTGCAGTTGAACAGTATGTTGCGGATCTGCGAAGCGAAGGGTGTTCTGTGGATATCTCCCTGTGGGAAGGAGGCAGTGCATCGGCGCTCAAGTCGATCATACACGATGCTCACGTGCAACAATTTTCCGGAGGAGCGTTTCTTGTGGGAAACCTTCCGGCATTCTGGTACGAGCAAAACAGCTTCGGACGCCACGAAGAGTTCCCCTGTGATTTATACTTCATGGATTTTGAGGCTGAGTGGAGTGACAGAGACAGTGACGGTATATGCGATGCCCACACGGCGATCAGCCTCGACATATTTGTCTCACGGATCGACGGTTCTGCTGATGAGCTTCGCACATACTTTGAAAAAGCTCATGCCTACCGTACCGGTGCATTGCCTGTGGAAAAGTGTGCGTATATTTTCAAAGACAACGACTGGGAAAATTATGAGCGGGGTTCCTTTTTCGGATTGGATGAAATTTACGATACAGTGGTTCTCAGGGAAAGATCGGATGTGACGATTCGGTCGAATTATCTCTCACATCTGAGTAACAACGGTGCCGAGTATGTGTATCAGTGGATTCATGCGTATCCTCCGATCCTCTGCATCGAAGAAGAAGTGGATAATGATTTCGAGTATGTGTTCATCTCCGATGTGAGGGGAAACAATCTGAGGGGGCTGTTTTACAATCTTTTTAACTGCAGCGCTTCCCGGTTTACAGAGTCGAACATGGCGATGTCCTACCTGATGGATACGAACTACGGTCTTGCAACGATAGGGTCCACAAAGGTGGGAGGCAATTTCTATCCCAAGGTGTTTCATTATGTGCTCTCACGAGGAGGGTGCTGGGGGGAGGCGTACAGAGAGTGGTACAATCATTTTGGGCTAACTGATGACGAGTGGTTTTTCGGTATGATTATTCTGGGAGATCCAATGCTTACCGTGGCGAAAGCCCCGGTGAAACGTGTGAAAGCCGAGCCGTTAACCGTTATGCCGCCGGATGAAGAAAAGATAGAGGAATTGAAGCAGAAGATTCTCGGGTTTACCGATGATTATGGAGAGAGGTCATTCGAAGAGTACTCGCGTGCCAATCCGCAGTTTTTCACTGATTAATCCTGGGGTATGTGCTTGAATGTCTCTTCGAACCCCGCATACCCGTACTGTGTCATGGGATGGTTGATCATCGACTCGAATACAGGCCATGTCACTGCCACCGCGTGAGCTCCTGCGATCACACTCTCAATAACATGATTCACATTCTTGATGCTTGCAGCAATTATGCATGTCTCGATGCCAAAGGCGTCATAGATGGCTCTGATTTTGCGGATCACCTCCACTCCATTGTACCCTGACATTTCAGACCTTCCGACAAAGGGGCTGATGAAGGGTGAGCCTATACGCCCTGCTGCAAGGCCCTGGGAGGCGCTGTAGATGAGTGTGCAGTTTGTTCTCACGCCCTGCTCCACGAGTTCTCTGATTGCTTTTATCCCTTCGATGTTGCAGGTTACCTTGATGGCAAGGTTTGCGTCCATGCGATGGAGTTTGAGGGAGTGCTGAACGATTTGTTCTTTTGTCCTCCCCATCCCCTGGACCGCGATGGGACCGTCAAAAAATTTACGTATCTCGTCTATCACTTGACGGTAGCTTTTCTGCGATTCCGCAATCTTGTTCGGGTTTGTGGCGATTCCATCCACAATCCCTGTGCCTACAGCTTCCTTCAGCTTTTCTATGTCCGCAGTGTCAAGAAAGATTCTCGGGTAGTGCATGGCATTTCTCCAGGTGGATTAAAGTATAAGCTCAAGGCCCTCATATGAAGGAATGATTTCGATATCGCTTTCTGGATACACTGTATTTTTGTAGGACCGCCCGATCTTCACGATCTGGTGAATTTTCTGGTCCGAATACGTTGGATCGTAGTGAAAAAGAACGACCTTTTTTATGTTGCTATGATTTGCGATGTCTATTCCTATCTGAATTGAGCTGTGACCCCAGTCGATCTTGTTGAAGGACTCCTCAAGCGTGTACTGTGAGTCGAAAGTCAGGATGTCCCCGTCTTTGAAGAATTCGATTGTTTCAAACATCTGTTCGTAATTCTTGTCGTTGAACTCTACATCTGTGCTGTGAATAAATGTTTTTCCTCCAGCCTCGATTCGAAACGCATAGGAATCACCGGGATGATTCAGCTTCATGGTTTCGATTTTAAACCCGTCGAAATCGTTGGTTTTGTTTTGTTCGAGCATGTAAAATTTTTTTTCAGCCTGCATATAGTCCATATCTATCGGAAAATACACAGATTTGTGCTGATCCCGGAGCCGTTGTTCGAGGTCTGGAATACACGAGTAGAATTCGATTGTATTTCCCGGAATAAAAAGAGGAGTGAAAAAGGGAAGCCCCTGAATATGATCCCAGTGAGTATGGGTGAAGAATATCTTTGCCCTGCCTTTTCCCCTGCCGAACTCCTTTTTCATGAGGTCGAGACCGAGTTCGCGAATTCCAGACCCTGCATCGAGTATGAGAATGTCTTTGTGTACCTCTACGAGAATGCAGGGAGAGTTGCCGCCGTAGGTCGATTTCAAATAAAAAGGAATGCGCTCGAAGATTTCCTTGAGGCTCAGCCCCCTGAACTTTTCGTTCTTCAGAATCTGCACGATGAGGAATTTGATTTTTTTTTCTATGTAGTGAGGGAGAAGCGGTGTGGGGATTGACCCCCGTACACCGTAGTAACGGATTTTCATCACAGGAGATTGGCTTTTGTTCTCTTTGTCGCTCATACCTTTGGCTCAATTGTACCGATAGACCAAAAATAATGCAAACGGTCTCTTTTTCTTTCCCACCCGCGGCGGCATTTGCAATTTTTCCAATTCCTGTTACAATAATTCCCCAAAGGCCGTTACATTCAGGAATATCGGCAGGTTTACACGAAAAATTCCACGCTATGGTTAAGATTTTAACTCATTTTTCCTGAATTTTCATTTTTTATCCTTAATAAGTCGGGAGAAGGGGCGTGAATATGAAAAAGATTACGTGCGCATTCTTCGCTGCCGGGGCGCGAAACCGAATTTATGCCAGAAATCTTTTAAATCAGTACGGGAAGAGAGTCGAGATTTGTGCTCTCTGTGACATCGATAAGGGCGCAATGCACAGGTTCAAGGAAGAGTTCGGGCTCAAGAACACAAAGACATATTTGGATCACAGGGAGCTGATGAAGAACCATCCCGACATGGAGGGAGTGTTCATCGCTCCACCAAACCATATGCACGAGAAGATCGCAGTTGACGCGATGAAGAAAAACTTCGCGATCCTCCTTGAGAAGCCCATTGCACATACCGCCGAATCCTGCATGAATATAGCCCGGGCATACAACAAAAGCTCTTCGAGGGTAACTGTCGGTTTTGTTCTCAGATATACGCCCTTCTACAAAACGATCGTCGATCTGGTGCGAAACGGGGCCGTCGGCGCGGTAAAGGTGATACATGCAGACGAAGTGGTAGGGCCCGTGCTGAGCAGTGTGTTTTTCAGAACATGGCGCGCAAAGGAGGAATATACCGGCGGGCTTATGCTGGAGAAATGCTGTCACGACATCGATCTCATAAACGCAATTCTCGGAGTCGATCCGGTGCGCGTGAGTGCGTTTGCAGGAGATAATCACTACAGGGCAAGACAGGGATACGGTCCGAGATGCAGGTCGTGCGCGCACAAAGAGTCCTGTGCCTTTTCAACGGTTCTTTGGAATCGGCTTCTCGACCCGAACGAGGATAACGGAGAAAATAACTACGTTGACTTCGAGAACGATCTCTGCGTGTACAATGATGTGCACAACATACAGGACAGGCAGAGCCAGATCATCGAGTATGAGGGGAATATTCACGTACAGTTCGACGTTGCGCTTGGAGGCCCGGAGACAAGAAGAAGGATCGATATCACCGGTACAGAAGGAAGGATCCGGGGGGATTTTAGAGAGGGCCGCATTCTGCTTTACCGGGCTCTTCAGGAAAAACCGGAAGAAATCCGCGTAGAGCATGAAAAAAGCGGGCACGGCGGCGGTGACAGCGTGCTGATCCGATCGTTTATGGAGAGCATAGAAAATCAGCGTTATGCACCTGAGGCGGGTTTGAAAGACGGGCTGAAGAGCGCATTGCTGGTCTTTTTATGTGACAGGGCACGCGATGAAGGGAAGGTGCTCTCTGCGAACTACCTGGAAGAACTCGAGTCAATCCACGATTGAAATCCTGCACAGTGCTGTAAAAAAAGAGCAGATCAGCACTACGACAGAAAAGGCCGTAGCTGTGAAGCTACTGAAGGTGGTGTTGCGCGTGTTTCGTCCTGGATGTCTTTTCATCAGAAAAGGGAGGTGAACAGGGGGATACCCCCGATAAAGGTACCGATAGTACTCCCGATATTCGTGAGAAAGAACACAATCAGAATATGGGTGATTCTATTTCTGAAAAACCCCCTGAAGCTCGTAATGTCATCGTGAAGCGTCTCGAAATCAACGACCTTCGGTTTTCTGAGCGCAGCTTCGAGGATTCCGGTAAATATTCCGACTCCGACCACGGGCACAAGAGAGGTAAACGGCGCTGCGACGAAGGCGAGCACAATGGTGAAGGGATGAGAGAGGGAGGCAACCGCGCCGAGTGCTGCCAGAGACCCGTTGAATAATATCCATTTATAGATGTTCTGCAGCGTGACGTCGGAGCCCCTCAGAATGAACCCTGCAACGATTGCCCCAATGATTGCTGCGGGTACTACCCACGGAATGATTTTCGCCAACGCGCTCTTCGGCGGAATTTTATTGAGATCACTCGTGTCATCGGAGACATTCCCTTTTTCCAGCTCTTCGAGGCGGCGCACGATACCCGGGATATGGCCTGCACCAACGACTGCAACGATTTTTTCTCCCTGCGCTTTATAGATGTTCGTCGCGAGATACACGTCTCTTTCGTCGATCAGCACCTCCTTCACCGAAGGAAGGAACTGGGCAAGCTCCTCGAGCATTCCCTGGAGAGCTCCCTTTTTTTTTAATTCCTCTATCTGGTCTTCGCTCAGCTTTTCACGGGTGAACATGGAGGCGAGCATTGCGGCGAGCATCTTGTTTTTTCCCCAGAAACCCGTCTTTTTCCACGCCCTCTTCAGGGTGATCTGTATTTCTCTGTCACAGAGGGAGAAGGGGACGTGATTGTGTTCGGATGCCCGTATCGCCTCGAGCATTTCCATGCCCGGTTTCATTTTCAGGTCCATCCCGAGCCTGCGCTGGAAGGAAGAAAGGATGAGGTTTGAAAAGAGCAGGAATCCCTTTCGCTCTCTCAACACCTTTATGATGTTGAGATTTTTCCATGCGTCCTCTTTTGTGAGCGCATTGTAGCGTGATTCATCGAGTTCGATGCACACCCTGTCGGGTTTTTCCGTGCCGATGGTCTCACGAACCTCGTTCACGCTCTCGCGTGAAACGTGCGCCGTTCCTACCAGGATGATCTCTCTTTTGCCAAAAGAAACCCGCGTGATATTGTCACCCATATGGCAATGCTCCTCATAATTCAGATAAATATACTATGAAAACATGGGGAAGGGGAGCACTCAGTCTTCAA
>CAZOWM010000017.1:0-66203 GCA_964583615.1 uncultured Spirochaetota bacterium | reverse complement strand
GAACTGATAAAACGTTTTATATTTAGTCCGAAACTAAAAATAGCATTTGATCAATCCCCTCCACTTTGTCATAAGACATTCTTTCGGTCCCCGCCTGATTCTAGGACGCAATATAAGGAACCGGTATATTATTTCCGTTTCAATGTTGAGAATATAGGAAAAACGACGGCAAGACAATGTGAAGCTGTTTTAAAAAATATATGGATTTACGATTCTGCAAATAATCCTCGGTCCTTCCCAAATTTTTCTCCAGTCATTGTATGGTGGTCTGGTACATCTGAATCTTATGTTAATATTAATCCAAATCGTAATTTTATCTGTAATATAGGGCATATATCATCATTAAAACATCAGCAGGAAAAGGAGAAAAAATTCTTTATCGATATACCAGATTATAATGGAGATGAATTACGCTTTCAATTCGATCTACATCAGACTTTTTATTCTCAACCAAATTGTGTAGTGCCTGGAAGATATATTTGGGGGTTTGGTATTTATTCTGAAAATGCAAAATATAAAGAAGTGTTTTTTGATGTCTCATGGTCTGGGATATGGAAGAATAGTGAATCTGAAATGTTTAGAGAGATTGTCATTTCGTATACAAACAAACCAACGACGTAATATCCTTATTTTTACGGTAAAGAGGTTTAAGACTAGTTTCCTTAAGATTTACTAAAGTGTGGTAAATAAATACAATAGATGTTTTAATACAAGTAGCGAAATCTTGAATCGCAGTCACGACTGATTCTCTCCACTGTGTTCTTCATACCTTATGCAATAATTATCATACAAATTGAAAATACAGCTCCGCAAACACCGTAAATTTTAATTAATCTTTATTCCCCATCTGCTCTATATCTGGTGTATGCGTCCTTTTCAAGTCGCTTGAGCCAGTCTCCCCGGGTAAATAGAGACGGGTCCCCAAGGCGTTGACCGAGCTGCACTACGAATGGAGGGCGCAGCGAGGCCCGTACCAGAATCTCCGAATCACGAAAGAGTTCGTCGGGAGGACCCTGAAATATCACGCGCCCCCGGCACAATACAGCTGTTCGCTCCCCATAAGCGAGTACGAGATGCATATCGTGGGTGATCAGCACGATTGTCTTACCCTGCTTGTGCAACCGCTGGACGTGCTGCATCAGTACCCGGGTGCTGTCAGGGTCCTGTCCGAAGGTGGGTTCATCGAGAATAAGAATCGGTTGATTCAGAGCCACCATCGTGGCCACACTGAGTCTTCTCTTCTGTCCCTGACTCAGGGAAAAGGGGTTAGCCTCTTCGTAGCCTCTTAGATCAAAGCTGTCGAGTAAATCTCTGGTACGATTTACCAGATCCTCGGGAGGGTAATGCCGCTTCAGGGAATAGGCAAGTTCATCTTCCACTCGTTCGGTAACGAACTGATGCTCGGGATTTTGAAACACATAACCGATATACCGCATGAACTGAGAACCCCTGAGCCGATCTGCCGGCTGATTGAAAAGACTAATCTGACCCTCTTTCGGCCTGATAAGACCGGATATTGCCTTGGCAAGTGTGGATTTACCCGATCCGTTGGCACCAACCAGCATGAGGAATGTTCCTTCATCGATATGCAGATCTGCTCGGTCCAGTGCGACCTGACCGCCCGGGTAGGTATAGCTCACATCTCGTACTGCAATGGCCGGTACCTTATTGGTACTGGCCGAAGATGAGGTTGCAGATGAATGACTTACTTCGTCAGGATCACTGTGAGAAATAGAAATACTTTCGGAAACATCTGATTCGATTCGTAACCTTGGGAACACTTGGCGGAAGAGGGCTTCCGTCTCATCCAGACTTAGAGGGGTTTGGGATACAGGATAACCCCCGTTCTTCAGTGTTTCGGTCAAACGACACGCGGTTGGAAGCCAAATCCGATCACGGCCTGTTGCCCCGTTCCCGAACACCTGGCGGGGTTCTCCATCGGCAACGATTCCTCCGTTTCGATCCATCAGGAGCACCCGGTCTACCAAAGGCAGGGCCATATCGATGCGGTGCTCGATAAGAAAAATCGTCACCTCCATCGAACCCTTCAAGGATTGTAAATATTGGTAAAATTGTTCAGTGCCTTCGGGATCCAGGTTGGCGGTGGGCTCGTCGAAGATGAAAATTGAGGGCTCCATGGCCATCACCGAGGCTAGAGCGAGACGCTGCATTTGACCTGTGGAAAGGATCTCCACCCACTGCTTTTTATATGAGGCCAAACCGCACTTCGAGAGCGCTCTATCGATCCGTTCGTCCATACTATTAAACGGCACGGCCATATTCTCCAGACCAAAGGCCACCTCCTCGCCCACCCGGGGCATGATGAGCTGGCTCTCCGGATCCTGGAACACTATTCCCGCCTCCGATATCTCGATCTCCTCTCCAACCGATTTACCTTCGATCCTCACAGTGCCACGGGTTTCGCTGGCAATGGTGTGTGGAATCAGGCCCTTGAGGCAAAGAGCCAGAGTGCTCTTGCCGCAACCGCTGGGTCCGAGGAGCAACACCGTTTCTCCCCTTTGGATCTGAAAGCTCACGTTATCGAGGATCCACGGTCCGTTCTCGAGATAGCGACATGAGAAACGATCAACTTCTATTGCAAACTCGGTCATAACCGTCAACTCAATGTTCTACAAGACTTTCAGCTACTCCAGCCAGAAATCCCCAAAGCAGTCCGAATCGGCTCAAGCCGATGAGGGTACATGCTATGGCAAACAGAGATCCTATCAAAAAAAGAATATCACTTGTGTGCAGAGAGGTCGGCCGGTAGTATGTTCGCTTTAGTGCCGTTCCAAAGCCACGTGCATCCATAGATAATGACATGCGCTCGGCTCTCCGTATACCGTTGCTTAACAATGGAATCCCATAGCGCCTTATTCTGCCCAGTCGAGCCCAAATCCCTTCGCGGTATCCACCTCTGATCTTATGAGCATCCCTGATATTGGACAGCTCCCGCTGCAGAATAGGGATGAAGCGGTATGCAGACAGGACGGTGTAGCCGATCCGGTACGGAAGGTGGATCTGATGAATCAGACTCGAAGCCAACAGGGTAGGGTCCGTGCTCCGTACAAAGATCGATGAATAGGAGAGGACACAGAGGAATCGGACTCCGATGCTCAGCCCGAAGGAGACCCCTTCCCAAAACACCCTTACAGGTCCAAGGTGTAACAGGAGTTCAGTTTTCGGACCACCGTAGAACAGTGAGGAGAAAACACAGATTCCCAGCATCACCACGAAAAACGGGGCCATCTGACGAAGAAGTTTGAACGGTGAGATCCTGCCAAATATCAAGGCGAGGAGCAGTGAAAGGAGGAGAAAGGCCGACGGAGTTACGGGATCAAGAAATAGTGTTGGTACCATAAGGAAAAGGGATAGAGAGAGCAGTTTTATCGCCGGATTCATACGGTGGAGAAATGAGTTCCCCTCTGTATAGCTTCGGAATATCATGGAGTACTACCTTTTACTGATGCGCAGGCTTCTGAGCACACCGGTGCGTGCAAGAGCATCGCCAATGACCTTTCCGAGAAGCCCGGCCAGAACCGCAGCGCTTGGAATACGTACAAGGAACAAGCCAATGCGAACTACCTGTTCCAGAGCCCCGTAGCTGAATAGTATATACTCGTATCCGAAGGCAAAGATGCCCGACACAATGGCTGCCAGTATGAGTGTATACCAGCGGTAGTTACGCCAGCGTCTTACCGCAAACACGGCTTCTGCCCCAGCACCCTGCACAAGCCCGGCCCAGAGTGCTGCAATCCCGAAGGGTGTGCCGACCGCCAGCTCGGTCAGTGCGGCGAGGAAAGAAGATAGAATCGCAGCACCGGGTCTTCGCACGATATAGGGGACCAGAATCCCAATAATGTAGTAGAAACCGAGAAAGATCATGATACCTAACTGTCCGAACACGGGGACCAGAGCAACATACAGGAGGCTGTATGCCATGAAAAGCAGACCAAAGGCCACAGATATCACTGCAGTCACGATCAGTTCTACTGTGGTCCACCGTGCCCAGCTCTTTTCATTGATATTTTTCTTCATAATTTTTCCTCCTCAAAGGTTTGTGCCAGTACAAAGGCAATCTCAGTACTCAGTCCAATGAGATCTTCATCGATATGCTGTATATCATCATCGGGGAGCTTGTATACAGGGCAGGGCCAAAAAAGGATCTCCGCTGCAGGGAGACCGGCCTCAAAGAATGCGTAGTGATCCGATCCTGCCAGCCTTCCGAGGTACTCAACATGTTTGAAGCGCTGCCTGAGGTTGAGCATCTCAACTACCCTTTCTGCTCTTCGGCGCATCGTCTCCGGCCAGGAGAGGAAGTAAAACCGGTCACCGGAAGCTACGGTGTCGATGTTGATGCCTGCAAGAATCGAATCGAACCATCCTTCTCGCTTTGCTTCCCTAAGAAAGTAGCGAGAGCCTAGAAACCCCCATTCGCACGCATCACAGACGAGGAAATGGTAGGTGAGCAGCCGCTTTTTCTTTTGCACGAGTTTGGCGGCCAGATCGTAGAGCGCCTGTATGCCTCCTGCGTTGTTGTTGGCCCCCGGTGTGTTGTAGGCCGTGTCAAGATGGGCACAGAATACCAGGCTACGGTCTGAGGCTCCGGGAAGTGTGGCCACCACATTGTGACCCCAGAGTGGCGCCTCAGGATGACCCTGCGTGATGAAACTTGCCCGTACCTTATTTCCATGGTCGATCCAGCTCTTGATACGACGGTGATCAGCCTCTGCAAGGATAGCCATTGGAAAACTTACCAACGGTTCCGGGTTTCTCAATGGGATTGGTGGCGCCTTCCAGCCGGACAGTCCGATATGAACTATAAGATAGGCAACAACGGATCCACTATCCGAGATCAATGCATATTGGGGCCACTCGAGGAAGCCCGGAACGATACCAGCCGTGCCTGCCTCTTGCAGATAGCCCTGTACCCCGTTTTCGGGGGTGGAACCGGAATATTCCATCAGTGCGACCGAAGCACTTAGCCGCTCCGGCTCGAGAATTTCCAGTTCCGGCTCTCGATCCACCTCCCATCCCAGAAAGGGAAAATCCTGCCGCCTTACCTGTATATCCAGCCCGGAAAACCGTTCGATCAGATATGCTGCTGCCTCCGCCGTGGCGCTGCGGCCGGCCCAGCGGCAGCCTACTTGCTCCACTAGATGCTTTAGAATCTCCATCACCATTCCCTTCTCTTTCACCCAACCAGGTTCGATCCATCGGTTTGGTAGGCACGCGCCTCGTTTAACGTGAAATTTAAAAAACCACCTGACTGTAATGCCAGGTGGCCTGATTTGCTTAGTGAGTGTTCCCTTCGCTGGCATTATCCAGATCAGGTTCGAGGGTCGAGGCACTGCCTCCTCTCAGCCGGTGCGAACCAGCTCCCCTGATGATCGCCTTTATAAAAGATCTTATACATAAACATACCGGTGTCGATTGGATTTGTCAATGATAAAAGTGGCCGAACAACATAACTGTTTGAACCAATTGTGAAGGACCTTCAGCGTCTTGGTAATCCAGTTTGTAAGCGGGACATAACCTAGTGGTTGTTCTCAGTTGTTATGTCCCTTCACCAAGGTAGAAAGATGAGATTCGGAACTGATTCCCAACAGGCAATGTACAGGATATGTTCACGATAACATCATCAAAGGTCGTTTCATTATTCGAAGCTATATCTGTGGAAACCAAAAGACGTACTCTGATCGGCTGAAGGTGCGGTATGGGACAGTTTCGTAAGAGTTATTGATTGGATTATTCGTTATTCGCGGATCGCAATCTCTATATAAAAATACAAACAATACAACTGGTAAGATTTTTCAAGCTATACTTTCTGATCTAATACAATCTGCGAAATCTTAGATCGTAATTAGGGCATTTCTAATAATGAAATTGTATAGAATCGAACATTATACTGACTTTCGCTAATGCGTCGCTTTGCGTCGGTCCAAGCCGATTATTTACCGATTTTAACGGTATATTTCTAGTTGCTTACCTTTTTACGGCAAAATCTTCCATGATAATTCCTCTTGTAAAAGACAGACACATCACTAAAGTATGAGATAATGGATTATTTTCATTGTTTTCTTATTGTTGTACAATAGAGCTTTGTATCCGAAAACCACGTCACTATCCTAAAGACCAAAAAAATACATTTGAAAAACAAACTAGGGTAATTTCTCGATATACTCAATAACTCTGTGCAAAGCTTCAATCATGGCCTTTTTCTCGTTATTTTTCGATATAATCCTCAAACTCCGTTCCATATGTGCCTTGCGTTTTTCTTTCCAGTGTTTTCTGCTCGCATGGTTTTTCATCGTTGAATCTGGGATATCATATTGCACTGCAAGCTGTTTTAATGTTATGGGATAACCTCTAATATATTCTTGTTCTATATGGTACCAATCTCGCATAATATACTCCTTTGTTACCTGTAATTAACTTGTTTTACAAATACGTTTTCGATACTTCGTCACGAAGAACATCTTTATCTTCTTTACCCTTGACAAGCTTCTGGCTCAGATATCTATTCTTCACATGCCGTTTCGAAGCATCTTCAAAGCATGCGAAATCATACGATATAGTTTGAAACGCATCGTCCCTTTACCTCTCTGTAACTCGTAAATAAGCTCATGCGAACTCAGTTATCGTTCGAAACCCACTCAAACGCTTGCTCTGCTTTAAATCCGCTACAAGCTGTGCCATCCACCTGGGATAGTGCCGTTTCGTTCTCCCGAAATGTTTTTCACTAGGTGTATACAATCACCCATTTCCGGATCCCATATTCGACACTTTTCACGCTTGCAGGGTTTATTACTCAAGTCACAAATATCCATGTACAGCTCCTTAAATATTCTTTTAGAATCTTCTTTCCGAGATACATACTGCTTTTTTCACTTAGATTCCTAATACTTCCCCGAAAAGGGTGAAGTAAAGGGTGAAATTTCACCCTTTACAGAGGGTATGTGCCTTTATTTCTTCACCCTTTGAAAATTCAGCCGAAATACTTAAAATAATGTAATTTTTTGTATATTTATAAATAAGAAACAAAATTTCATACGTACATTCAGGAACTTCACCCTTTTTTATCGCATACACACGCCCACCCTTCAGGGACTTCACCCCTTCACCCTTAACTTCACCCTTCTTCATCTTCACAGCCCCCAATACTGTATTTTTGCATCAACTTTGAGACGAGTTGTTCATCATAACGAAATCCATATTTTCCACCGTGACACCTAGTCGGAGTAAATCCCATGCGCTTAACACATGCTGTCACGTATCGCTGTTTGTATTTGTCCTTTTCTGGTTTGTCCCTATTGAGGTTTTGTGTCACTTCAGCTGATGGAAAATTCAATTTCTGTCCGGGCATTGTCTTTCCGAGATCAAAAATTATCCGGATTATTTCCGCTTCTGTAGAGTCCCCTTCCTCGTCAGACTTCATTAATTGGAGATATTGGATGTAATCGGTCACCTCATCGAGACGCGATTCATCCATGATCTTACAAACTCGCAGAAGTGGTTGAGTGATTTCTCGAAGTCTGCGCCTTGAGGGATTTGTTAATCCCGGGATTTCTTTATTTATCCATGCAAACTTTTGAAGTGTCCATTGTTCCCGTATCCAGGAGGCTTCTTCAGGATTCGGCTCGAGTTCTACGTTGGGGTTTACATTTTGCTGCATGGTTATGGTAATACAGCGGCTTCGCACAATGTCCGGCACTAACTCTGTACTGCAAATCACAAGCGGTGCAAAAACATCAAAATACTCAATCTGATCCTATTCCTTTTTGTTAAGATTTATCCGGCTTACTTTCATTCCGCGTTTATACCTACTCTTGATCAGATCCGCAACCTGCCTATTTCCATCTGGTCCCCAAAGCTTGATTTCATCGATAATCAGTGTAGATTTAAACGCTTGGGCAGCTCGAAAAAGTGTAGCCTCTGTGGGTGACGTGCACCTTTCCCCACGATAGACAATAGCTGCCAGAATCTCACCACACCTAGTTTTCCCAGTCTCTTTAACACCGAACACGTTTAATATTGGTGTAACATTGAAATGAGGTTCTATAAAATAAGTATGACCTACATACAACGCTACTACGAGATATAGTTGTTCATTTGGAAGCTCGACATATTTACGGATGTATTCCTCTGTGCATTTTAATAATTCCATTGTCTTAACTGATTTTTTTTTAATAATGTTTTCCTTTAAGCAAATAAAGGGGATGTCCTGTTTCGGACGACACATTTCACCATCTACCTGAAATTGGTCAAAGATCTTGAGATCTCCATCATTACTTATTAAATAAGACACCTTATTTTCTTTTCTCACATGGTGCACCAAGTTAGGTATTAAACTTCTGGTTCTGAAATCCTTTTTATTATTTGTTGGCTTGCTCTCTACTACACCTTCTCTAGGTTTCCATTCGTGAGTATCTTTTACAAGCTGAAGTAGCTCTTCACGCTTGTGGCCGTCATCCAGCCAGTCAGAGATATCGCCTTTGCTCAAAAGACCTGGTAAATATACAATTTTTATCTTCGCATCGACTTGTAGGAGGCTTTCTGCTATCTGTCGGGCGTACTTTTTACCCGGATCGTCATTGTCAGGAAAAATCACCACTCGTGCACCACGAAGGGTTTCCGCATATTCATCCCGCCATTTCCCCGCACCACCACAACCAGTTGTAGTGGGTAATTTGATATTTCGCAGTCGGTCGCAGTCTTTTTCACCCTCTGGAATGAATATAGGTCGTCCTGCATTTACCGCCTTGATTACTTCGGGTAATCGATAAAGCACGCGGCGTGTGCCCTGAAGGTTCCAAATCCAGCCTTCAGATCCATTAGGTCGTCTCTGTTTAAAGGATTTTGGCGTGAAACGTACTACCTGGTATAAGAGATTTTCTTGTTCGTCGACATAATCATATGTGGCAACAATTCTGCTTTTCCCTTCAACGTTACTCCTCCAGAGCCCCCGTGCTTTTAATGCCGATATTACCGCCTCCTGTGAGCATCCTGCATGACAATGGAGGAGGACTTTTCCGTCTTTCTCTGTGATACTCAGGGATGATTTTTTATCGTCATGAGCCGGGCAGTGCGCAATCCATTGTCCAAGACCCGTGTTTTGTCCCCCGAGGGCAGAGACAATTTCTTCACAGTTCACTGAGCTCGATTCCGCCATCCTCACATTCCTTTCATACTTGGTAATCGCTCAAAGATCCACTTAACGGCTTTTTCCGAAAGCAGACCGTGGCAATAAAGCGAAATCACAGAACGTTTATCAGTAGGAAGAGCAAAATCCTCTATGACTTTTTGTAAAATATCACTGGCCTGCTCTGTTCTATCGGTGAGATCATATTTTTGATTTTTCATATCGAACCCCTTTCAGACAATCAATTTCTACCAGTCTCATTGTTAATGGGTTCGATGGTGTTTGCCCTAATCCACTCCTCGAGCCGTTCCACCGAAAAAAGGCATCTTCCGTTTACCTTTACTTTTGGTATCTTGCGTTGGCATGACATCTTGTACAGAGTTGGAATTGACAAACTAAGTAGCTTTGAGGCCTCCCTGATTGATATGAGTCTATCCATGTGTTTCTCCTGTTTTAATTGTTATACAGGAAGGATAATATTTTTTACTTATTAAACGCTAAATGTGGTGTACACAAAGTGTACGCAAGTGTAGTGTTTTTTGATTATGAGGTGTTATTAGAGGTATTTTCCAAATAATCTATTAAATATTTCGTCTAAAATCTTTTTGTCTTGTTCTTTGAGCTTACAATGTTCATAACCATTTTTTACCTGTTCTGCACTCTTCAAATCATCATGAAAAAGAAAATGTGCTGCTATAAAGGCTTTATCTGTTTTCTCAGTTACGATTATATTGTATTTTCCCATTAATTCACATGTATATTTAAGAGCACACCAGGTCTTTCTCCAATTAATTTTATTCTTTATGTCATTACTACAATCAAGTAGATTGCCCGAAAAATTATCATTGAGAATATCCTTACAGCGATTAACACTTAATTTGTCAATATATGCTCTTTCATATAATTTTAATAAAAGATCATGAAACTCTTGTTCTTTGACACTCAACATGTCCTGCTTATATATTGTACTGCTATTCACTGTGTCCATTTTCTTATCTGAAGATTTCTGCTCCTCAGTTTTATATTGTTTAACCTTTTCTTCTATTACTTTCTCTATATCTTTAATGTCGAGATTAACATATTCCATTGCTTGTTGAATTTTTCTTGCCGTGATACACTCAACGTTATTTGGATCATACCAATCTCGTGATATCTTTCCCTCACACAGCTTTTCGAATGCGCGAAAGAAGTAAAATTTTGATTCTTTACACGCCTTAAGTTTTTCTTTCAGACACTCGATCTCATCCTGCAGTGAGATCGAAAACTTTTCACAATCATTAATTTGTTTGGTGACCGGCACTAAATATTTAAATATCTCATTCTCTCCCAATTCTGGAAGTTCAGGTTCATCCGGCTCATTAGGATTTGGTATTATTCTCATATGGCCCATAATTAAAATATCCTGATTGTTAAAAATATTGTTCCTGGATTTTTACTACATCCTTGAAATCCTCAATATTAAAATGAGTGTAATGTTCGGTCATTTCTAATGTCCGGTGGCCTGTCAACCGCCTCAGTTTTGCATCATGGACCTTTCCTCTCAAGAGTGAGTTGTAAAAATGTCTCCAGCTGTGAAAAGTTATATTCCTTGATTTGCGCTCCTCTGCCGATATACCAATATTTTCAAATGCCCGGTATAATTCTTTCAATACCAGCTCCCCCCGGATTGGAGATTTCCTATCATTGCCGAAAAATATGATGTCCTCATCTTCCTGGTAGGGAGAAATGCTGATCAAATCTTGCAAATAGGCTGATGTTTTCTTCGGAATTGGGACTTCTCTTTGAGAATTTCGCTTCGGTTTCTTCAGGCCGTATTTGGAATCCCAGCTCTGTACAATCGATATATGACTGTCATGAACATGTTGTATCTGTAAGGCCTGACACTCGGCAAGTCTCATTCCGGTACTTGCAGCCAGGAGATTTAATGTGTAATGCCGTAGATCTCCGCCCCACACATGTTGAATTGTGTCCTCTCTGAAGAGCTCCTTGACTTCATCTATTGTGAGAACGGACCTCTCTTTTGGTTTCTCTTTGAGCTGAATGATTAAATCAGCGGGATTTTTATTCAGATATTCCAGCCTCACAGCCTCCCGCATCATTATTTTGAAACAGGTTAAACAGTGATTTACCGTTGAGGGAGATAAAACCTTGCCAGTCCTCCCGGTCTTCTCGCTGAGATTCATGAGCCATTTTTCAATGAGCCGAGTATTAATCTTTTGGAGCTTAATGTTTTCAAAATACGGAAGGATATGGTTCTCAAGATACGCTCTCATTAAGTCAGCATACGACCGCGAAATTTCCCCTCCCCGGGCTAATTTGCCTTTTATATACGAGCACTTATCCCAGATCCACCAATCTTGAGCATATTTTCCGAATGTGATATTTTTTTGTGAAGAGATTATTCCCTTCTTGAGCTGCTCATAGGCCCAGGTTTCCGCAGCTGATTTTGAGGTTTGATTTGTGCTCCGACCGGGAAGTCTGTTTCCCTCTTCATCGTAAAACCGGACATACCAGGTATATTTATTTTTTTTCCGGGTGGGCCTTTTATAGAGGTTAAATAGTTTATGAGCCAATTTTTCCCCTTATTTCTTGTTCACAATTCTGTTTACACTGGATGAAATGAAAGGCAAGTAAAAAACAAGGGGTTGTATAAATACCTAAAATACAAAGAATAAAACATTCTGGGGGAGAAGGATTCGAACCCTCACAAGCAGATCCAGAATCTGCGGTGCTACCATTACACTATCCCCCAATCGTCAAAAAAAATTATAATATCAATACATAAAAGTCAAGTTCAAACTTGCCACGGAAACCTGCCGTCTTTCATTATGAGCAGGGAGGGTTTGAGCTGAACCCCCGCCGTGTACCCTCCGGCACGTAGCAGGTGATATGGGCGGATAACGGTTTTTTCCCAGGCCTTCACATATTCCCAGAGCTCGAAGCTTCGTGCTTTTTTCTGAAGGATTTTTTTGGTGCTTTTTTCCACTTCGCGAAGCCCCTCTTTTTGTTTTGCGCCTAAATCATGCTCCTGTAGTTTTTCATCAATCATTTCAATGATACGCTTCAGTCGAAGAACTTCCGGGTGACGTTCATGTACCTCCTGGAAAAAAGCCTTTGCTTCTGAATAGAGCCCTCCTTTGACGAAAGAGAATCCCACGTCAAGCGCTGCCCGCGTCTTCGTGCTCAAACCCTCGATGTCGAGTATCCGGGTGAAAAAAAAGGTGTTGTTCCGCCCGAAAATTGTTCCCTTCCCTGCCTCTATCGCGACTTCCTTTAGGCGGTAGTAATCTCTTATCGCACTGTTTTGTATCCGAGATTGTGATGCTGTCTCAGTGGGGGAGATTTTCTGGAATCTTCCGAACTCATTGTAGGTTGCAATTTTATTGTGCTGTTGAGGTGTACGATCCGTATCTTCATCAAGCATGGACACTATTTTTTTAAACTGTGCAGCGGCTTTTTCGTACTGTGCACGTTTGTACTGGCAAAAGGCTTTGAGCCTCAGCGAGAAAAGGAGCTGTTCTTTTTTTTCAAAGTATTTTAGATCACCTTCTCTGAATTCGAGTAGTGAAAGAGCCTGCGAGTACTTTTCGAGGAAAAAAAATATTCCCGCATACAGAAGCGTGGAGAGCGGTTTTCTCTCAATGTCCAGCGATTTCTTCATGTACCTCTCCGCCCTTTCATACTCTCCGAGCTGTGCTGCAGCTACACCCGCGGCACACAACGCCTCGTGGTGCCGGGGGCGGTTTTTTATCAGAAGAGAAAGAATTTCTTCCGCTTCCCTGTAATAAAGCTGTCCGAGGTAGATGAGCCCCATATAGTAGAGTGCCCCAGCATGGGTATGGGAACCTGCGAGTATATCTTTGCACAGTTTGTACATCGCATAGAGCTTGTGCTGTGCATACAGTGAATCCAGGAGCTCTGTTTTTATCTCGACTACGTCGATGCCGTCTCCGGGTTTCTTCAAATCGATCAGCCGGAAAAACCGTTCTTCAGCCTCCCGGTACGCGCCGCGCTGCATGTCGATTCGTGCCTTCAGCAGTATCGCCTGTCTGTGTGATGGGTGCCGATGAAGTTCGATGGCACTATAAAAAAGAGCCTTCTCGAAGTTTTTCTTTTCATACTGCTTGACCGCCTTTCGAAAGGCGTTCATCCGTGCTTTGAGAAACGCAAAGAAAAGCACGACACACAGCGCGGCACTCCCGCCGATCAGGAGCCCGGTGATACCGATCAATGCATAGAAACGGTATAGTAGTGTGAGGAAAAATTCCATAGTCACGTTCCACGATGTGTGAATTTTTTCAAGTATATCAGATGTTTATTGAAAAGAATAGAACAAACCCTGTTGGGTGTTGCTTTTGTAGAATTTGTCCGGTACAATGATGAAAAAATCAAAAGGATGTGGAAAATGAAAGCTGTGGTGTACGAAGGGATCGGCAAAGTCTTTTTGAAAGATGTGGAAAAACCGTGTCTCGGGGAAGACACTGTTATCGTAAAAGTGCACTCCTGTGCCATCTGCGGAACCGATGTAAAGGCATACACCATCGGAATCGCAAGTATAAAACCTCCGGTCATTCTCGGGCACGAATTCGTGGGTGAGGTTGTCGAGACTGGAAAGCGGATAACCGGTTTTCATCCGGGAGATCGAGTGACAATGGCCACGACCCTTCCCTGCGGGCGATGCCGGATGTGCAGGATGCATCTTTTCAACATGTGCCTGAACAAACTTCCGGTTGGAACCCACACAAACGGCGCGTTCGCCGAATACCTGGAAGTCCCCTTCCGCGGAGTGGAGCACGGGAACCTGATGCACGTACCGGACACTCTTTCCGATGACGACGGGAGTATCGCAGAACCCCTCGGGTGCGTCATCAACGGGCAGAATCTTGCACATGTCGGCTTTCCCGACACAGTCGCTGTGATCGGAGGCGGTCCACTCGGCCTGCTTCATGCGGAAACGGCAAAGGCCAGGGGAGCGCTTGTGACGGTCCTGGTGCAAAGATCCCCAAAACGGTGCGAGATGGCTCGTGCGTTCAACATCGACCACGTTGTGTGCTCTCAATCCGAAGACCCCGTGCAGGCGGTAATGGATCTTACCTCCGGTGCCGGTGCGGATGTGGTGATCAATGCGGCTCCTGACCGGGATGCGGTCAGGCTCGCATTCCGGCTCGTGGCAAAGGGCGGAAGGGTGAGTCTCTTTGCAAGTGTCCCGAAGGACGATCCTTTTGTCGGCCTTGACGTTAATTTCATACATTACAACCAGGTGTCGGTGTTCGGCGCGTCGGATTCGACAGCCAGAAATCACAACGAGGCCCTCGCGCTTCTTTCAAGCGGGAGGATCAGCACAAAAGCGCTTATCACTCACCGTTTCGCTCTCGATGGCTTTTTCAAGGGGATCGAGGCAATAAAAACCAGGGAAGCCCTCAAAGTGGTGATTCACCCGTAAGAGGAGGAAAAAAACAGTTTTGTCATTCCTCGCGGAAGAGCTTGACTACCTCTTCGGAGGACCGTGCGTGTAAGAGCATATCACAAAACGCCCGCGACTTGGCAAGCTTTGCAATCTCTGCGAGTGCTTCAATATGAGGGCCGGACTGATTTGGCGGAGCGAGCATCAGGAAGAAAAGGTGCGAGGGTTTGCCATCGAGTGAGTCGAAATCGATACCCTGAGGGGAGATGCCGATGGCAAGAGTCAAATTTTTCACTACATCTGTTTTTGCGTGGGGAACGGCAATTCCGAGCTCAAGGCCGGTGCTTCCAAGCTCCTCTCGCTTGTGAATGGCCGTGAGGACGCTGTCAAAATCTCCGATCTTTCTTGCGTCCTTTAAAATTTGAATGAGTTCCCTCAGCACTGCAGGTTTATTTTCCGAGCTCAGTGGAACCTTTACGACCTCGGGTGTTATCAGATCAACGAGTGCCATTGCGACAGCCCCTAACGTAGTACTTGTGCGTATAATGATTGATGAAATGTATTTAATTCCAACTCCACAATCAAGCACAAATATGGGATTTCATACACACTGTTCTCATCTGTAAGAAACGAGCCCGGAGCTGGGTTTTCATTAAAGATTTTCAAACAGCTCCCAGACCCGGTCCTCGTTCTTGACGATGAGAACCGAACAGGGAACCGTACGCATTGCACGTTCCGTCTCGTCGTAGAATTCATCCCGTCTGCTTCGGATCCTCGAGAGCTCTCCGATGATCAGAAGATCAAATCCTTCCTCCCGCACGATCTTCACGATCTCATGATGAATGTTCCCCATCGTGCTCCTGGTGTGAACGGCCACTCCCTTGCTCTGCGCGAGCTCCCGCACGTGATTTAGATATCGTTGTGCATCAGCTTCGAGGTCGCGTTCGTATTCAATCTGCTCCTCTTTGAGAAAAATTCTGGCTTTCAAGAGCTCATCGAGGGCTTTGGTATTTATAACATAGAATATAGTAAGCTCGGCTCCGGTAAACTTCGTGAGGCAGAGTGCATACTGTGCGGCTGTTATCGACTGCTCTGTACCGTCTATATAGACGAGTATCTTGCTTACGGGGCTCCCCACTCCTGTTCTCCCTTTTTTGTTCTCAGCCGGACTTCTTCTTTTCCAGCCGTTCTTTCACCATCTTCATCAATACGAACGTGTCACGTTCATTCTCTTCGAGCCGATTTTCTATATATGATACCGTATCTTTCAGATCAGGTATAGCAATTTTTTCCAGTGCATTGACCTTGCGTATGGTCTTGCGGACCTCACTGGCGAGTCTGAGCACAGAGACCTTCAGCTCAGCGAGCCTTCCCAGCAGTTTGAGCGCTGACTTGAATGCATCGAGGGAGCTGTCGATCCAGAAGCTCGTTCCCATCAGGCTGAAGTAGGGAGAATTCTCCTGAAAATCCGTTTCAACAACCGGAATCGAAACCCCCATCACCCGTCTCGAGGCGATCTTTATTTCGCTTTTGATGTTCACCGCGCTCGCAAGATTTTTCACCTTGAGCTTCCCCATTCGCAGTACCGCCTTTTCGAGCGTCTCGTACGCCTGCCTGAGAGCATCTTCTACCCGGTTCTGAAAGTCCGTGGTCTGATCAACGAGGTTTAAAAGCTCAATGATGAGGATGTTCCGCTTCTGGTCTAAAAGCTCGTAGCCGAGCTGCGCGAACTTCAGATCACTTCGGAGCCTGAGCAGATTCGTCTTTGTCGGGGCATAGTTTTGAATCGCCATGAGTCAGATCCCGTAATATTTTTCTATCTCTTCCTCCGTGAGACGGTGCAGTTCTTCGACCGGAAGGAGGCGCAGAACCTCCCACCCGAGATCGAGTGTGTGCTCGATCTCCCTGTTCTCGTCGGTATGCTGGGATATGAATCTTTTTTCAAACTCGTCTCCAAACTCGAGATAATTGTGATCAAGGGGCGTGAGCTCCTCTTCACCGATCACCGATGCGAGGTTTCGCACATCTTTTACGTAGCTGTAGGCTGCAAAAAGCTGGCTTGCGAGATGCGGGTGATCTTCCCTCGTCATGCCTTCACCGATTCCGTCTTTCATCAACCGGGATAGTGAAGGGAGACCTGCCACCGGGGGATAGAGCCCCCGCGCATACATCTCACGCTCGAACACGATCTGCCCTTCCGTAATGTATCCGGTAAGATCCGGCACCGGATGAGAAATGTCGTCATTCGGCATCGTGAGAATGGGCAGCGATGTGATCGATCCTCTGTGTCCTTTTATCATGCCGGAACGCTCATAAATTTCTGCAAGGTCTGAATAGAGGTATCCGGGATACCCCTTTCTCGAGGGTATTTCTCCTCGCAGCGTGGAAATTTCACGGAGAGACTCACAGTAGTTCGTCATATCTGTTAGGATCACCAAAATGTGCATGTCCTCGTTGAATGCTAGATGCTCTGCGAGAGTGAGCGCGGTTCTCGGGGTGATCAGCCGTTCGATTGACGGATCGTCGGCGAGAGAGAGAAAGAGTGCTACGTTCTCGAGCACCCCGGATTCCTCAAATGACCGGATGAAAAACCGGGCAACATCGTGCTTTACTCCCATGGCGGCGAACACACACGCGAACCGTGTATCCTCTCCCAGGATTCGTGACTGCCGGGCAATCTGCGCGGCAAAATCGTTGTGAGGGAGGCCGTTTCCGGAAAAAATGGGAAGCTTCTGCCCCCTGATGAGCGTGTTCATTCCGTCGATCACGGAGATTCCCGTCTGAATGAAGTCTTGAGGATATTCTCGTGCCGTTGGGTTTATGGGCAGACCGTTCACATTGAGTTCTACATCTCCCCTCTGCGCCGGACCGTTATCGATAGGGCGTCCGAGCCCGTCGAACACGCGGCCGAGCATCTGTTTCGAGACTGGAACCTTTAGAGGTTCACCGGAGAACCGAACCCGAGTTTTCGGAATAGTCAAACCTGAGGTCCCCTCGAATATCTGTGCAACAACGAACTCGGTGGTGGATTCCAGCACGAGCCCGTAGCGTATGTTTCCTGAAGGATCGATACATTCAACGAGGTCCCTGTATCCCACGGGATGTGTATTGCTGATGAAAATAAGAGGTCCGTCGATTTTGTCGAGACCGATGTATTCTCGGCCCTTGAGAAGCTCGCGGAACTGCTGCTCATCCCTCGTGTTCTCACGCATAGATCGACTCCAGTTGATCGAATGAGCGTTCGAGTCTCGCCTCGATTTTATCGAGGCCTGAAAGATCGTCGTTTGGGACGGAATATTTCATGCGCGCGATATCACCGTACACCTTCATCCTCCTGAGCTTTATGAGCGTTGCGCCGCGCTTTATGGCCTCAGATCCCCGCCTCCAGTACACGAGAATGATGTGAAGCATGCGGACCTGTTTCTCGAGCGTGGAGTACATGTCCACAGTATCGAACGCGTTCTGCTGGAGGAACGCGTTTTTGAAAAGTGTGCAGACATCGATGATGAAGCGCTGTGAATCGGGCAGTGCATCGGGACCGACCAGTTTTACCACCTGCTGAAGCCTGACTTCCCGCTGCAAAAGCTCCATGATCTCCTTTCTGTCCGCTTCCCAGTCGGCACTCATATTCTCTTCCCACCACTCCTTCATCTCTCCGAGATACTCGCTGTAGCTTTCGACCCAGGAGATTGCGGGGTAGTGACGCGCGTTGGCGAGCCCTCGGTCCAGAGCCCAAAAACAGCGTATGAACCGTTTCGTGTGCTGGGTTACAGGCTCGGAAAAGTCACCCCCCGGCGGAGAAACAGCCCCGATAATCGAAACAGAACCTTGTTCCCCGCTCATCGTCTCCATGTATCCTGCACGCTCATAGAACTCGGCGATTCGCGTGGGAAGATACGCAGGAAATCCTTCTTCAGCCGGCATCTCCTCCATTCTTCCCGAAAGTTCCCTCAGCGCCTCCGCCCACCGCGATGTCGAATCCGCCATGATCGCAACATGATACCCCTGGTCCCTGTAATACTCGGCAATCGTTACCCCCGTGTAGATACTCGCCTCTCTTGCCGACACGGGCATGTTCGAGGTATTTGCAATGAGTACCGTTCTCTCCATAAGCGATCTTCCTGTACGGGGATCGACGATCTTCGGAAATTCGGTGAGCACGTCGGTCATCTCGTTTCCCCTTTCTCCGCAACCGATATAGACGATGATGTCGGCATCACACCACTTGGCGAGCGCCTGCTGAGTCATTGTTTTTCCTGTTCCGAAACCCCCGGGTATTGCCACCGCTCCCCCTTTGGCCACCGGGAAAAGAGTGTCTATGACTCTCTGCCCCGTAACAAGCGGCGTCGCAAAGGGAAGCCGATCGCGCGTTGGGCGCGGGACCCGAATGGGCCAGCTGTGCATGAGAAAAAGCGGTTTTTCCCCCGATTCAGTGCGCAACAGTGCCACAGGTTCTTCGACTCTGTACTCTCCCTCCAAAACGATTGACTCGAGTGTTCCACTCTGATCCGGGGGCACAAGAATTTTGTGTTCCACGCGCTCAGTCTCCTGTACCGTTCCGATGATCATTCCTCCGTGCACCGCTTGCCCTGACCGGGCAGAGGGAACGAAATGCCATTTTTTGTCCCGGTCAAGAGGCTGCAGCTGTATCCCGCGGCGGATGTACATACCCGAGATGTGCCTGATTTTTTCAAGAGGCCGCTGAATACCGTCATAGATCGTTCCGATTATTCCTGGTCCAAGCTCCACGGAGAGGGGGATTCCCGACCCTTGAACCGAATCCTCGGGTGCCACGCCGGTCGTGTCTTCGTAGACCTGTATGATTGCTCGGTCTCTCTCGAGCTTGATGATCTCTCCCACGAGTCTGTCTTTCCCCACATACACGAGTTCGAACATCATTGCATCGCTTATGCCCATTGCTTCTATTACCGGGCCGTTCACCCTCCGCACACTCCCTATTATCCGCGTATCAGTCATTTATCCTTCCTCGTCGAACAGACGTGTATAGATAATATCCCTGATCTGTCGCTGTTTCCTCAGAATACGCGTTGAAACCTGGTTGTTGAATGCGGTTTTGCCGTCTTCCGAATAGAGCACCACTCCCTGCGCCCCGAGAGGATTGCCGTCTGATAAGCTGAACTCAACGTGAATACCGCTGAGATCCTCAACTTTCCGTGCAGCGCGGGTGAGGAGCTTGGAATCGATGATGTCCTTTTCTCTCTTCGATGCATTCACAAAAGCTCTCTCCGCATCGAGGCCCAGGCCCGCCTCCACGATCCATTGAAAAAGAATTTCTTTGTATTCCTCACCCTCGATGAGTTCCGCGAGTTTACTCCGCACCTGATTGAGGATTTCTCCCATTATCCGGTCTTTTATCTGCATCGATTTCCGGCGCACCTCGATTTCAACACCGGAAAGGATTTTTTTCTGAACGGCCTCAGCCTGACGGTCTGCCCTTTCTTCTGCGTCCTTTAAAATCGAATCTGCCTGCTTTTGCGCGTATTTTATCCGTTCTTCCGACTTCTGCCGGGCCTCTTGAAGAAGCTGATCGGCTTCGTTTTTTGCATCGCTCTCGATTCCTGCGATCAATGCCCTCGTATCGTTTTTTTCCCTATCCATGAGTGGCCTTTACTTTACAGTTTTATTCCGATTGCTGCGTTTACCATATCCCTGATGCCGGGACGGCCCTTTAAATGGCCGGTACGATCTGGGATTTCCACTATGAGCGGGAAACGTTCGGTGAAGAGATATTTGTCGACTGTCGTTCTGATGAGTTTCGCAATCCTCTCTGTGATGATTATGATTCCGACATCCCTCTGCTCGAGGGCGTGGGAAAATGCATCCTGCGCCTCCTGTGCATTACCGGCAGATCGTCCCTGCACTCCCACCATACCGAACCCGATGACCGCGTCTTCGTCACCTATAATGAAATATCTCATAGCTCCCTATACCTTCCCGAGAATCATCAGCGCAGTGATAAAGCCGAAGACCACGAGCCCCTCTGCAAGTGCAACGAATATGAGAGCCTGGCCGGCGATTTCAGGCTTTTCTGCTACCGCACCCATTGCAGCCGCACCCACATTTCCAATCGCCACACCCGCTCCTATTGCCCCGAGTCCGAACGCAACCGCAGCTGCAATGAATGCAAACCGCGAAACCGAGGCCCGCTCTGGAGTCATCGGCACCTGTGAGACTCCCTGTCCTTCCGGAGGCTGCTGTGCAAAAAGACTCACTCCAGCAACTGCGCTTACAATGGCAATAACAGCCAGCAGAACGAGAACGCTCAATAAAATGTGATTCCGCAAATTTTTTTTCGGGTTCGACATTTGAATCCTCCTTGATCAGTCACGGCTGCTTAAGGATACAGGCGAAAATACCTCGCCGGAGCCGCGGAAAAATTTCGTAAAAAATTCGTAGTAATTGAGACGGAGTGCCTGTATTCCAGCAGTGAGTCCCTCGAGTCCGATCACAAGGACGTTTCCCACTATAATGATCAAAATCGACCACGGGCTCACCTGCATTGCCGACGTTTCCTGTGCCATCCTCGCCAGCTCGAAGAAGGAGATCATGAGGCTTGCGTGAGCAATCCCGAGCCCCCCAACCCGCATGAACGAAAGAGTGTTGGAAAGATACCCTGCGAACACTTCGAGCAGCTCCACCACCCATTCCATTCCGAAATCAATCGGAGTGAAAAGTGTAAATTTTTTCCCAGCTCCTTTTCTTTTTGACCGTATGAAATAGAGCGGAGTCTTTAGGAAAAGAAGCAGGGCAGGGAGCCCGACGAGCCAGAATATCACGGATACATCGGGAAGCTTCTTGTACCCGTTCATGACCATGTATCGTGCCACATACACGCCGCCGAAGTAGATCCATCCTCCGAGCAGCCCCCCTTTGTCGAAAACAAGTTCGGTCCATTTCCCCTTGAGCACGATGTTGATCCAGTTGAACAGGAGCCCGCATCCAATGACAGCAATGCCGAAATACACCGTAATGGCAAGAATATCAAATATATCATTGATGACCGACTGCCCCTGCAGACGGCCTGAAATGATACCGTGAAAATCAAACCAGACCGGTTCAAACCACGGCAGGCCGAAATAGGACCCGAAAAGCACCCCTGTCGTCATAGACACTGCACCGCACCAGACAATCAGTTGAGAGAGGTTTCGCAGCTGCTCTTTTTTGCCTTTGAAAAAAAAGGTGCCGAGCATTCCGAGAAAAACCAGAACAGCACCCTGCCCCACATCCGCAAACATAAGCCCGAACATGATGAGATAGGTCACCATCACGAAAGGAGTGGGATCGATCGTGCCGTACTCAGGGACACCGAAATTTTTCACGAGCATCTGAAAAGGTGCAAGAAATCTTGGGTTTTTAAACAATACAGGAGTACTTTCTTCTTTCTCCACTTCTCTTTTGTGCAGATCGGGGGTGTACCACTCGAGAAAGCAGCGACCGGAGGTGACGCGTCTGATGTTGTTTTCCAGTGCCGTGCGTTTTGATTCCGGAAGCCACCCTGAGAATATGACTGTGCGTGAAGAATGTTTGAAGTGAGACTGGACTCTGTAGAAAAGCTCGTTTACCCGGAGCTGCACCCAGAGTCTCTGCAGCTCCTCGCTGTGTTCCCCCATACGCGTTTTCGACACACGGTGAAGGGATTCCTGTTCTTCCATGAGCTCTGATATCTTTTTCTCAATGTCTTGAGCGATTTCAGGTTTCAGGTTCCGTACATCCTCGGAAAGCTCTGAATCCTTCCACCCGGCCTCGTCGAGGATGCGGCTTATCCTGTCTGAATCCCGTTTCATGTAAAGGATAAGAAGAGGCTGATCTTCACCGTCTTTTTTGAGCTGGAGAATGACGGAGGGGATTTCTCTGGTTTCATCGTGTAAAGATTTCACGTGCTGCATCGGAACCGTGCCGACCCGCACATCGATAAAGGAATATTGAGTGCGAAGCGCTGCTCTTGAAAGCCCCGGCCCGAACAACTGTATCTGACGGTGGATATCCTCAAGCCGGAGTATCTCCTGCTGTACGCTTCCCTGGCGCTCTCTTATCTCTCTGATCTCGTCTGCAATACGATCGAGTTTCCGTGAAACCTCTTCAAGCGCCACCGGCTTTCTGCCCTCGAGATCGATTTCTTTCGGTGATTCCAGATGTATGCCAAGGGGCGCTAAATATCCTTCGATCCGTTTCCTTATATCTGCGATTTGCGCCATGGAGACCTGCGGGGTGACATCGCTGATTTTCTCCTGCCACTCGGGCTCTACTCTGGAAATGTTGATCAGCTGTATTACCCCTTCACGAAGGAGCTCTTCTGTCACTTTATCCGTGTCATGATCGAGAACGACAGCAAAAAGTTTTATCATGCGTGCAGTAAACATCACACTATTCCCAGTATCTGTTCTTCCGGCAAATGATACTGCTTTGCATTCAGGATCGCCTTCACTTTGTTCATTTCTCGATGCTTGAGGAGAAAATACGAAAGAATGATTCCGATGGTAAATGGATATCCCGTGAGAATTCGCTTTATCTCGAACAACATGATCTGTTCGAGAAGGCGCTCGACGAGCAAAAGACGTGAAATACTGTCTGCTGCCTGCGAGTTTACGATCGTCGAGAGGCCTGGATGGCTTCGCATTATTCCCTGTACAATTCTGCTGACGCCCTGTGACGAGTAGGTCTCACTGAGAAGTTCACCGGAGAGCTGAAACCCACCCGGGATTATGAGGCCGAGAACCTGCTCGAGCGAGAGATCGTAAAACTTTCGAAATCGTATGATCCAGTCGACATTGTTCAGGTCTATTTCGACGCCAATGATGCGGAGCGAATCCTTTCGGTCCCTGGGGTGCATGTGCTCTGCGGTTTCCAGTAGGTTGCCGTAGTAAAAATGGTCGAGTGAAACTTCAAAAAAGAAGAGCGAACCATCTCTGAGAATTGCTTCGCTGTGTTGGGAAAGAAGCCGGGTGTACGGAGTATTTTCGAGTGATTTCACGATTTCCTCGATATTCTCCGCATTGATGATCCTGTCCACGGAAAAGTCATGAACAATTTTCTGCCTGAGAATATAGAGGTGGGAGTCGTCGCCTTCTCTGTTTCGAATCTTTCTGTCAAAAAAAATACGAACGGCATTTTTCAGATTTTCGATTTCGTATCCGAGCATGAGTGCCTGTACGAGACGCTGAACATCGCCCTTCACGTATTTCTCAATTTCAATATGGAGAGAGACTTCCTTCTTGAGGAGCTCGAGCTCGCCGAGCTTCAGGTCGCCTGTTTTTGCATATGTTTCATCGATTATACTGTAAGGAGTGTTGCGAAGGATCGCAAGCACCTCCTCGAGAGACCCTACTCTCATCATCTGATGAAACAGCGTATCCGGAATGAGTTTGCTGATACGCGCCCTGAGCTTTGCGTTGATGAAGGCGTACTTCCGAATCGAACTCGCCATTAGCTGCCTTTCCCGGCATAATTCGTGTGGACGACCAGCTGAACTATCGTGTCGACGATTTCATCGATCACCTCTTTTTTCCTGTGAAAAATCTCTTCGGTTTGAGAATCAGCGGCGGTCAGCTTCTGTTCTCGTGTGTGTTTCGCCTGCTCCCGTGCATCTTCAACGGATCGCGTAACCCTCTCCTTGGCTTTCTGGCGCGCCTGTTCGATGATCCTAGCCGCTTCTTTCTCCGTTTTCTGCGCTATTTCTGAAGCGTTTTCCCGCGCCTCCGTAAGAAGTTTCTCCACCCGTTTTTCCGCCTGGATTATTTCGTCGACTACTTCATTCATGAGTACGTTTCCGCGAAGTTCAATTCAGACCTAAATTGTCAGAATAATTATTCAACGTCAAGTCATTTTTCGGAAACCAGGGAATTGAGGTAAACGGTCCCGAGGGGGCGTACGTCCAACGGTGCGACGCACCCTTTTCCGAAGACGCTTTCCATGAACTCCGAATACTCTTTTACTGATTCCTGCGGAAGAAATGCCTGGATGGTTCCTGCGAATCCGCCTCCGTGCACCCTGCATGCTCCTGTGGACCTCCCTTTAAGGAAATATTCGGTAAGCGCAAGGGCAAGCGTGATTCCCTGGTTTTCGGGAACTTTCATGCTGAAGGAGTTCTGCAGCCACCGCATTGACGAGTTCCCGGATTCAGCTACACACCGGAAAAAGGTTTCAAAGTCTTCTCTCTCGAGCGCAGAAACCTCCTGCTTCACCCGTGCATTTTCCGTGATGAAATGATAGAGACGGAGAAGCGCCCTATCTGACACATGCGGCCTGAGGTGTCCGATGTGCCGGATAAGCGTCTCGAGAGTGACGTCCCTGCAATGCCGTCCTGCCGGAAGGGCTTGAGCGGCTGTCCGCATCTCCCTGGGGATGGATGCGTACTCATCCGTAAGATCTGCATGGTCAGAACCGGTATCCACTACCACGAGTCTGCATCCTGAGCGTGAGAAGTCCACGTCGAGCTTCCTTACCTTTGGTCTGTCCAACTGTTCGAAATCGATGAACACAATACCCCCATATGCGCAGGCGATCTGATCCATGAGCCCGCAGGGCTTGCAAAAAAATACATTCTCTGCGTACTGTCCGATTTTCGCAAGATCAAGGAGCCCCACCCTGCCGTCGTTGTAGAGAGTGCTGATGATCGTACCGAGCAGCACTTCAATAGAGGCTGAGCTGCTCAATCCCGAACCGATCGACACGCTGCTTGTCATACAGGCGTTGAATCCTCCGATGCGATACCCTCTTTGCTCCAACCGGGAGCAGATTCCTCGTATAAGTGCCTGTGTATTTCCTTCCTCCTCCGGCTTCTGTTTGAGGTCTCGGGTATCAACGACGAAGGGCTCAGAATACCCTTCCGAAAACAGAGTGATCACCCCGTCCGGAGACCTCGATGCGACTGCAATTGAATCGAGGTTCACTCCTGCGGCAAGAACGAGTCCGCCGCTGTGGTCGGTGTGATTTCCGCCGATTTCCGTTCTCCCCGGCGTGCTGAAAAGGTGAATCTCCTTTTGCGGAAAATGTGTGTTATGAAGCTCGACAAGCTTTCTGTACCGTGCGGTCTGATCACCGATCGCTTCGGGTCCGTAGATCTTTTTAAAGAGGTCTCCCGGTTCAACACAGTCCAAAACGTTTCGGATTTCACTGCGTCTCATTATCTTCTTCACCTCGTCTCAATCGGCACAGGGTCTATCATTCTAATACTATATGTTTTCACCATTTTATTCAAAATTTTTCACCCTTCTCATTTTTCGGAGGAATTGACATACCTGCCGTTTCATAGTACTATTGGTCTTAATTTCGACGGAGGAAACTGCATATGGCAAAAATGTATTATGACAATGATGCTGATCTTTCTCTGCTCTCGGGAAAGACTCTTGCGATCATCGGTTATGGAAGCCAGGGACACGCACAGGGACAGAATCTGAGAGACAGCGGTCTGAATGTCATTATTTCAGAACTCGAGGGAACGCAAAACTACCAGCTTGCAAAGGAACACGGATTCAAACCGATTCCAGCGGATGAGGCAACAGGGAAAGCCGATTTCATCCATATTCTCGTGCCGGATGAATATCAGTCCCGGATCTACAAAGAATCGATTGAGCCCAATTTGTCTCCGGGTAATACCATCCTGTTCTCACACGGATTCAACATTCACTATGAACAGATCGTACCGCCATCGGACATCGATGTTATCATGATTGCTCCAAAAGGCCCCGGACACCTTGTACGGAGGACGTACACGGAGGGACAGGGGGTACCGAGCTTGATTGCCGTGTACCAGGATTCGTCCGGAAAGGCGAAGGACCATGCGCTCGCCTATGCGAAGGGAATCGGTGCCACACGTGCAGGAGTTCTTGAAACGACATTCAAGGAGGAAACGGAAACCGACCTTTTCGGTGAGCAGGCCGTGCTGTGCGGCGGGGCGACTGCCCTCATACTTGCCGGGTTTGAAACACTCATTGATGCGGGCTACCAGCCGGAGATCGCATACTTCGAGGTAATGCACGAGCTCAAACTCATCGTCGATCTCCTCAATGAAGGGGGTATGGAATACATGCGCTATTCGGTGAGCAACACGGCCGAATACGGTGACTACACACGAGGGCCGAAAGTGATCGATGAGCACGTGAGAAACACCATGAGGGAAATACTCGCGGATGTACAAAACGGCGAGTTTGCGCGGGAGTGGATCCTTGAAAATATGGCCAACAGGCCGGTGTACAACAAACTCAAGAGACAGGGCGCACAACATCCTATTGAAAAGGTTGGAAAAGAGCTGCGAGCGATGATGAGCTGGTTAAAAAAATAAGGAATCCGGCGTTTTTCCCAGCCCTGGTGCGCTTTCTCTGATTTTAGCGAAAAATGAAAAGATAGGGGAAACAGGGGATATGCACAAGAAGAGCCCAATGGAAAGAATGAACGATGCCTGCGAAAACAGCGAAATCTGGTTTGATGCTTCTCCGCTTGTCTACGAAAAGTGGAAAACTTCATGTATCAAAGAAGCCCCTGCGGAGAGCAGAGAAGAAATTGCAGAATGGATGGAACGATACTATAACTCCGAAAACCCTCTCGATCAGCTCATTCGGGGAGTTACGACAAACCCCCCGCTTTCGTGGGCTGCGGTAAAGGACGATTCGAACTTTTGGAAAGAATGGGTGCTCGAGCAAAAGAGGCTCGATCCACAGCTCGATTCACACACAATCTGGTGGAGGCTCTACAAGGAAACGATTCGGAGGGGTGCAGAACGCTTCATTGCGCTCTTCCGAAGGTCGGGATTCAAGTATGGATGGCTCTCAGGGCAGGTTGATCCGCGTACCTACAATGATGAAGATGCAATGGTTTCACAAGCAGCTGAAATCTCTTCCCTCTCCTCAAACATCATGGTAAAGATACCCGCCACCGAGCTCGGGCTGAAGGTGATCGAGACCCTCACGGCCCGGGGAATATCTACAAACGCCACCCTCGGCGTCATTCTCCCGCAGTTTATGGCAGTCGCAGAAGCGGTCAAAAGGGGAATGCGACAGGCAGTTTCCCGAAAAGTTGACCTCTCAAGGTGGCGCTCTGTGATCACAATGATGGTCGGTCGCTACGAAGAACTCGGTACATTCAGGGAAGATGCTGATAAAAAAGGGGTCGGGGTTTCAGACGTGGACATGAAGTGGGCGAGCATTGCGATTCTCAAGAAGGCGATTCATCTGTTGAAAGAAGTAGGATACCCCGGTAAAATGCTTCTCGGTTCAATGAGGCCGGGCCCTCAGGTAGACGGTCTGACCCGTCTTTGGTACTTTGAAAAGCTTTCAGGAGCGGATGTCGTGTTCACCTGCGGCCCAAAATTCATAAAGGCTGTGGATATTCTGGGCTCACACATTGAGTTCGACAGCTCCACAATCAATGAGGCTGTGCCTGAACCTGTTCTCAAAAAACTGAAGCGTCTGCCTTACTTTTCAGAAGGGTACGACCCGAAAGGCATGGCACCCGCTGATTTCATCGGGCACCCTGCCGTGAAAAAATCTCTCGACGGGTTCATACAGGCAACAGAAGAAATGGAGGGGTTTGTGCTTGAGACACTGAGCGCTTGAAGTTGCCAGGCTGTACGCCCTTCTCTTCAATGTATAGGGATGCAACATGTCTTACGAAGCAGTCTGATTTACCTTCTTTCTGTATGCCGCGAAAGTCACCACAATCGTTCCAAGACCAAAAAGTGCCGCAACCACACAGATGAAAAACCCGAATACCGGAATGAATCGAAACAGCCTGATGAGAAACATTCCAAGAACAAAGGCGCCGAAAAGGATTCCTCTGTTCTCACTTGTTTTCTTTCTTCCGAGAATCAGCCTTCCGATAAGTGCACCGGCCACTATCTGGCTCAGGTAGACTGCTATGAGATACACAAACAGCGTAATCACCGCGAGTGAGATGCCGAAAACGGTGAATGCAGCAACGAGTACAGCGACGGGGGAAGCGAAGAGAATCAAAGCTCCCCAGCCGACACAGGCGCCGGGCTTCTCCGCGATTGAATCCGTGGCGCTCCACACCCATTTCGGGAAAAACAGCATCACCGCAAGACCTGTCACAACGGCCATGAGAAAACCGATTATCTTTGCTGTAATGCCCGCAACAATCAGAAAGGGAAAAATCTCTTTCAATCTTTCCCGGAACTCCGGTGCTCGGCGGCTCAACGATCCATCAATGCGTGAACCCGGTTGAACGGCAGCCTCATTCTGACTCACGTACATAAGATTTCCTCCGATATGTGCCGTCGATGCAATCGTGAGCGAGGACACCGCGAGCCTCACATCTCCGTTCACCGGTCCGCTGATGGTCACCGTCCGCCCCGCACCGAGGACTTCCCCCCTCACCGGACCGTCAGCTGCCCATTTCTGCGCCGCAATAATCGCATCACCGTCCAGCTTCATCGCTTTGTCGAGATATACCGTATTTCCTGCGACAATCACATCTCCTGCAACGTCTCCGGAAACAGTGACGCTCTGACCGAAAGCCTTTACCCCCTCTCCAACCCTGCCGGAGAGAACTGCTTTTTGTGCAAAAACCACTACATTTCCGCTCACACTTCCTGAGACGACTACTGTCTTGCCTGCTGCGTAAAGATTCCCCGTGACTGTACCTTCCACACTGATGCTGTTTCCCGCAAGGTAGAGATCTTCTTCCAGTACTTCATCGGCAGTTATTTGAATCGATTCGCTCGATCGTGCAATCAGGGCCAGGCCTGATTGAGCCGCTCCAAAGAGCAGCAGAGCGAGGACAGCCGGGATAATGAGAAAAAAATAATTTGTGTGCCTCATATACAGCCTCCCCTATTCATTTTCTGGCGTTTAAGAACTGTTCCACTTCGGTGACTGACGGCAGAGCGGGAATCACTCCCTTTTTTGTTACCGTGAGAGCGCCGCATGCATGTGCGAACCGCAGCATGCTCTCAGCTTCCTCCTTTTCCAAGTTGAACACAGATTCGCTGTTTTCGACCCTCTGTACGAGATTGAAGAGAAGTCCTCCGATGAAGGCGTCACCCGCACCGGTTGTGTCGCAGGCATCCACTTCAAATGCAGATACTTCAAAACCATTCGATCCGTCGTTGAAAAAACACGAATCAGAACCCCTCGTGACAATGACGAATCTGGGCCCGTACTTGAGGATCATGTCACTCCCCTTCAAAAGGCTTGAGGTATCGGTGATAAACGACAGCTCTTCATCCGTGAGCTTCACAATATCGGCGTACTGAAGCCCATTCTCGATCTCAACTTTTGCTGTGTGCAGCCTGTCCCAGAGTGTCGGGCGCAGGTTCGGGTCAAACGAGAGAATCCTGTTCGCCCCTCGAGCAATGCGCAGAGCTTTCAGCGTGGCGCTTTTGAGGGGCTCACCTGTAAAGCTGATTGATCCATAGTGAAGGATCTTCGATCCGGTTATGTATCCCTCGTTCAGTTCGTCCTGTCTGAGTGCCAGGTCCGCACCGCAGTGATTTCTGTAAAAGGTGAAATCCGGCTCTCCGTTTTCCTTCACAGAGATAAAGGCAAGCGTGGTGTTGACCTTTTTATCGACGAGCAGAACGTCTGTGTTCACCCCAGCACCAATGAGGGTGTTTCGTATCATACGACCGAAAGAATCGTCCCCCACCTTGCCGATAAAACCTGAGCTCCCGCCGAGCTTTGCAACTGCAGCAGCGACATTTGCTGGAGCCCCGCCCGGTGCAATCGTAAAGCCTCCCGTGTTTTCAATGAGAACTCCCTTTTCTTCTGAGAGAAAATCGATAAGCGCTTCTCCTATGCTGATGACATCAGGCATTCTGATTCCTCCTTGTCATAATCTGAACCCGGTTTCCTCACGAATACTCTACCGGCAGAGGCCAGCGAGAAACCTCTCGAGTGAAACGACACTGAGCTCTTTGGGACTTGTTTTTATCGTATAATCGATGGAGGCAGCAGTCGAAAGGAGGGCGCGCAGTGCCTGATATTCAACCCTTTCGATGATGTTTCGGACTCGTTGTGCCTCTTTTCGCCTGAATCCGAGCGTTTTACTGATGTTCGCAAAATCACTCCCGCTCATCTTCAGGGCGCTTGCATCAAGCAGTTTGGTCAACTCACGAATGCAGAAATAATATATCTTCACCAGCTCCTCGCCGTTGTCGAAAAGATACCGGAATATCTTAATAATTTCATGCGCTGGTTTCATAAACAGCGCGTTGCTCAGGTCGAAAACGGTGTAGTTGTACAGCTGCGAAATGATCAGTTTCGCTTTATCGATTGTCAGCACTTCATTTCTCGATAGATAGTTTACGAGAAAGCTGATCTGGCTGTTCAACTCGTTTTTGTTGGTTCCCGACAGATCGATGACATACTGAACCGCATCCTGCTCGGCACGAATACCATGTTTCGCGAGCTGTGCCTGTATCCACCTTTCTCCCTGATTCTGGAACATCGGCCAGAAAATACTCATCCGTCCGTTTTTTTCTACCCGTGAGCTGATTGCGGCGGGCAGACTCTTCTTCAAAGTGAGGAGCACGAGCACAGCCTCGGGACTCGGGGATTCCAAGTATTCATTGATAAGCGACGGATTTTTCAACCTGTCGAACTCCCTGACAATAACGAGTCTTCTATCAGAAAAAAAAGAAAAAGTTGAAAGTGTTTCAACAATCTCCTCCGTGAGTGCTTCATCTCCGTGATATACCGTAGTGCTTACCGAAGGATCGCTTTCGGGCCTATACAGTCGTGACTGCAGCTGCTCGATGAACTCCTCTTTCGCACCCTCATCCTCTCCGAGAAGCGTGTACACAGGGAAGATTGTTCCGTTTTTCAGTTCTTTCAGCAGCGCTTCCTGATGTATCATCAATTCCCCGTTTTTTTGTTTTATTTATTTAACTCAACTCCATGACGCTTGATCAATTTGTAAAGATTTGAACGCTCCACCTTCAATGCAGCAGCTGTCTTCGAAACGTTGTTCCCGTTGTTTTTCAATGCGTGCTGTATAAAGTTCCTTTCGAAATTTTCCTTCGCTTCCTTCAACCCCGCAGTCTGATCGATGACGAACCCCTCACTTTGATCGGGTATAGCGGCTCTGATATCTTCGATACCTATCACATCGGCCTTCGTCAATATGCTCAGCCTCTCCATAAGATTCTTCAGCTCTCTGATATTACCGGGCCACACATAGGACTCCGTAAGAAACCTGGACGCCTCCTCTGTAAGATTTTTTCTTTTCTTGTTGTTCTCACGGGCAAAAAAGTCAAGATAATACTCGATGAGCATCGAAATATCCTCCCTTCTTTCCCGCAGCGGAGGAATGTGGATAGGCACAACATTCAACCGATAAAAGAGATCTTCCCGAAAGCGTCCTTCCTTTATTTCCACCATTATATCTTTATTGGTCGCTGCAATGACTCGAACGTGAATTTTTATAGGCTTTACTCCTCCCACCTGCTCGAACTGCATTTCCTCCAGGACACGCAACACCTTTGCCTGTGCGTCAAGGCTCATATCGGCAATTTCATCGAGAAAGATAGTACCCCTGTGGGCGAGCTCAAATTTGCCCTGCTTGTTTCTCACCGCCCCGGTAAAGGCTCCCTTTTCATACCCGAAAAGCTCAGCTTCGATGAGGTTCTGCGGGATCGCTGCGCAGTTCACTGCGATAAAGGGCATGGCCTTTTTCCCACTCTTTTCATGTATCTTGCGTGCAACAACCTCTTTCCCCGTTCCATTCTCACCGGTGATAAAAACCCGTGAATTGCTTCGTGCACAGCTCTCGATAATCGAGTCTATCTCTTCGTGTGCATGAGATTTTCCCTGCACCATAAAGTACTGCTTTCTTCTCTGCTCTCTAAGCTCAATATTTTCCTTTTCGAGTCCGCTGATCCTTACTGCGTGGTCGACAAGATTCACTACCCGTTCCAGAGAGAGCGGTTTTTCCACAAAATCGAACGCTCCCATCTTCGTCGCGCGAACCGCGGTATCGATCGTACCGTGCCCGGAGATGATGATGATCTGCAGATCAGGGAAATGCTCTTTTACGGATTTGAGAACATCCATGCCGCCGATTTCCGGAAGCCAAAGGTCCAAGAGCATTACATCAACGGAATGGTGATCAATAACCTCAAGTGCATTCCTTCCACTGTCCGCCACGATCACCTCGTAGCCCTCGTCTTCCAGGACATCTTTCAGCGTCTCTCGAATATTCAGTTCATCATCCACCACAAGAATCTTTTTCATACCTTCTCAAACTCCAAATAGAACGTGGTCTTTCCAGGTCTGCTCTCAAACCAGATTCTTCCGTTGTTGTCCAAAACGATTCTCTCAACAATTGCGAGACCGAGGCCCGCACCAGTTCCATTTTTTGAAAAATAAGGATCGAATATCCTGTCCTTTATGTCGTCGTCGATGCCCGCGCCGTTATCACTTATTGCAATGGTGTAGTGATTTTTCTTCCCGCTGCTCGTGTACCCCTCGATCCATATTTTCCCGTTGCCGCCAACCGCACCGATGCTGTTGTAGACGATGTTGAGAATCGCCCTTCTTAATTGGTACCGATCAAAGGTAAGATACACGCTTTTTTTTCCATGAGACATGGAAAACTCGATATTTTTGTACGTATCTTTCAGAAATTCAAAAATATCGTCAAGAAACAGGACAATATCATGACGCTCGAGTTTGCTCGAAGGAAATCGTGCGAAGCTTGAAAACTCATTGACCATGTCAGTAATGTTCTGTACTTCAGTTAAAATAATATCGATCCCCTTTGCGAGGATACCGCGATACGTATCGTTCTTCTTGTATTGTCTCAAAACTCGTTCCGCGGACAGCCGAATGGGGGTAAGAGGGTTTTTTATCTCATGAGCGATTTTTCGTGCGATATCGCGCCAGGCCGCGCTACGTTCGGAGTGTTTCAGCAGCTCCTGATTAATCCTTAAATCATCGGTCATCCTGTTGAAGGAATCGATAAGCTGTTTCAGCTCATCTTTTGCCTTGAGCTCTACCCTGTAGTCGAGCTCGTCATTGGAAACCTTCTGTGTCGCGATAACAAGCTCCCGGATAGGGAGTGTCACGTCTCTTGAAATAACGAGTCCGAGATAAAAGGAGAGCAGTACAAAGGGAATAGTGATGATGATAAAACTGAGAATCACATAGGTCTTCAGTTCCTTTCTCATCAGCTTCGCCGTCCTGAACCGCTGAAGTCCTTCGGATATCGAGTTCGTATACAGCGAAATAAATGTCGGCACACGGCGTACAAGGAGGAGAGCATCAGGGCTATGAGTCTCTGCGGAAATAAGAAGATACTCATCATCTCGGATCGTCACTCTTTTCCAGTCTTTCGGAGTCAGTTCTTCTTTGTTCACATCCCTGAGTTTGGCTTTGAGATCTGTACTATTTGAATACACCTCCTGTATTCTCCGTTCATCGTCAATGAGAAATACGCCGTCGATTTTCTTCAATCGGTAACTACCGATGTCCTCCAGAGAACTGTTTTCATACACCTCCTTCCACTCATTCAGGCTTTCGTTGGCGTATTGTTTGTAGAATTCCCTTGAAACTCCCATTGCGCCCACAAGTGAGTTCTCGAGGTCCTTCATGAAAAACACATTCACGATATTTGAAATCCAGTTGTTGGAAATGACTGAGATAGCAATAAAAGGGATCGATGTAACAAGGAGAAAAAACAGAGTGAGCCTGAGCCTGAGCTTCGATCCTTCACGCTTTTTCGCTCGATCGTAGATGATCTGTGCGATGTTAAAGAGAACGAGGACGGCCATCGCAAAGGTAAGAAAGAAAAGTGCGACCCTGAAAGTGCTGTCCTGAAACAGACTGAAAAAGAATACCGGAGTCTCTCCCCGTATGCCGAAGAATATAATCGCGAGAAAGTAAAAGAGGATCACCACTACAATGATGCTCGTAATCACATTCTTTTTCTTCACAGGAAACGGGTTTTTCATTTTCTCAGAGTTCTTCTACATTGAATATATCAGAATCGATCCAGCTGCTTTCATAATTCCATGGATCAAAGAAGAGAAGGAAAATACCGAACGGAGGGTACAACTTGATGGTCTGAATCTTTATCTTTGCTCTCATCCGAAATTCCTTGCGTATGTATTCGTCCGGGAGTGTAAGTATAAAAGGATTCATAATTTCATTGATCTTTGCAAGGAGTTGTGAGGAAACGTTCACGTAATGATCTTCTCTTCTTCTTCTGTCGTTTACGATGAAGCGATTTTCCCATACATCGAAAGAAATGGTGAAGACCTTGCTCTTCTGGTCAACTAATTTTTTCGTGCCTCCGAAGATTCCCCCTCCTTCATGCAGCTGCACGGTGAGATTGAACCTGGCCGTTATGCCGTTTCGGATTGCATCAATAGTGTCGTAGGAGATATCCCCGACTATGGAGAGATTGGATTCAAGGCGCGTTTCCCGAAGGACATAGGTGTGGAAATCAACGGACAGCGGATCCGCCCACAGCCCCGCAGGCAGTAAAAAAAACAGGAGCAAGGAAAGTAGAATTAAGGCATTCCGTAGTTTCATCTTTCATTCGTTGAAATGTACGCGATAACCGAGAGAAATCCTCTCGTATCCAACATCAAAGGAAAGTCCTGCATTCGTGTCCCTTTTGACATACCGGTCATTATACTTTACTGCCGAACGATACGCATCGACGGCGCTGTAGAACCTAAGTCCCACACTTGCGGTAAAATAGGAGATAATGAGAACCTTCGTGCCCGTACTGAATTCCCCCCAGTTTACATTGATTATCTGGTCGTCACTCGGTGAATACGTCTTATTTATATGTCCGATAAGCAAAACAAGTGAAACCCTATCAATGAGGTCTGCGGCGATGAAAATCGAACCTTTGGTATATTCCTGCACATAAATCTGTCCGACTCCCATCATAAACCAGGACAGCAGCCCGGCAATGAAAGGATCCTTAGCCTTTCTCGTCTGATCCTGCAGAACATCGTGAGGTTCGTTCTTTTCTCCCCCGGGTTCCTCGCAGAAAGCATTTGTATACGAAAACACAACAAGCGTGAGGCCGATGAGAGTGAAAACCACGAGGTTTTTCAATATTTTTCGGCTCATATGCAGACTCCTCTTTGATGGGCTCCGCAATTGATCAGAAACGCTGGTTTATTTCAAACCTGTATGCTTCGCTCTCTGCGTCATAGTCGAAATCCGTATAGAGATGCATATCGAGTGAGCGGTTGTACCTTCTTGATGTATTCACCGCGTCGATCACATTGACAAAGTGCACGATGATCAGGCTTACACCGAGGACTATACCTGTTCTCTGCTCCCCCCTGTCAGGATCGTCTTTCGACTTTATACTTAACCCGATATTGAAACTCCCGGAGACATCAAGGCTAAGTTCCGCAAAACTCAGGACCGTGCCGATAAGGAGAGCTTCTTCAATCACAAAAAATGCCGCTCCCTTCAGAAACGCTCCTGAATACATCTGACCGAGACCTGGGACGTACCATGAGAGCGCACCCGCGAGTATAGGATCTTTTCTCGATTTTGCATAATCGTTATCAGCATGAGTCAAAACCGGCACAAGCAGTATTGTGCCGATCACAAAGACAACAGTAAGCTTTCTCATGTTTTTACCTCAGTGTCTATATCCGACTCCATCAGCTTAGATATTATTGAAACCGCTTCCTGTTCATCTTCCCCTGACGCAATTATCTTGAGCGTGGCTCCTTCTGCGGCAGCAAGCATCATTACTCCCATAATGCTTTTTGCATTCACCCGATCATCTCCTTTTTCCAACAGTATATCGGATCTGTACTCATTCGCCTTCTGAACGATGATTGCCGCAGGTCTTGCATGAAGGCCTGATTTATTTTTAATAGTGATTTCTTTTTCTATCATAGCGAGCGGTCCCGATTTTTCTCAGTCAATCTGCCAAACAAAATTGTCGGTCAATCAAAGTCACCCTTATCCTCCTCGATCCACTTCATCAATTTCTTATTGAACTCTTTTGCAGTATTATACCCCATTTTATGGAGCCTGAAGTTCATCGCCGCGGTTTCGATGAGAATGGGAATGTTGCGGCCCGGTTTCACTGGAATTGTGAGCATGGGTACGTCCACTCCAAGGATTGTGTACACGGATTCTTCAAGTCCGAGCCTGTCGTATTCCTTTTTTGCGTCCCATTCTTCGAGACTGACCACAAGCTGGATCTGTTTCTTGTCTCTTATCGCGCCCACTCCGAACAGATGATTGATATTTATGATACCAAGTCCTCTGATTTCCATGTGATGACGGATGAGCTTTGCACCGCTTCCGATAAGCAAAGTATCTGCAATCGACTGAATGTCGACGACATCATCGGCGACGAGCCTGTGTCCTCTCTCTATGAGTTCCAGCGCACACTCGCTTTTCCCCACTCCGCTTCTCCCTATGATCAGAATTCCGACTCCGAACACTTCGACGAGCACACCGTGAATGCTCGTCTTCGGAGAAAACACGTCCTGCAAGACTTTTGTCAGCCTCATTGTAAGCACGTTCGTGGGCAGAGGAGACACGAGAATGGGAACTCCCGTTTTTATTGCCATTTTGGTAAAAAGTTCCGGCGGCTCGTGTCCGTTGGAAAATACACAGCACGTCACCGGGTACTCGAAAAATTTTATTATGCTCGCCAGTTCGTCTTTCTTCACAATCTTCATGAGGTAGTGGTATTCGCCTCTCCCAAACACCTGTATCCTGTCGTAATCGAAATAGTCATAGTCCCCTGCGAGCGCAAGTCCGGGGCGATTAATGTCGTAGGTTGAGATTTCCCGTTGCAGCGTCTTCTCATCAGTAACAGCCCGAAAGTGAAGGATGTCCTCATCGTGGACAAGCTCGAGCAGTTGCTTCACGCTCACACATTTTATTTTTTCAGACCGCCCCATCAATATCCCTCATTTGTTTCACGCAGTCTCCTCTATTTCCTCCTCTACAGGTGCGGCTGCTTCCTGAAAGACTTCTTCCTTGAGAGGAATTACCCGCTTTGAGGTCAATTTTTCCCTGTAGCGCTTGATCTTTACCTCGATCTTATCGAATAGCATGTCTATGACGCTGTACATATCCGAGGTTTTTGTAAATATGTGAATGATCTTTTTCTTCACATTAATGTTTACTTCAGCAAAATAAATATGTCTTTCCCTTCTAAGGATGAGTTTAAAATCATATATGAAATCAGCATAATGATCGAGCTTTTTCATATTTTTTTCAATATGCTTTCTTATATCAGGTGTTATCTTTACCTGTCTCCCGGTTATGTAGACGTTCATGTTTACCTCCTCAGATTTGATGGTAAAATTTTCAAACCTTTTCTGTACTTCGCAATGGTTCTGCGGGCGATTTTTATCCCTTTTTTGGCGAGTAAATCTGCAATCTTCTGATCGCTCAGGTGCTTCTTTGACCCTTCGTTTTGGATAATGTCCTTTATCATTTCCTTAATGCTCGTTGCTGCGTATTCCTTGCTCCCATTAGTCGGTATCGGATTTGAGAAAAAGTATTTCAACGGGAAGATCCCAAAGGGCGTCTGCATATACTTTGAAGAGGTGATCCTCGATATGGTGGACTCATGAAGATCGAGACTGGCCGAAACATCCTTCAGCGTGAGAGGTTTCAGGTATTTGGGTCCTTTTTCGAAGAAATCTCTCTGTTCCTCGAGAATTGTCTTCGCAACCCGAATGAGTGTGCTTTCGCGCTGTTCGATGAAATGGATGAAATTCTTTGCCCTCTGTACTTTTTCGGACGCGAACTCCTTTATCCTCTTATCCCCTTTCCTGCGCATCGACAATCTCTGAAAATAGTTGTTCACCCGCAGCTTTGGAAGAGAGTAGTTGTTGGGAATCACTTCGAACTCACCATTTCTTTCCTGAATGATCACCTCAGGTATGATGTACTTCGTTTCTTCGGTGTAGAATTGCCGGCCAGGATAGGGCTCGAGCTTTGCGATAAAGCTGAACGCTTCTTTTACTTGAGAGAGGGGAACCTTCAACTTTTTCGAAATTTCATCATATTTTCTGAGCTTTAATTCGTTCAGGAAATTCTTTATGATCTCTTCTGCAAGCTGATTCGTGCCTGCTCTTTTCATCTGAATCAACAGACACTCCTTAAGGTCCCGAGCACCCACACCGGGTGGATCGAGGGCCTGGATAATTTCGATTGCACTTTCCACCCTGTACAGGGGAACACGAATCTCAATAGATATTTCCTCTATGGATTTTGGAAAGTATCCGTTGGAATCCAGATAGCTGACGAGAGTTTCCATGAGCTCGAAATCCTCATCAGATATTTTCAAAAGTCTTAACTGCCAGAGCACGTATTCTTTCAGAGTCTCCTCGCGAGAAATCGCCCCTTCGAGGAACTCTCTTTTTTTGTCTTCCCCGTCTCTCCGATCGAGCCGCGTGTATGACCTGTCTTCAAAAAAGTATTCATCCTCCAATCCACTCTCATAACTCTTGCTCTCACCGTCTGCAGCGATTTCATTATAATCGACTTCCTTTTCTGTGTCCCTTTCGAATTCTCTCTCACGCTCGTCAATTTCCAGCGCGGGATTCTCCATGAGCTCTTCCTCAATTCGTTCATTCAGCTCCATATTTGAGAGCTGAAGCATTTTTATCGCCTGCTGCAGCTGAGGAGTCATTATGAGCTTTTGCGTTTGCTTCAGGTGAAGTTCAGGCCGTATCTCCAAAATCGCACTCCAAAAAAAAAATAACCTCTTTCAAACTATGAAATTTTGACCGAGATAGATCCTTCTTGCCTCCTCATTGTTGACCAGTTCTTCACTACTTCCTGAAACCAGGATCTCACCCTCGTTCATAATATATGCCCTGTCTGTAATCCTCAATGTTTCGCGCACGTTGTGGTCAGTAATCAGTATGCCCAGACCCTGCTGCTTGAGCCGTTCGATGATACTCTGAATCTCATACACGGCAATCGGGTCAACTCCGGCGAAAGGTTCGTCCAGAAGGAGAAATTTCGGTTTGAGGGCCAACGCCCTGCTGATCTCTGTTCTTCTTCTCTCACCCCCGGAGAGCGTATATGCTTTCTGCTTTCGCACTCCCTCAATACCAAGCTCATCGAGCAGATCGTCCATTCGTTTGTGCCGTTCATCCCTCGAGAGGGGCACATTTTCCAATACTGCGAGCACATTCTGTTCAACCGTGAGCTTTCTGAACACCGAAGGCTCCTGTGCAAGATACCCCAGCCCCATACGCGCTCTTTTATACATCGGCACGTGAGTGATTTCCTCGTTATTCAAAAATATGTTCCCTTTATCCGCTCGAATAAATCCCACAATCATGTAAAAAGTCGTTGTCTTTCCCGCGCCGTTCGGGCCCAACAAACCGACAACCTCACCACTATCAATGTAAAAACTTACCCTCTTCACCACACTTCGATTCTTGAATATCTTTACAAGGTTATTCACTTCAATCCTGTTCACATCCATTGCATGATTCCGCTCTACTCCGTGGAGAGTATTCCTTTTACCGCATCCGAGTATACCATCTTTCTTGTCTTCACATCGTATACAAGAGTATCACAATATATGGAATTTTTCCGATCCTGAACCACGACTTCACCTGTGGCTTCGAGCCGATCAGCCTCCTTGATATATCGCACAGTCGAAGAACGCACCTGAATTTCCCTGCCAAGAACGAGAACGTTCCCCAGAAGGAGATAAGTGTTTTCCGCAGAAAAAAAGCGGAGCGCATCCGCCTTGATGACGAGCGGATCCTCACGCTCTTCACTCTTCTTTTGCAGATACACAACGTCTCCATTGAAAGTAATATTCTCAGAACCGTGGAAATAGTCAACAGAATCGCAGTAAATGCTGTCTCCGGTATCCAGATCGATGGCCTCTACCCCGGTACGAAACCGGGATTCATCGCCAATCTGAAGTGAATCCGCAGTAATCTTGTACGAACCGTCGGTATAGTCAACATTACCTTGAAATGTTGTGAGTTCTCCTCTTAATGACTCGATCCGTTCCGCCTTTATCCGGGCACGCTCATCCGAATAGACTGCATTTCCTTCTATACCGTAGAGATCGCTGAGAAAAAATACCTCCCCTCTTTCTCCTTCGATCCTTGATGACTGTAGTTGGTCCAGAAATACGACATTTCCGAAAAAGAGCGCCATCTGTTTGTCTTCAGCATAATATATTTCAATCCTGTCTGCATTCACCCTTTGATTCTGCTTCGTGAAATATGCATTCCCCCTCGCGTAAATGATCTCCCTGTCGTAGTCTACGGTGTATGAATCCCCCCCGTACATGATCTTCGCCTCTGAGGTGACGTCCTCTGCGCTCACATGAAAACCTGTATACAATAATAATAATGCACCAGGAAGAATCTTCAATATGGATTTGAAAAATTTAGATGAGGAGCAGCGTATTCTATAACCCGAATGGATCAATAGACACACCTGCAGATTGTTTTCTCCATTCCATATCACACTGTGTACACGATATGAAAAATCGCGCGGGCTTATTACCCACCCGTGCCGCCCAGTATTCCTCTCACGTTCTTTTTAATGGTAACCTTACGAAGCGCGATATCCGCCACCATTCCTGTCCCTGTGATCGAATCGATGTTCTTGCGGGTCAGGTTTACGTAACTTTCGGTTAAAAACTGTTCTTTGTTGCCGTGCCACTCGAGATGGTCGGTCTTTAAAACGCCTCCGTTCAATTCAGATATAATCACCACCTCATCCTCGGCAATGATCAAAGAACGATCAGCGTGTATCGTTGCTCTCTTCGAGCGTCCCCGCGAGAGAATATTTTCATTTATATCATAATAGAGAAACGCACAATTATCAATACGTAACTCATCTGCCTCCGCATAGTACTCTCCGGTCTCAAAGGCAATTTTCACCTGCAAATACCCGTCCCGATAATAATAGTAAGTCACGTCCTTCAGTACATACGCGGGCAGTGTCTCCTGCTGTTCATCTTTTGCGCGGGAATCACCCGGGCGCGATGTTTTCTCACATCCTGTGAGCAAAATCAGAATAGAGAATGCACAGACCGCACATCCAATTCCTGTTCTGTTGCGTACCTGCCTTTTGACTCTCCCCATCCGATACCTGTGCTTCATGCGCTCATCTTTTTTTTGTACATTACACTTTCTCTGATAAAGCCTCTGAAAAGCGGATTTGCTTTTACCGGCTTCGAGGTGAACTCCGGATGAAACTGAACACCGAGCCCCCAAGGATGATCTTTGTACTCAACAGCTTCAACGAGGCTTCCGTCAGGTGACGTCGCGGAAATGACAAGACCCTTCTTCTCCATTATCTCCCTGTACTTATTCGTGAACTCGTATCTATGCCTGTGCCGCTCGTAAATGAGCTCTTCGCCAAACGCACGATGTATCCTCGTGCCGTGTTTCAATACCGCAGGCTGTTCGCCGAGCCGCATCGTACCCCCAAGATTTATCACCCCATTCTGTTCTTCCATCAGGCTTATTACCGGATAATCGGAGTCAATATCGAATTCTGTGCTGTTGGCGTTTGCAAACCCGAGCACATTTCGTGCGTATTCAATGACCATGCACTGCATCCCGAGACAGATCCCGAAAAGGGGAATAGAGTGGGTCCGTGCATACTCACAGGAAAGGATCTTCCCCTCGATCCCGCGCTCGCCGAATCCTCCCGGAATAAGAATTCCGTGCACATCTCTGTAGATATGCTCGATACTCCCGTGTAAAACGTCCTCCACTTTCACCTCCACAAACTCAATGCGAACGTCATTTTCAATACCCCCGTGCACGAGCGCCTCATAAATACTTTTATACGCATCCCTGAGTTCTGTGTACTTACCGGCAAGTGCAATATTTACACTCTCTTTTACAGATCTCATTCGCTCAACGATATCTACCCATTGGTCAAGGTTCTGTGACCGGGATTCCATGTGGAGCTTTTCCAGCACGATTTTGTCGAGCTTTTCTTCCTTCAAGCCGAGAGGAACCTCGTAAATCGTTGATTGAATGTCTTTTGCTGCAATAACCGCATTCTCCTCAACATCGCAGAACATTGATATTTTGCTTCGCATTTCATCCGTCAGGTCGTCGCTTATCCTGCAAATAATTATGTCCGGTGTAATACCGATCTCCCGAAGTTTGCTCACAGAATGCTGTGTGGGTTTTGTTTTGGGTTCCTGTGCAACACCCACCGCCGGAATGAGCGTAACGTGTATGTAAATACTGTTTTCCTTGCCCACGTCATGTCGAAACTGCCGGATTGCCTCGAGAAATGGGATACCTTCGATATCTCCAACGGTACCACCGATTTCCACAATGACAAAATCCGGCTTTCCGTCTTCTGCAATGATCTTGATTCTTCGCTTTATTTCGTTTGTAATGTGGGGAATCACCTGTACCGTTCTGCCGAGATAATCGCCCTTTCTCTCTTTTTCTATCACCGTGCTGTAAATCTGTCCCGTGGTGACACTGTTCAACCTCGTGAGATTCTGTGAGGTAAACCGCTCGTAGTTCCCAAGATCGAGATCTGTTTCAGTACCATCCCTGGTCACAAACACCTCACCGTGCTGATACGGGCTCATGGTTCCGGGATCGATGTTGATGTAGGGGTCCATCTTGATATTGCCCACCGAATAAGACCTGCTTTCAAGCAGGCAGCCCAGCGAAGATGCTGCGATTCCTTTTCCCAGAGAAGAACACACACCACCTGTGATGAAGACGAATTTTGTCATCCTGCAATCCCCTTTTGTACTCGATTCATAAAATACTCGTGTGATCTTCTCACGACATCCTCAACTATTCTCAGCCGATTTTCCTTTGTACGAGCCGCTTCCGGCCTCATTGTTTTCAGAAGAACAAAATACTCTATATTTCCTTTTGGTCCCCGAATTCGTGAAAAAGCATACCCTCCAACCTCATAGCCTGCGTCGTAAAAAGAGTGTGTAAGCCTTCGCAGGACTGCACAGTGCACGATTTTCTCCCTTACCACCCCTTTAAAGCCTTTTGGTGGGGTTATAAGCTCGAACTGCGGTTTTATAAGAGCTACAACATGCGTACATTCCCCGATTACATTCCGCAGAGGACGTACAATACATTCTATTGAAATAAATGAGACGTCAATACTCACAATGTCCGGGACTCTTTCGAAATCAAAGGTATCAATGAATCGTGCGTTAAACTTTTCAACGACCGTCACATGGCTGTCAGCACGAAGGCGGTAATCAAGCTGGTTTTTCCCCACATCCAAGGCTATTACATGGCATGCTCCCTTTTTCAGGAGACAATCGGTAAAACCTCCTGTCGACGCACCGATGTCAAGACAGTACGCCCCGTTCACGTCAAGAGAGAAGTCTTTGAGCGCTCCTTCGAGTTTTACACCTCCTCTGCTGACGTACCCCCTGTTTGGGACCCGCACCTGTATGTCTGCGGTTGTTTCAACGCGTGCCCCGGGTTTCGTGATCCGCTCGTCCTCAACGAAGATGTGACCACCGATTATGAGGGCCCTCGCCTTTTCTCTCGACTCAATAATGTTCTTGTCTGTGATGAGTTTGTCAAGTCTTTCCTTCATAACGGCTTTTTACTGGCTACAAAGCTGTATGTTTACACGGGAAGGCATCAACCGATTACGTGCTCTTGTATTCGTTCGATGTGTACTGCTTTTCCTGTTTTGATTTCAACACGGATTAAAACCCCATTTATTCGAATGTCGTCTTCAGCAACAATGAATTTCGTCGGAAGCATTGTGGTGAACTTTCTTAATGCATTTTCTTTTCTCATGCCAATTACCGAATCAAAAGGACCCGTCATACCAATATCAGTTATATATGCAGTACCACCAGAAAGAATGCTTTCATCAGCGGTCTGAACGTGAGTGTGTGTACCGACTACCGCGCTCACCATACCGTTGAGATGCCACCCCATTGCTTTTTTCTCGCTCGTCGCTTCTCCATGGAAATCAACCAAGATTATCTTTGTAAGCTTCCGTATACTTGCGATTTCTTTAAGCGCTGTTTTAAAGGGGCACTCAAGGGGGTCCATAAACACTCGTCCGAGAAGGTTTAATACACCTATTTTTATACCGTTTTTTTCTATCACGGTCCAGCCTTTTCCAGGTGTCCCTTTCGGATAGTTGGCTGGCCGTACGAGTTTTGGATCCTGAGAGATTATCTTGAAGATCTCTTTATTACGCCAGATGTGGTTGCCTGTGGTTATGCAGTCCACTCCATAGGAGTAAAGTTTCGCCGCAATGTTCGCTGTGAGCCCGAATCCCCCAGCAGCATTCTCCCCGTTTGCAATAACGAAGTCGATCCCCATTTTGGAAATGAGATTCACCAGTGAGAGAAAAATGGCCTTTCTTCCCGGCTCGCCGATTATGTCCCCAATCAAGAGGATATCTGTATGACTTTTTTCCAATAACTGACCTGCCGGAAGATGATGTACATATGGAGCTCACTAAAAACCGAGAATAAGTGTTTAGCGTGCATACTCAACGATGCGCGTCTCCCGAATCAACGTGACTTTTATTCGGCCCGGGTACTTGAGCTCTTTCTCGACTTTCCGTGCAATCTCCCGTGCAACTTCCTTTGCCTTTTCATCGTTTATACGGTCGTTGCTTACGATAACACGAATTTCTCTTCCCGCCTGGATTGCAAAAGACTTTTCCACCCCCTCAAAGCTATCTGCAATCTTTTCAAGCGACTCCAGCCGCTTGATGTACGTGTCCATCGATTCTCTGCGCGCACCGGGCCGTGACGCTGAAATCGCATCCGCAGCCTGTACGATAACCGCCTCGATCGACTTCGGCTCCCTGTCGTTATGATGGGATTCCACGATATTGACGATGGTGGGAATTTCGCCATACTTCCTTACGAACTCTGCTCCGACCACCGCATGGCCTCCGTCGCCCTCGGTAATAACCGCCTTTCCGATGTCGTGCAGCAGACCACCTCGTTTTGCCAGTTCCGTGTCAGCCCCGATTTCCGCGGCTATCATACTGGCAATTTTTGCAACTTCCTTGCTGTGCGCAAGAATGTTCTGCCCATACGAAGTCCTGAAATGAAGACGACCGATATAGGGGATAAGATCCGGAGAAAGGCCCTGGATCGCCAGATCGAATACGATCTTTTCTCCCTCTTCAAGAATCATCTGATTGATTTCCTTTGTGACTTTTGAAGTGACCTCTTCGATTCGTGCGGGATGAATTCTGCCGTCAGTGATCAGGCGCTCCATTGAAACACGGGCAATTTCTCTGCGTACCGGATCAAAGCTCGAAATGACGACTGCTTCGGGTGTATCGTCGATGATGATATCAACACCCGTGAGCGTCTCCAGCGCCCGTATGTTACGCCCCTCTCTTCCTATGATTCTCCCCTTCATGTCGTCTGTGGGAAGTGAGACGGAAGTAACTGTGATCTCAGATGTAATATCGGATGCGAGCTTCTGCATTGAGTAGGCAAGAATTTCTCTTGCCTTCTTTTCTGAGGTTATACGTGCTTCATTTTCTATCAGGTTTATAGTACCCTGAGCGTCACGGCGGGCTTCATCTTCCATGCTCCGTATGAGCATGTCCTTTGCTTCCTCAGCCGTAAGACAGGAAATTTTTTCAAGTTCCTTACGGATTTCCTCCTGTGAGCGTTTCAGCTCTGCTTCTTTTGCATCTACCACCCTCTCACGGTTGGATATCAGCTTTTCTTTCTTGTCTAGGACATCAACTCTTTTATCAAGGTTTTCTTCTTTCTGGAGAAGGCGTTTTTCCAAGCGCTGGAGCTCACCTCTCCGTTCTCTTGTCTCCCTTTCAAAATTACTTTTTTCCTTAAAAAGTTGATCTTTCGTTTCGAGAATTGCTTCTCTTTTTCTTGCTTCAGCCTCTTTCTGCGCTTCCTTTAATATGTCTTCCGCCGTTTCTTTTGCGGATGTGACCTTTAAGTGAGCGATGTAACGGCGCAGAAAATATCCAATAACGAGACCAATGACGAGGGATGGCAGTGCATATTGAAGAATCATATACACCACCTGTTTTACCCCTTTCCCATACAGTTAATGTAAAAATAGATTAACACCTTACTCATTGAGAGTCAAGCCAATTAACGGTCAGCTTCTCTTTTATTGATTTAATTCCTTTTATTACTGAACTTTCTTCGATCCTCTCCCCTTCTGACACACAGAGAACAATCACTGCCAAAAGCGACCCTGCGACGATAAGCGGAGCCAAAAAGAGCTGCTGAATGTTCTCCACATCACTCATCGTGAATTTCGCACGAAGCACATCACTCGCAAAGACATCCTCTTTGATAAAGAGCATCTTCCCTTTTTCGAGAAAATTTCTGAATATGAATTCATCCCCGTTGAATCTCAGGGTATCCACGGTTCGATCGTGCAATCCATACACCGCAGAAGGTACATAGTCCACCCCTTTTCTCTCGAGGATGGCCCCGCGAGAAATATCAAGGGAGTTAAGCACCCGTGAGAAGAGCCTCTCAAGATTCAAATTGCCTTCTTCGCCGATATCTATTTTTTCGATGGTGTCGATAAGCTGTGACAGCTCGTCGTCTCTTCGCTCGCCCTCCTTCTCTCTGTACACCTCATCCGGAATCATCGGAGGATGCTCTCCGGTTTTCTCATTTTCCTCCAAAAAATTTTCCTCCGCCTCGTTGAAACCTGCGCTTACGAGCTTTTCAAGCTCCGGAAGTGAGCCGACATCACCCGCCTGAGCGATCTCTCGAAGATCATCTTCGATGTCTTCTGCAGTGTATGCTTCATGGTCCGATTCTGCGACAGCGTATTCCTCCTCTTCTGCTGCTTCGGGAGTATATTCACCCTCTCCTGCTGCTTCGTGAGCATACCCCTCCTGTTCCAGCACCTCGATCTCTCCGGTGATCTCCGGTTCGGTAACCTCAACTTCTTCAATTTCATCTTCACCTTCCAGTTCAGCGTCACCGGCTGAGCCATAGCTACTCACATCTACTGCTTCGAGATCCTCGAAGGTCTCGGTATCCTCGAAGTGCCCTTCGATGTATTCGGGTTCGGAACCCTCTTCGAACCCTTCGGCCTGTTTTTGTTTGACAGGGTGAGAAGGCTCTTGTGTTCCTCCCGCTTCTTCCAACTCGGCCAGCTCTTCTTCTGCGCGTTCATCCTCCTCAAGCTCTTCGAGCTCTTCAGAAACGCCCCCGGCTTCTTCCACCACCTCTATGGGCTCCTCCACCTCATCCGCGACCTCTGCCTCACCTATCTCCTCGACTTCGGTTACTTCCTCCACGTCCTTCAATGTGAGAACACCGGTGTCGAGTTCAGGGACCTCCTGGTCGGATTCCTTTTCAAGCCCAGCGGGCTCAAGAGTAGCCTCTTCCTCCTCCTCCTCGGCCCCGGGTAGAAGTGAAGCGACATGTTCAGCTTCTTCCTCAGCGCCGACAGGAACTTCCCGCGGTTCAGGCTCTTCTGTTTTCACAGACACCGGTCCCCTCTTCTGACGGACACTGATGAATACGAAAATAAGAATCGAAGAAATCACCAGAGCCTGTATCATGAGAATAAGTGTACCTATTTTCGAAACTCTCAGTCTTTCCGCATCTACCGACAATCCGAGTGTCCAATCTTTCAGTTCCTCCCCCGTACGTCTGTAATAGATGAGTTTATCCAGCCCCTTTAATGAAACCCGTACCGCCCCTCTTTCGTTTTCAGAAATGAGGGTAACAAGATCTGCGAGGTTCTGTTCGTCGCCGGAATCTATTTCGGGAAAGTTTACCAGGATGAGCTTGTCCGTGGATATTAAAAAACCTTGGTATTGAATGGATTCTATCTCCTTGAACACAGGATCCAGCACACTCTGTGGAAAATAAAACAGTACCCAGTACCCTTCAGGAAGAACAGGGTCGAGAGGTTTGTAGAAAATCAGTCTTTCAAGCAATGTATCGATGACGATGTTACTCACATCCTGACGTGGACTCTCAACCACCGCAGCATAGAGCTCAACCGAGAGCTTTGTTCCCCTCCGATCCTTGTCTGACGTGCTGTAGACGATCTCGAGATTCCCGTTCACCACTCGAATTCGGGAACAGTGCGGGTCCGAAGCAATATACTCATCGAGGATCTGAATCCCGGTTTCTCCCTTTCTCAGTTTCTCCAGGTCAGATTTATCCATTTTTCCAACAACATAATCCAATTTTTTATTTGTGATTCGTACGAAGCGCCGAAAACCGAGCTCCATATTTTGTGTAATATCCGCATATTCGTTTTCAATGTTGATGCCGATTAGATTTCGAATCCTTGTGCGGCCTATCTGCACCACATCTTCCTCAATGAGAAAGTAAAGAGCACAGAACACAGTCAGCGTAATCGAAAGACTGATGATGAGCTTTTTCACATCAACTCCATTGACTTCAAATGTCAGCTTTTTTTAATACAAATACCGTCTGATTCGAGATTATCATGCGTTTTGTGCTCAACAGTAACCCGAGCGGGTCTCCCTGTTTCGTCAGTATACAGGGATCCGGCCGCCGGTTTATTGAAGCGTGCGAGAACATTGTCAATCTCCATCACCACATTGGTTTCAGGCGTTTTATTTGAAGAATAGTTAAATAATTTCGACAATGTATTAAATCTCGATGATACAAAAGTTATATATAAATATAGCAATAGTATTGTGGTTAAGATAATTACAATCAATCCAATAAGAACAAATAATTTTTGTCCGGGCTTAAAGGGAAACTGTGCGATGAGGAAGATGTTTACGTTTTCTATTTCCAGTTGTTTCACAAAATGAACATTCCCGAATAATGAGGAGAGCGCGTGCGTATTTTCACTCAATGCACGGAGAACAGAATTTTCGATGCTCGAATTCTCCCGGATCAACACGGTACTGTAGGTGTCTCCCTCTCTGTCGTAGAGAGCAATCCAATCGGGTTGACGTTTGAGGTGTGAACGTATCGGTTCAATTGAAACTGGCGAAAATATAAACTCGGAAAAGCCGTGTGCTTGTGAATCAGTATGCACGAAGTGGATAAAGTGCTCTTCATCGATGAAAACGCTGGAGGTCGGATCGAACCGGGGAAGAAAGGATGGACCAATTGCGAGAATCTTGGACCCTTCTCTCAAATAGGCAGCGGTCAGTGCTCCCTCCTCCTCAAGATGTTCATACCACTGCTTGTCTAAGATGTGCGACTGCATCATCGGGATGTTCTCCATCAATATGATAGAGACCCAATACGTAATAGATTCGAAGCTTTTTTTATTCTCATAATGAATATAGCTGTTTGTTATGCGATAAATATAGCTGTTTGTTATGCGCTTTTTCAAGTCCGACAGGTGCTGAAAAAAACCGTAACATGGCATCGAACCGTATAAAAGTATCACACACATAAAAAGAAGGCCCATCAGATACCTTTTCAACACACTCACCGATCATTTATATAATAACAAACGGCCATATTTACATACTTATTATAATAGCACGGAATACGAATTCTCTTATTAATTATCGGGAGTTTGAAAAGAAAGCATAGTCCAAATGCGCGTTCTTTTTATACTCTTCTCTGTTAAGGAAAATCTGGCTCTTACCGACAATAGGTGTGTCGGTGCATTACACTTAGTTCCCCTCCCAGTTAACTATTGTTTTTGCACCGGAAAAGACTAGCGTAATGCTAGTCTTTTCTTTTCTCTGAACCTACGGACACGCATCAGCAGTTCACATTACTGCTTGACTTTTATCGTTCTTTTTATTAAGGTTCAATGAGAATTGTTCCACTCAGTAGTTACTCTCCATTGACATCTGAGAATGAGAAAATTAAGAAAACTCGAAAAGGCGCTCATCATTATTCTCCTGTTTCTCGCAATTGTCTTTGGAACAGGTATGGGGATACTCGTTTCTTCATTCGAGGATACTACTGATATCGACAGCCTCGAAGACTTTAAGCCCGAAATTCCTTCAAAGATATTCGATAGAAACGGGATTCTTATCAGTGAGCTCTTCACCGTTAAGAGAGATCCTGTCACATTTGAAAAACTCCCGAAAAATCTCGTCAATGCGCTTCTCGCAATAGAAGATATTCAGTTTTTTTCGCACCGGGGTATCCATGTGAAGAGGGTGTTCGGAGCGCTTCTGGTGAATATCAAAACGGGGAGACCGAGCCAGGGGGCCAGTACAATCACAATGCAGCTTGCACGCACGCTGTTTACGGGAAAAGAAAAAACAATCGTGAGAAAACTGAAAGAAACATGGCTCGCACTGAAAATCGAAAAAAAATACTCAAAAAATGAAATTCTCACACTCTATTTCAACCAGATATACTTCGGTCATGGAGCATACGGCATAGAGGCCGCAACACAGTTTTACTTCGACAAACATGTTGAAGATCTAACTCTTGCTGAATGCGCCCTCCTTGCGGGGCTCCCTCAGTCTCCAAACAGGCTTTCACCGATCAAGAACCCCGATCTCGCACGGAGGCGGCAGGAGCTCGTTCTTGAAAGTATGATTCGAAATAAAATGATTACGAGCGAGGAAGCCTATGATTCCTTTCAGGATTTCTGGGTAAACTTCAGGCTGCAGATGCGCTCACCCTCTCAGTCTGTTCACCTGATTGCAGAGAACAGGGCCCCTCATTTCGTTGAATACGTGCGCCAGAAACTTGAAAAACTGTACGGTTCGAAAAGGATATACACCGATGGTCTCAAAGTCTATACATCCCTCGATCTCACCCATCAGGAACTCGCCGAAAAGTACCTTCGGGAAGGTCTGGACAGTCAGAATGTAATCTATAACGATACGATGAATATGGTGAGAGAAAACCTGGATAAAAAAATCCTGGATTCTCTGGATATGCTCTCCCTTCTTTTTGGCCTGGATACACTCGATATCGGATCCCACAAAAACGAAGAACGGATTTTGAGCTACCTCGATAAAAATTTGATCGCGCCGCTCGACATGCTTTCGTTTCTCTTCGATGCAGATCACATAAACCGCATTATCGAGAGTTCCTATAGAATCGACAAGAGCGCAGGCACGTTTCAAAAAGTGGAAGGTGCTCTCTTGGCCATGGAACCGAAAACGGGTTACATCACTGCAATGGTGGGAGGAAGCAACTTTACAGAGGACAATCAATTCAACAGAGCTGTACAAATAAGGCGTCAGACAGGTTCCGGATTCAAGCCCTATATTTACACTGCTGCGATTGACACGAAAATATTCAATCCTGCTTCCATAATCGTCGATAGTCCGGTCGTTTTCTACGATGGAAACGAGGAATACATTCCCGATAACTACGGGGGACTGTACCACGGAAAGGTCCGGTTGCGTGAAGCCTTGAGACGTTCGATCAATATCGTAACGGCGAAAATCGTCGACAGACTTGGAGTGGAAACGGTGGTGAAATATGCATCCTCGATTCTCGGTATAACAGAAAAAGCGGAAATCGAGGAAAGATTTCCCAAGGTCTATTCGATAGCCCTCGGTGTTGTCGAACTCTCCCCCTATGAACAGGTAAAGGGGTTTGCCACGTTTGCGAACCAGGGGCAGGAGGTGATCCCTATTGCGGTCCTCTACGTTCTCGACCGCGACGGCAACCTCATCGATAATTTTGAGGCTGACCTGCGGAAAGTACAGATGTCGAAGGGAGTACGGCAGATAATTCCGGAACCCACCAATTTCATCATACTGGACATGCTCAGAGACGTGATGCGTCCAGGGGGGACCGGATACAGAGCCGCAACACAGAACGAGTTCACACGACCGGCAGCAGGCAAGACCGGAACGACACAGAACTGGAAAGATGCCTGGTTCACAGGGTTTACTCCCGATCTCGTTGCTTCCGTCTGGGTGGGATTCGACCGCAACAGTATCTCACTCGGACGTGGACAGGCCGGCGGTATTGTTGCTGGGCCGATCTGGGCACGGTTCATGAGAGACGCGCTCAAGGACATCCCCCCTTCCTGGTATTCGAAGCCCAAAGGCGTGTACAGCGTAAAAGTGTGCAGGGAATCGGGGCTTCTCCCCACAAAATATTGCGCGAACACCATCACGGAGTATTTCCTCGACGGAACTATCCCCACTGAATACTGCTACGACTGCAGAGGAGGAAAGAAGGAGGAATCCTTTAACGTGGAGATTTTCCAACGGAAAAAAACGTTATCAACAAGTGATTCTGATTCTCGATCGAGAAATAAGACATTTAACATTGAAGAAGAAGAAGAGGTGAGCCCCTATGAAGAGGAATCATTGTTTTACGATTTAGATGAAACAGGGGATGGAGCAATGAGCGACACCGGCGAAGCACCTGAAGGATCGGAGCCGGAACTGGAATCAGGATCACCATCCCCGCACGAAACCACTCAACCTGAAGACCAGCAGAGTGACAGTATCACAGGCGTTGAACAACCCGCTTTCGCACCCCAAATCGATGACAGAAGCGGACAAGACGGAAGCCACACTCTTTCGGAAACGCCATACTCCTCTGAAGATACCCCGAATACAGGAGATGCCGGGCCGGCTTTCAACGCAACGGAAAACAATTCTGTGCCGTGGGAACCCGCGGACGGGGACATACCCGACTGATTTTCATTTACAGCGCAGGAAAGGACATGTAATGCCCGCTACCAACCAAAGACCGTTTCGTTTCGTGTATACAGGAACCGGCAGCAGCAGTACAAACATGGCAATGGACGAGGCGGTCATGATCGGGCTTAGAAACGGTACTTCAACACCTATCCTCAGAATCTATAAGTGGAATCCTCCCACCATCACAATTGGATATTTTCAAAAAATCTCTGACATCGACCTGGACGAGTGCCAAAACGATAGTATCGGTGTCGTTCGGCGTCTTACAGGCGGGAGAGCGGTCCTCCATCATGAAGAGCTGACGTACAGCATTCTCTTCTCAGAAGAGGATTTTACCCCTTTTAGGAAAAAAGATCTGTTCATCTTTATCGCACAGTGTCTCGTCAGTTCCCTTCAGTGCCTGGGGATACAATCAAAGATTGCGGAAAAGAGCCGTGGAAACCTTCACTCTGCAAACTGCTTCGCTTCTCCTGCACAGTTTGAAGTGGAATCATTGAAAAGAGGGAAGCTCATCGGCAGCGCACAGGTCATTAAGGACGGGATTGTACTCCAGCACGGAGCGATACCACTGACTGGATCCTATTCGAAAATTACGAATTATCTCACTGCGGACGCAAAATCTTCCAAGTCTGTTTCTTCACTGGCAGAAGTTTCCGGCACACGAGTGGATGAAGAAGAGCTTCTCTTTGCATTAAAAACCGGCTTCGGAAAGCATATTACTCTTGTGGACGGTGAGTTGAGCGAGAAAGAACTGCAGAAAACGGTTGAGCTGGCGGAGAACAAATACGGAACTCATGAATGGCTGCGGAGAAAATAGGGAGGTTATTCTTTTGAACGGGCCTTTCTCTTGTTTCTGACGAGGCGGAACATCTCGTAGAGATTCTTCACGATAATTCTATCCTCAAAGAGCTGTATTTTACCGGAGTTCGAAAGGTGCACAAGAACGTCCTTCACTCTGTTCGGTTTCTGTCCGCACCAGTTTGCAATCTCTTGAATCGTGCTGCTGAATGTGGTAGGCTCTGTTGTCTTCGGGGATATGCCCTGGTTTTCCGCGAGCATGAGAAAAACATCGCATACCTTTGATTCGATGTCCGGCAGGGTAAGGATGAGCAGTCTTCGTTTTGCGTCGTATATTCTGTTTGAAAAAATTTTTAAAAGCTTCACAGCCATTTGAGGGTTTGCCTGGAGGAGGAGATTGAAATTCTGCCTGTTGAATTTCAACACCTTGATCTTATCCATCGCGATGACTGTTGCACTCCTCGGTTGATCCTCGAGTATGGCCATCTCCCCGAAGACGTCCCCTGGATGAAAAATGTCGAGGGTCTTTTCGCTGTCGGATACGATTTTGGTGACTTTTACTCTCCCATCCTGCAGGATGTAAAAATCGTTGCCAGGTTCGTACTCGCAGAAGATGATGTCCCCAGGCTGGTAAGTTTCACCAAATTTGGCAAACATGGTATTGTCCATTTTCATCTTCTGTTGCTGTTCCTCTCTTTTTCCACGTTAATTTAGCCCTGCAAGCTCTTTTTTCGCTTTTTTGTCAATGAGGCTTTCCGGAGGCATACGCAATACCTTGTTGAAAAACGACGCAGCTTTTTCTTTATTGCCCTGCTGCTTGTAGACAACTCCGATATTGAAAAGGGCATCCTTTACATTTTCATCCTTGGGATATTTTTTGATCATATTGGTGAAGGTGAGGACCGCTTCTTTGTTCATCTGCAATGCCATCAGGCAGCGCCCCATTTCAAACTCAATTTTCGGTTTGTATTCCTGTGCGTCAGCGTTGAGCGTCTCTGAGGAGAGAAGGGCTTTGAACATCTTGTAGGCTTCTTCAAAGCGCTCCTGGGAAAAAAGACTAATTGCATCGTAGTACTTTGTTGCCACATCGATATTTTCTTCTCCCTCAGTCGGTTCCGAAGAAACCGCTTCCGCATCCGCTTTTTCTTCACCACCGGTCTCAGCGGGTCCCGCCCCCTCGTCGAGCACATTCGTATACGTTCCTGTTCCTTTTCCCTCGAGCGCATCTTTCACCGCTGCAAGTCGCTCCTTTGCCTGCTGTGCAAAGGTTCCGTTGGAATAATGTTTCAGATAGGTGTTGTACACGTAGTGTGCCTGTTTATAGCTGTGGTTTTTCAGGTAATATTCTCCAATTTTGAACAGCTCGGCCTGATTGTCTCCAACTTCCTCGTGATCCAAAAAATTATGGACGAGCTTTCCCACTTTCCTCAGCTGGTTGCTGAAGACTCTTAAAAAATTCGTGATTATCTTGATGTTCTTTGTGATGAGCAGCTCGAACTCCTCGTTTGTAAGCACAAGTGCGTGGGAATCCTTGATCACGAGCGCCGTTTCCTCCCGGGGCCTTTTTGCAAGTGCGGACTTCACACCGAAAAATTCCCCATTGTTTATGGTCTCCCTTACTTCCTCCCCTGTTTCGATAGAGTGATGAATCAGGCTGACCACTCCCGACTTCAGGATATAGATATTGTCACCTATATCCCCCATGAAATAGATGACAGAACCAGCCTTGTAATTTCTCAGAATACCAGGCACTTATTTATCCTATATCGGTAAGAATGGGAGCTCTTTTTTGTATCCCGCATTCTTTCGCACCGTCTCCATGAGGGTTTGCGGATCTCCGACAATGAGCTTCTCGCCACCGTCTACGGTAATGTGTGAATATTCCTGTCCAAAATCTTTGAATATGTGTTCGTACCTTTTATCTCCGTACATGGGCATTCCCGCTCTGAATACAAGCGAAATATCTTTGAAGTCTGCATTCACAAGAGAAGCATACGGGTCTTTTTTCTCACCATCGATAATCAGCATATCCCCGATCTTGTTTTTCTCAAGAGAGCCGAGCCTGTCCTGAACCCTGAACGCCTTTGCAGGATTTACCGTGATCATTCGTACGATCATCTTGTCTTCGAGATCTTTACCGTACATCTCATTATAGATTTTTTTTGCGAAGCGAATCTCATGCAGTATATTCAGCTCACCGGATGCGGGAGAGTCTGTTCCGACCGAAACGTTTATCCCAGCATCAATAATTTCCTTTATCCGTGCGGTTTTTGCAAACATGTACATGTTCGAGCCTGGGCACCATACAAAGTTTGCCTTCCGTTTTGCAATGGTTTTAATGTCATCATCTGAAAATCCAATGCCGTGTATAAGCACGGTATGTTCGCTGAGGGCCTTGTAGTCCTCGAGTACGTCGATCCCCCTCATCGATTCTCTGTCAAAGCCCTCTTCTATATGGGTAACAAAGGGGACGTTTTTCTGCACCGCCCTCCTGTGCTCGACATCTATTCCGTCACCCCACTTTAGATCGTACACGGAAGCCTCGTGCGCGAGGGTGTAATCCTTGAGCACACGCACCGGAAGTTTGTCGATATACGGTTCATTTATATGGTGTGGAATGTGATCGTGAACAGTCGTTACCCCTGAAATAAGATTCTTGTATGCTCCAATTAGATAGATTTCGAATGGGGTATTCCGGTTCCTCTCTTCATAGACCGGAGAGCTCTTCAGATCGTAATCCCAAGGGAGCCAGCAGATGTAAGTGCCAGTACCGACTTTGGGGTAATAGGTCCCGAACAGGTGATCATGCGCATTGATGATCGCAGGAAAGAGGATTGATGATTTATCGAATTGATAGTCTTTTTCTGAAGATTTCGAGAAATCTTTTATTTTTCCCTGTGTGACCGTGATGCTTGCATTGGAGAGAACTTTTTCGGGTGTCGCGATTGTAATTGAACTCAAGGAAAATTCATCGATCATCAAAGAGAATTCCTGTCACGGAAACGAATAATTGTATACTTGAGCGCCTGTGTGCAGGCGCACGTTCAACTCTGTTCATCTCCGTTATTTATATATTATATCGTCAAATATGTTCTATTTCAAAAGATATGTGAAAAAATCTACTACAATATATCGGTTACATCCTCTGGTTCCTTAACATTTCCTGTGCAATCTCACACTCACTCCTCTGAATATTTTATTATGCTGAATACCGGCACTTCTATCCCTTTTCTCCCATTGAGAAACTCAAGTTCAACCAAAAAAGCGAGTTCCGTGACATTTCCGCCGAGTTTCTTCACAAGATCGATCATGGCCCGTACCGTACCACCGGTTGCAAGAAGGTCATCCACGATGAGGGTATTTTCCCCTCTGCTGATCGCATCCTCATGGATACAGAGAGTATCCGTACCATATTCCAGCTCATAGGTCACCTCGACCTGCCTATAGGGAAGCTTTCCTTTTTTTCTTACCGGTACGAAACCAGCATTGAGAAGATAGGCAAGAGGGCTTGCAACGATGAACCCTCTTGATTCTGCTCCAACGACTTTGTGAATCTCCATGTCCTTGTACCGCTCGTACAGAATATCGATCGATTCCCTGAATGCAGCGCTCTGCTTCCAGAGCGTTGTGATATCCTTGAACTGTACTCCTGGTTTTGGGAAATCAGGAACATTCCTAATGTACTTTTCTATGCCCATACATTCTCCTCAACACGCACCTATTTGTTACTCATCATATGTGAATTCTTTCAGGTCTTTGGAGAGCTTGAAACTTTTTAGCTTCTTCAGTGCTCCATTCTGAATCTGTCTCACTCTTTCTCTGGTGATCCCCAGAATATTTCCGGTTTCCTCAAGTGTATAGGGGCCTTCACCATCCAGCCCGAATCTCAATTCTATGATTCTTTTCTCACGCATGCTCAGCTTGTTGAGCACCTGTTGAAGCAACTCCTGCAGGGCCATAAAGAAGATTGCATCTTCGTGGACTTCACCCTCCGTATCTTCTATAAGGTCTCCGAGCTCAGATGAGCCGTCGATGTTTACCGGCGCTTCAAGGGATCCGGGTTCCTGGGCTATATGAAGAATTTTCACCACCTTTTCCTTCGATACGCCAAGGTGCTCTGAAATTTCTTCGGGTGTGGGTTCTCTTCCCAACTGCTGGGTGAGCTGTTTTGTAATAAAATAACATTTCCGTATCGTGTTCAGCATATGTATCGGCAATCGTATGACCCTGCCCTTGTCTGCAATTGCTTTGATGATGGACTGCCGTATCCACCAGGTGCTGTACGTACTGAATTTGAAACCTCTCGTATAATCGAAACGGTCTATTGCCTCTATGAGTCCAATGTTCCCCTCATCAATAAGATCGATAAGAGACAGCCCCCTATGCTGATATTTTTTTGCAATGCTGACAACCAACCTGAGATTCGCAGTCACGAGAATATTTTTCACGTCTACGAGTTTTTTTTCATAAACTGTCTTTTCTCTTTCATACCCCTTTTTGTCAACTTCTCCCGATTTTAGTTTTTCTGACAGGCTCTGCAGCGTCTCCTTGAAATACCTAATTTCTATGTAGCATTTTTTCTCTTTTTCCGGGTTCAGGAGAGGTATCTTGTTGATCTGCTTTAGATAATAAGCAAGAGGATCGTCCTCTTCCGCATGGGAGTCATATGGACGATCCTGGTGATCATTGTTCAGCATATTCATGAAATCAGCACCTATCTCGCTGTAAAAAGGAGAGACTGAAGCTTGGAAAAAAGTACGCATGTATAGAGATTCATCCTAGCTCCATACATCGCTATCTATTTTGCCAATATAATAATAACGAACAAAGAAACTAAGGTAAATAATAAAGAGGGTTTACCGGTTTCCCTTTGTAAAAAAGTTCGTAGTGAACAACGGCCTTTTCAGAGTTTCTTGGAATCTCAATCTTGGCGATAACCGAGTTCTTGTCCACAGATTGTCCTTCTTTTACAAAACTCTGCAGATCCCTTGAATACAAACTGATGAAATCATTGTCGTGTTCAATGATGATCGTTTTGCCGTATCCTCTGATAATGCCGGATATCACAACTTTCCCTTTTTCAGCAGCACGAACATTGCTGGGACCCTGCGTCTGTACGTCTATTCCGTAGTTGAAGTCATTCTGATCCCTGCCGAAGGGCTTGACTATCTCACCCAGCACCGGCCATACAAATGCCACCGCTTCGAGATCGGGGGGTGAACCACTCACACTTCCCTGAACATAGAGTACCTCTTGTGCGTCCGGAATAAACACCCACGTTCCGGTGGATACGTGAATGACATCCTCTATGTCATTCGCGTCCTTTATCTCTTCAAGTGAGACTCGGTAGGTTTTCGCAATCCGCCATAGGGTCTGTCCCTGTTCCACTCTGTGCCACACACCCTGACGGGAAGAAGTTTGCACATTTTTGTAGAGTCCTGTGGTGGTACCGCAGGAAACAGCAAGGACAGCAATAAGGGTCAAGAAGATAAAATAAACCCTGCTCGATGTTTTCATAGGCATCTCCATTCACTCTATTCATCGGAATTTACCGTGTTTTTTTTAATTTTCACAGGATACGACTCTTGAAAAATGCTTGACAGAGGGTATGAATATGTGTACATTTGCCGCTGTTACGGGGGCGTAGCGAAGATGGTTATCGCGCCGGCCTGTCAAGCCGGAGATCGCGGGTTCAATCCCCGTCGCTCCCGATATTTTCATTCTCCGTGGGCGGGCTATAGCGCAGTTTGGTAGCGCGCACGGTTCGGGACCGTGAGGTCGTGAGTTCAAATCTCACTAGCCCGAAAAGGAAAAAACCACCTTTCCGAGGTGGTTTTTTTGCACGCCGCACATCGGGAAACAAGACGAAATACGGCATTGGTTCCGTCTTTCTGGTCGCTTAGAGCTCGCACATGTCCAACATTTCCGGCACATATTTCTCCCACCCCATGGCCATGATATGGAGTCCTTCGCACATCGGCTTGACCTCCTTTATAAACTCCGACATGAGCTCGACGCTCTTCTTCGGTCTGTCTTCCTTTGGAGCCTCGCTGAGCGGTTTTATCATCTCATCCGGCACCTGAACGCCCGGCACGAAGTTGTTCATATACTTCGCCATACCGGCTGACTTTATGAGTACGACTCCACAGAGAACAGGAACCTTGAATTTCGAAGCCTCTTTCATGAAATTCTCGAATGCCACTGTATCATATATTGCCTGTGTCTGGAAAAATTGCGCTCCGGCCTCGATTTTTCTCTCCATTTTTATGAGCTGCATCTCTACCGGATCCGCACCTGGAGTTACGATCGCACCCTGAAAGATATCTTCCGGTACTCCCTCCAATTCCTGTCCCGCGAGGTCCTTCCCTTCCTTAAGGCTTGAAATCGCGTCGAGCAGACTCACAGAATCCAGGTCAAAAACCGGCTTGCTTTCAGGATGGTCACCCGCGGAATTGTGATCGCCTGTAAGACACAGAATATTTCTGATTCCCTGTACATATGCACCGAGAACGTCGCCCTGGATGGCAAGCCTGTTTCTGTCCCTGCAGGTAATCTGCAGTATTGGCTCAAGGCCTTTCTGAACAAGGAGTGCACATATACTCTGGGAACTGATGCGCATCACGGAGCTCTGGTTGTCCGTTACATTGATTGCAACAACGCGGTCCTTGATATATTCGACCTCGTCTTCCATGCAGTGGTGCAGATCCACTCCCTTGGGAGGTCCTATCTCACCGGTGATAGTGAACTTACCTTCCTTCAGGCTTTCCTGCAATCTGCTCATTCTATGCCTCCTCTTTCTCTGAACTCTGTTGCGGTGCCTCATACATGTTCTCTTTCTCAAGAGCCCACCGAGTCGTGTTCCTCTCTGTATCGGAAACGTCCATCTTTCTGTAGTCTCGCAACCGCGGGATTTTTTTCAAATTGTCAAGCTTTCCCACTTCCTTCAAGCGCGTGTAGATCTGATACCATCCGCAATCTCTGTCGGTTTCGACCTCACACTTCCCGTCGTGTTGCCCACCACACATTCCGTTTATAAGGCTCTTCGAGCACGATGTGATTGGACAGATTCCTCCTGTGAGTGCGAGATAACAGGTCCCGCAGCCGGCACACCGCTCTTCGGATGGCCACAACCCCTGCATACCCTGACTCGAAAGAGTGTCATTTGCTGGAATAACCGGAATATCAATCATCTTTCCTGTGGCCTGCACTCCGATCCCGCAGGATACCACGACAACGCCCTCCGTTCCTTTCAACTTTTCGATATGATATATGAGCTTGGAGCCGACAAGTGCTTTATTGCAGAGGAAATCGATCAGCACACTTCCAATGACTTTTTTTCCGTTTTTCGTGAGAAATGTGGCAAGCTCTTCGATTCTTTCTGTACCTCCAGAATCACAGCCGACCGGACATCCTCCACAGCCGACAATGAACAGAGAATGATAACCATCAAGTAAGTCGAGCAACTCATCTTGGGGTTTTGGAACATTGACAACCATTCGTGTTCCTCCTTAGTTTGTATTCTGGCTTCTCAGATTCGATAAAGCCTGAGAATCGTCCCGGGGTGTGCCGTGTTTCACCCCAACATCGTGAATATCTGCACGTCCGAGATCGTCCATAATTTTTTGCACAGCACACATCACGGCTTTACGGCATACAAGAGAAACATCCAGTGAAAAACTCACGGCTTGCGGTTCGATACCGTAAAAAACGACATCCCGCGGAAACCGGGCAACAATTCTTTCGAGTTGAATGGACTCCAATACACCGAAGTCATGCAAAGAAAGCCCACAATCCTCTCGTGCAGCCACGTCATCCATTCCAAACCGGTAGATTGTACCAGCCTTCCCTCCGCCATATACCGCATCCACGATGATGAGCTTGTCATAGTCTCGCAGTGTGGACACAATACAAAAAAATGCGGTTCCGGCATCGACGAAGGTAACGTCACCACAAAAACGTCTTTTTGCAAGCTCCTGAATCACCATGATTCCGACACCCTCGTCTCCCATGAGAATATTTCCGATTCCAATAACAGCAACCTTTTTCTCAGACAACTCTCATAGCCCCCAGCTTCGTCCCTTTTATGTTCACCGTGTGAACCGAGCACGCAAGGCACGGATCGAATGAGCGTGCAATGCGAACGAGCTCGTAGGGATTTTTTACGTCCTGCACCGGCGTTCCCAAAAGAGCCTGTTCCATGGGACCCGGTTGATCTTTTTCATCCTTCGGAGATCCGTTCCACGTTGTAGGAACAACAAGTTGATATCTTTCGATTTTCTTTTCTTTTATTGAGATCCAGTGGCCGAGCGCACCCCTGGGACCATCAACGATACCCATTCCCTCCGCGACGTCTGGGATCTCAAAGGCAGCGCATACAGGTTCACCGGTTTTGAGCTCGAGCACCCATTTGGCCATGCTGTCTGCAACAAGTTTCGCGTCGAGCGCCCGGGCCGCATGCCGTCCGAGAACTGAGTTCATCCACTTCAGCTCGATTCCCGCAGTCTTCATGAGTGAGTCGATCGCCTCCTTTACCTCCGGTTGCCCCCCAAAGTAAGAGACAACCCAACGCGCGAGCGGCCCCACCTCATACACCTTCCCTTCATACCGCGGAGAACGAATCCAGCTATAGCCCCCGTTCTTCCGGGCATTGGGGAGTGTTTCGCCCACTGATGGGTGCACAGCATCGTCACCGGTGTACCAGGAGTGTTTCACACTCTCTGTGATTTTATCCGTGTCGAGCACCTTGAAACTGCTCATCTGTTCCACTGCACCCTGTAAAAAGAGCCTTTTTCTCGTCGCATAATCTGAGCTTTTGCCGTCGAGATCGAATGCCCCGTACGAGAGGAAATTTCCCGGGCCTTCACCGATTTTCCAGTTATCCGGATAGGCCTGCGCAACAGCGATGACATCAGGTATATACGCGTCATCGATAAATTTCCTTATTCTGTTCAGCCTCCAGAAAAATCCGGATATTTTGTCAACTGTCGGACGTTCCGTTATCCCTCCCGGAACAACCGATGCATTGTGCGGCATTTTCCCACCGAAGAGGGAGAGCATTTCATGTGCAAGCCTTCTCATTTCGAGAGCAGTGAGGTAGTGTTTCGTCAGAAGCTGATTTGTTGATACATCAAACCGGTAGTCACCCTCGTACCGCGGAACAAAAGGTGCAAGCTCCCCTCTTACAATGAAATCCTTCAAAGCGTTGAGTTCCTGATCATCCCCTTTGTACTCGGCAACGGACGCTACATCGACAAAATCGAGAGCAGCGAGATGATAGAAGTGGAGGATATGGGACTGAAGGTAATTCGAGCCCAGAACGAGGTTTCTGAGTATTCTGCCGTTGTCAGGGACTTTGTCGGCAATTTCAAACGCACTATCGAGATTGAGAGCTGCGGCAGTTCCATGAATCGCGGGGCATACACCGCACACACGCTGGGTAATTCGCTGAGCATCGCGGGGGTCCCTCCCTCTGAGAATAATCTCAAAACCCCTGAAGAGCGTTCCTGCACACTTAGCATCTTTTACCATCCCGTTATCAACTGTGGCTTCTATTTTCATGTGACCCTCTATCCTCGTGATGGGGTCAATCGTTATCTTTGTCGCCATTTTCACCCTCCGAATATTGTTATTAGCGAGTTTTAATCTTGAACTTCTCAAGCCCTTGTTCATCTATTTTTTTGAACATCGGCGCGTATTTGTCCTGAAAATCGGGTTCCACACATCCGATACACTGCGCACCTGCACCGATACACCAGTTTACTCCGTTATTCCACTGCCGTGTGGGACAGTCCGCATAGGTATACGGCCCCTTGCATCCAATTTCGTAGAGACACCCAGGATCACTTGGGTTTTTCGCAAACTGACCGGCATCGAAATACGCCCTCCTGGGACAGTTCTCGTGAATCAGCGCTCCAAAAAACGCCTTCGGCCTCAGTTTTTCATCAAGGTCGTCCGTTCCGGGTATACCGTTCAGAAGAATCTGTGCAATGGTGCCGGTCATCCAGTCTGGATGCGGAGGACACCCCGGTATGTTGATGAGAGGAGTGTGTATTCCCTCCGTTTTGAAAAACTCCATAACCGACAATGCACCGGTAGGATTGGGAGCCCCGGAGGGAATGCCACCAAATGCCGCGCAGGTTCCGACAGCGAGTACCGCGAGGGCGTCCTTTGAAAGCTCCGCCGCCATATCCTTCATCGTAACTTCCTCTCCTTCGAACTCTCCGAGTCTGCAAAAGAGACCATCTTCGGCAGTCGGTATGGAACCGTCGATGATAAGAATGTATTCTTTCGGTTTCCCCTTTGCCGTCTCTTTCAATACTTTGATAACAGGCTCCCCCTGTCCCGCCATCACTGTGGCGTGGAACCTGAGAGAGACATGCTTCCCCGGGAGTACGGGATCGATCAACACATTCTGAATACTGGGATTGATCGCATTGAGCAATGAAACTGAGCACCCTGAACACGCAGCCCCTGCTATCCAAAGTGCCGGATATTCTGCAACTTTAGCTGACACTTGTACCCTCCTCTGCCTATAGGCATATGTGGATTTGATGGTCGAGACGATTCTGAGCGGATTGGGAGAAATGTACCATGGATACTGTTTATTTAAGTATTGTTATAAGATTTATCATATAAAAAATTACGCTCATCAATGAAAAAAAACGGGAGGATGTTTGCTCTTCAAATATATAATTACACGTACCTTACGATAACTCTATAAAGTTATGAAATCAAGTTGGATTATATATACGGGTATTTTCGATGTCAAGAAAAAATTTCCCCGCTTACAAACGTAAAAACAACTGCCGTAAAAAAGAAAAAAACGTTGTATATATCTCAACTGTGCTTGCGAGTGTACTCCGAAAGAAATCCATGACCGCAACGTTTGCAAACATCAATGCTAACATAAGCGCAATGACGAACAAAGACCAGGTAAAAATAATAACGAGAGACGAAAAATATCCATACCGGCTGAGATCCGGCTGATCTATCTGCACGTAATGAACGGTCGCAACTATATGAAAGGAAAGCGTGAGCCCGAAGAAAAAGTAAAAGAGGTAGTCAAGCACAGGGTTTTGGCTTCTCAGCCTGACAAGCCTGAAGGCTCCGATACACAATAACGTATACAGCGGAAACGCATAGGGAGCGAGGGCAATAAAGATGTTCACTTTCTCGGTTTTCACGTATCCATTCTTTCTAAATGAAACACTTTTTACCCGCACTCCGCTGAACAGGGCAAAGATGATGTGAGACAACTCGTGCTCAAATACGTAACTCTTCACCGGCGGCCCGAACAGAAAGAACACACCGAGAAAAAGGATGAACCCCGCGGCTGCCAGGATCATATTCATACTTATCGCGCTGCACCGGGTAAACAAAACTGGATAGTTAATCAGCAGTGAGGCAGTTACAGGAAGCACTGCAAGAGAGAGAAATAAGAGAAGAAGTGTTCTGACAGGGTGGCTACTATTCCTTTTTTTCACCGATTTCTTCAATTCGGTCCTGAGCCAGCTTGGTTGCAGCGGGTTCCTTATATTCGTTTATTACGATTCTAAAATACTGTTCCGCTTTTTCATACTCTTTGAGCAGGAGATTGCAAAATCCAATTTCATAATACGCCCATACAACAGCCTTTTTATTATCCTGGTAATTTTCGATTATTGCGTTGTATGAGAGAATCGCATTTTCATAATTTTTATTGTCGAACTCCCTCTGAGCGATCTTTTCATATTCAGTAATGGGGAAGGGCTTCCCGTTATTATACAGGACCGGAGGTTTCGTGGCACAGGAAAGAAGCAATGACGCCAAACAGACAGTCACAAAAAGAGAGAGAGCAAAAAAACAGTTCAATTTCATTCATATTCCTTTCTGTGCCGAAGAGACACTCAATAGGTGTATATCTCATCCTTGACGGGGAGGTTTTTTCTGAGCTCTTGAATATACTCAATTACTTCACCCATCGGGTCGTAATGCGGGCATGTAGCCATTGTTCTTCTGATGAGTGTGAAGTACTTGTATACTTTTTCTTCTCCCGAGCGCTTCTTCCACATTCCCTTGCTGCAGCGAACTCTCAAAACATATGCGCCCGTATCTCCCACCGGTTTCTTGAATAGAACACAGTACGAGCAGTTAGCGCAGTAGATTTTTTCCTGGTCTCTTTTTCTCTTTCCATCTCGTTCTATCCGTCTCATTCGAACCCCAAACCGTTTTTAAGATATTACACGGGCATTGAAAGTCAACAACAAAATCGTGTACACAAAATGAATTGTTCTTGACACTCCCTTTTTTCCCCTATACCTTAATTCAGTCGGGGGTGTAGCTCAGTTGGGAGAGCACTTGAATGGCATTCAAGGGGTCAGGGGTT
>CAZOWM010000016.1:0-67421 GCA_964583615.1 uncultured Spirochaetota bacterium | reverse complement strand
CTCACATGGTAGAAGTCACTGGTTCAAATCCAGTATCGCCCAAAAGCCCCGGCGTCATTGTCGGGGTTTCATTATTTTACGGGAACATTATCGGTCAATGTTCGGGAACATCCTATGGATTTCACTCGTAAACATAAAAAGGAAGAAATCATATAGCATCACGTATGGTGCGCTTGCCTTTTTTATATCACAAACATTTTTTCTTGTAAACATCTCACGTGAATTGCTTCGGCTCTCCGATGTGTCTGCGATCAATACGTTCTTTTACGTAACAATTTTTTCCATACTCATTGTCAGCGTGCTGCTCATCCCGATGTTCACCCTCCTGTATGTATCAATGAGGGAAAAGGAGTTCGGCATTCTGAGAATTTTCGGCGCGAAAAAGTCTGAAGTTCTTTTTATGGCATCTGTTGAAATACTCATCATTTCGTGTATCGGTGCAGTCGCCGGAGTGCTCTGTGTCATCATTCTCATTTATACAAACATCATCTATCTCCCCTACTTCCTCGCACATATTCAGAGGTTCGAACTGGTCCGGTTCACCGCACTCGCCGGTCAGGCCGTGTCGGGAGTCGTCTGCATCGAGCTCGCTTTCACGGTATTTGTCACCTCGCTTCGGATGAAGCGCAATATCTCGGGTCTTTTACGAGGTTCGGTTTGAGCATAAAGGCCATATCGATTTCAAAAACCTATCCCACCTCACCGGTTCAGGCGGTGAAACCCACCAGCATCGATATAAACGAAGGAACCTATACGTTTATATGCGGCCCGACAGGCAGCGGGAAGACAACACTTCTTGCCATACTCGCAGGTATACTCAGCCCGAGCGCGGGTGAGATCGTATTCGACACGATTCGTTTCTCAGAACGGGACGATAAAAGTGTATCCCAATTCCGTGAACAGCACATCGGCTATGTTCCGCAGGCAACGCTGTTCATCCCCGAGCTGACTGTATGGGAAAACATCCTCTCTCCCAACTCCTTTTTTAAAATGAGCATAAAAAAGTTGAAATCATCAGCACTCGATCTTGTCGAGCGGCTTGGATTGGCCGACAAGATACACATGCGGCCCTTCGAGCTCTCCGGCGGTGAGATTCAAAAGATGATGATGGCGCGAGCGCTTGTGAAAAAGCCCACGTATATCTTTGCGGATGAATCCTGTTCCGAACTTGATAATAATTCAGCAGATGTTATATTCAAAATACTGGATGAGCGAAAAAAGGAGGGCTCGGCGGTCATTGTCGCAAGCCATGATCATGGGACAATACCTGAAAATACTGACGTCTATATGATGAAAGACGGAAAAATCACCGATTACGGAAAGGGAGGCACACTATGACCAACCTTGAACTCCGGTGCAGGCTCGTTACATGCATCATCGATAAAACCGTACAAATGGAACTGAAAAAATGTGTAACACAGAATGAATCTGACAAGTATCAGCCGTGCCCTTATTTGCACGTAACAACCCGGAAAGAATACAAAAAAGGAGAGGTGTGGAAAAAATTTGGCGACATAATCGACAAATCAAAGAAAAAAAACGGTCAATAACCGCAAGCACCTGATTATCTATGAGAAAAAAAGTCGGGACGCAAAGGATTCAGGTACGAATACATACAGGAAGCTCGAAACGCGTTATAGAACGAAAAGAAAAAATTCTTCACATATACACGCCGAAAAAACCACTCAAAGGAGAGGCGAACAGTGACGCAATCCGGATACTCTCCGACTACTAGAATGTTGCAAACAGCAGGATTTCCATTCTCAGCGGGCAAAAAAGCAGGGACAAGGTATTTCTCATTGCGGATCCTGAATAAAGGTTCTACGCAAACGCACATTGACTGGAGGAGCCTATGAAGAAGATCGACACTGCGGTTATTGGGGGAACCGGCCTGTATCAACTCGAGGGGGTCACCGTAAACGAGAGTATTGATGTGAGTACTCCTTTCGGGGATCCGTCCGATAGTATAAAGATTGTTCGGATTGGAGGGAAGGAGGTCGCATTTCTTCCCAGACACGGGGCCGGCCACAGGCTGCTGCCAACAGAAATCCCCGTAAAAGCGAATATCTGGGCACTGAAAAAGCTCGGTGTGGAGAGGATACTTTCAGTAAGCGCTGTCGGGAGCCTCAAGGAGCAGATCAAGCCCAGGGATATCATCATTCCCGACCAGATCATCGACAGAACACGGCTCAGAGAAAGCACTTATTTCGGAAACGGTCTCGTCGGACACGTGTCTTTCGCAGACCCGTTTTGCAAAACGCTCGCCACGCGTCTGTATGAGACGATTACGTCTGCCGGGTACAGGGTACATAGAAACGAAACATACATATGTATGGAAGGTCCGCTTTTCTCCACACGGGCCGAAAGCACCCTGTATCGCGGGTGGGGAGGCGGCGTGATCGGAATGACCACGCTTCCAGAGGCGAAGCTCGCGAGGGAAGCGGAAATATGCTACGTGATGATGGCGCTCTGCACAGACTACGACTGCTGGAAACAGGACGAAGAGGACGTGACCATCGACATGATTGTGGAAAACCTCAGAGCAAACACACAGACGGCCGGAATCATTGTTCAGAGTTTTATCCAGAACCTGCCCGAAGATACGGCCTGCACGTGCCATAGCGCAGCGCAGTACGCATTTATCACGGAAAAGGGTTCGATTCCAGATGCGGTGAAGAACGACCTCTCACTTTTTTACGGAAAGTATTGGAATGAATAAAATACATTTCAAACCTCTCTGTATATTGCTCAGTGCAGGGCTTGTGCTGATGTCGTCATATACCTGCACGTACGCATTCGACAGGAGAAAGACTCTTTACCCGAACACATCAGGGGACTATCCACAGAACCGTGAAGAAGCTGCGGAGTATTTCGCGCAAAACGTACGTGCGGCCGAAGCGTCCGCATCAGGGCTGTTGCCCTGTTTTTCCGTCTCCTACGAATTTGAAGATGACGACAGCAGGTACAGGGAAACACCGCTGAGGAGATTTGAAACGGTCTTTTTCATCTCTCTCCCCGCAAGCGCTCTGCTGAGCTTTCTCGGGCTGACCGCATACAGAGGTGCGGCCCGGAAAACAGGGAGTCTTCTGCCATCCGAATATCTGTATATTGCGCTATCGACGATTGGAATTTCCCTGAGCATTGCAGCACATGATACTAGATCACTCTACAGAAAAGATATATATTAATCGGAGCGCCGGTGCGAAAAAGAGAGGCACAAAGGGAGCGTATGAAAGAAAACAAACTGAAATTCTTCTTCATCATCACTGCAGCCGTGATCTTCGCGGATCACCTGACAAAATGGATAATCAAGACGTCTATGGAACTACACCAGACGATCAGGGTGATCGGAGACTACTTTACCATTACTTACATTCTGAACTCGGGAATCGCATTCGGAATGTTCGACACCAATCCGTCGCCGCACAAACCGATTCTGCTCATCATTATTTCTTTTATCGCTTTAGGTATAATTCTGTATATCTTCCTCTCACTTCCGAAGTCAGTGAAACACACCGCTCTCGCGATGGGCTTGATCTTTGGAGGAGCAATCGGCAATATGATCGACAGGATCGTTCGAGGAAAAGTCGTCGATTTTCTTGATTTTGATTTTCCAGATATCACAGTCAGGGCACTTAACATTCACATGACGAGATGGCCGACTTTCAATGTGGCTGATTCTTGTGTGCTCGCGGGTATTGTCCTGCTCCTTGTCATTATCCTGCGACAAGGGGGGGAATCTGAATCCAGAGAAAATTAATAGTTTTCAATTCACGGTTGCGGAAAAGGAAAAAAGTGAACGGCTTGATACCTATCTCTCAAAAATGCTCAAGGGATACTCCCGGTCTTTGATTCAAAGATACATTCAGGACCATGAGCGCCTTCCGGTTGTTGTAAACGATCTGCCCAGAAAACCAAATTACCGGATACAGCCGGGTGACAGGATCAGCGTTTCCATACCTGAGCCGGAAGAGAGCGCAATCGAGCCTGCACCTCTATCGCTTGATATTCTCTATGAAGATAACGCCATTCTCGTGATCAACAAGCAGCCGGGAGTCCCCGTACACCCCTCCGCAGGGCATGCAGCAGACACGATTGTAAACGCACTTATTCACTACCTCGGAGAAAGAGGATCCCTTTCGTCCATTGGAGGGGAACTGAGGCCAGGAATCGTTCACAGGCTCGACAAGGATACTTCGGGAGTTCTCATTATCGCAAAAAACGACGCTGCCCACCGACACCTCGCACGCCAGTTTGCGCAGAGAAAGACAATAAAAATATACGAGGCCCTGGTGAAGGGCACTGTGTTCCCGAAAGAGGGCGTGATAAACGAACCTATTAAGAGAAGCAGAAAAAACCGGAAAAAGTTCACCACTGCAGAGAAGGGAAGAGAGTCAGTGACTTTTTACAGAGTAATCGATGCAAAATACGACACCAGCTGGGTCGAGTTTATTCCGAAAACAGGGAGAACCCACCAGATCCGTGTACACGCGCTGCATATCGGCCATCCCATCATCGGCGACAGTCTTTATGCAAGAAAAGCCCATCAATCTGAATACATCGCCCTGTTTGCGAAAAAGATCACCATTGAACACCCATCAAAAGGATCCCTGGTGACGTTCACCGCCCCCTACCCCGATCATTTTGCCCGTCTCGCACGAAACCTCGGCTACACCATAATCAAAGAATAGATTTCATCTTTTCCCCAAACTATGTATATTGTGATGGTGATCCCCATATACTATTTTGCAGTGAACAGGAATCGAAAATGCCGATTTACTTTCACAGCACGAACAATCACCGAGAAAACGTCGGATTCAGACAGGCACTCCTGAACGGAATCGCATCTGAATACGGCCTTTACATGATGTGGCGTCAGGACATACCGAAACTGACCAGTGAACAGATACGGAGAATGGAATCCGCTCGTTACTCGGAGATTGCGTTCAGCGTTCTCTCACCCTTTGTAACTCAGGATATCAGGGAAAATGATTTCATCGCGCTGCTCGAGGACGCGTACGATGAGTCAGTGATCCCGGTCGATATACAGCGGGTTACGGGTCAAACGCACATCATGTGGCTTTCGAAGGGGCCGACCTACTCGTTCAAAGACTTCGCAGCCCGTTTTTTTGGAAGAGCTCTGAACTACTTTCTGGGAGAAAGCGGCCTCCGAAGGGTTGTGGTCGTGGCCACGAGCGGAGACACAGGCGGAGCAGTTGCGGACGCGCTCCAAGGGCTTGAAAACGTTTCAAATATCGTGTTTTTTCCCAGAGATGCGATCAGTGATCATCAACAAAGGCAAATGACGACACTTCTGAAAAATATCCACGCCTTCGCAGTGAACGGAGATTTCGACGTCTGCCAGGAAATTGCAAAAAACCTTTTGAGCGATAGAGGCTTTGCTGAAGAATGTTTTCATGACCCTGACAGATTTACTTCTGCAAACTCCATCAGCCTCGGAAGGCTGCTTCCTCAGGCAGTGTATCCATTTTTCGCATATTCCAGGCTCAACCTCGGCGGAGAGCAGATTGTATGCAGCGTGCCATCCGGGAATTTCGGGGACATGATGGGAACAGTTATTGCCAAGCAGATGGGGCTCCCCATCAAGAAAATCGTTTGCGGGGTGAATGAGAACAGAGAGTTTCCAGATTTTCTCAGCACAGAACACTATAAGGTGGAGCCTTCTCGCTGGTCACCTTCCACGGCCATGATTGTCTCACACCCTTCCAACCTCGCGAGGCTCATCGAGTTTTACGGCGGACACATGTACGATAAAAGGGACGAAACGACCAGAAGAATCACCCATGCGGGATATTTGGCGCGCATGCCCGACCTGAAAGAGATGCGAAAAGACATCTACTCAGTGAGCGTCAGTAACGATACGCACTACCGCACGATAAAGGAAGTATACGACAGGTACAAGGTCATTCTCGATCCCCACGGAGCGGTGGGGTGGAAATCCTACGAACTGTACTCATCTGAAAATCATTCAATGCCTGCAGTGATTTATGAAACTGCGGATCCTGGAAAGTTTCCTGAGGATATACGAAAGTCAATCGGTATCGGGCCGGAAATTCCAGAGGGGATACGAAAGCAGGAAAAACTCGAGGAAAGGATATATGACGTCGGTGCACAACCTCTCATTGATTCATCAGGTGCGAAACGGATGAGCGAGGAACAGTACGAAGAAGTGAAAAACAAAATTAAGTCTGTATTCCTGTGAGCATGATTGCTTACGGGTATCCGAAGAGGAGCCTTCGCAAGTGATACGCGAAAAGACAGAAGTACTCATTATCGGCAGCGGAATAGCAGGGTGCACTGCTGCGATTGCAGCAGCAGAATCAGGGAAAAGGGTGTTTCTCATCACAAAGATGGTGGATCCCATGGAAACAAATACCCGGTATGCGCAGGGTGGAATCGTGGTCATCGGAGAGGACGACACAAAGGAGATTCTCTACGAGGACATCATGCGTGCGGGAGACGGTATATCCAATCCGGACGCTGTTCGTATCGTGGTTGAGGAGGGGCCGGCGATCGTCATGGATTTTCTTGTAGACAAATGCGGGGTGAATTTTACGAAAACCAAAACCGAAAAGTATCACTTCACACAGGAAGCAGCACACACAAAAAAGCGGATCCTTCACAACTACGACACCACAGGGGAGGAAATCGAAAAAAAAATCCTGGAAAAAGTGCATGAAACGAAAAATATAGAATTATTTACCAATCTGACGGCCATAGATCTCATCACAACCCAACACAATTCCAAAAATCCTTTGTCAAATTACAAGGAGAACTTATGCCTCGGTGCATACGCGCTGAATAACGACACCGGGGATGTGCAGACACTTCTCGCCGATGCAACCATCGTCGCCACCGGAGGCATCGGTAATCTCTACAAATACACCACGAATCCAGAATGCGCGACCGGAGACGGAATCTGCATGTCCTACAGGGCCGGTGCAACCGTCACGAACATGGAGTATGTACAGTTCCATCCGACGATGTTCTTTTCAGCAGAGGAAAGCGGATTCCTCATTTCCGAAGCTGTGCGGGGAGAGGGCGGCAGACTCCTGAACAAGGATGGCGAGGAGTTCATGAAGCGGTACTCAGCCGAGTGGGCTGACCTCGCTCCCCGAGACGAGGTGGCCCGGGCAATCTATAATGAAATGACACGAATGGAATCCACCCATGTGTTTCTCGATATCGCACACCATAACGAAAAAGGGATCAACATCAGCGCACGCTTTCCCGGTATCTACAAAGAGTGCAAGAAACATAAAATCGACATTTCGAAGGAGCCGATTCCCGTTGTTCCTGCCGAACACTACTTCTGCGGAGGCATTCTCATCGGGGAATGGGGAAACACAACGATAAGCGGGCTTTATGCGGTGGGGGAATCTTCATGTTCCGGAATACACGGGGCAAACCGACTCGCCTCCGTATCTCTTCTCGAAGGTCTCGTGTTCGGGAAACGCGCGGGAACATACGCTTCGCATGCCCCCAAGCGGGAACAGTACTTTTCTGACATCGTGGACTGGGTATACCCCCTGAATATGAGCACATCAAATCATGATTCTCTGCTCATCATCCAGGACTGGAACAACCTGAAAAGCACAATGTGGAACTACGTCGGCATCGTACGAACCGAGACACGTCTGACCAGGGCAAAGTCCGATCTCCTGAATCTCTACTTGAGAATTTCAGACTACTACAGAGACACGAACCTGACGAAAGGAAAAATCGAGCTGAGAAACGGTATTCTCGTGGCAACCCTCATCGCGCAATTCGCGAGACGAAACCGTAAGACTATCGGATGTCACTTCAGACTGGACGAATCCTGAGCGTTCTTTTTAAAAATTACGATTCTCGTTGAAAACAGTGTTTACAGGCGGGGACTCGAAGCAGAACACGGCCTTTTCTTTACATCGAAAAAGACATCTCAAATGTTCTCGAAGTTTCTTCTATTGCAATCCCCTACAGCAGAGAAGAACTCGAAGCATCAGGTTTTCGATTTGTGCTCAATAGGAGCAGTACTTCTTTTCAGAGTTTTTTTCTGACTGGCGAGATTCCGCGAACCTATGACTTCGAAGCCCCGGCAATAGAGTGACTGAATGACCCGCACTTCATGTTTTTTTCAGGCCTTCCCGAGACCCATCACTCGTTTAGTGGAACCACGAGATAGCCGACCCTGCCGCTTTTTCCGTCTCTCACGAGCAGCAAAACCTCTCCCTCATCTGCAAAAGTTTCCACGAGCCTGTTGAACTCTCCGGGGTCGTTTACCGGAACATTCCCGATACGAAAAATGATGTCTCCTTCTTCCAGACCGACATTCTCCGCCACACTCCCGGACCTTACTTCAATAATGATCACACCGCTCGCTTTTATAAGCCCGATCCGCCGTGCAATGGAGGGGGTAACTTTCTCAACTGAAAGACCGAGGAGATCTCCTCCTGTTCCTCCTCCGCCCGCCTTCTCGTACTTTCCGAGCTCTCCGACCATCACGGATATCTCGATTTCCCTGCCGTTGCGAAGAATTTTGAGAGCCACCGTCTTCCCCGGTGTTGTTTGTGCGGCGTTGTTCCTGAGTTGTGAACTGTTATCGACTTTCTTGCCGTTATACTCGATGACAATGTCTCCCTGCTCGATTCCTGCCTGTGCAGCCGGGCTGTCTGGAAGAACATCGGCAATGATCACTCCTTTGAAATTTTTCTCGAGCTTCAGGCTCTTTGCGATTTCTGGAGTGACATCCTGGATATTTACCCCGAGATATCCCCGGATCACCTTTCCGTGTTTGATAAGCGAATCCGAAATCGCCTTCGCCATGTTCGAGGGAATGGCAAAACCAAGCCCTTCTGACCCTCGTGAAGCGGAAACGATGAGAGAATTAATGCCGATTACCTCTCCATTGAGGTTTATGAGCGGCCCGCCGCTGTTCCCCGGGTTGATTGAGGCGTCGGTTTGAATAAAATCCTCATACCCTGTTGGCCCGAGCACGCCTATGTTCGTTCTGTTTTTCGCGCTGATAATTCCTGCGGTAACGGTCCAGTCAAGACCTCTTGGAGAACCGATGGCAATAACCCACTCGCCGACCTTACACCTATCCGAGTCTCCAAAAGTTGCGTATTTCATGTTAGGGGTCGGTTCTATTTTCACTACTCCGAGATCCGTACCCGGGTCTCTTCCGACGAGTTCCGCCTCGTACAGGCTCCCGTCATACAGCTCAACGCTTATTGTATCCGCATTCTGAACCACGTGATTGTTGGTGATGATATACCCGTCTCTTGAGATTATTACACCGCTCCCGAGCGCTTGCACTGGAACCTCCCGTTCCATTTCCTGAGGCGGTCCGAAGAAGTACCGGAAAAACGGATCATTCCCGAAGGGGGATACAGGCGCGCGCTGCACCACGGAACCTGAAACATCGATGTGCACAACAGCGGGCATCAGTGCATTGGCAACCTCGCTTATCGCAGTAGAGAATCCGCCCTCATCCTTTATTACGATTGTTGCGGCAGGTGACGCTTCCTCCGCTTTCCCCTTTTCAGAGTCTGAACCCATTCCGAGGAGAAAAAAGAGAATTGCTACAGCAAGGAACCCGGATAAGATATAGATCTTTCCGCCTTTTTGCATCGCTTGTACCTCCCGTTCTTTTGAAGTAAATTTAATAATATTTCAAACTCTTTTCACTATTATTCCGCATAATTACCGTCAGGCGGCAAAATACCCGATCACATCAAAAATGGGCAACATTTTCCTGGAACAACCTTTAATAATTTGATATATTTAGGAGAAAATTACCGAAGGAGTTCGTATGGGATCCCGGGGCTACCTCATCGTAAAGCTGAGACAGCACGCAGAAGGGGACCGATTGTGGGAAATCAAAAAGCAATACGAGAGCCTTGATGGGGTGGAGTTCGTTGATCGGGTAATCGGTGCCTATGATTTTCTCCTAACGCTGGATCTTCCTTTTTCAAAGAAACAATTGACCGTTGAAAGCGTGCTGGATACCATAAAGAAGGATGAAAACTGTGCCGAGATCATTTCATTGAAATCCGACAGTACGTTCGGAAGGCACGAAGAGGTCAAGGACCTGAAAATATTGAAGGAATTACGCTGATCCCGTTCATAAACCATCGAATTGTGTGTGAGCCGCACGAAAGTTTGCCTTATCGCACTTCTCATCCGGGAAACCGGTCTCTCCCACCATTATGCGGTGTATTGCGTGTGCAAAAAACCGGCCAGATAAAAGGATGAATGATGACTGATTTAGATATCGAACCTGCTTTGTCGATCATTGAAAAGGAGAACGCAACCGGCAGTACTCTCATTACCGTTCTTCAGGACATACAGGCACAATACGGGTATTTACCAAAAGAGGTGCTGACGATTCTTGCACTCAGGATGAATATCCCGATTGCAAGAGTTCTCAGCGCTGCAACCTTCTACACGCAATTCAGATTTGAACCTATCGGAAAATATCTCATCCGTATCTGCCACGGTACCGCATGTCACATTGCGGGCGCTTCAAAGCTCACAGATGTAATAAGCCGGGACCTGGGGATAGAAAACGGCGAAACCACAGAGGACATGCTCTTTACCCTCGAAAAAGTGGCATGTCTCGGGTGTTGTGCGCTCGCGCCTGTAGTGATGATAAACGACACGACCTACGGAAAACTCACACCGGGACGATTCATCAAAATCGTTGAAGAATACCGAAAAAAAGGATAATACAAGGAGCCTTTCCATGAAACTGAAGCCTGAGGATCTGGATAAAATCAGCCAAAGGATGAAGGCGACGACCATCTTGCGTGAAGGCGCGGGGCGTGCAAAGATTACCGTGCATATGGGCACATGCGGCATAGCCTCAGGGGCCAGAGACATATTGAGCGCCTTTCTGAAGGGTATAGAGGAGTCCAATGCTGAGGACATTATTCTTACGACTTCCGGGTGCGCGGGGCTCTGCAGCCGGGAGCCGATGGCCACTGTTGAGTTGAAGGGAAAACCACCGGTGAAATACGTTGACCTGACGCAGGAAAAGGTTGAGAGAATTTTCAAAGAGCATGTGCAGGGTGGAAAAGTGGTTGCAGAATATGCTCTGGCAATCGGAAGCGAGAGGGTTTCGTAAATGCCTCGATATCGTATGAACCTGATGGTCTGCACGGGTACCGGTTGTGTCTCCAACGGTGCGTTTCAGATAATAGATGCGCTCGAGAAGGAGATCATCCGTCATAACCTCGAAGGGGAAATACAGATCATCACAACAGGGTGCAACGGTTTCTGCGCAAACGGGCCGATCGTCGTTGTACAGCCCGACGACATCTTCTATCAGATGCTCACCGTGAAAGATATCCCGTTTCTCGTTGAGGAGCACTTTCTCAAGGGAAGACCGGTTAAAAAACTCATGTATTCACCCGGTGAAGACGAAACCCCTGTTCCAAAAATGCACGACATCGGCTTCTTCAAGAAACAGCGGCTGATTGCGCTGGCGAATAGAGGAATCATCAACCCTGAGGAAATCGATGAATACATCGCACGAGACGGATACAAGGCACTCGTAAAAACGCTTGTAAATATGACACCCGAAGCGATCGTTGATGAGATTAAACGTTCCGGCCTTCGGGGAAGAGGAGGAGGAGGATTTCCCACGGGAATCAAGTGGGAGGTCTGCAAGAAAGCTCCGGGAGATGAAAAGTACATCATCTGCAACGCAGACGAAGGTGATCCGGGTGCGTTTATGGACCGCTCCATAGTGGAGTCTGACCCGCACTCTGTACTGGAGGGAATGACAATCGGGGCACGGGCCATCGGCGCTAAAAACGGCTTCATCTACATCAGAAACGAGTACCCCCTTGCACTCCGAAGAGTCAACCGTGCAATCGAACAGGCCCGAGATTACGGTCTCATCGGTGACAACATTCTCGGCACTGATTTCTGCTTCGACGTCAGGGTGAACCGGGGGGCAGGAGCTTTCGTGTGCGGAGAGGAAACAGCTCTCATCCGCTCCCTGGAGGGAAAACACCCGCAACCACGCGTAAAGCCGCCCTTTCCTGCGATCTCAGGGTATAACGGGAAACCGACGAACATCAACAATGTGGAAACGTGGGCAAATATCCCGCGGATTATAAATCACGGGGCAGACTGGTTCAGCAGCATAGGCACTGAAAGCAGCAAGGGGACCAAGGTGTTTTCCCTCGTCGGAAAAGTCAACAATACCGGTCTGGTCGAAGTTCCCATGGGAATCACGCTTCGTGAAATCATATTCGATATCGGAGGAGGCATCAAGGACAACAAAGCCTTCAAGGCCGTTCAGACCGGAGGTCCTTCAGGCGGTTGCATCCCCGAACATCTTCTCGACATGCCCGTTGACTTTGAGTCCCTCACAAAGGCTGGGTGTATCATGGGGTCCGGCGGCATGATCGTGATGGACGAAGATACCTGCATGGTGGAAATTGCCCGTTATTTCCTGTCTTTCACACAGGATGAATCCTGCGGCAAGTGCACATTCTGCAGGATCGGGACGAAAAGAATGCTCGAGATTCTTGAACGAATCACACAGGGAAATGGAGAAGAAGGCGACATAGAGCTTCTCGAAATGCTCGCGAAAAATATCAGCCAGGGATCACTCTGCGCGCTCGGAAAGACGGCTCCGAACCCTGTGTTGACGACTCTCAAATATTTCCGACACGAATACGAAACTCATATCAGGGAAAAGACCTGTCCCGCAAAACAGTGCAAGAGTCTGATTTCCTACAGAATCAGGGAGGATAAATGCGTCGGATGCGGGCTCTGCCGCAGGAACTGTCCCACTCATGCCATATCAGGCGAAAAGAAACAGGTACACGCAATCGACCAGGACCTCTGCATCAAGTGCGGGGTCTGTTACGACAGCTGCAGATTCGATGCAATTGAAGTGCAATGAGAGGAAACAGATGCCTGGTATACAGATCACGCTCAACGGAAAGAAGGTGACGGCTGACTCCGAAGAAACCATCCTCGAAGTTGCCAGAAGAGAACACGTGTTTATTCCCACGCTCTGTCACGACGAGAGGCTTGAACCCTTCGGTTCGTGCCGGGTCTGTCTTGTTAAGGTAAAAGGGGCAAAGTCGCTTGTCCCGAGCTGCACCACAAAAGTCACCGGGGGAATGGAAATACATACGGAGGACCCCGATGTGATCGAAGCGCGAAAGCTCAGCCTTTCTCTCCTCATCTCCGATCACTTCGGTGACTGTGTCGCTCCGTGTTCTCTGGAGTGTCCGGCACACATCGACATACAGGGATACATCGCACTCATCGGGGCAGGAAAGTTCTCTGAAGCGGTAAAGCTGATAAAGGAAAAAAACCCCATGCCGCTGACAATCGGAAGGGTCTGTCCCCATCCCTGTGAAAGCGTGTGCAGAAGAAACAAGGTTGACGAACCGATCGCCATAAACAACCTGAAACGGTTTGCCGCGGACTATGACAGCATGCAGGAAAACCACTGGGTACCGGAGATCGCACCTGCAAAAGGGAAAAGGATCGCAGTCATCGGCTCAGGGCCTGCAGGGCTTTCCTGTTCCTACTACCTCGCGGTGAAAGGGTATGATGTCACGGTATTCGAAAAACACCCACGCCCCGGCGGCATGCTGAGGTATGGAATCCCCGAGTATCGTCTTCCGGCTGAAATCCTCGACCGTGAGATCGGCTACATAAAAGAACTCGGGGTAACCATTCAATGCGGCGAGGAGCTCGGACGTAACTATACCATCGAGGACCTGAAAAACAGCGGCTATGATGCCGTATTTCTCGGCATCGGGGCCCAGAAAACCATAAATCTGAAAATAGAGGGAGAAAAACATTCGAGAGTAATCGGAGGAATCGAGTTCCTCCACGCCCATGCAACAGCTACCCCAATGGATATCAAGGGAAAAACAGTGATCGTCACAGGCGGCGGAAACACCGCAATGGACGCCGCACGCACCGCCCTCAGGCTCGGTGCTTCAATGGTCACTGTCCTCTACAGGCGCACCAGGAAGGAAATGCCCGCGAATGAAGCTGAGATCGGGGAAGCAGAAGAAGAAGGTATCCTTTTCGAGTACCTCGCGGCCCCCATTCGCATCGAAGATGCGGGCGACATGATCGATGTTGAGTGCATCCGCATGCAACTGGGCCTGCCCGACTCATCAGGGAGGAGAAGGCCCGTTCCCATTGAGGGTTCCAATCACCGCAGGAAGGCCCACCTGCTGATAACCGCAATCGGACAGAGAACCGACGCCTTCGATATCGGTGTCCCTGAACTCATCTCTGCCAGAGACAACATCCAGGCAAACCTCGACACAGGCATCACTTCAGATCGTTATATATACGCAGGGGGGGACTGCGTCACCGGTGCGGCAACAGCAATTGAAGCGGTCGCTGCGGGAAGGAAGGCAGCAGTATCCATAGACCTCTATCTGACCACTGGCGTGTGGAGAGAAAAGGACACCGAAGAGTTCAACATGACGAAAGGACCTCTTAATAGTATACCGGAAACCCTTTTCGAAATGTACCCGAAAGAGAAAAGGGCCGCAATGCCTGCCCTTCGGGTCGAGGAAAGAATACATGATTGCCGGGAAATCGAGCTCGGCCTTACAGAAACGGAAGCTCTCCGCGAGGCGTCCCGCTGTCTCGAGTGCGGCTGCATCGAGCGTTTCTCCTGTGCGCTCAAAGATCATTGCACGCTCTACGGGGTAGACCAGTATGACATCAAGGGTGAAAAGAACCTTTACCCCGAACACAACAACGTGCTGGACCGACATCCGGCCATACTCCGTGATGAAAACAAGTGCATCAAATGCGGAATATGCGTGCGGATATGCGAGGAAGTCTGGGGGCTCAATGTGTTCGGATATCACAACCGGGGATTCAAAACGGAAATAGCTCCATATTTTCATCTCGAGCTTCACGACACTGCCTGTGATTTCTGCGGTCAGTGCGCGGACAGCTGCCCAACGGGCGCACTTGCATTGAACTCCACACTTAAAAAACCCGGGCCCTTCGAGTGTGAGAAAGCGGAGGGAAACTGCATTCACTGCAGCCTGTTGTGCGCGCTGGAATACAATATCTACGGCGACATGATAATGAAAACGACCTCAGCACCTGTTATGGGAGAAAATGAGGGCAATCTGTGCGTGCGGGGAAGATTCGGGTTCGGGTATCTTCGGCACGGGGAGCGCTGCGTGCAGCCGATGAATATATCCGATGGAAACAAAAAACCGGCAGACCTTTCCTCAGCCATCAGACGTGCAGCAGATATCATCGACGCGTCGGAAAAACTTTGCATTCTCACGTCGACCCAGCTCTCGAACGAAGAGTATGAAAAGATATCTGAACTTGCACATGCCGCTGACACAGCTGAACTGTATCACATCCCATACGACATGGCAGAGGGAGCCCGTCCGGCCTATCCTGTGGCTGGAAAGAGAAAATCCTTTGAAGATATTTTGAGTTTCCTATCGCCGCCTTCGCTTTCCGAGATCGCCGAGAGTGAGGTTATTGTTCTCTTCAATATATTCCCGGGAAGAAGTTTTCCCATACTCGAGATGAACATCAGAAATGCGGCAAAACGCGGCGCTCTGCTCTTCATTATAAGCGAGATACCGACAAGGCTCGACGAGTACGCGGAGAGCATCTTTAGGGTTCGATCTCAACACTCCAGCGACCTCCTATCATTCGCAGGCTCCATAGGAAACACGCATTCAGCATCTCACTTCTCCGGCATGCACGAATTTCTCACGGTCAGGGAGGTTTCATCTTCAATCCTTTCGGATGTTCACATCAAACCTGACAAACTCGCCCACCTCATCGAACAGGTCACTAAGGCGCGGAATGTGAGCTTTATCACAGATGAAGATCTGTGCACCGCTGAAGAACTCGAGGCTTTCCTCATGATGCTCCTCTCGCTGAACAGCGGGGCAAAGCTTCTCCTGATGCAGAGGGGAGTAAATCCACTCGGAGCGCAAAAAATTCTCAGGAAAGTGCCAAAAAAGGCAGTGATCGGTAAAGAATTGTTCGAAGATTACGATTCTCTCCTTTTATACAAGCTCCCGGATCTTTTCAAAAACTACTCCATTCCGCTCATCCATGTCGGCTTCGCTCCGGTTTCAGCAAATGCGATTCGCGGTGTGTTCATCCCCTCTTCATCACTTCTCGAAACAGGCGGCACGGTTTATAAATACAATGGAAAAAAGGTCAGTATTCGGAGTATACTAAATTCTGAACATGGTCTTGACAATGTGGATACGCTCACCCAGCTCATAGGAAAGATCGCCCATGTACGGTAAATCAATCCTCATTACACAGAACAAGCGCCTTGAGCAGTTTATCAAGCACATGATGAAAAACAGAAAAATGGAGATCGAAACAGAACTTCCTCTTCTCTCGAATATCAACAAGATCAGGGAGGATATACATCTAAACAACAACACCGTCAATCTGCGGGCTGAGTTTGGATACTTCATCAAGACGTACGGTTTTCCCTTCATGCTGATCCTCGACTATCAGGTCGACTTCAGTCTTTCGCTGAACAGCGACCCGGATCAGAGAAAGCTCGTACGGACATTTCTCCTCGCCTTCACGCTTCTTGCGAACAGCAAGGGTTTCGAGAACGCGACTGCCAATATCGTATTCATTGTCAATAAAAAGCAGTTCATACCCGTATCAAAGTTCACGAAAAACCCGACCGCGCTCCTTACACAGATACGGACGAAGGACGAGAGAATAAACGCTATGATCGACGCATTTACGTCGGACGGTGAAAAGGTGAAGCGGTTTTTTCACATATCCTACATATTCGAGCCAGAAAACGGGAAGTATGCCCAGGAGGTGGAGCGCCTCGAAAAAATCATAGATATTTTTGAAAATATCATCGAGAGCATTCCGGAACCGGAAACACAGAAAACAGGGACCGAAATGATAACTGTAAACCTGCCCCCTGCGGATGTCATATGCAGAGCAAATTTTGAAAATGTGATAATCAACGGTGAGCTCAGGCAGATAAAAGAGGAGCAAAAACACACTTTTCTTGAGAAAAATATCCATCTTATCGGTGCCCTGACGCAAAAAACAACGAACACGGTGAAGGACCGAATTACCGCCACCTTCAAGGTAATGGCAAAATGCAATCCATTCAAAAAAGATGAAAGAATATTCATCACTATCCCTGATTCTTCAGTCCTGGACGGTTCATTTGCTGTTTCCATCGGTACATATCTCTCCCAGGAACTTTCAGAATACACCGGGATATCCTTCAATATCGGGAAGGCGAATCACGACAAGCTGAAGAGCTCAAAGGGCTACTTCGCAATTGAGGACTATATCATGAAAAACCTGTAGTGAAATATATTGACAAAGCCCTTTGAGCATTTTAATTTACGTGGAAATTATTCGTTTTACAGGAAACCATGGCCTCTCTTCAAAGATCAATTCCTCTCAAAGAAATTCAAAAGATACTTTCAGCGGACGTAATACTCGACGAAGGATGGCTAAGAGGAGAAATCAAGACAGTGTATTGCTCGGATCTGATGAGTGATATTCTCTCGTTCGGCGATTCCAGCTCCCTTCTCATTACCGGTCTGATAAATCCCCAGACGATACGAACTGCAGAGATGGTGGATATTGCTGCTATCTGCTTTGTTCACGGAAAAATCCCACATCAAGATACCATCGAAATGGCAAAAAAAAATGAGATCGTCCTGCTTTCCACCAAGTACTCCATGTACGAAGCATGCGGAAGACTCTACTGCGCAAGAATGTCAAAAAGTATCGATCTTCCATGAGACGACTGACAGAAATCCATAAAGTCCAGGAACTGGTATTCAGGTTAAAGACGAGTGACGCAAAAGCGAGCGAGGTCGTCATCCTCTCACCGAATACGATGATGAGCGAAGTCCGCTCAATCCTCAGGAAAAACAAGATCGCCGCTGCTCCAATAGTAGCAGAACAAAAGGTTCTGGGAATTATCAGCGTAAACGATTACCTCAACTGGCTCACTGCAGGAAGAGAGGACTGCTGCGTAGAAAAATGCATGTCTGTCAACGTAAAGTTTCTCTATGACGATGAACCGCTGACCGATGCGATCAAATGTTTTGACAGATACGGATTTTACGAATTTCCGATCATCAACCGAAAGACCGGCAATTTTGCGGGAATCATCACAAGAAGAGACATCATAATGGGACTTCTCCGTGCTCTCGAGATCGATTATCACGAGATGGAAATCTCGAGTTACAGCGGACACACATTTTTTCAGGACATGGCTGCCGATCACACCGAACTCATGCTCAGTTTTTCGGTCGCGGGAAAAAACATACAGCACGGCGGCGATGTTGCAAGCAAACTGAAAAAAAATCTTCATCACCTCGGATTGCACCCTGACATCATCAGGAAAACGGCAATCGCCACGTATGAAGCGGAAATGAATCTCATCATCTACGGTGGAGGCGGCACCGTGGAGGTTTTCATGGATGCTGATGTAATCCACATCGAGGTGAAGGATAAGGGGCCGGGCATACCCGATATCCAGAAAGTCCTTCAGCCCGGGTACTCAACCGCCCCTGATTGGGTACGGGAGCTCGGATTCGGTGCCGGAATGGGATTCACCAATATACAAAACTGCTCCAACACTCTCGACATCATCTCCAAAGTCGGCAAGGGGACCACAGTGAAGATACGCATCGGTCTCGACCCTGGAAAATCAATAAAATGAAATCAGGAGGCACAAAGAGATGAAACTCAGTGAGATCGTCGAAAAGCTCAGGCTCGGTGTGAGGACAGGTACGGGGAAGCTTGACAGAGAAGTGAACAGAGGATATGCGAGTGATCTTATGAGTGATGTGATCGCACACAGCATGAAAAACGACATCTGGGTTACGCTTCAGGTCCATCTCAATATCGTCGCGGTCGCGAGTATGAAGGAGCTCTCCTGCATAGTTCTCATCAACGGAAAGGAACCTGAAAAGGAGACGAGAGAAAAAGCCGAAGCGGAAGGAATTCCCATTCTTGTGAGTGATCTTCCCGCTTTCGAGCTCATCGGACGACTGTACCAGCTGGGAATCTCGGGAAAGAGGCATGGATCAGAAGAAAGCGCTTAATCGTTACAGAATGGACCTGCACATTCACACCTGCCTCTCGCCATGCGGCTGCTCTGAAATGGTTCCCACACGGATCATCGACGAGGCACTGAAGAAAAGACTTAACCTCATCGGCGTGTGCGACCACAACGCGTCAGAAAATTATCCTGCGGTAAAGAAGGCGGCAGAAGGAAGTGGAGTGGAGGTTCTGGGAGGCATAGAAGTAACATCAAAGGAGGAAATACACATTCTCGCCCTCTTCGACTGTGAAAAAAACCTTCACGCAATGCAGGAAATCGTGTACGCACACCTTGCCGGCGTGAACGACAGCGATGCATTCGGCGAACAGTACGTTGTCGACCGGCATGACTACATAAAGGGGATAAACCGCCGCCTCCTGATCGGGTCGGCGGACATTTCACTCGAAGCAACTGTAGCGCATATCCGCGAATGCGAAGGTATTGCAATCGCCTCCCACATCGACAGAGACGCCTTCAGCATCATCAGCCAGCTCGGGTTCATCCCCGAAGGTCTGGAGCTGGATGCGGTCGAGCTCGCGTTCGCGAAAAGTGAGCCCTCTGATTTTTCCGGCGCAGGCAGATATCCGGCACTCCGCTTTTCAGACGCCCATTTCCTGAAAGATATCGGTGCCGCATACACATACGCTCTGCTTGCAGCTCCGATAATCGAAGAGCTGAGAAAGGCGCTCCACGGAAGGGGCGGAAGAAGGATATGGAATAAATAAGGGGATTTTTTATGCAGGACATTTCGCTTCACATCCTCGATATCGTTGAAAATGCAATCACAGCGAAAGCGACGCAGATAGACGTGCGCATCACTGAGGATCAGAGGAAAGATCTTCTTACAATCATTATCGAAGACAACGGAATCGGAATGGACGAAATATCGGTACACAGTGCCCTGGACCCTTTCTGGTCCACCAAACCCGGAAAGCGAATCGGCCTCGGGCTCCCTTTTCTCGCACAGGCGGCACGGGAGAGTGGAGGAACCCTCAGCATCGAGTCCAGGCCGAAGGTCGGCACGAAAATTGTGGCGGAATTCGCTCGCAGCCACCCTGATCGCAAGCCGCTTGGAGACATACACGGTACAATCCGCCTTTTGAAGAAAACGCATCCGGAGGTCTCTTTCACTCTACGGTATGACGATACCTGAAATTTCTTTACAATTGCAGGAAATAAAGGTATAATGCGACACCCGTTTTTGACATATCGGTTTTTCAAATCCAGATACTTTCTGAAAAGGAGATGTTTCCGTGGACACACGACTGGAATCAATTTTTACAAAATTTAATGGAAGTAAGGATGAAATAATTCCTCTTCTTCAATCGGTACAGAATGAATACGGGTATCTTCCGGAAGACACAATGCTTGAAATTGCGCGTTTCACAAATGTTCCCGAGAGCAGAGTATACGGAGTAGCGACCTTCTATGCACAGTTCCGCTTTACCCCGATTGGTGAAAACAGGATCATGGTGTGCAGGGGAACCGCGTGTTACGTAAAAGGAGCCACAAAAATACTCGAGGAGATCGAGCGTGAGCTTGGCATAAAGGAAGGCGAAACGACTCCTGATGGGAAATACTCACTGGAAACGGTTGCGTGTATCGGGTGCTGCAGTCTCGCACCATGCGTCATGATCAACAAAAAGGTCGAAGCAAAGCTTACTCCGAAAAAGGTAGCAAAACTCTTTAAAAAAGGTGAATAGGCATGATAAAAACCGAAGAGGATTTTAAAAAGGTTTATATGGATGCACGCAGGGAGTGGGAAATACTCGAATCAGGGAAAAAACCGATCGTCATGGTCGGTACCGCAACGTGCGGGCGATCTGCCGGTTCACTGGAAGTACTTGACGGGATTCGGGAGAGCCTCAAGGATCACAGTGTTGACGCCACCATTCTTGAAGTCGGGTGCATCGGTCTGTGCTACAACGAGCCGCTCGTAACCGTACTGAAAAGACCGGATCCCGCAGTCTTCTACGGGAACATATCTCCCGATCGAGTAGAGAGGCTCGTGGAGGAGCATATAGTAGGCGACCATCCGGTTGCGGAGTTCGCGCTCGGAACCATGGGAGAGCGTACTGTGGAAGGAATTCCAAGACTCTTTGACGACTCCACTCTCAAACCGCAGGTGCGAAGAGTGCTCAAGAGGTGCGGAATCATCGATCCGACAAACATACAGCACTATATCGCTCATGACGGGTACAACGGGCTGTTCAATGCACTGAAGCTCGGACCGGGACAGATCATCGAAGAGCTGAAGCGCTCGGGACTTCGCGGACGCGGAGGTGCGGGGTTCCCAACAGGCGTAAAATGGGAGTTTGCATTCAAGGCAAAGTCAGACAAAAAATATGTGGTGTGCAACGCAGACGAGGGCGATCCCGGCGCCTTCATGAATAGATCCGTTCTCGAAAGCGATCCCCATGCCATGCTCGAGGGAATACTGATTGCCGGGTATGCGATTGGTGCAGCCAATGGATACATCTACTGCAGGGCTGAGTATCCACTCGCCCTCGAGCGCCTGCGGATCGCTCTCAGGCAGTCGGAGGAGCTCGGATTTATCGGCGACAACATAATGGGAAAAGACTTCAGTTTTCACATCAAGATCAAAGAGGGGGCAGGAGCGTTTGTCTGCGGAGAAGAAACGGCCCTCATCGCCTCAATCGAGGGGAAACGCGGTATGCCCTCCACACGACCGCCCTACCCCGCAATATCGGGCCTCTGGGGAAAACCGACGATCATAAACAATGTGGAGACTCTCGCCTCCGTTTCCCTTATCATGCAGAACAACGCGGAGTGGTTTTCCCAGTACGGGACGGAGAGGAGCAAGGGCACAAAAACCTTTGCTCTCGCTGGGAAGGTTAAAAATAGCGGCCTTATTGAAGTACCGCTCGGAATCACGCTCCGCGAGATCATCTTTGACATCGGCGGTGGAATAATCGACGACAAGGAATTCAAGGCCGTGCAAACGGGAGGGCCTTCGGGTGGCTGTATCCCTGCGGCTCTTCTCGACACTCCTGTAGATTATGACTCGTTGAAATCAGCGGGAGCGATCATGGGATCCGGAGGAATGATCGTCATGGACGAGGACACATGTATGGTCGATATCGCCCGTTATTTCCTCGACTTTACAAGAAAAGAATCCTGCGGTGAGTGCGTTCCCTGCAGGCTCGGAACGAAGCAGATGCTCGATATTCTCAACGATATCACCGATGGAAGGGGAACCCTTGAGGACATTGATTTACTCGAGGAGATCGCCGAAGGAGTGAAAATGGGGTCTCTCTGCGGGCTTGGCCAGACAGCTCCGAACCCTGTGCTCACCACTATCAGGTATTTCAGGGACGAATATGAAGCCCACGTCAAAGAAAAGAAATGCCCCTCAAAAGTATGCAAGGCGCTTATCCATTACAGGATCATTCCGGAAAAGTGCATCGGATGCCAGGCCTGTTACAAGATATGCCCTGTGAATGCGATACGGGGGAAACCGAAAGAGGTACACGTCATCGACCAAGAAAAATGCATCCGCTGCGGGCTCTGTTTCATCACCTGCCCTCAGAAGGTGCAGGCAATCGAATGTGTCAGCGGACAACCAGAGATTGGAGGGTAAAGAGAGATGGAGGAAGTCAAACTCACCATAGATGGAATGCAGGTCACGGCAGAAAAACATATGACGGTGCTGGAAGCCGCACTGAGCAACGGTATATACATTCCAAATCTATGCTATCATCCCGACCTCGAGCCTGTGGGCATATGCAGGCTCTGTATGGTGGAGATAAATGGGAAACGGCTTGATGTTGCGTGCAAGACCCCTGTTGAGCACGGGATGACGATACGCACCGAAACCCCGGAAGTAAACAAGATCAGGAAGATCGCCTGCGAGCTGCTTCTGATAAACCACCCTGCGGAATGCGTGACATGCAGTGCAAACCAGAAATGTGAGCTTCAGAAAATCGCACACTACATCGGTGTGGACGAGGAAAGAATCAACAGATTGCGAAAGCACGTGAAAACGCTGCCTGTCGACACATCGAATCCCTATTTTATCTATGACCCAAACAAGTGTGTCCTTTGCGGCATCTGCATCCGCACCTGTGATGAGATTGTCGGCGTCAACAACTTCGACTTTGCCTACAGAGGATACGACGAGGTTGTAAGCACTTTTGGAAACAAACTGATGATCGACTCCCGCTGTGTATCGTGCGGCGAATGCGTGGTACGCTGCCCTGTGAGCGCACTGAATATAAAGGAGACACTCCCACCCGCCCGTGAGGTAAAGACGATCTGCCCCTACTGCGGTGTGGGGTGCGGAATCATTCTCGGTGTGCGGGGGGAAAAGGTCGTCGCGAGCCGCGGTGACACAGACAATCCGGTGAATAGAGGAAGGCTCTGCGTAAAGGGCAGGTTCGGCTTTGAGTTTATCAACCACCCCGATCGTCTTACCACGCCTCTCATCAAGAAAAACGGAACCTTTGAGGAGGCGACCTGGGATGAGGCGCTTTCTCTGATTGCTCAGAAGTTCACCCGGTACAAGGGGGATGCTTTTGCAGCCCTTTCCTCTGCAAAATGCACGAATGAGGAAAACTACGTGTTTCAGAAGTTTATCCGCGCGGTCATGCAGACAAACACAGTGGATCACTGTGCGAGGCTCTGCCACGCGCCTACGGTGGCCGGCCTCGTGCAGAGCCTCGGAAGCGGGGCTATGACGAACTCGATAGGCGAAATAAAGAATGCCCGGTGCATATTTGCGATCGGTACGAACACGACGTCCGCGCACCCGGTGCTCGCCTATGAGGTGAAGAAAGCTGTTCGAAACGGCGCCAAGCTGATCGTTGCAAACCCGCGCGAAATCGACCTCTGCGAATTTGCGCACATCTTCCTGCAGCAGACACCCGGCACCGATGTCGCACTCCTCATGGGAATGATGCGGGTGATCATTGAAGAAAACGTACACGATATCGATTTCATTACAAAGAGAACCCAGGGGTTTGAGGATTTAGAGAGGTCATTGAAGGACTACCCCATCGACCGTGTGGAAGCGCTCACCGGAGTGCCGAGGGACCTCATTGTGGAAGCCGCTGTCACCTATGCTACCTACAAACCGGGAATGCTCCTCTATGCAATGGGTATCACGCAACACACGCATGGGACAGACAACGTTCTTGCCACGAGCAACATCGCACTTCTGACCGGAAACGTGGGGAAACCCTCTTCAGGCGTCAATCCTCTGCGTGGACAGAACAACGTGCAGGGCGCCTGTGATCTCGGGGCGCTCCCGAATGTGTATCCCGGGTACCAGCGTGTGAATGTGCCGGCGATCAAAAACAAATTCGAAACTGCGTGGAAATGTTCTCTTCCTGCGGACGTGGGTCTGACACACACCGAAATATTCGATGCCATTCTCGATGGAAAGATCAAGGTACTCTACGAAATGGGCGAGAACCCGGCCCTCAGCGAGGCAAATGCGGGGCATGCGATAAAAGCGCTCCAGGCACTCGACTTTTTTGTGGTACAGGATATCTTTCTCACCGAAACCGCGCAGTACGCGGATGTGGTTCTTCCGGGAGCGAGCTTCGCGGAAAAAGACGGTACATTTACGAACACGGAGCGGAGGGTGCAGAGAGTTCGGAAGGTCATCGAGCCAGTGGGAAACTGTAAACCAGACTGGCAGATCGTATGCGATATCGCAAAAAAGATGGGGAATCCGGGGTTCGAATTTACTCTCCCTTCTGAGATCATGGAGGAAATCACCTCACTCACACCCAGTTATGGAGGGATATCCTACGAACGTATCGATCGAGAAGGTATCCAGTGGCCCTGTCCGAGTGACACTCATCAGGGCACCCCTATGCTGCACACGGAATTTTTCGCAACCGCAAGCGGAAAAGGAAATTTCATCCCTCTTACATACAAACCGTCTTTTGAGCTTCCGGACGAAGATTATCCGTACATACTCACGACGGAAAGAAGTCTCTACCACTTCCACACCTCAACGATGACCAGAAAAGGGGGACTGGAGGTTTTAAGGGACAGAGAGTTTGTGGAGATAAACCCAGCAGATGCAGAAAAACTCGGCCTCAAGGACGGGGAAATGGTAAAGGTTGTTTCACGCCGGGGGGAGGTTATGGCACAGACGAAGGTGACCGACGTCTCCCCAAAAGGGGTGATCTCCATGACGTTCCACTTCAGGGAGAGCCCCACAAACATGGTAACCTCCGATGCGGTTGACCCCGTTGCAAAGATACCTGAGACCAAGGTGTGCGCAGTACGTATAGAAAAATGTTGAAGATTGATGCTCTTGTACTTTGCTCGGACATAAAAACCGTTTATTCTCACAAAGCGATTTTGAAATATATTTCACACAACCGGTTTTGAAAATGACACTATCCCCTTGAAACGGTATAAGGCCACATTCTAAGCCCTCCTTCGAGAATCAGCACATCAGTAAAATTATGGGCCTTTAATATAAGTGAAGCTTGATATGCTCGTGATCCCGACTGACTGACAAGAATAATTTTCCTATCTGGAAGAATCTCATCAATTCTTCTTTTCAAATCACTAAGGGGTATAAGATCAAATCCCGGTATTCTTCTTTCTTCGTATTCTTGAGGTGTTCGCACATCAAGAAACACATAGTTCTGTGCGTCTGTTACCATGAGATTATAAACGTCATGAGCAGAAATACCCTTAAAAAGGTTGCTTAGCTTATTTTGCAGCACATTCGCAGTAACAACAATCGCCCCCATTGCGTTTGAATATACAGGTGCGTATCCTAGATCAACTGCGAGGATATCATCGACCTTCCCTTCTTTCGAAATTGCCATAGCTGCAATATCAATTCTTTTCGCCACATCCCCTTTCCCGGCAATTTGCACTCCCAGTAATCTTCTTTCTTCTCTGCATGCAGTCATCTTTATATTGAGAATTTCCGCACCCGGAATAAAAGCCTCCTTGTCATATTCAGAAACAAGACTGCTGACAATATCCCACCCCGTTTTTTTTGCTTCTTTTTCATTCAATCCAGTTTTCGCAACTTGATAATCAAATACTTTTATGATAATCGTTCCGGCTACCGGACTGAATTTTTGTTTCAGTATTCCCGTTGCATTCCCCCCGGCAACTCTTCCCATTCTGTTCGCTATGGAACCCAGTGGAAGATAGAAGGATCTTTTGAGTACAACGTGCCATGTCTCTGCGCAATCACCTGCAGCATAAATAGATGGGTCATCCGTCTGGAGATATTCGTTTACCGCAATTGCTCCTGTCGGGCCTTTGGTAAGGCCGGCCTGTACTGCAAGCCCTACATTGGGGTCGATGCCCAGGGCAAAAATCACGAGATCCGCATGAAGCCTGTAATTTGAAAGCTGTACATACTCCACCTTTCCCTTCCCAAGGAAAGCACTTATTGATTCATTTTTTATAATACGTATGCCCTTGTGAATCATATGTCGTTCAACCAGAACCGCAAGCTCAGGGTCAAGAAACGAAAGTATTTGATCCCTTTTTTCAACGATTGTTACTTGTGCTCCGGATACGGTGAGAGCCTCCGCAACCTCCACACCAATGAGTCCGCCCCCAAGAATCACAATGTCTCTGACACTATCATCAGCAAGAGCAGTTTTTATCATTTCTGAATCGTGAGCACCATGGAGTACGAAAATATTTCGAAGATGCGCACCGATGATTTCCGGAATAACCGGATGAGCTCCTGTTGCAAGAATAAGGCTGTCGTAGGACTTCGCAAACTCCTGATTCGTCATAAGGTCCCTGTAATAAACAGCTTGTTTCTTGCGATCTATTCTTGTAACAGAACAGAAGGTCTTTATATCGATATCTTTCACATCTCTAAAATAATCTGCACCGCCTTCATGCCCGGTTACTGCGTCTGTTAACTCCTTCTGACTTTTAAAACGACCCGATATATAGAAAGGCAACGCACATCCAGCATAAGCGAGATAGTGTTCCTTTTCAATGATCGTAATTTCCGCGTTCGGATCCAATCTGCGTGCTCTGGACGCAGCTTTCGGACCAGCAACAGCCCCTCCAACAATAACGATCTTCCTTCTTTTTACTTTCTTATCTTCCAATCGACGATCGCGTTTTCTTACCGCAATGAGCGGCAAAGTGAATGAAAACTTTGTACCCTCATTCACCTTACTCCATAAATCGAATTCCCCGCCCAAAATATCAAGCACCTGTTTTATTATTACCATTCCAAATCCTGTTCCTGTCTGATCAAACCGGCGGGCATTCTGAGCTCTGTAAAACTCTTGAAAAATGTTTTTCTGTTCTTTATCTGGTATCCCTATCCCTCTGTCAGTTACTATGACATTGACTTGTTTCTTTGATACATCAAAATCGATACTGAAGCACACTTCTCCATATTTTTTCGAATACTTAATTGCGTTTTCAAGCAAATTGAGCATAACCTGTTTCATTCCAAGTGAGTGGCCTTTGATTATGAGCACCTCATTGGGTATTTTTACGTCAAAATGGATCTCCTTTGCCTGCACTTTGTCACGCAGTTCATCAATAGCCTGCATTGATATTTCAACGAGATCCATCTCTTCAAAATCAACATTTCCAAAACGTAATTTTTCAAGTTCAATAATATCTCTGATAAGGTCTTTAAGAGTTTCTGCGTTTCTCTTAATGGAGGACACGATCTGCAATTGCTTACTATTTAATTTTCCCGCATACTCACCGAGGAGAGTATTGATGCTGAAAACAATCGTTGATAGGGGAGACTTCATCTGATGAGCGCTGACGATGAGATACTCATTTCTTTCCTTTATTAGTCGCTCTATTTCTTTTTTGTATTCATCTACCTGTTTATTCAATCTCGAGAATTCAGCTGGTGTTTTTATCATTTTTTTCCTGTAATAATTTCAACTGATTGTGTGGTTTATGAAGAATCCGATCTATTTCTCCTCAAATATTCTTTTTATACTATATCATTCAATTATTTTCAGGAGGAATTACGGAATGTTATTGAAGTTCATATCAATATTCACTTTTGCCCCTCACTTGTGATTCCTCGATGCCGATATGAGCTTATCGAAAGTAAGAAAATTCGTTTCTTCACACATCTACGAAAAAAATGACCGTTTAGAATTTTTTAATCCTGTTTCCATTCATTTTGGTAATCATCGATCACACTCTTTTCCCACATTTTAATTCCGAATATGTACGATCCACGAATAAGCGCATGAGCTGCAACCGTTGAAGCAAAAAATATGAGGGGAATACATATCAGTGCCTTTACCCCAACGCCACTAAATCCGTATCGTATGAAAACCCCAAAAAGAATACTCCAGGTACCGAGAGTCACACTCTTCGTGGCAGCCTGCAACCTGTTGTATACGTCGGGAAGCCTTATCAGACCCAGGCACCCGAAAAAATCAAAAGCAACTCCTATCCCTATGAAGATGAGACTTATCGTTTCATTCATTGAGCTTTTTCCTCGATAGATATTTTGCTAAGGTGAGTGTCCCGATAAAACTTAGAATCGCCCAGGTAATAGTGATATCGATAAGAAAACGTCTGCCAGTAATAATCACCATCAGGGCGCAAATCCCTACCGTAAGGATCCCGAAAATATCGATGGCTACCATACGATCCGCAATAGATGGGCCCCGAATGATGCGAAACAAACAGAAAAAACTGAGTGCGATGAGAATATACAAAAGTATATAAATAATGGATGTCATTCAAAAATCCTCTTCAAATATTTTTCAAATCTCCCAAGGATCCTGTGTGTATAAACCTCAGGATCCTTGCTATGAACATATATCCAGTGAATAAAAAAATCATCTTCGATAATATCGACAGTTATCGTTCCAGGAGTCATAGTAATGGAATTTGCGAGAAATATTTTTGCGATATCGGTCGTCAGATTCGTCTTTGCCCTCACAATTCCAGGCTTTACCGGGAGTTTTGGATGTAAAACTCGATATGCAACATCAAAATTCGCTTTTATACACTCCCATAGGAATATAAAAAGGTACAAGAGTGCCCAAAAGTAACGGTGTATATGAAAAATTCTTGTTTTTATCTTTAAGGAATACTTATGGAAAAACACGGTTACGAGAAAAGATGCCACTACACCGACAACTATGTTCAAGATTGTGACATCGAATGTGAGCAACAACCAAACAACTAATAAAAATACGAATAAGACAATAGCGCTCATATCAATATCCTAATATAGATGTTGTGTATTCCCCCGCTTCTATCAATGCATCAACTGCAGGAGTCAAGACGATGTCTCTTACCGATGGAACAATGAGCATGCTCAAGGCAAGACAGAGAACTGCAAGAAATACCATTGAAAAGCACATCGTAAAAGGAACTTCACGCACAGGAGGCTCCCTTTTTATCCAATTTTCCCCTTTTTTATTGAAAAATGTGAACCTCTGCACTTTGAGAAACGACGCGAGGGTTATTATGCTCACAAATACCGCTAAAATCGAAAGCACATAGTATTTTGCCTGGATTGCTGCGATGATAATGATCAGCTTGCTAAAAAATCCGTTAAAAGGAGGTATTCCGGAAATCGACATAGACGCACTGAGGGATGTTGATGTCGTCACGGGCATTACAGATGATAGGCCTCCGAGCCTTTTCATATCACGTATACCGGTTTCATATTCAACAGCTCCTGCATTTAAAAAGAGGAGCCCCTTGAATACTGCATGATTAAAAAGGTGAAAAAGCCCACCTGCGATTGATAGAGCGGCAACTGCTCTCTCACCATTCTGTGCGAGAACAAGCATTCCGATGCCTACTCCAAGAATAACATATCCCATCTGACTGATACTGTGGTACGCAAGTAGCCGTTTTATATCCCACTGACCAATTGCAAGAAGCACACCGATAACCATTGAAAGTGTACCGATTATGGTTATTACAAGGGAAGTATTGTAGGAAACTTCAAACATATTGAAAAAAAGGCGCAGTATGACATATGCACCGATTGCCTTTATGAGAACTCCTGAGAGCATTGATGAAATTGGTGATGGTGCAGAGGAATGGGCATCCGGAAGCCAGGCGTGAAAAGGAATCATTGCTGCTTTCAATCCAAATCCTGATAAGAGGATGACCTGCGAAAATACTACAAGTTGCGATCCCCCTTTTTTTGCAATGACCTTTGATATATCAGCAATATTCAAGGTTGATGTATACCAGTAAAGAAATCCAATGCTGAGAAGGATAAATAGTGAAGAAACACCACCGAGTACTTGATATTTAAAAGATGCTTCCAGCTCCTCTTTTTCAATCCCGAATGCGACGAGAGCATATGAGGCGATCGCTGCCATTTCCAGAAAAACATAAATATTAAAAAGATCCCCGCTCAACACGACGCCGTTCATCCCAGCGACCATCAGACAAAACAGCGTATAATAATTGTTTTCAGCGGTAAACTTCTGAATGTAGGAGATGGAATAAAAAGCCGAGAGAAATCCAATTAAATTTATAATAAGAAGCAGGTATATGGACAGTCCGTCCAAAACCATGTAGATGGCGATGGGAATTTTATCGAACAACTCCCATCCTCCAATTCCATATACAAGCGATCCTTGAAGGGTAAACACAATATACAGGGAAAAACCTGTTAAGAAAGCAAGCACAATTGAGGTAAAAATTTTCCCGAATCCTTTTAAAAAATTTCCAATAATCGCAATGAGGAAGGCACCTCCAAGAGGTACTGCGACAAATAGAGGGATGAAGTATTGCATTGTTTACCCTTTTAAATTTTTAATTTCTCTTATATCAAAGGTTCCGTACTTCTTATATATTCTTATTGCAATTGCTAGAAGCAGCGCTGTTGTCGCAAGCCCAATGACAATCGCGGTAAGCACCATCGCCTGCGGTAAAGGATCAACAAACACGATTTCCGAAACTTGATCGGTAATTATTGGTGCCGTTCCATCTTTTACATAGCCGATGAGAATCAGAAAAAGGTTTACACTGTACTCCATAATAGCGATTCCTATCACTATTTTGATGAGATTCCGTTTTACGACAACTCCATAGATTCCGATGAGAAATAAAAACACGGCTAATATATATACAATCATTTCAACACCTCGTCTCTGTAAATCAGGAGTGCGAGAAAAATCGTCAAGAGCGCTGCCGCAACCTCCATCCCAACAGCAATGTTATAGAGTGGTATGACACCTGCACTTATGAGTTTCCCTACCGTGCCTTTCGGTAAGAAGTTGACCAGGAAAATACCGACACCGCCCACAATCATTCCCAGAACAGCAATAACAAGAAAAACGAGGATTGCGCTGCTCTCGAGAAGAGATGATCCTGTTTCCTCCTTTTTCAGTGCTAAAAATTCACTGCCAAAGGAAAGGATGAGAAGGATGAAGGCTCCGGCAATAATGGCTCCCCCTGCAAAACCACCTCCCGGAGTCAAATGTCCGTGAATAATTATGTAGATGCCATAGAGAAAAATTACTCCGCATATAATCTGTGTTACTTTTTTTACAATTATTGTCATTCCCTTCATTATCCTTTGTTATTTCCTCCCTTTTAATCTTAATACTGTTAACACACCGATGACTGCAGTAAAGAGAATGGTCGCCTCTCCAAGAGTATCATACCCCCTATAATCGAATATGACCCCTGTCACAAGGTTCGCACTGCCAGTCTCAGCAGCACCGGGCTGTAAATACGCCTTGGACATTCTCATGGCATGGTCGCCGAAAACAGTGAGCGTATCTGTTGCCCGATTGAAAAAGTATAGAAAAAAGCCGATAAATACAAACGCAAGAACGGCATATGCCGTGGTTTTTTTCCATCCTTTTTTTACTTCTTCTCTCGTGCTGTTCAGAATGACTGTGATCATGATGATAAGCGTTATCGTTTCTACCACAATTTGTACGAGTGCAAGATCAGGCGCTCCAAGAAAGAGAAAACATATGACGAGCCCGAAGCCGACGATGCCGTATGCAATCACAGCGGAAAGAAGGTCTCTTGCTTCAAGAGAAAAAATTGCACCACCAATCATTAATACCAGCATAACAATGATGAGTAATTCCATATTATAAACCCCTTATAGAACTCAAACTCGGCTAAACACTGAGCACAAAAGCGATAACTATAAGGCCCAAAATAACCCACAGAGCGTAAAGCGGGAGAAGGCCTGCATGGGCTTTGCTGAATAGAGAGTTAAGATTGAGGATGAGACCTTTTGTGTTGTCATAAATATCAAAGCGTTTTTCTTCAGCTTTTCTATAGAAAAAAGAGAAAAGCCTGAAGCTGCTTATTGTTTTATAAAAATCGGTTGCGGAATAGTCTATTTCCTCTTGTACCGTCTCACCTCCCATAAATCCTTCAACTGTTCTGATTTTCTTCAGGTTTCCCAAAAGGTAAATGATAAATCCGAGTACAAGCGATACAAGAACGAGTCCAGTAATGGTCGCTGATCCCCATATTCCTCCGTACTGAAATTCCCCAGTAACAGGTATAATGAGATTCGGCACGACAAAACGTGTTGAAAAAACACCGATCCCAATGCAAATCAAGGCAATAATAATTTCTGGCAGCCACATGAGTATGCTTACTTCACGGGTAGCCTTGAGTCCCTTCTTCATTCTCCCCAGATATATACCTGAAATAAATTTTATGAAACTCGCAAGAGTAAGCGCTGACCCGAACACCGCCAGAATAAGCCAAATGATCCACACCTCGTTGGCCGGTCCCGATATTTTACCAAAATCAATAATCCCTTGATAAATGATCCATTTCGATGCAAAACCATTAAAGGGAGGAACTCCAGAGATCGAGAGGGCAAAAATGAGAGCACTAAAAAAAGTTACCGGCATTGCCCCCGATAATCCCCCCAGCTCCTCGAGTTCTTCTCTTCCGGTTCTCTTTTCCACACTTCCTGCAGTTAAGAACAAACCGCTTTTGTAAAGAGCATTATTGAGCATGTGAAAAAGACCACCTGCAATGCCGATCGGTGTTCCAAGCCCGAATCCCGTCACCATGTAGCCTACCTGGGAAACCGCATGATATCCCAGCAGCTTTTTATAATTATGCTGAATCAATGCCATAAAAACCGCGGTGATCGTGGTAATACCTCCGATGATCAGTAATGTCAACCTGAGCCATGGATTGAGAATAAACAGATTCATGCAGATGCGTGCGAGAAAATAAATCCCCAACAGCTTATCGAGCGACGCCGGGAGAAATGCAGATGTAGAAGCAGGGGCATTTTCAACGTAGTCTGGAACCCATGAATGGAGAGGGAACGCGCCTGCTTTTGTAATTGAACCAATGAAGAGAGCTATAAATGCGATCACACCGAGTGTTTCTGTTGTTCCAACATTTATCGCAGAAATGCGCATTGTATCTGTGAGTCTCCACAAGAGTCCCACCCCGAATATCATAACAGAGTCTGAAGCACCTATGAGAATAAAGGTTTTTTTTGCAGCTGCGGAGCTTTTTTCATCATACCCCCTCATCAACTTATAGAGTGTAAGCCCTAATACCCCCCAAAAGGTGAGAAAAAGCAAAAAGTGATCTGCAAGAACCGCTCCGCACGCAGAACCCAGAGTTATAAGAAAAAGCGGATAGTAGTGTGTGAGCTTTTTCTCTTTCGTTACATACGAGAGGGAGTAGAGTGAGAAAAGAAAACCAAAAAAACCGATGAAGAGCACAATGGTTTTGCTTAAATTATCGATATTGAAAAGCAAAACGCTTTTCATCACCTCCCCCATCCCAATCAATCCGGGAAACAGGGCTTGTGACACGATCTCTGAGGAAGATGTAAAAATTTTATATGAGAAATAGAGCACAATACAGGAAACGAGAACTGAGACGATTCCCTTTATTGTTTTAATTTTTTCAGGAAAGAGAAAAAGAGCAACACCAGCGGCAATGGGAATAACAATAGTATACTGTAATCCAACCATGGAAGTACCTTTTGTACAAAAAATTTAGAGAAAGATCCTTAAACTTTTGAGTAGAAAATAGTTAGCAGTTAGCATACACTCTTGATGCGAAAATTTGTAAAATCAGCATTTCCTGCATAGAGTTGGGGAATTAATTAGAGGCAGTTAAACAGGGCGGTTTTTTCAATAGAAGCAAATGACTGTTGCTATTAACGTTTGTTTTGAAAACATTTTCCCAACTCTACACAAAACAATGAAGTTGGTCTCTGTAGTCAAAGATGAATAATCTTATGTGGGTGGCATTGTACATAATTAAGTCATCCTTGTCAAGTTTTTTTAATAAACTCCGATTTTCGCAGCGTTTTAAGCGTCACCTAAATATAACACAGACTTCACTGAAACCGAAGGTGAAGCCGTGCTCCTGGAAGGCTTGGTATGTTGTCAGGCATTTCCGGCCAAGGCACCGCACGCAGAATCGTATTGTGCGCTTGTCGTGGATAGACCACCGTGATATCTCGTCCATCTACAGAAATCATCCCTTTGCCTCGAACGAAATGGCGGTAAAGCTTGGGGGCATCGCAGTTCTTAAAACCTCTTAGCTTCTGGGCGAGCATTGAGTAGAGGGTGTCTGCGATCATGGTCATCGTCACATCGAAATGCACTTTCACCGGAATGGGTGAAGCGAGGCAGTTGAGATTGAAGAACTTCACCGCCTCCGAAATCCCGTTCTCAATACGCCATCTTCTGCCGTAGCATCCAGCGACCTCTTCGGTGTCGCTGACAAAGTCGTTGGTGATGATGAAGCTTGGCTTCTCCCGGCCATTCCCTCGAACGATGATCTGTCGAAGCTCCCCCTCATAGCCTCGTAACCGAATCGTGGATTCGTGGACCTGTGGGTTTGGGTACCTTCGTTTGGTGTTCTCCAGATGAATCTTTTTCCATCCGGTGAGCCGCTCAGCTTGATCCAAGAGGTTCTTTCCTCTTCGGCGCAGGGTGATAAACGTGACTCCCGAAGAGCTGAGCTCAGAGAGTATTGGATAGGTGGTGAAGCGCGAATCAAAGATGAGCATGGGCTTCATGCCTCGATGCACGCTGTTCCAGAACGAAAGGAAACTCAAGACCTGGTCGTTTGCCTCTTCTCGCAGAATATCGGCAGCACCGTAGAGAATGAGCTTGGTGGCTGCATCCTGGGCAAAGAGAGTGAGAGCACCTTTCATCCTCCTTCCGCGCGCCCCAGCCCAGTGATCCTCCAGCACCGATTCCTCTCCAAAGTGGGGGACAGTGTGAAAATCAAGGTTGATGATGTTGTCCTCGTACAACCCGAGCCTCGATGCCTGACGGATGAATGCCTGTTGAAGCTGCAATAGCTGTATTTCGTCCAAGGAGTAGGAGTAGGTGGACATCGCGGTGCACTTGGGAAGCACATTCAAGCCGGCGAACAATCCAAGCCCAAGATCAAAGCCGTGGTCCCCCGCATGATCGTAGCGCTCGGTGCCCAGTAGCTTGAGAGCGAGAAAAGAGTGCAGGTAACTGATTGCCGGTATCATATTGCTTCCGGGAAGAGCTGCCTCCTGCACGACCCTGTCGATATCCAGTTGCGCAAGAAAGGGGGTGAACAAAAAAGCCCCAGCTGCTGAACAGCTGAGTTGCCTCCCATCCAATTCTTCTAAGAGCAGCCTCTCGGAGCGTTCCGGGATCTCTGCGCCCTTGAGCGTTCGACCGCGTTGTACTCTGGTTCTACGGGGCAGTCTCCCAAACCCCTCCTCGGCCAATACCCTCTCCACCGTTCTCACCGATATTTTCAACCCCTCCTCTGAAAGCAATCGGGAGATCTCGGAGGCGGAGAACTGCTGTTCCCTGAAAGCACGGATCTTTTTGCGGATTTCGGTGGTGACTGCTCTTCGGGCAGCCTTGCCCTCCGACACCGGATCAGTGAAATCGAGTTTTTCATACACAAACAGATGTCGGAGCAGGCGAACATACTCCTCTGAATAGCCGAAACGTTTCGCCACCTCTTTCGCCGGTAATTTTTCAACGAAGGAGGCGCAGAGGGCTTCATAGCGACGCTGCCAGCCGAGTGCGGGTCGGGTAAAGAACGTATGATCTCGCATCGTCGGTTATTGTACATATTGACGTTTATAATGTCAATATATTTATAGTTAAAACATATGGTCTGCATGCTCGAATGGATGAAAAAGGCGTAAATGAACCGAAAGTCAGCCTGATTTTGCCCTGTATTTCGGAATATCCTGGATGTTCGAGGGGCGGTTACGGTTTAAACTAAGCAGGCTGGATATTCTACCGTCAGTTTATATAACATAAATAACGGGAGATAAGCCTTAAATAGGCATAAAACCTTCACAAAAGCCAAACACCTCACCGGGGTTGACTAATTTCTGTGGCGGTGCGAAAATCGGTGATAAAAATAAAAAAATACTTGACACGTATTTCTCAAATAGGCTAGAATGTGCCTGCCGGAGGATAATTTAAAGAAAACTCACTTCAATCATATATCTTCCAGACGTGTGGCTCCATTCATCATGCATCTTTGTTTATTCTAGAATGAATAATAAAGTGCACCTATAGCTATTGCTTCATAAGAAACAGATACTTGTACTTCAGCCTGATACTTTGTGAAATAAGTTCTTTGTTATTCAATTTTGAGACCGGAAAATAATCATACACAACTGGACGATGAAATGCTATTCATCACAAACAACAATCTTTTGAATCTATTAGAAAATATTCATGACCAGTACGAAATATTTGTTCCGGTGAAAAAAGAGCAAACTCTTTTTTATACAAAATATTCTCCCCCAATGAATATCATCGAGAAAAATCAAACTCCGGATCAAGACACGATCGTCGTCGGTGAAGTGCGGGCCTTTGAACCGCTGAAACTATTCTACACCCGGGCGAGAGAGTGTGTTGCTGAAGGTTTCAAGACGGATATTCCACGCAGAAATCCAAAACCATTTTGTATTGTAGGTGCCAAATCCTGCGATCTTAAGGGTTTTCAGGTGCAGGATTTTGTGTTTAAGGAAGGCGAGTTTGAAGATCCCTTTTATGTACGAGAGAGAGAGAACAACCTCATCATCTCTGCGGATTGCACGTGTGCAATCGATACCTGTTTTTGTCTCGCTTTAAACGAAAAACCATATCCGGAAAATAATTTCGATCTGAATCTCTCTCAGGTTACAGGAGGTTTCATTGTTGAAGATGGTTCGGAAAAAGGGAAAGTACTGATAAATAATAATTCTCAGCTCTTCAGTGATCCAATGGAGAAGACAATCGCAGAAAGAGACGCACTTCGAAAAAAAGTAACAGATGCGGTGAAAAAAAACATAAAGGAGCACGGCATCCCTCTCCAAGACCAGTTTAATGGAATAATACGGGAAAATTATGAGTCGAATATCTGGAAAGACGAAGCACAAACATGTGTGGAATGCGGAGCCTGCAATACCATATGTCCTACCTGTCATTGTTTTCTGCTCTATGACCAGATGAGTGAAAAAAGAATGGAGCGTCTTCGCGTATGGGATTCATGTATGATAAAAGATTTTGCAAAAGTAGCAGCTGGTGTGAATCCACGAGAGCTGTTGTGGATGAGGCTGAGAAACAGATTTGAAAAGAAGTTTGATTTTTTTCCCCAACTCGCTGGGATCTATGCATGTACAGGATGTGGACGCTGTATATCAGCATGTCCGGCAAAAATAGACATAAGAGAAGTATTACAGAGGCTGGTAAAAGATGCCCAAAAACAACCCGTATAGACCCGTAGAAACTGAAGTGCTGGATGTTATAACAGAAACCCCAACAATAAAAACACTGAAACTCAAACCAAAAGAAGAAATAAATTTCAAAACAGGACAGTTTATCGAACTAACAGTGCCTGGTGTGGGAGAAGCTCCATTTACTCCGTCATCGCGTCCCGCGATAAAAGATATGATAGAAGTAACAATCATGAGAGTGGGCAAAGTAACTGAGAAAGCTCATGTGCTGAAAAAAGGTGATACGGTTGGCCTGAGGGGACCTTTTGGAAATGGGTATCCTTTGGAATCATTTTTTGGAAAAGAAGTACTCGTCGTGGGCGGAGGGTGTGGATTTGCACCGATCAGAAGTCTGATGTATGAATTCTTTGAACATTCGGGGGATTTTAAGAGCCTCTTTTTCAGAGGCGGGTGTAAAACGCCAAATGATTTTCTCTATAAAGAGGAAACAGTAGAATGGTCAAAAAGGGACGATATAAATGTCGTTCTTACTGTTGACGAAGGAAATGTCGCTTGGAAAGGAAAGGTTGGACTTGTCACCACAATACTCGATGATGTCAAGATGGAATTTAAAATCGGCATCGCTGTTGTATGCGGGCCACCAATAATGATGAAGTTTGCAACCTCAAAGCTTCTTGATATGGGATTTAAAACAACAAATATCTATCTCTCGATGGAGAAAAACATGTCCTGTGGTATCGGAAAATGCGGACACTGCAGGATTGGACCGTATTACGTGTGCAAAGACGGACCGGTTTTTCAATACGAAAAAATTAAGAATTTTCATGATATATGGGAATAAAAAATAAAAGATTGAGGATTTTATGAGCACGAGCGCAGAACAGATTCATCAGAGACGATTCAATCTGCAATCAGACAAGGGTGAGAAGGTGCGACTCTTTATCGATCTCGATCAATGTGCTACAGGTGAATGCAAACAGTGTGTGGTTCAATGCAGCTACTTCTACCATCCGAATAATAACGGCATTATTTCCGTTATTGAACTCGCAACGTATTATCTCGTATGCAGAAAGTGCAAAGAACCTCATTGTGTAAACGCCTGTCCTGTGGACGCATTGGAGCAACAAAAAGAAAAGGACAATTTACTCATTCGCCACAATATGCGATGCATAAGTTGCAGATCCTGTTCTCATGCGTGTCCTTACGGAACGATATATCCGGAAATTGTTCCCTATATAGTGCACAACTGCGATTTCTGCCTCGACAGGAGAGAAAATAAAGATGAACCGCTCTGTATTAAGACCTGTCCTTATGGCGCTCTGAGCCTTACATCTCGGAATGGCGAGCTTCCTAAAAACACATTTCTGGTAGGGGACAACCTGATCGTCCATTCTGCTCACTGGGAGAGAGAGAAAGCGTAATGTATGTAATATATCTCATTGTATACGGTTTTATCCTCACAGCCATTATTGGACTCATTGCGAGCTGGATAGATCGAAAAGTCACCGCGCGCATTCAGTACAGAAAAGGTCCTCCCTTCTTCCAACCGGTTTTTGATATATTAAAATTAATGGGGAAGGAAACCCTTATTCCGAAAGGTGCGTCAAAAACAGTGTTTTTAGTGGCACCGTTGATCGGCTTCAGCAGTGTTGTTGTTGTATCAACCCTTCTGTGGGTAAACAACAACAACATGTCCAACAGCTTCTTGGGTGACATAATCGTTATCTTCTACTTACTGGCAATCCCTTCAATCAGCATTATGATTGGGGGGTTTGCGTCGGGAAATCCGCTTTCAAGAGTCGGTGCATCGAGAGAAATAAAACTCCTTCTCGGATATGAACTGCCGTTCATTCTCGCGATTCTGGTTCCGATCATAAAATCCGGTTTTTCGCTGAGATTGGAGGATATCATTAGTTATCAAGCACAGAATGGTGCTTTTGCCACATATGCGTCAGGGATACTTGCTCTTTTTGTCTGTATTGCAGTCATTCAGGCAAAACTGGGGCTCGTTCCATTTGATAGTCCAGAGGCCGAAACAGAGATTATCGCGGGACCAATGGTAGAATATTCTGGAACTGGACTTGCGATTTTTCGGCTCATGAAGAATATGCTCTTGTTCACCCTGCCATTTTTCCTGATCATTCTCTTTCTTGGAGGCTTAAATTTTGACGGAATACATATTCTTTACAGTGCAATCAAGTATATCATTCTTCTGTTGGTTATAACGCTCATTCGGAATACGAATCCACGTCTTCGAATCGATCAGGCAATGAGGTTTTTCTGGGGTCCCGTGACAGGTGTAGCAGTCATCGCAGTGATATTAGCTGTTTTAGGAAAGTGAAATGAAATTGACATTAAGGGCTTTGTTAAAATCACCATGGGTGTTTCACTTCTCAACTGGAAGTTGTAATAACTGTGACATTGAGGTACTGGATTGTCTTACGCCACGCTTCGATATTGAACGGTTCGGAATGCTTCTGGCCCCGAGTATAAAACATGCAGATGTGATACTGGTTACAGGTTCATGCAACAGAAAATCAGCTGTCAGGCTTAAGAGACTTTATGAGCAAGCTCCAAAACCCTGTCTGGTGGTTGCGATCGGAGAATGTTCTTTGTCAAGGGGGATGTTCATCTACAGTTACAATTGTCCTGTTCCACTTGATAAGATCGTCCCTGTTGACGCATATATCCCGGGGTGCCCCCCAAAACCGGAAGCAATCATATCAGGAGCGGTGAAACTTATAGAGAAAATAAAGGGAAATCTATGACACGCAATGAGATAATCGATGATCTGAAGAAAAGATTCAAGGATGATATCACAAATATCTTTGACAAATCTGAAAAAAGAGTGTATGTGGAAATCAAACCAGAATCCCTCGAAAGATGCGCAACCTATCTCTTCAAAGATCTGAAAGCCCGGTTCAATATCGCTTCCGGTGTTGATACGCGGTTGCATATCGAGATTCTCTATCACTTTTCAATTGAGTACATAAACCTCCTCATCTCATTACGTGTAAAACTGAAAAGGGAAAAACCTGTGATTAACTCTCTTGCACCGGTATTCAAGGGAGCAAACTGGATAGAGAGAGAAATACACGAAATACTGGGAGTTGAGTTCAGGGGACACCCTGATTTACGGCGTCTACTGCTTTCTGAGGATTGGCCCGAAGGAGTGTACCCGCTTAGGCGGGATTATACAGAGTGGGATAAAACTGCAATACGTGACAGGGGTGTATAAATGGCAAAATCTGTTATTCCCATTGGACCGTATCACCCACTCCAGGAAGAACCTGAATTTTTTAGGCTGACCGTTGACGGTGAAACGGTTGTTGATATCGATGTAAATATCGGATACAACCATAGAGGAATTGAGAAGCTATCCGAAAGGAAAACCTTTGATCAATCCACCTTTGTAATCGAAAGGATCTGCGGCATCTGCTCCACATCACACCCTTTTGCTTACACCCGTGCTGTAGAGGATATTATCCCTGTCGAGGTCCCCCCAAGAGCGAAATATATAAGAACAATAATAGCCGAGGGCGAACGTATACACTCACATCTGCTGTGGCTGGGACTTGCGGGGCACTTCCTCGGTTATAACACCGTGTACATGTGGGTTTGGAAGCTCAGGGAAGAGATATTGGATGTGATGGAAATACTATCCGGAAACAGAAACAACTACGCTATGTTTAAACCAGGCGGTGTAAGACGGGATATCAATCCTGATGACATACCGTCTGCAGTTAAAAAAATCGACTCCATCATCCCCACACTGAACAGGTTGAAGAAGGCAATTGTTGATGATCCTGTTCTGCATGTACGATTAAAAGGTATCGGAATACTTACAAAAGAGGATGCAATCGACTACTGTGCTTTGGGACCGACATCCCGAGCATCGGGGGTGGCAAAGGATGTACGTAAAGATGCCCCTTATGGTGCATACGATCAGATCGATTGGGATATGATTGTCGCTGAAAATGGTGATGTCTTCGATAAAGTCGTCGTTCGTGTCTTGGAAGTATTTGAATCGATCAAGATCATGAAAACCTGCCTCAAGAACCTTCCTGAGGGAGAAATTGATTTAAATATTGCGGATATTCCTCCAGGTGAGGGAATCGGTGCTCATGAAGCACCGCGTGGAGAGACCTTTCACTATGTGAGAAGTGATGGTACGAATAGGCCCGCGCGCCATAAAGTACGTGCTCCAACATTTATGAATCTTCCGACATGCAACTCAACAGTTATCGGGGAAACAATCTCTGATGCCGCGATCATCCTTGCATCAATCGATCCGTGCTACTGCTGTACTGAAAGAATAGCTGTCAGAAACGAAAAAGGGAAAAAAATCTATAGTGGAAAGGATCTTATTCGCTTGTCTCAGCAAAAAACTGAAATAATCAAAAGGAAGATGAGAATTAAATGAAACTGCCAAAAATAAGAGAACTTCTCGAAGCAATAAAGGCCCTCATCACAGGACCCTATACGACAAAGTTTCCTTACAAACCGCATACTCCACACCAAAACTTCAGAGGTCAACCGAAATTTAATCCTGATAAATGCGTCGGGTGTCTGGCATGCGAAGCCGTGTGTCCTGTTGAAGCCATTGACCACAGAGATATACCTGACCCACAAAATCCAAAAAGGATAATGATCCATTATACCGATACGTGTATCTTCTGCGGGTCATGCGAAGCCGCGTGCATCGCAGACAACGAAGGAATCAAACTATCCAACGAATGGGATCTTGCATTCTTTGATCGTACACTGGCAGAGGAGACAATCGAAAAAGACCTTGAGCTTTGTGAAATCTGTGGTGAAGTTATCGCATGTAAGGACCACCTCAAGTGGATCTCAGAAAAAATTGGCGAGCTGACATTTTCGAATCCTACTTTGTACCTTTCCCGCCTCAAGAGTCTGAGAGTCATCGATGAAAATCTAATAGCGGCTTCAAAGGATTATGGGCGATCCGACAGAACTAAAATGCTTTGCGCTCGTCATAGACGCGAAACCACACTCACTACTCAATAAATTGCAGTCTGAAAATTCAATCAATCGTCATAACATCGAACAATGAAAAAAAATAGAAACTATAGTCTGAATCGAATTATTAAAGGCAAGATCGCACTCTTTGGAATTGGAAATACCTTACGTGGAGATGACGGAATTGGTCCATTCCTCATCGAGAAGATAAAAAACAATGTGAATGCGGTGTGCATCAACGGAGAAAATACACCGGAAAACTATTTGGGAAAAATCATTCAAATAAACCCAGATACACTTATCATTATCGATGCCATACATTTCAATGGGGAACCCGGTGAGTATAGTATAATGAAGCCAATAGATCTTATCGATCACGGACTCACAACCCACGACATTTCCCTGGTCAAATTGACCGAATATATAAAGATGCACATTGATACCGATATATACATCTTGGGAGTGCAACCGCATCAAATCGGTCTCGGAAATTCTCTATCCGAATGTATGCAAAAAACGATAAATATACTGGAAAAAGAGTTTATCAATGCGCTGAATGATAAATGACCCCGTTTATTAATTCAATCATCCTTCAATTACTCATAACGCCAAGCTCTCATTATCTTGAAACCAATGATTTAATATTGCGGGTTTCATGCCTCATCTATTATAACATCCTATTGTATTCTTTATCCTTTTTGTGTAGCGTCCATGTGAAAAAGATGTCAATCGATTGACAACAAAATAAAACAGTGTTATAAAAAACTAAGGGTTGTGTATTCCCGCAATTCAAGGACCGCACAGTGCTCTATACAACACGATCAAAGCTCATTATCAGCTTTCTGAGCGTTTCTCTCTTCGTGGGCATCGTCTCACTCTTCGTCGGAAGTCAGCTCCTCTTCAAGTCGGTTCTGAACGAAGCGACAACGCGTATAAGCCTCGATTTAAACGCGGCACGGGAAATTTACCTCTCCCGAATAAGCTCCGTAAAGACAGCGCTGAATATTGCAACGCTCGACGGTGAATTCCGCTCACACCTCTTGAAGAGGGATAGACCACCGCTGATCGCAAAGCTGAGGAGTATAGCACAGCAGACGGGGCTCGATTTTTTAGGTATTGTGACCCTTGACGGAAACACACTCTGCAGGATCGGTCCGCACGTGAATCCTTCCGAGGAAAGCAGTGAGAAAAACCCCATTACGGAGCATGTGTTCAAATACGGAACCTCTGTTGAGGGAACGGTTATCCTCGAACGGGAATTTCTTATCGAGGAAAATCCCGAACTTGCCAATAAGGCGAGGATAAAGCTCCTGGACACTCCAATGGCCGCACCGAGAGAAGAGGAAGAGGAAACATCAGGAATGGCCCTCGCAGCAGGCATACCTCTTTATGAAAACCACGAGCTCATCGGTGTTCTCTATGGGGGTATTCTCCTGAACAGGAGCAGGGAAATCGTCGACACGGTACGGGAGACCGTATTCCAGCATGAGACCTATAAGGGAAGAAGCATCGGGACTGCAACCATATTCTTCAAGGATCTCAGAATATCAACGAATGTGCTCACCCCTGAGGGGAATCGAGCCATCGGTACGAGAGTTTCTAAGCAGGTGCGTGATCAAGTGCTCATCAACGGCGAAGTATGGACCGACCGTGCGTTCGTGGTGAGTGACTGGTATATCACCTCATACGAGCCGATTATCGACATCAACGGTGATCGTGTGGGAATTCTCTACGTCGGTGTGCTCGAGGAAAAATACACGGACGTGCAACGGAATTTACTGTCTGTTTTCATCCTCATCACCCTGGCGGGAGTGATCGTCGCAGTGGGCTTCGGATTTCTCATGGCAAACCGTATCATGCATCCTGTTCGCCAGCTCATTCAGGCGAGCATGGAGGTTTCAGGCGGAAACCTCAGGCCGAATATCGGCCCTGTTTCAAAAAATGAGATCGGCGTTTTACAGAAGACGTTTTCGGAAATGCTCTCCTCAATCCGGGAGCGCGACAGGAGACGGCAGGCAGAAAGCGAAAGCAAACTTCTCCAGTCTGAAAAGCAGGCGAGCATCGGAAGGCTCGCAGCGGGAGTGGCACACGAGATCAACAACCCGCTCACAGGAGTACTCACATTTACTCATATGCTCCTCAGGCGGAAGGATCTCGAAGAGGATGTGCGAACAGATCTCCAAACCATCGCAAAAGAGACGGAGCGGGTCCGCGCCATCGTCAAGGGACTGCTCGACTTTTCCCGGCAAACCGTACTTGAGCCCGAGCCAACCGATATCAATAAGCTCGTGCGGTCAGCCATAGCGCTTGTCGACAATCAGGCCCTTGTGAAAGGGCTTTCGCTCGAGTTCATTCCCACGGAAGGGCTCCCCGTGCGTACCGTTGACCGCAATCAGCTCCAGAGCGTGCTTCTGAACATGATCATCAATTCAATCGACGCAACCGAGCCAGGCGGTTCCATCAAGGTAAAAACCGGTTTCAGCATTTCAAAGGGAAAAACCGAACAGGACGGCATTGAAATTTCGATCACCGATACCGGATGCGGCATTTCAAAAGAAAATCTCACCCGACTGTTCGATCCATTTTTCACAACAAAGGATGTAGGAGAGGGAACAGGACTTGGACTTGCGGTATCCTACGGGATCATCGAACGGCACGGAGGCACAATACGCGTACAGAGCGAGGTCAACAAGGGGAGTACATTTACCATCTGGCTGCCTTTGGAGGAAAGTGGTGAAAAAAAAGAAGGTACTTATCGTTGATGACGATAAAATCGTCCTCGACAGCTGCAAACGGGTGCTCGAAGCGGAACAACTGAAGGTCACGCTCGTTTCAAATGCCCAAGATGCAATTGAACAGCTGGAAAAAAAATATTTCGATCTCATGGTCATGGATGTGAAAATGCCTGAAAAAGACGGGGTATATATCCTGAAAAAGATACGGGAGAAATGGCCGCTAGACGATTGGCCGGAACTTCCGATACTGGTCATGAGCGGATATCCCACCTCCGACACGATTCAGGAATTGAAAAAGAGGGGAGCACGCGAGTTTATCCCCAAACCTTTCACACCCGATGAACTTCTCGCGGCAGTTCAGAATGTATTAAAAAGGAGCGAAAAACATGGAAAAAATTAAGGTTCTTGTAATTGACGACGAACAGATAGTACTTGACAGCGTGCACAAAATCCTTACTCAGGAACAGTTCGAGGTGGACACTGCAATAAGCAGCAGAAAAGGGCTTGATCTTGCGATACAGAAAGAGTACGATCTCGTGCTTACGGATATAAGAATGCCGGAAATCGGAGGCATGCGTGTCCTGCGTGACATAAAGCGGGCAAGACCTTCCGCAACCGTGGTAATTATTACCGGGTATGCGACGGTGCAGTCTGCGGTTCAGGCGATGAAATTGGGCGCCACCGACTATATCGAGAAACCCTTTACACCTGAGGAACTCGTCGAAGCGGTGAAGGCTGCACTCGACATCTCCGCGACAAAGCAACCGGAGGAGCAAACGCTCGTGCACAAGGATGAAGTTATCAAGGTGCTGGAGCGTGCCGCAGTGGATAGCAGCTTTGCGGAAAGTCTCTATTACAACGGTGCGGACACTCTCGAGGAATACGGTCTCACTTCGCCGGAAAAACTCGCGATCCTCACCGGTGACATTGCGTGGATCGAGGAGCACGTGGGAAAACTCACCGACAGCCAAAAAAGGTGGCTGATACAAAAACTCAGTGCAGAGATCTGGTGACAGTATTTATCATTTTTCGCAGGAGGTTTACTGAATGACTCAAAGGATGCTTGTGATCGATGATGAGAATGTTGTTCTGGAATCGTGTAGAAAAATATTCACGGAAGAGGGCTTTGACGTGGTCACCACCAACAGCCCGGGCGAGGGCCTTCGCCTGCTCGAGGACTCATCCTTTGACGTAGTCCTCTGTGACTGGAAGATGCCGGGATTCGACGGAATGGATGTCGTGGAGGAGGTTGACCGTCGATCTCCTGACTCGGCAATCGTCATGATCAGCGGCTACCCAACCGTTGGACGCGCAGCCGAGGCGATGAAACGCGGCGCAATGGACTATGTCCCAAAACCCTTTACTCCTGATGAAATTTCACAGACGGTAAAAACCGCGGTACAGAGAAAAATCATTCAGGAAAAGAAGGCGATAGGGAGGTTTGAAAAGATCTTCAAGGATATCCAGTTTCCCGTACCGAGTATTGAAGACAAGGCGCCTTCCACGATCGCACAGACCGTTGCACGGACAGTGGGTGTGACAAAAACCACCTCTCCGTGGCTCTCGGTTCTCGTACTGGGAATTCTCGCCGGAGCCTATATCGGTTTTGGCGGACTTCTCGCGAGCACCGTCACCTTTGACATGGCAGCCCGTCTGGGAACGGGTTTTTCGAAATTCATGAGCGGGGCGGTGTTCAGCGTGGGACTCATGCTCGTCGTGATTGCCGGCGCGGAACTGTTCACAGGGAACAACCTTATGGTCACGAGCACCCTTGCCAGAGAAATCAGTTTCGGCACAATGGCAAAACGGTGGATGCTCGTCTACGTCGCGAATTTCATCGGCTCAATTATTCTCGCGCTCATCTTCTACTCGTCAGGGCTGTGGAAAACCGGAGAGGGGGCACTGGGCCAGACTGCGGTGAGGGTCGCGTTCGCAAAGGTCAATCTCGGATTTTTCGAGGCTCTCGTCCGCGGTATCGGGTGCAACTGGCTCGTGTGCCTCGCAGTATGGATGGCGCTTGCCGCCAGGCAGACAGTGGGAAAAATCTTTGCTATTTTCTTTCCGATAATGGCCTTCGTGGCAATCGGTTTCGAGCACTGCGTTGCAAACATGTACTTCATTCCTGTAGGCATCTTTCTCAAAACGTGGGCGGGCGTACCTGTGCCTGAAGGTTTCAATCCGGCGACGCTTACCTGGGGAAGCTTCGCAGTGAGAAACCTCATACCCGTGACGATCGGAAACATCATTGGGGGCGGGCTTTTTGTCGGCCTGAGCTACTGGGGTGCGTATCTTCGCCCGCAGAAAAACAGGGAAAAAGAGTAGAGTCGAGATTTATTCTTTCTCAGTGCCTTCAGGACGGTACAATTCTTCTATCTCACCACCGGTTGAATCCCGTCAAAACCATCGCAAAGAGGATAATACCCGTACCGGTGTACATGAAGAAATCTGGGGTTTCTTTCAGCGCGATGAACGAAATACACATACTCACAATGATCTGAAAGAGCATGAAAACAGCACTGTTCACGGATCCGAGATCTCTCACTGCAATAAGGTAGAGTACAAACGCTCCGTTGGTGCAGAATAGTGCAAGATAACAGACCGCCAAAAGCGCGGGCAAGTGTAGAGACAAAAACTGCGGCAGTTCTCCTCTAAGAAGGCCTGCGAAACACATGACAGCGAGAGAATAGAAAGTCGATGTAAAGTAGATGGTGATCGGATGCAGGGTTTTTCCTCTATATCTCAACCTGTGCACCTTTTCACTGTAGGTTATATATAGCCCTGTAAAGAGCCCGGAGCCGAAGACAAAGAGGGTCCCCGCAAGCGTCACTCCGTCTGCTTTCAACCATAGCAGATCCCCGAACGCGATGACCACCACACCGAAAAATCCACTCACCGCCGCGATTATCTGTATCCGGTTTATCCCCTTTTCGAGGAGAAGACTCCCGAAAAAGGGCGTAAACAGCACGTACGTATTGATAAAAATTGTGGCAGCGCCTGCAGTTGTGTTCACCTGTCCGATGAAATGCAGGCTGTAGCTGAGACCTGCAAACAGCCCGAGGAGCACGATATCCACTTCTTTAAAACTCCAGCGCACCTCATTGCGGATGCTCTTCACGAACAGCACGGGACAGAGGGTGACAAAAGCGATGAGAAACCTCATCAACAGGAACGAAATCGGGGGCAGGTGCATGTGTACGAGTCCGAACTTGATGGTGGGATAGGTTGTACCCCACAGGAGGGTAGCTATGAGAATCGCGGCGTACGCGCCTTTTTTCTTTTCCGTTTTCATCGTTTTCGCAGAACACCGGAATCTGCAGCCGGATTCATCCAGTCCGTTCGGCTACAGATCGGATAAATTGTCGTCATTTTTCTTTGGGCTTATATGTAGTGATGACCTTGTGATAGAGGTTTGCAAAATGAGGGTCTCTGCTCGTTTCAACCGCGCAGTCGACGAGCAGGTCCTTTCTGTTTTTGTAAAACCAGTTGTACAACCGCTTCGACGCATCCGCCTCGTCATCGGCAGCGTGACACATACGAACGATCTGTCTCATTTCCTCCAGCGTGAAAAAAACACGCTCGTTTCTGATGAGAATGAAAAAGTTTTTCCCGTCTTTTGTTTCTTCGATACCCACACCATCGATTTCCTCACGGCCTTTTTTCTTCAGCCCCGCGATTTTTTTGTTTATCTGTTCAACCCGCTGGTTATAAAGGAGCACATTCGCCTGCTCGACGAGGTAGATCAACCCATCCACGTCAATATCCTGAATCATCTTCATCAACTCATGGGCGAGCTGTTCTCTGGTCCCTTTGGTATTTTTTTCTTTCGACGCCCCGCGCTTTGCCATTTTTTCTCTCCTTTGATCAGAGGGCCCAAGAAAGCGATATTTGGTATGTTCTATGAACGCCTCTCCGATAGCAGTCATGCCGTTTTCCCCCTTTCATTGTGTGTTCTTTCGCTTCTGGGCTCCATGCGGCAGTGCACGAACAAAACACACGACCTCACCGCAGACTGCAAAAAGAAATACCTTCTTCACCACTGGATCACTTCCCCTCTTCTCTTTCGGTTTTGTTAAGATATTTCTCGAACTGCCTGAACACCTCCTCCTCCATCCGTTGTTTTTTCCCTTCTTGCTTGAGAAGCTTTGCCTTCAATTCATCCCTCTTCATATCGATGCTTTGCTCCAGTGAATCAAGACGATTTTCCAGGGATTCTATTTCCGAATGCGCTTTCTCTTCGTTCTCATTTATCACCGAATCGAGCTTTTGTATGGGAGCTGCCGTTTCTTCCCTTACCTTCTCTTCGATCCGGGTCCGCGCGTTCCGTGATTCTTCAGCAAGGAGGGACTGGACAGCTTTCGTGACCGCGTCATCCAGATTGGACCTGAGCGAAAAATCAAACCCCTCACCCGTGAAAGAAATACGGGCTTCGAGTGAAAAGGTTTCTGTCTCATCGGAAAAAGTTTCCAGGAACTCTTCACTGAAATTTACATTGAGCTTCTCTGCAGGTTTGAGCACAAGCGTGATATTACGCGCAGAATATGAGACATCCGCAAGAAACTTTTTCTCTGAGTACTCGAGATTTCCATTCAAGGTTCCGGTGCCGTTCTCACCCCTGTAGGGAAAAAATGCGGAATCAGAAAAATCAAACTGCCCGGTCGGGAAGTTTTCCATCGCCACTGAAAAATAGCCTCTCGAGCCACCGTTTTCGCTATCCATGATCCCTGAAAATGCGAGGCGCGCATTCTTTTTCCCTTTTCCCAACACATCGACGGTCAGCGGTTTTTCGATGATATCGGGATGGGAAGCGAGATCGTGAAGTGCACCGTAAAAATCTATCCCCCCTTTCGTGACTCCCGTGAGTTTTGCCCTTTGAATCCAGAAATCGGGAATGGGACTCCTGTCTGAAAAATGAATATCCTGCCCTGCGAGCCGAACGGCTCTTTGCTTTTCAGGAAATCGTTTTACACCCCTTTCCCGCACTGTATGAACGATCCCGAGAATGCGGAGTACTTTTTTCATCCGTTCAACGATTTTTTCACCCAGTAATAGTTTTCCTATGTCAGCCGACCGAAACGATTGAAGCTTGAGCCGCTCGAGAATGTTTTGCACATCTTCCTGAACCCACGTGTCCACTGATTCCCTGTTTGTCCGCAGACGAGATGAATCCTTGAGAAATCAACTCCTTGTCTGTTCGATCTCTTGTTGGACGTTCTCCAGCTGTGCGAAATTTTCATCCAGCACTGCAAGCATGTTCAGCATCTCTTCGACCGTGTCGACACGCTCCACGTCGATAGACGATACGCTTTCGCGTATTTCCTCGATCCGGCCTGCGTTTCTGAGCTGGGCAAGGCGATCATCCCATGCACTGTACACAGCCGAAACTTCGGATTGGAGAGAGGCAATGCGGCCGGGAGATTCTAACCGGGCTTCCGCCAATAGCGAGTCGATATCAAGCGCATGCGCTATCTCTTCAGTGCGGAATACCGGCATCAGCTGCACCTCTTCTTCAAGGTTCTCGATTACCTTTACAAGCACCTCGGGCGGTTTCCCGCGGCGCGCGCTCTTTTTTTTCTTCAGGCTTCCATCTGTCTGACGGGGGGTGTTGAAGTTCAATTCATGAACTAGCACGGTTTTTATGATGAACTTTTTTGAAAACAGCGGCTCCAGTGCAATTTGAAAACTGCACGGTCCTGTTTCGAATAGATTACTCCAGGTATCATCAGGGTCGGCAACCTGCAGCCGCTCCCATCCGATTCGCGCCGCCGCAATGGACACGTCGACTTTTTCGAATTCAACCCTCGCCCCGACCAGACGAGCGATAAGAGACTCCATCCCCTTCTCCACCCATTTGTCCAAGAACACCATGTTGACCACGATCACGAGAGCCGAAATAACCGAAAGCCCGATAACACCCTTTTTTCTCATTCCCACCCCCCGAGATTTCACACTCCTGCAAACCATTTCACAAGTTTTGAACGGCCGAGAATTTTCATCACCTTCCACGTACGAACTCTATGCACGAAATGTTTTCTGTAATTCAGCAACAGGAGCTTCACTCCCGCGAATACCGGGTAAAGAATTACAATAGAGACGACAAGGCTCCCCATAACCACCGTGTTGTTAAATCGGGTGTAGGGAACGACCGGAATACTGTACAGGGAGCCCCACACATCATGTAGGGCCTTCATTTCCACCAGCACCCAATATCCGAAAATGTGAAAAAGCGGAGCAGCGAAATAGGCAACCGCTCTGAATAAAAGAGCAGCAAAAATTGCAGCCGAAATATTTACATCGAGTATTATCACAAGGAGGATGAGGAAAGGTGCCAAAAGGCTTCGCAGCGAAATGAGCCCGATCACCATACCCAAAACGAATCCCCCTGCAATCTGGGACGGCATTTCTCCCGATTTGAGTATTTTTACCAGCTTGGAGAGTAATTTCAGGAAAATCATTGATTTGAAGTGGGTTCACTCCTCCACGTCTGCGTCCCACAGGACTCAGAGGGAGTAAGCGCCTTTTATTTCATACCTTCACCGTCATCGCAACCGAACCGGTGAGAGCTTGAAGCCCTTAACAAAGAGATACAACGAAAACCGTTTGTTACACGCCCTAATAGTTCAGGTTTCTCAAAGAAAACGTGATGTCCACACGTCGGTTTCTCTGACGGTCAGCAGCGTTTTTATTGCTTGCAACAGGATATTTCTCACCGAATGCTGCTGTTTGTATCATATCAGGATCGATTCCCAGCTCTTTCACGAGATACTGCTTGACGTTGTATGCCCGCCGTATCGAGAGTTTGTAGTTATAGGCATCGGTTCCAGTGCTGTCCGTATGTCCTTCAACGAGAACATCAACCAGGCGAGCCTCCGGATGCGCTTTCATGTACTGGATCGCTTCCCGTCCTCTTTGCTTGTATTCCGGCCTGATCATCGCGCTGTCGATTGCAAATTCGAGAGTAAACTCGATGGATGCGAGCTCTGTAATCATCTCCGGACACCCGTACCGATCAACATCGACTCCTTTGGGGGTTCCAGGGCACCGGTCCGTACGGTCCTCAACTCCGTCACCGTCACTATCCTTTGGCGCGGTTTCTATTTCCTCCTCCACTTTCGTCACAATCATCAGATCCGGTGCCTCTTCCTCTTGTTCTTCCACCGTCTCCTCGATGTACTCTTTTTCTTCAACAACCACCTCTTCTTTCACTTCCGGTTTAGCTACTTCGACCTTTTTTATTTCGGACTTAGGTTCAGGTTCCGGCTCCTGTACAACCTGCGGTTCCTCCTCCACAACCACCTCCTGCTGAGTGGCGCACGAGGAAAAGAGAAATATTGCGCTGATGATTACTGCGAATATTGTCGTTATAATATTCAATTTCTTCATTACCAGTAGCCCTCCATCGATTTATTCATGCTTCAGCTTTATAATATATACCATTATGCTATTTATTTCGAGAAAATACATTTATCACCCTGTAGAGTCAACGGAAAAATGCCACCTCCCAATCCCTCGGCTCCCCTTGTGAAACGCACCGGAAAAATTGATATTGATCCAGTTTTGTTCATGTGGTACGATGTTTCTTTACAAAAGAGAAGAGGTCCACACGATGAAACCTTTCAGACACGTTGTTCTGCTGATCCTTACCGGCATGACTGTATCCTTACCTTCCTGTTCGAGTGTCAGGGATTTGATGAAATCCGTGCAAATCCGGCCTCCAACTGTGGAGGTGGAGTCCACACGGCTGACAAGACTTACATTTTCCGGGCTCGACCTCCTCTTCGATCTGAAAATCTCAAACCCCAATAAGGTCGGTCTGAAACTATCCGGTTTCAATTATGAACTTTTGATAAACAACAGTTCCTTTATTGCAGGCGAACAGACCCGTGGTCTCGAGATTGCTGCGCAAGGGGACAGCATCGTGCAACTTCCCATGAATGTGGAATACAAAAGACTCTTCGAAACATTCCAAAGCCTCATCAAAGAGGAACGCTCCTCCTACGATCTGCGCTGCGTTTTTTCTTTCAATGTTCCGGTCCTCGGAGATGTCTCTGTCCCGGTAAGCAAAGAAGGCGAGTTTCCTGTGCTCAGGTTTCCAAAAATCGCCTTCAATGCTCTTCGTATCGTTCGCCTGGGGCTCACGACCGCCACCCTCGAGCTCAATATATTTCTTTCGAATCCGAATCCCATAGGCATGTCTGTGGAAGACCTTGCATATGCGCTTTCAATAAACGGTCATATGTGGGCCTCCGGATCTGAAATGGAAACGGCCGCTATTCCCTCGAATGGAGGGGGCATCCTGCGCGTGCCGATCGATATAAAGGTGCTGGAAGTGGGCCGCTCCGCATACGCACTCATTGAACAGGGAGAATCCGCCAGCTACCAGCTCGTCGGAGCAGTCGGATTTTCCACTACACTCCCCATTATGGGGCACACGGACCTTCCATTCGAACTGTCTGGTAATCTCAGGATTCTGAAATGAGAAGCAACGACCCTGTACCTGGCAGCGGGTCGCATTCACGATGCGCTGACGAAAACACGTGTGCCGTCCTTCCTTGACTTTTTCCGAGAAAAAGGCTTACATTTTCTCTCAAACCATGAGGAGAAGCACACCGTATGTTATATCAGAACAGAACAGAGTGCGGAATTCTGGGCACGCAGGACATCGGAAAGACCGTCCTTTTGAAGGGGTGGGTCGACGCCCTGAGAGATCACGGAGACCTGCTCTTTATCCACCTGAGGGACCGGAGCGGTGTCGTTCAGGTGGTGTTCAGAAATGACGAGTACACGACTCCGGAAACATACAAACGGGCAGGCACGCTCAAAAACGAGTACTGCATATCCGTGGAAGGAAAGGTGGTTAAAAGGCAGGGCGAAACGAAAAATCCAAACATCTCCACCGGAGACATAGAGGTCATCGCGCACGATATGGAAATTCTGAGCACTGCGAAGCGGATTCCTTTCTCCATATCTGAAAAAGCGATGGTGTTTGGTGACAGTGTCAAGGGGATTGAATCGGTTTCAGAGGAAATAAGACTCAAATACCGCTACCTCGACCTCAGAAGGCCTTCGATGCAGGAAAACCTGCTAAAGAGATACCGCATATACCGCTGTATACGGAATTTTTTGGATGAGCGCGGTTTCGTAGAAGTGGAGACCCCGATGCTCACGAAAAGCACGCCCGAGGGAGCACGGGACTACCTCGTACCAAGCCGTATTCACCGGCATCGGTATTACGCGCTTCCGCAATCGCCCCAGCTTTTCAAGCAGCTTCTGATGATCAGCGGATTCGAACGCTACTTCCAGATCGTAAAGTGCTTCCGCGATGAGGATCTCAGACCCAACAGGCAGCCTGAATTTACTCAGCTCGATATAGAGGCGTCATTCATCGATGAAGAGTTCATGTACGGAATAATCGAAGAACTTATGGCTCGCATCTTCGAAGTGGGAGGGAAAACGCTTTCTCATCCCTTTCCACGAATGAGCTACGAAGATGCGGTGAACAACTACGGGTCTGACAGACCAGATCTACGATTCGACTTTCGAATCCGCGATGCGACCGATCTGTTCAAGAACACGAGCTACAAAATTTTTCATCATATTCTGAGCAGTGGCGGTGCGATAAAAGGAATCAACGTGAAGGGCTGTTCAGACCTGTTGAGCAAGAACGTTCTGCAAAACGAGTACGCGCAAGAAATCGTTCTGGGTTTCGGTGCTGGGGGTATGACCTGGATGCGGGTCAAAGAAGGAAATCTCGAATCGAATATCGTGCAGTTTTTCAGCTCTGAAGAGCGAAAAAAGCTCATCGAGCGGTTCGGCGCTCAACACGGCGACGTAATCATGCTCATTGCCGACGAATCGGAAAGAACCGTGAACAGCGCGCTCGGACAGCTCAGACTGCACGTTGCCGGACGCCTGCACCTTATCCCGAAGGATGCGTACAGCCCCGTCTGGATCACGGAATTTCCATTGTTTGATTCAAGTTCCGAGGGCATTTCACCGAACCACCACCCGTTCACCCTTCCCGATCGGACAGATTTCGATCCGGAAGACGAAGAAGCGGTTCTGGGCCTACATTCACGATCCTACGACATCGTGATCAACGGCGAAGAGCTCGGAGGTGGAAGCATGCGCATAAGCGACAGCAGGCTTCAGCACACGATTTTTCAGCTGCTCGGCTTTTCCAACAAGGAGATCGAAGAGAGATTCGGTTTCTTCATCAGGGCGCTCGAATACGGCACACCGCCACACGGAGGAATTGCGCTGGGGCTGGACAGGGTCGTGTCAATGATTCTCGGCACATCCTCGATACGCGACGTCATCGCATTTCCGAAAAACAGAAAGGCGTTCTGTCCGCTTTCAGAGGCGCCCTCCCCAGTGTCAGACGATCAGCTCGCAGAGCTCGGCCTCATCAACCTGGACGTGACGTAGCACAGACTGCCCTATGCGGCACTTACAGGACGTGCCCGCTGATGAACTCCTCTACTTCGGGGATTCCTCCCTGAAGGATTATATAGCCATTGGGAGGTTCACGCTCCGTAATTTCACCGGCAATCGGGGTGAGCATCATTTCTTTCACCTTCTGCTGCTCACGTGTGTGGCCCAGGACCCAGCAGAGTTTCATGTATGCAACTTCCGGAAGCATGTTCCCTGCCGGCACCACACCAATGTCCATGAGGTCACGGCCGGTATCGTATACGTACATGTGCACGTATCCCCAAAGCGTCTGAACGGTCATGTACACGGCGACCCCTTTCTTTACCGCATTTCTCAGCGGTTCGTACAGGGGCTTGTTGACATGTCCCAGCCCGGTGCCCGCAATCACGATTCCCCTGTAGTCATTGTCGACAAGGGAGTCGATGATGTCGGGTTTCATGTTGGGATAATAATACACGAGAGATACCTTTTCCTCAAAGGCTGTATCAATACGCACGTTCCGGTCGTGTCTCCGCCTTTTATAGTCTTTTTTCAACGGGATTATCCTGTCCGGAGAGACCATTGCAATGGGGGTGTCACCGATTGTACGAAACGTGCTGCGATAGGAGGAGTGCATCTTTCGCACGACCGTGCCGCGATGCAGAAGATTGTACTGATCACTCGTCGGACCAAACATGCAGATTATCGTCTCAGCAATGTCCGAATAAGCAGCAGTGTGACAGGCACACTGCAGATTGAATGCCGCATCTGAAGAAGGCCTGTCGCTGGATCGCTGTGAACCCACCAGTACAATGGGAACAGGCGACTCCTGCACCATGAAGGAGAGGACTGCAGAGGTGTGATGCATCGTGTCCGTTCCGTGTCCGATGACGATCCCATCCACACCTTGTTGTATTTCTTTCCCTATGACCTCAGCGGTCTTTATCCACTGCTCCGGGCCCATATTCTCACTGAAGATGCCGAAGAGCTTCTCTGTCTTGAGGTTACATATCTGCGCCAGCTCGGGGACCGCACCGTACAGTTCACCCGGGGAAAAGGCGGGTATGACCGCCCCAGTTCTGTAGTCAAGCCGCGATGCAATGGTTCCTCCTGTTCCGAGGAGTGTAACGTTCGGTTTTTTCGGATCATATGGAAATTCAGACTCAGGGATCTTATAGTGTGCCTTTTTGTAGCCAATCTCCTTCATGTCCAGGATTGTGCGCGCCGAAATGCCGATGTTGTATCCGTTATGCATTTTCAACACGATGTGTTTGTCGTCTGCGATTTCTGACCGGGGCAGAATCACTCCTCTGAAGACTCCCTTTCTATCCTTGATTTCAGCATCGCTCCACACCCTGACACCGAACTTCTCGAGAGCCTCGCGTGCAATTCCCCTATACCCTTTATACATCTCCTCGTTCATGTTTCCTCCCCCCGGACGCGTTCTGCGGCATAAGCACATAAAACCTCGAAAATCTCACGCCCACCTGCGCGGTTGCCTGTTTTCTTCTTTATATATCCAATCAGAAAATTTCTTCTTTTTTCGGCATCCTGCATTTTCAGGCCGATTTTTTCAGCCTCCTCTACGATTTTTCGGAGATCGCCTTTATCCATGCTTCCGCCGAACTCCTCCAAAAGTGAAGCGTCGCTTTTCATACCGCTCGAAATCCTCAGCAGTGCCCAGCTGAGTTTCTCACGGATGATCCCACCCTTCTTGTACAGCCTGAAAAGCTGTACCAGGTTATCATTCGAATTTTTTTTCATATCATGCCCCCCGCGCGTCATCGCAGGGAGCACCGACGTCAGTGTATAAGCCAAAATCCTGGGATTACATCCTGATCGTTCGAGCACCTCTTCGAAAACCTCGATTCGATCCATGTCGATCAACTGGTTGATCGTCTGAAGCTTGAGGAGACTCTCATACCTCTTTCTCCAGTCATCCGGAGTGGTCGGAAGACGTTTTTCGATTTGACGCAGCTCTGAAACAGAAACAGGTATGGGAGCAGAATCTGTATCCGGATACATCCTGTTCGGGCCCGGAAGGATACGCTCGAAATCCGTTTCGCCTCCCTTCAGAACCTGCCTCGTCTCTGCCTGCACGCCGGAGCCAGCCTCTAAGACCCTGGCACTTATTTCAGACAGTGCGGTAGAAACATCCTGGGCAGATCCTCCAACCACGATCACCGCATCCTCCGAACCCGCCTTCAGCCGTTTCAGCACCGCGCACCACTCTCCGGCCGCCGGGCCTGGAAAAGAGGGATCCACGGAGGAAAAGAAAATCGGCTCATCATCGATGCAGGCGATTACTCTGACCCTGGCCTTCAGCTCATCAATGAAACTACGATTTGGAGTGAGACGGTAGTGTAAAAGCTTTTCAAACCGGCATATCTTTACCGCTTCAACCTTCCCTCCGTATCGAACCGCGTTCTGAAGAATCTCTGAAGTCGAGTCCTGAAAAATGTCAGTGCAGTCGGCAGTTTCGGTGCGAAGCTCGATTTTCTTGGTGTCGATGAGTTTTTTGAGGGAGAGAAGCGATCTCTGGCGTATCGCCTCGTAGTGAACAAGGGTTCTGATCATCCCGGTTCGAGGAACACCCTTGATCTCTACCCGAGTCCCTCCGCGAATGCTCACATTTACGTCCTGCCGCACTGTGCCGATCCCCCGCCGTACCCTGCCTGTTGCCCGGAGGATTCTTCCGATTTCTCTGTCCACCTCCACTGCTTCTTCGGGAGTATGCATGTCCGGTGCGGTAATCACCTCCACGAGTGGAGTGGAGAGCCGGTCAGTGCGGAACACGATTACGTGTCCCCTGTCTGAGACCTCCCGGCACGCATCCTCCTCGAGGCAGAGCTGCACGATCCGGACCTTTCTCCCCCGAAACGGCACCCATCCGTTTACACCCACCGCTATCGTCCTCTGGAATCCGGTCGGTATACTGCCGTCCAGATACTGTTTTCTTGATACATGCACCTCGTCTGCAATCTGACAGTTCAAAACAAGCGCGATCTCGAGTGCGATATCCAACGCCTCTCTGTTGACGAGAAAGGGAGGAGTATCGTCCATTTCGTATGTGCAGACCGAATCGTAGTAGAGCTGATAGTGCACTTCTTTCCGGGTCTTGAATTCCATCAGCGCGGTTCCGTCGTACTCTCCGAGTTCCGAAAGCGTGGGCCGCATGTGCCTGATGATCTCAGCGTCCGGAGGATCGTTTCTCAATCCAACCGGACAGTTGCAAAAAAGTTTTTTTTGTGTATCGAGCTGATAGTGAATTTCGAGACCGCACCACAGTCCGAGTTTCTCATAATCTATATGCTGAAGATCGTTCATAGTAAACCTTCTGATAGAAAATATTGTTTATTGTAGACAAATCAAAAAAACACCTTCTCTCCTTTCGGAAAAACGGTGCTGCTACTTCGTGGAAAAACGCCAGCCCTGCGAATCCATCTTCTGTACGAAATCCACAAGGTATCCGACGAGCGCCTCTTTCATCTTCCGGCCCTTTTCTTCAGTTGCTTTTTCAGGCGCTCCAGTCGCACCGTACTCAGTGAGTTCCTGGAAATTCCAGATGAGCTTTACGTTGTTGTCCATATCCGGAAGCATTCCCTTCGCATTTTTTAAATTCACGAGGTGCGGTACAATCGCAAGCGCTATAGAGGTCTCTCCTTCACCCCCGTGTCCGAGACCGTTCCAGACCTCGAATGTGTCTTTCGGAAGAAGCTCCCCCGCGGTTACCCACCATGCATCGAGGACTGCAATACCTATTTCCGGATTTGCGACCTTTACGTCCCTCGCTCCTGCTTCGATGCAGGGTATGTTTCCGTCATGGCCGTTGATTATGAGCACCTTTTTTATTCCCCAGTGCAAAAGAGACTCAAGCACCTCCCTGATCACGAGCGTGAGTGTGCTGTTTGAAAGAGAGATGCACATCGGCTTGTGGCGGTAATGCATACTCATACCGTACCACAGCGGCGGCACGACGAAGGTGTTCCCGAGCCGCTCCGCGACCTCGAGCGCGAGAGCGTGAGCCACAAACGTATCCGTTCCGTACGGGAGGTGCTCGCCGTGACACTCACAGGAACCGAATGCCAGGATCGCCTTATCGAATGATGCTTCTGTAAAGCTCTTCTGATTGTGTTCTTCAAGCCTAACCTTTTCCATGTCCTCTCTCCTCTTATATTGTGGTATATTTATGACGAATATATCTAATAGCAACAAGTGATGTATTCATGCCATTTTCCGGGTCTGCATACTGTACTGCAGCGCTCACCCGAGCCGAAGGATCGTTTTGTGGCCCCCAAAAGAATTCTCTTTCTTACAACAGGTGGTACGATTGCATCGAAACGTACCCCACGGGGAACTGCGCCTGCCGTGGGAGCAGCGGACCTCCTGAAAATTGTTCCCAATATACAAAAGTACGGGAATATTCATGTGAAAGAACTCATGCGCATCGACAGCTCCAACATGCAGCCCGAGGACTGGGTGAGCATTGCCAAAGCCTGCTTTCAGGGGCTCGACAAACACGACGGTGTCGTAATCTCACACGGGACCCATACAATGGCGTACACGGCATCAGCGCTCACGTTCATGCTGCAGAATCTGAACAAACCCGTTGTGCTCACCGGAGCACAGATACCTTCTACAGAAAAAAGAACCGATGCAGTGAGAAATCTGACAGATTCCCTGTGTTTCGCATGCGACGGAGCGCCAGGAGTGTTCATTGTTTTCAACTCCAGGGTAATTCGGGGGTGCAGGGCAACGAAAACGAGCACTGATCGGTTCGATGCATTCGAAAGCATCAACTACCCCGTCATCGCAACCATACGAGATGACGTCATCCACTACAGCTTCAGACTTCCCCTGCCTGAAAAGCCCCCGTCCCTTCACACGCATGTGAACACGTCCGTGTGTGTGCTGAAGCTCACCCCGGGAACCGAGCCTTCCCTCCTTGAAATGATCGGCAATATGGGCTACAGGGCACTGGTCATTGAATGCTTCGGCGCAGGCGGGGTGCCCTTGCTAAAACGGAATCTCCTCCCCAAGGTGCGATCCCTGAGCGTGAAGGGAACCATCATAGTGGCTGCGAGCCAGTGCATGCGTGGCGGTGTAGACCTCAGGATGTACGATGTCGGAAAAAAGTCACTTGATGCAGGAATTTTTTCCGGACTCGACATGACAACCGAGGCAATCGTTACGAAACTGATGTGGGCACTCGGCCGGAGCACTAATCCGGAGATGGTCAAAACGATAATGCACAAAAACTTCGCCGATGAACTCACCCCGGATTACCGTATACACATCTTATAGGTCTGTTGTGTTACACCCTGCTGCGATGAGCATCACCTCCCTGAAGGAATGTTCCGTATGTATCTGTTGCCTTCAGGCCGCTTCCAGTCAGAACAAGCAGCGCGTTTTCCCTGTCCTCTGAACGGATTTTCCGCCATGCAGCGAGAGTCGACGCGGAGGTCGGCTCCACGTATACTCCTGCTCCGCTCAGGCTGCGCGCTGCATCAAGAATCTCACCATCCTCTACAGCAACGGTATAACCCCCGCTCTTTCGGAGCGCAGAAAGAACAGCCCGCGCGCGTGGCGGCCTGGATACCGCAATCCCCTCTGCAACAGTTACACCTGTGTGAATTTCCGCACACTCGTTCTGGCTATTGACGAAGGCGGTGTGGACCGGGGCGCACGCTGAAGCCTGAACTCCGATAATCTTTGGCAGTTTTTTTGCGTATCCAGAACGAACAAGAGAGTCGAACCCGAGGTACAGCCCTTCGAGAAAACCGCCGCTTCCCACAGGAACAATGACAACAGGCGGAAGCATTTCTCCCAGGTCTTCCCATATCTCAAATGCCGCCGATTTCAAGCCCATTACAAAGAATGGATGCCAGAGATGACTCGCATAAAAACTGGAGGATGACTTACTGATTGCCGCATCATTCGCATCCTGACGTTTTCCTGGAACTCTCACCACCTCTGCGCCGTACATCCGTATCTGGGTGATTTTGCTCTCAGGGGTATACGAAGGGACGAATACGGTGCATTTCAGGCCTGCCGCGGCAGCGTATGCGGAAACCGCAGCTCCTGCATTCCCGGAAGAGTCCTCACATATTTCCTTTATGCCCATCCATGATATAAAGGACACGAGCACGCTCGCACCCCTGTCCTTGAAAGAACCGCTCGGCTGCATGAAATCCATTTTCAGCCGCAGGGAAAACCCGTCAAACCGTCTCTCAACTATCGGTGTACACCCCTCCTCCATACTGATCTGCACGAGATCGTCGGGCACGCCGAAGGCTTCTCTGTATCGCCATATACTCCGCATTCTGAGCTTCAGTTTTGATTTATCGAACAGTGAAACTCCCTGAAGTTCGAAAAACCCGCCGCACCCGCACCTGAAAATCTTTTCCTGGAGCGGATAGATTCTTCCGCACACCGTACATCTGTACGAAACCGGGATCATGCACCTTCCTTTTCAGAAACATCCCATGTGACATTTTAGGGGATGGTCCGGGAGATGAACCTGCCGAAACCTTTTTCTCCGGTTATCTCACCGTCCTCCATTACCACTGACCCGCGAACCATGGTGAGGACAGGGTAGCCTGTGAGCTCTCTCCCCTCGAAAAGCGATATGTCTGATATGTGGTGCAGGTCTTCGGTGCGCACCACATTCTTCCTGTTCATGTCTATTATCACGAGGTCCGCATCTCCTCCCACCTCGATCGCACCCTTTTTCGGATACAGCCCGAAAATATTCGCGGTATTGTAACTCGTGATCTCAACGAGCTTGTTGATCGATATTTTATTGCCGTGTACTCCTTGGCTCAGCATAACCGGCAGGAGTGTCTGAATCCCTGCGACACCGACCCAGGCATCCCAAAAATCGGTTTTATGCTTTTTTGCGCACGGAGCGTGATCCGACCCAATGCAGTCGAGTGCCCCTCGATTTATCCAGCCCCAAAGCCTCTTTTGGTGCTCCCTATTTTTCCGTATCGGGGGATTCACCTTGCCAAGTATACGGTCCACATCCTGTGCAGAGAGCGTAAGGTATTGCGGGCACGTCTCCCCTCTGATGTCAACACCCCTCTGTTTCGCCTTCATTATTTCCGCGGCACCCTCATCTGTGCTGACATGCACGATATAGACCGGGCACCCGGTTGTCTCAGAGAAACAGATGACACGCTGTATCCCTTCGATTTCACATACCTCCGGCCGAACATCGTCCCACACGATCTCGCGTTCCCTTCCCTCCCTGATCACCCTATTTTTCAGCTTGAAGAAAATTTCCACGTTCTCCGCATGCACCAGTGCCCTCGCCGGAAAGCCGAGCCTGCTGATTTGCTCGAAACCCGTGTACACTATGCCGTCGTCGATCCCAACGAGAGGAGGCACGACTTCGCTGCCCCGGTAAGGGAGAAAAAACTTGAACGAGGACACCCCCAGGCGGGCGACCTTTGGTATCTCCTCGACATGGCGTTCAGAAAAAATGCCTATGTGAAAAGCAGTATCCACCAATGAAAAATCATCGAGGAGCTTTTTCTTTTCAGAGAATGTTTCGACAAGATCCCCCGGGCCGCTCAGATGATTTATAATAGTGGTTACACCGCCTGCCGCAGCGGCTTTTGTCGTCGAATACGTTCCCTCCGCAAAATCCCAGTCAGGCCAGTCTACATGTACATGAGGGTCGATAATTCCAGGGATTACGAACTTTTCCCCTGCATCAATTACCCTCTTTCCCTCAGGAAGGAGGCGATCTTCTGCAATCATGACGATTTTACCGTGTTGAATTGCGATACCCGCCCGGATGGTTGCGTCAGGCCTGACGATCCTGCAATTTTTGATAACCGTATCTACCTTCATGGCATGCTCCGATTTATCTCGAAGGTTTCACCCTTCATTTCTCAGTTGGGATAGATGTTTCCATTTTCCGTACGACCCTTCTCGCTCCCATGATACCTTCCGGCTTTCGCAACATCGTGGCAATGAGAAGTGATGCGTAGACGAGTTCCACGAGCCCGTATATCTGAAGCGCTTCCTCCAGCGGCTTGAGCACATAGCGAAGGACGGTGATGATGATTGCTCCGGCCACAGGCCCGGCAATGGTTCCCTGCCCCCCCAGAACAACCATGATGACGATCTGAAAGGTCAGGTTGAATGAGAAGGCATAAGGTCTTATGGCACCGGAAAGGTGTGCATACAATCCACCCGCGATTCCCGCAAAGAAGGCCCCGATGGTGAACGAAAGAAGCTTGTACTTGAGCGGATTTATTCCCTGAACCTTTGCTGCGACTTCATCCTCACGTATGGCCTTCATAGCCCTTCCAATGGACGAATGCACGACCCTCCACACAACATACACGGTAATCAGCACTGCGATGTACGCCCACCATATGTTTGTATAGGTTGGAATCGAATTGATCCCGATTGATCCTCGCGTGAGGTCCCGGAGATTCATTGCAAGTGCGGTGACAAGCACCATAAGACCGAGGGATGCAACGGCGAGATAGTGACCTTTGAGTCGCAATACAGGCAGCCCGACGACAGCAGCGAGCACTGCAGCGAAAATACCTCCCATAATGAGAGCCGGGAAAAAAGGCCACTGAGCTTCCGGACCGCCCAATATGGCGGGAAGCCGCGCAATGACGAAGATATCCCTTGACTTCACTGGGAAAGTAAGAAGCGCCGACGTGTACGCACCCACCGCCATGAAGCCGGCGTGGCCGAGGGAGAATAGACCGGTGTAGCCGTTTGTAAGATTGAGACTTTCGGAGGCAACGATATATACTCCGATCAGTGAAATGATAAATATTATGTATTTACTCAGAATGACGTTCGCGATCCAGAGACACACAAACAGAGCCGCGACAAGAACAACAGCCAGAATCCTTTTGTCCAACCTTGAGAAGACAGTGTTGAAGAAACGCATTTACGATTCCACCTCTCTCTGTCCGAATATACCCGAGGGTTTCACGATAAGTATGATAATCAGTATGAAGAACACGATCCCGTCCCTGTACGCTGCGTAGCCCGGGGGGAGAAACGCAACAGAGAACATCTCCAGTATCCCCAGTATGAATCCTCCGAGCATGGCCCCCGGAATACTGCCGACGCCGCCGATCACGATTGCCACGAACGCCTTCACCCCTGCCATGAAACCCATGTTGTATGCTATCTGTCCGTACTTGGCGCCCAACATGAAGCCGGTGATTGCAGCAATAGCCGAGGCGAGTATGAAGGAGATGGATATAATTCTGTTGATATTTATCCCCAACATGCGCGCCGCCTCTCCGCTCTCCGAGGTCGCGCGCATTGCCGTTCCCATCCTGGTCTTCTTTACGAAAAGCTGGAAGAACACCATGATGGCAACAGAAATCACGATGATGAATATATCTATGGTGCGAAATGTCAGCATCGGCATGGAGTAGATCTTATCAAGATACTCAGGCGTATGAAATGCATAGGGCTGCGGTGTTACAATCAGCTTCATCAGGTTCTCGATGAAAATATAGAATCCGAGCGAAGTGATGAGCATCGAAACCTCGGGCCCTCCTACAGCCTTCTTGTAAGCGACTACGTCGAGCACCACTCCCATGAGCGCTCCCACCGCAATAATGAGCGCAATGGCCGCCGGAAACGGAAGCCCGAATACCATGAAAAAGAGGTAAAAACAGAAAGCGCCCACGGTGATGAGCGCTCCGTGTGCGAAGTGAATGAGCCGGAGTATGCCGTATATCACGGTCATTCCAAGCGCAAGAAGGGCGTACATCGCCCCGAACACGATCCCGTTGAAAATCTGCTGTGTGAGGTACTCAGGAGTCAACACGATTCATTCCCCCAGATATGCCTTCATTATACTCTCCCGGTTCATGACCTCTTCAGGTGACCCACATGAACGCAGCATGCCCGTTTCCATGATATACGCATAGTCGGCGACTTTCATGGCCATGTTGATGTTCTGTTCCACGAGGAGAATTGTAATGCCGGACTTGTTAATCTCATTGATAACTTTGTAAATATCGCTCACGATGATGGGTGCGAGCCCGAGCGATGGTTCATCGAGCAGCAGCAGTTCGGGGTGGCTCATGAGGCCCCTTCCCAGGGCAAGCATCTGCTGCTCTCCTCCGCTGAGAGTGCCTGCGAGCTGTGTCTCACGCTCCTGCAGCACGGGAAACAGATCATAGATCCAGGCCTGATCCTTTTTCACCCCATCCTTGTCCCTGCGGTGGTAGGCCCCGAGGAGAAGGTTTTCCTTGACCGTGAGTCTCGCGAAGATCTGCCTCCCCTCCGGGATAAGCGCAATTCCCATTCCGGCCCTTCTGTCGGCAGGAAACTCGGTCACATCCGCACCTTTGTACTCTATTTTTCCCCTCTTCGGAAGGAGCGTGCCCATTATTGCCTTGAGAGTTGTTGTCTTTCCCGCGCCGTTCGCACCCACTATTGTGGCAAGCTGTCCCCTTTCGACCGAGAGGGAGAGATCCCTCACAGCGGGAATGACGCCGTAATACACGGATATATCGCGAACATTAAGCACCGTCTTCTCCCTTCCCAAGGTATGCTTCAATTACTTTGGGGTCTCTCTTCACTTCCTGCGGAGTTCCCTCTGCGATTGTCACACCGTGATCAAGCACCTGGATGTGCCCTGCCAGACCGAGAATAAAGGGCATTCGGTGCTCGACGATGATGATAGTGAGCGAATACCGCTCCCACACTTCCTTCAGAAGATCTGAAAGCTGGCCTGCTTCGTAGGAGTTCATGCCAGCGGTTGGTTCGTCCAGCAGTATAAGCTCCGCCCCCGTGACGATTGCCCTCACGATGTCGAGCTTCCGCTGATGACCATATGGAAGCTCGCCTGCGACGTCATCCTTTTCACCGACAAGATCGAACAGCCGGAGTATCTCTTCGCAGAACTCCTCCAGTTCCCTCTCCTCTTTGAAAAAACGGGGAAAGTTCAGAATCGCATGGTGGAGTCTGTAGGCAAGGTGCATATGCCTGGCTATCTTTACATTCTCCATGACGGTGAGACTCTTGAAGAGACGCAGATTCTGAAAGTTTCGCGTGATTCCTATCCTGGCCCTCTGATCCACTCTCCAGTCGGTGATGTTTGTTCCCCGAAAGAAAATATTCCCTGTATTGACCTTCAGCACACCCGTGATCAGATTGAATATCGTGGTTTTTCCCGCGCCGTTCGGTCCGATAAGCCCGTAGATCTTCCCTTTGGGAAGTTCGAGACTGTAATCCCGTACCGCCCAGAGACCACCGAAAACCTTGCTCATATTCTCCACTCTGAGAAAAACTCCGTCATCCATACAACGACTCCGTCTCCTGTAGAGCAATTTTTAGATACGGGGACTGGACAGCGAGCGGTCCCGTCCCCGTATCTTGTTTTCTTGAAAATGTACCGCCTGGATAGAAATTACTTCGCGATCTCCTTCGGCGGCATATATTCGGGGGCTGCGTTCTTTATGAGAATGAACTTCCCTCCCCTGCTCTCGAGCAATGCCACCGTCTTGTTCGGCACCTGTATTCCGGCAGGATAGGAGAATGTTCCGGTCACCCCTTTGAG
>CAZOWM010000015.1:0-68535 GCA_964583615.1 uncultured Spirochaetota bacterium | reverse complement strand
AACGTCACTCCCGGAAAGAGAAAGTCCAATCTCGATGATCTGAAAGAACTGTAAATACGAAGCTTTCGGGACATCGAGAAATAAAAAAGGAAATGGTGAAGCTGCTGAAAGGTGCTGAAAGAAAAAAGTGCTGAGGGAAACGGGCGGCGGGACGGTCGTCCGTTTCTGTTATTCCTTCCACACGCGTTTTTTATAATTCTTAAAGACTTTCTCCTCAGAAGGGTAAATATCGAAAATAATTTCATCCGGTTCAAACCAGAGCTTGATCTCACTTTCTGCACTTTCCGGAGAATCACTGGCGTGCACAACGTTTTCAAAAACACCGGTAGTCAGAATCCGGCCGTACTGCCCGCGAATTGACTCCGGCTCTGCACGTTCCGGATTTGTGTCTCCGCAGACTGTACGGATTTTTTCGATTGCATTCTCTCCGTAATACACCAGGGCCATTACCTTCTGGCGTTTGTGCTTCTTTCCCATGATGTAATCTATGAGATCGTTGAAAAAGGGTTTGTCCTTGTGCATCGCATAGTGTTTTTCCGCGAGTTCCCTGGAGACCCGCATAATTTTGGCGGCAATGATCTGTAACCGTGTTTCACTGAACCGTGTGAGCACGTTACCCGTCAAAGACTTGGACAGACCGTCAGGTTTGATAAGTATCAGGGTTTTTCTGTTGGGCATTCACAAGCTCCAGGCATTGGTCTTGATCCTTTGGGAAAAAGTGTTTTTCTCCTGCTGCCCTCTCTGCGGATAGAATGAACCGCATACTTCACCAATTATGAAGAACAGCACTTTATTACATATGATATCACGGATGTTTGATAAATCAAGAGACCAAATTTCATTTCGCAAAGAAAAGGAATATGAGTATTTTCTTATAAGTCGGATATTGTATAGAGCGAGGGAGGATTCGTAGAATGGCAAAGCGCATGTTTAAAACAGAAGTAAATCAGCTTCTCCACCTCATCATCCATTCTCTTTATTCCCATCCGGAGATCTTTCTGCGTGAACTCATATCCAATGCATCGGACGCGCTTGACAAGCTGAAATATCTTACGCTGACGGACAACAAGTACAAGGGCAGAGATTTTGATCCGCGCATCGATGTGTTTATCGGGGCGGAGTCGAAAAAGATTATTACCCTCACTGAGAGCAATTCGGAAAAGCTCATCACCGTTTCGGACAGCGGAATAGGAATGAACGAAAAGGAGCTCGAGGAAAATCTCGGAACAATCGCACGTTCAGGTACGAAAGACTTTCTCAAGTCCCTCACCGGAGACGCAAGAAAAGACTCGAATCTCATCGGCCAGTTCGGTGTTGGGTTTTACTCTTCATTCATGGTTGCGGAGAAAGTGGATGTGATCAGCAAAAGGGTGGGTGAAGAGCAGGCATACAAGTGGTCGAGTGACGGAAAGGGCAATTATGAAATCGTCGACGCGGACCGAGACTCCATCGGCACCACAGTGGTACTTTATCTGAATGAACAAGGTGAGGAATTTGCGAGCAAGTGGCGGCTCGAAGGTATCATAAAAAAGTACTCCAATCACATTCCATTCCCAATATTTCTTCATTATGAAGATATTCGATACGAGGGTGAAGGGAGCAGCAGAAAGGAAGTCAGAGAGCCCAAAGAAGAACAGGCCAATGCAGCTTCTGCACTGTGGCAGCATCCGAAGTCGGAGCTCAAGGAAGAGGATTATTATGAGTTCTACAAGTCGATCTCCCATGACACCGAAGACCCTCTTGTCTATATTCATACCAAGGCGGAGGGGAAGTTGCAGTACACCACGCTGTTTTACATACCGAAAAAGGCTCCCATAGACCTCTTCTGGTCTGACTACAGCCCGGGAATCAAACTGTACATAAAGCGGGTGTTCATTACGGACGATGACAAGGAACTCATGCCGCATTATTTGCGATTCATTCGGGGGATCATTGATTCCGAAGACCTGCCTCTCAACATCAGTAGGGAGATGCTCCAGCAGAACAGGGTTTTAGCGAGCATCAGAAGCGCGTCAGTGAAAAAAATTCTGGGAGAGCTGGAGGATTTGAAAAAAGAAAGGGGAAAATACAATGACTTTTACGAGGAGTTCCGGCTTCCGCTCAAGGAGGGCGTGTACCAGGATTTCGGCAACAGAGATGTGCTTCTCGAGCTCCTGCAGTTCAAATCGACAAAAAGCGAAGGATACACTACGTTTACCGAGTACAAGGAGAGAATGCAGCCTGACCAGAAGGTGATTTATTACATAACCGGAGAAAACGAGCGGAACCTCAGGAACTCTCCTCTCATCGAGGCATATGTGAAAAAAGATATCGACGTGCTTCTGATGTATGATGGCATCGACGAAATCTTGATGCCTGCGATCGGTCAGTACAAGGATATTGAACTGAAGTCGGTAAACAGAAGTGACGCGGCTGAGGACCTGAAAACAGAAGAAGACAGGGAAAGCGAAAAGAAACTCGATCCTCTCATCAAAAAGATCAAAAAGGTACTCGGCAGCGACGTGAAGGATGTTCGGACAAGCGTTCGGTTGAGTGACTCCCCTTCCTGTATCGTTGCGGATGAGAAGGATCTGACACTGCAGATGCAGCAGCTGCTCAAAGCCATGGGGCAGAATACGGTTCCTGATGTGAAGCCTATCCTTGAAATCAACCCATCACACGAGATCATCAAAAAACTCCAGACAACAAACAACAATGAGCTTATCGAGGATGTGAGCAGGCTTTTGTACGAGCAGGCACTGCTCATGGAAGGCGCAGAGTTGAAAGACCCGGCAACCTTCGTGAAAAGACTGAACAGAATATTGACAAAGTCTTTTTCATCCCTCTGAAGGTGAAAATCCGGAACATTACGAGGATGTGTGTGCATGAAGTGTTCTGAGGTGAAAAGCTATCTCTCAGACTATATTGATGGGTTGATGAAAGGCGAGTTGAAGAAGCGGCTGAAGGAGCACCTTGACATGTGCGTAGGGTGCACGGAGGAACTCGAGTCCTTGCGTTCGCTAAAATCGACGATCGGAGAGCTGCAAGAAATAGAGGCTTCGGCGGATCCTCCCGGAAAAGTCTATAAACGGATCGATCAGATGAGAACGGCCGGGCGTATCGTTCGCACACTCTTTTCGAGAGGCAGGCTCAGGCTTCCGTTTGAACTTGCTGCTGGACTCGCGGCAGCGCTCATGGTTGTTCTTGTTCTGGCCCAGCCGGCAATCAGGTGGCAGAAGAACGAGAGCGGTTCTGTTGCAGATGAGCGCGTGAATGTTTCCGTAGACAGGGATGATTCCATCAGAAAAACGGAAATTACCGGTGAAGAATTCAAAAAAATATCACCCCTCTATGATGAGGCGGTGCAGATCCCGGAAAGCGCACATGTGGAGTATTCGAAACATAAACCTTACCGAAAGAAGGTAGAAAAGCAGATAGTCGAGAATGAGCTTCACAAACCGTCGGACTCCGCCGCACGGGAGGCACAATCCTTGGCAAGGCTTTCACGGCCTGAAGAAGACAAAAAAGTAATCGAGCTTGTGCTTTTGATACGTCCAGAAACGGTAAACCTTTTTGAGATTCACCGGAGGGAAAACGCTTTTCCCGCCGATGAGGAATCGGTGGAGAAAGAAGTGCAAGCCGCGCCATCCGTGAAAACGGATGAATATATGGAAAAAGAAAAGGCATTCATGCTTTTTAATACATATGAAAAAATACGGGAGCTCGTGGTTAAATCGGAAGGAAAAGTCGTGTCATCCTCCAAAAGCATAGGTGGGCTCCCTCAGTCCATCACCGCCGCAATACCTCCATATTCATACGATGAATTTCTCGATGATCTGCGCACGGTCGGTATATTCGAACGGTCAGATCTCACTGGCACGCAACGCGGTGCGGAAATGATCGAGCTCGCCATTCAGTTCGTTTCCACCTTTTGAACGCGCGTTCTTGATATGAAACAGGACAGTTTATGGATGTTTCAGGCGGCTGACAATCGAGGATATACGGAAAAAATCTTTTGAGGAGACGTTGAGAAGGTTTTCAGCATCCTCAATGAGGTAGTCGACATTCTTGTTCTTCTTCAGCTTCTGCACCCTCTGGATCTCATTCACAAGAAAGATCGTCTCATCATAGTCCTCAATATGGTTGACCAGCCACTCGAGTGACCGTACATACTCGTGGATTTCCTGGAAGTAGTTTTTCAGGATATTGAAGTTATTTGTTACCTCACCGACGGGATGCGAGAGTTCATTTCCGAGCCCCTGTGTGTCTGTAGCAGATTTGCTTCTCATATGGACGCCGACTGCACTCTTTAATAGTTCCACTTCCTGGTGTGCGACCATCAGCTCCACTTCCATCTGCTTGATCTTCATCTCGCTTTTCACCCTTTCTGTGTCGTCGCTGATAATTCCCCGATATTCGACGGTGTTCCCGTATTTGTCCTTGACTCCGATCGCGGTCACAAAGGCAAGGATGATATTACCGTCTTTTTTTTTCAATATGAGCTCGAAGTCTTTCACATATCCCTGGGTAACCATCAATTGATGGTATTGTTTGAGATTTGTCGGGTTCTGGTAGAGATCGTGCATGTTGTTCGTGGAGAGGAACTCTTCTTTCGAAATATAGCCGAGAAGCTTCATCCCTGCAGGGTTGATATCGAGGATCCTGCCGTCTGGGTTGCACACAAAGTATCCGTCACTCATTTTCTCCAGGAGCCGGCGAAACCGCAGCTCCGAATCTCTGAGGAACTGTGCAACACGGGTGAGTTTTTTTTCCTTCTCTCTAGACTCTTCGAGTATCTCTCGGAGATGAGCCAGTTCCTGATTTCCGTCTGTGTTCTCCATTCATCGCTCACTTGTTTTCAGCAGTCGTCCCTATCCTTAAATTATCGAACGAAATTTTTTCATTTTCAACGTTGTTTCATATACCGGCTGCCTTGATTGTGCTCTCCCGGGCCACAATATATTGAAATCATTGGAGAACGTGGTATTTTTCAGTTATAATTAATGAATACAAGAAATGAAAAGGAGTAATGCAATGGGAGAATTTCTGGATCAAATTCCTCAGGAACTGCACGGTCATATCAGAGAAATTACAAGGCAGTCAGGCCTCCCTGAGGGTGAGGATTCTGTAGAAAAAGTGGCTGCAGGCTGGCTGGAAAAGAAGAAGGTATTCGAGGATCAGATAGAGAAGATGAATATGGAAGAAGTTGACCTTCTCGGCAAAGATGATGAAAGAGGGGCGCTCGCGCTCACGTATTCCGGTTCCCTCGTAAACATTGGTCCACTCGTGGACAATTCCAGAAAGGTTCAGTACGCGAGCATCGGCATTCGCGGGGACGTTCCAGACATGGCTGAAAGGGAAGGTTCTGCTCTTGCCCGGGACGTGAGTGTGGATGAACCGATAGAATTCGAAAACGGACCGGTAAAGAGTACGTCACAGATTTTTAAAATTGCTGTTCTCACAGGAAATCCCTCCCCCGAGGAACAGGAAGAAAAAATTACAGAGGTAACGCAGATTATCCAGGAAGAATTCGTTGAAGTGAATAAAACGATTATTGCCGAATAGCACTGTCGTTTTTCACAATTGACTGCATGATCTGCTCCCCTCTCGTGTATAATACACGCCGAATGCGTTCACAGCCTGGAGAGGAAGAAATCATTGGAAAAAGAAATGAGCGGTGAAAGCGTAAACGAACAGGTCAGAACCGGATGGCTCGAAGAACGCCTGATCGATATTTACAAAAGAAAGCGTCTTCCTGAACCGCACGAATATGCAAAACTCATTGAAAAGGTGAACACCGTACTGATCTATGAAGATGCCGGAATACGGCCGTACGGTACGGACGGTCTTCCCGGAGGAATCGTCTTTCTCAGGCAGGACATTCCAACAATCCTCGTCCCTGACCTGCATGCACGCGTCGATTTCTTCCTGGAGATCCTTCTCTGCAGGGATGAGCACGGTGTGTCCAATCTTCAGAAGCTTGCATCGGAATCCATTCAGATCGTGTGCGTCGGAGACGGCTTTCACGCCGAGGGACGAGCTGCCCGCAGGTGGTCCCTGGCATTCGAGGAGTATTCGAACAAGTTCAGGAAGCACGAATGCATGGACGAGGAGATACGCGAGAGCCTTGGGGTAATGGAGATGGTAAAGGAGGTGAAAACAGCCTTTCCTTCGACCTTTCACTTCCTCAAGGGAAACCATGAAAACATTACCAATGAGTATGGCAACGGGAACTACTCCTTCCGAAAATATTCCCATGAGGGTGCGATGGTGGGTGCCTTCATGGAAAAGTTCTACGGAGAGGATTTTATCCGGTCCTATTCTCAATTCGAAAAGAATCTTCCCCTCCTGGCCATCGGGAAGAACTTTCTGGTCTCTCATGCCGAACCCGCGACCTTTTTCGATTTTGAGGACCTCATCGAGTACAGGGACCGGCCGGAAGTCGTATACGGGCTTACATGGACGGCGAACGATGAGGCGGAGGAAGAGAGTGTTCAAAGGATGCTCGAGTATTATCTAAAGATCGAAAACCTTGAGGAATGTTACTATTTCGGAGGGCACAGACCTGTTGCAGGTATGTATAATCTGCGGGCCGAAGGACGGTATGTACAGTTTCACAACCCGAACCGGTTTCTCATCGCCGTGATCAGAAACGACAGTCCCATTCATCTTGACGAAGATATCTTTGAAATTGAGAAAAAAGTAAGTACACTATTTGAGGAGAAAGGGAGAGAAGGAAGAGGATGTCGAGACCTTTGAAACAGGTTGGCAAATACGAAGTCATCGAACTGATTGCGAAGGGTGGAATGGGGGCGGTGTACAAGGCGAAGCACCCCACTCTCAAGCGTTTCGTCATACTGAAACAGCTGATGCTGCGAGGCGGCTCCGGATTTGTCAGGCGGTTTAAGAGAGAAGCCTCTCTCATGATAGATTTTAGAAATGAGCACATCGTACAGGTGTATGACCATTTCAAAGAGGGCTCTTCCTACTTCATTGCCATGGAGTACGTTGATGGCACGAGCCTCGACAAACTCATAGAGGAGAGAGGGGTCCTCTCGAATGAGGCGGCTGTACTGATATTTATGCAAATGTGCAGCGGACTCAAATATGCCCACGATCTTGGGGTCATACACAGAGACATAAAGCCCGCGAATATACTCATCTCCCGGGAGGGTGAGGTCAAGCTTGCCGATTTCGGTATCGCGACCTCCAAGGAAATGGACGAGGACGGCCTCACAAAGGCGGGGATGACGCTGGGAACTCCGGCATATATGTCTCCTGAACAGATCGCCGACACGAAGAACGTTGACAAACGGGCAGATATCTATTCCATGGGTGTCGTGCTCTACGAGATGGTAGCGGGTGAAAAACCGTTCCCAAGCAGTTTTACCCCTGAAGCGATCAGCAAGATCAACAAGGGCTCTTACACAAGGCCGCGTGTGTTGAATCCTTCCGTTCCGAAAACTGTTCACAGGGTCATCAAAAAGTCGATGCAGCACAAAGTATCGAAACGTTATAAAGACCTTCAGAACGTGATCAACGTACTCTACCGGTACACCCGAAAGTACGGAAATCAGAAAGCAATCAATAGAAACATAAAAAATTATCTCGCGGGTGAAGAGATCGCCTTTCCCTCTGCGTTTCGTATCAGGAGAAAAAAAAGAGGATTTGCTCTCGGCTTTATGACAGCAGGGATCTGCCTCGTGTTTCTGGCGCTCGCAGGCGGCTACCTCTATTCCAAGGGATATTATCATGAGTATTTCAAGAAAAAAGAATACGGGAGCATCGAAATACAGGCTGTGGTGCCGGAAGGGTATTACAAGGATGCTGAGATGATCTACGCGTTCAGCAGGCTTACTCCTGCGTATTCTTTCGAGGAAAAGCAGAAGGTTCAGCACGACATCCGGCTCATTCCCGCGGGAACCAGACTCGAGGACAAGATTGTGGGCGCGTTCAAACATGAGGATGAATCGAACAGTGAGAAACAGACCGTTCTCACGACTTATCCGCTTTATCTCCCAGCAGGAATGTATAATCTCGAACTCTACCTGGAAAATTTGAAATACTACAAGACATTCTATCTTAATCCACGTGTCATTCAGCAGCAGAACGTGCTCACATATGAGGGGAAGGTGCTGCAGTTTGATCTGCGGAATACTGCACCGAAGCCTGTCGCAATCGTGCCCAGAGTGTACGACAGCGCAACAGGGAAATCACTGTACCGGATTACAGATATTTCATTTTACCTCGAGGACGAAAACCGGTGGATAGACTGGAAGACGTATATCCGCAGCAAGCGACTGCAGTCATATCTTCTCAGTAAACTGACTTCCGGGAAGCTCTACGCATTCAAATTCGAAGCCCCATCATATTATCCTGAAACCGTGAATTTTTTCGTTGAAAGCGATCTTGATTTTGCACGAATCGAAGCGGGGCTCACGAAAATTCCAGGAGAGCTTGTGGTTGAGAGCGATTATGCGGGGCTCGACGTGCTCATAGACAGCAGGGAGGAGCATTATCTTGGTGACAGAGAAAAGCAATTTGTGGAGCTCGGAAAGACGGTAGCAGGAAAAAAACGATTCTCACTGCCAGAGGGAAACTACCTTCTCACTGTCATGAAGGATAGGAAACACTCGGAAAACTATCAGTTTCACATAGATTCGGGAAGCGCCACAGAGATCAAGGTGGTGTACGAATCCGACGAAAAAAGAATAATACTTGTACAGCTCAACAAGTAGCGAGAGGAAGAATCATGTCGTTGATAACACGAATACTGTTTTTCGGACTCGTAGGAATTTTCTCAGGTCTCGCTGCGTGGCCCTGTGCTGAGCTCGTTCTTTTCTATCAGGCATGGTTTCCATCCCTGCTCGTTTTCAACATCGTTCTCGGCGTAACGGTGGGGCTTTTCATGGGTGGCTGCTTCGGAACAAGCGAGGGTATACTCGCCATCTCGAAACTCAAGGTACAGGCTGGACTGGTGAGTGGAGTGATTACGGGAGTCGTGGGCGGGGTTGTCGGCTTTGTTGCAGGGCAGGCGGCACTGCTCAGTCTCGGGACGACATTGTTCCATTCGTCGTACGCATTTCAAAGGATCGGGTTCCCGGTTTCGAAAGCGATCGGCTGGGCAACCTTTGGAATGTGCATCGGAATGGCCCATGGAGTTCGAAGCCGGTCGGGAAATAAAATACGAAACGGCGTCCTCGGAGGGTTTATCGGGGGCTTGCTCGGAGGGCTTGCAGTCGAGTATCTGAAGATCATTGAACCGGAAAACGAATATGTGCGGCTGGTGGGGTTTGTTCTTTTGGGTCTTCTCATTGGAATTTTTTACGGATTCATCGAAAACAAACTCGCCCGGGCGTCGCTCATGCTGCTGAACGGGAAGTACAAAGAGAAGGAGTTTCTCCTCACACAGAAAATGACGAACATCGGAAAATCTCCGAAAACGGAAATCGGGCTGGAAGGATATACGAAAGTATCCGATGTGCACACGATGATTAAAAAGGAGAAAAAAGGATTTGTTCTGACCGATGCAGGAGCAAAAATCGGGACGTATGTGAACGACGAAAGGATTGGAAAAAAGGTTTTAAAAGACGGGGATGTCATTCGGGTCGGTGACGCGCAGTTTTTGTTCAGTAAGAAATAGCCAGAATATTTTATACGGGGGTGCCGAAGGTGAGAAATACCGCGGTTTTTTCTTTTCTTTTTTTTATCACAGTCATCTTTCTCTGTGTCCCCCGAGCACAGTGTGACGCGCTCCGCATATCACAGATCGACAATTCTTCTCTGTTGATAAACCAGCAGGTGCATCTCTATCTCAGCGTGACCGATGAAAACGGAAAGCCGGTTAAAAACCTCACGGAAGATCAATTTTCCGTCTATGAGATGGGAAAAGAGCGTGAAATCGACATGTTCAGGCGAGGTGTTAACATAAATCAGGGAATTAACTTGCTTCTCGTTCTCGATAATTCGGGAAGCATGTACTGGGACGGAACCGGGGAAAAAAAGAATTCTTCCGACAGCAGCATATGGAGGATCACCTACGCAAAAGATGCAGTTGTCTCACTGATGAATCAGATGAAGAACCCCATGGACAAGGTGGGGCTGATCTCGTTCAATGTCAAGCCAGATATTCAGACAAAACTAACGGACGAGAAGGTGGAAGTAGTCTGGGGACTCGATTCGATCGGCAAACCTTCCGAGGAGGAGGCGTACACGGAACTCTATGAGACTCTCCATGAGTCCGTAGACTATCTTCGCACAGCAGGAGGAAGAAAAATCATCGTGCTCCTTTCCGACGGGCAGGACTTTCCTCTTGACGATAACCCCAATTTTCCCGAACGCCATGGGATGGAGGGTGCGATTGAGTTTGCACAGGCGGAAGGTGTTTCCATATTTACCATAGGGCTGAGCGCAAAGGCTGATAGAAAAAACCTTCGCAGGATCGCAGAGGAAACCGGGGGAGCTTCCTTTTCCGTATACGATCCGAAAAAATTAAAAACTCTCTACGAACTCATACGGGAACAGGTTCTCAATGAATACCTCGTCTCGTTCAGGGCGGGGATGGAACCGGTTGAAAAGAAGGCTGTGGAAGTCGTGTACAGGGAGGGAGACAACGCACTGAGTGCGGAACGGTACTACTTTTCGGGAACCATATTCGGATTCGGACACGAGAGAATCAATTTTTGGCCATTTATTTTCATCCCTCTGTCAGTCGGGCTCGTGTGGGTTCTCTCGCTCATAAGGTTCGAAAGGAAAAAGACGGATCCGAGTCTCACGGTATTCGGACATTCAGGGAAAAAGACAATCGTGCACTCACTTCCGGTCACCAGAGGGAGATCCGAGCTCACCATCGGAGGAACTGAATCCTCTGATATCACGATTTCCGGGGACTCGAAACTCACGGTTTCAGATGCAAAGATCGCCGAAAAAGACGGTGTCTATACGATTTCTGGCGCGAAAACCCCCATTCTGGTCAACAACAAACCAGTGAAGACCAAGGTGCTCCGTCCGGGTGACCTGATAAAGATCGGCGATTCCACAGTGGTATTCGATGAAGGTGTGAAAAAGGAAGAAAAAAAGAGGGAAGAGAGAAAAAAGAAACCACCGCGCCGTAACTCACGTGCACGGTCCTCGCGGTGACCGAAAATACAAAATCCGTCAGACCCTGAGGCCTGACGCTCTTTCTTTCAGGTGTTTGCTGAAAGAGATACGTGGTATATAGGTTTCGGGTTTCGCCTTGATGGTGATCTCCTCGCCGGTAGAAGGGTTTCTTCCGACGCGGGCTTTCTGCGCAGGACGTTTTTTCAAATAGAGCTTTCCGATTCTCCCGAAAGGTACGCTCGCTCCGAGCAAAACGCCCGTTTCCATCACATTTATGTAATCCTCAAGGACCTGCCGTGTGAATTTCTGGGACAATCCATTCTTTGACGCGATGTAGGCGGTCATGGTTTTCATTGTGAACTGGTCCGGTCCAGACTCAGCCGGACTGATAATCGTCCTGTTTATTTTCACGAATCCGTTGGTGAGAAATATCGTTGCCTCGCGGATCCTCTTGTTCTGCTCATCTTCGCCCACATTTTTCCCGCACACCGCGATCTTCAGGGCGGGAGAACTTTTCTTTATCGGTCCGTCCTGAAACTCTACGACGGTGTCAACGCGAACGTCTCCTGACAGGACCGCATTTTCCTTTTGTGCGATTTCAGGAACGTCCTTTCTGAGGCCGATGCTCGCATATTCCACCATGCGCACGTTTCCTGAAGAGGTCGTGAGGCTGAGGAGTGAACCTGAATAGGTGAGTACGAGCGCGCCCCTTGGATCGTCGGAAGCAAGAATGTCCGTTTCTTCCATCCTGAGATTTTTCGTCTGCTCTTCGAACATCCTGCGTTTTTCGAGCCAGACCCTGGAAACAAGCTCAATTGGGTCCTCATCACCGTGTATTTTTACCGATTTGGCAACCTCCTTTACGTGGTTTTGTATGGTCTCCGGAAGCTGTTTGAAATACGGTTCCATAGTCGTCCTCTCACTGCGTATTTTCTCCTTATAGTATAGAACATGGGAAAAGATTTTTCATGCTTTCTGTTTCCCCGTTGCATGTCCGATGCCCTTTGTTGCGCCTGTCAGGTATATAATCTTTCCTTTGAGACTTTTCATGAATTGCTTCTCTTCTCTAGACTCATCATAAAAATAATGCGCAGTGCATAACAGAGCAACTCAAGGAAGTTCGAATTTGCCATTGACTTTGACAACAACATGATTAAATTAATAATCATTCTTAGTTTTATCAGACATAGTGCATTGAAGAAAGAAGCCAGAGAAAAAAAATACAAACGAAGCAGGCAGCGGGAAAAAATCCTCGACATATTACATACCTCGAGTATCCACCCCACAGCCGCGTGGATCTATGAGAGGTTGAAAGAGGAAATCCCCGACCTGAGCATGGGAACGATATACAGAAACCTGAACATCCTCATCGAACAACGGCTTGTGCGGAAAATTGATTTCGGGAGCACCTTTGACAGATTCGACGCGAATGTGGACCCGCACTATCATTTTATCTGCGAAAAGTGCGGGGCGATCATCGATCTCGATCTTCCGATCGATGCTTCTTTGAACGAAATGGTGAACAAAAAAACGCAGTTCAGGGCGAAACGGCACAGAATAGAGTTCTACGGGTTGTGTAACAAATGCGCCCAGAAACAGTACGAAGGGAAATAAAAGTCCCTTTATTAAATAATACGAGTTGTGCAGACTATTATTTAATATTGTAGGAAATAAATTTCAAACACAGGAGGCAAGAAATGGAACAGGTGGAAGAAGTACAGCAGAATCAAACGGTACGGTTGCCCAGGCTTGGAGAGCCCGCCCCTCAGTTCGAGGCAGTGACTACCTTCGGAAAGATCAAGCTCGAGGATTTCAAAGGATCGTGGCTCATCCTCTTTTCTCACCCTGCCGATTTTACCCCGGTATGCACCACGGAGTTTATCGGCTTTGCGCAGATTCACTCCAAGCTGAAGGAGATGAACTGCGAGCTCATGGGTCTGAGCATCGACAGCGTGTACTCACACATTGCATGGGCGAGGAACGTGGAAGAAAAGCTCGGACAGAGACTCACCTTTCCTATCATTGCGGACCTGAACAAGGAGGTCGCCTCTCTGTACGGCATGGTCATGCCGGGAGAGAGCAAGACGGAAACGTCCCGGTGCGTGTTCGTGATCGATGACAAGCAGATTATCAGGGCAATGATCTACTATCCACTCTCCACTGGGAGAAACATGGACGAGATGCTCCGACTCATTCAGGCCCTTCAGACAACGGACAAGCATGGAGTTGCCACTCCAGCGAACTGGCGCCCAGGCGACAAGGTGATCGTACCGCCGCCCAACACGCAGGAAATGGCTGAAGAGCGGGTCAAGGAAAAGGCTTTTGAATGCAAGGACTGGTATTTTTGCAAGAAAACGCTGTAAAAGGAGGGTCAAATGGCCTGTGTAAATCCTGACGGAAGCATTTCGGAATCGGGGCGCGCGTTGATCAAAGCGGCGGAGTCCCATGTTACTCCTGAAGAAATCGGAAAGAAGATCGGGCAGCCTCTATTTAAAATACGATCAAGCCTCCGTGAACTGCACGATGCAGGGCTGATCGCGGAAAAGGACGGGAAATACTCCGCCACAGACGCGGGGAAAAAAATGCTCTAGCCAAAGTCCCATCTGTATGTGCGAGCTTTCAATGATCCTGTGAAACGGTTTTCGGATAGGGGCCTCACTACACAGACTCTTTCCGAAGATCGTGAATGAGGTGTGTGTCCGTGAACGGCACGTTTTTATTTACCACGCGCTACACTGTGAGGGTTGGGGATCTGAACTACGGGGGACACATGGGTTTTGACGGCATGCTTCTTGTGTTTCACGACGTGCGTGTCAGATATTTGAAGTCCCTGGGATACACCGAATTCGATGTCGGAGGGGGAAAAGGACTCATCATGACAGAGGCGCGTGTCAGAATGAAAGACGAAATATTCCCCGGCGATGAGCTGGTGGTGGGACTGAGGGTCTCTGATATGGGGAAGGTCCGTTTCACCGTTTCGTTTCGTGTGAGCCGCTCATCAGACGAAAAACATGTTGCGGAAGGGGAAACCTTCATGGCTGGATACGATTATCTTCGGCATGCAGCAGCGAAGCTTCCTCCGGATTTCATAAGAAAAATTTCCCCACCGGGAACACATGCGTCTGATGATAGCTTGGGGGACTGATCATGAAAATGTTTGGCAAAAGAGGGATATTCTTTATAATCCCTTTCTGGAGATAGTGAGAGGAGAGGACTATGGACGATGCGAGAATTCGGAAAATTGTGGAAAACGCTGTCGAGAAACACAACGGCGTACTCTATCTGAGGCCATGCTGGGTGGCCCGGGACTTTCTTCCGCCAGGGTACCGTCTGGGTCTGAAGGAGGAGGAGTATGATGTCGGAGAACGGGGATTCATTACCGAGCGATGGCTGGCCTCGGTCACCAAGGCTGACAACGCAATCGGACCAGACGATGAAGGGCTCTCATACCTCGACATAGAGGGGGATGACATCCTGCTCATTGATGCGGTGAGAGTGTGCCCAGATACCTTCATGGGAGAAGAGTACGCACAGGCCCACGCGGGACTCGGAAGACTTGTGAAGATTTACGATTTCGGCTCGAGGATCCACTATCACCTGCATCAGATGCAGCACGATGCGGAAAAAGTGGGAAAGAACGCGAAGGAGGAAGCGTACTACTTTCTCGAGGACGTTGAGCTCGGCCCCCACCCCGAGACCTTCTTCGGTGTACACCCCTTCCTCGTTGACCAGGGGAAGCAGATCGAAACACTTCTCCCCTATCTTGTGGACTGGAACAGTGATCTCATCCTCAAACATGCACGTGCCTATCTCAACGTGCCCGGAGAGGGATTTCACCTGCCTTCAGGCGTGCTGCATGCTCCCGGTACTGCGCTCACCCTTGAGCTCCAGGAAGATTCAGATGTTTTCGCCATGCTTCAGGCCAAGCTGAACGGCAGAACCACCCCGAAAAGCCTTCTCTTCAAGGATGTGAGCGAGGAGGATAAAAAACGTCTTGGTGAGAGAGCCGTGCTCGAGCAGTGTGACTGGGAGATCAACGGAGACCCCTACTTTTATGAGAATCGCCACCTCGAGCCGATACCCGTTGAAAACACACGACAGGAAGGCGGGCACGAGGAGTGGATCTACTACAACACAAAGAAGTTCAGTGGGAAAAAACTCACCGTGTTTCCCGGACAGAGCTTTCAAAGCCGGGACAATGGCGTGTACAATGTGCTCGTGTGGAAGGGGAGCGGTACGATCGACGGACATCAGGTCGAATCTAAGACCTTCGGTGTTGACGAGATGCTCGTTACCCATAAAAAGGCCACAGAAGGATTTCCCATTGAAAATACGGGAAGCGGGGACCTCATTGTGTTTAAATTTTTCGGCCCGGAAATAAACACCGATATTCCGTTTATAAAGAAGTACTCCGGCTGATCATGTGAAATGCTGTACTCACAGATGGAGGAAACCGAAGATACGCACGAGCGATGGGCCACCCATATGAATTTGCGCGAGCCGTGTCTGAACAATACCCCTGATATGAGATTATTTGATTATTAAACCCTCTTCATAATGCATCAAAAGCCGTGATACAAATACTTTTTCTTTCGCCAGTTTAATCCATTTAGTAAACCGTGTTCCCCAGCCCCTCATTATGGCCACGTGCGCGATCTGACTCACTGCCGCCAATATCGATATATGTGTTGAAAAAATGAAAAAAACATGATATGTAGGGGAAATATTTTATACCGTGAAGGGGGGAACGGCCATGAGAGGGGTGTTTGATTTTTTTTCACGCAGGCACATACTCGCGACGCTCTTCACCATAGGGGTTGTCATGCTCGGGCTGAACTCTTTGAGAACGCTGAAGAGAGATCAGTTTCCGGAGGTGGATATCGGTGAGGTGGTGATCACCACGACGTACCCTGGTGCATCGCCAGAGGACGTGGAGCTGAACGTAACGAATAGGCTCGAGGACGAACTGAAAAACGTGACCGGAATCGAGCAGATCACATCCACCTCAATGGAGAATCTTTCGATCGTCGATGTGATGATAGATCCGGACGTGAAGGACATGGACGGTGTGAAAACCGACTTACGGGAGGCGGTGGGGAGGGTTACCGATTTTCCGGATGAGGTGACCGAATCCCCACTCATCACGGAGATCACCACTGCGATTTTTCCCATCATCGAGGTGGGTATTACCGGCAGTGTTTCCTACAGCGAGCTGAGAGAGATTGCAAAGAACTTCGAGAAAAAGCTCAAGGATGTGCCGGGTGTCTCAAGCCTTGAAAAATACGGCTACCGCGCGCGTGAAGTGAAGGTCGAAGTCGATCCCCGCGCACTCGACCGTTACCAGCTTCCACTCAGAGAGATCATACAGGCGATCAAGGCGCGAAACATAAGGATGACAGGGGGGACCTTCGAGTCTTTCACTAGCGAAAAGAATGTGGTCACACTCGCGCAGTTTAGAGAGCCGGAGGAGGTCGGTGACGTCATTGTGCGCACCACCTTTGAGGGTCCGTCCATAAAGGTCAAAGACCTTGCCGTAGTGAGAGACGAGTTCAAGGAGGAAGACATCATTTCGAGGATGGAGGGAAGGTACGCCATCTCGTTTGTGATCAACAAGAGTGAAAATGCAGACATTATTCGAACAGCGAAAGCGATAAAAAACCTCATCAGGGAAGAGACGGGGCGCGGTAAGTATGCGGGATACATACAGCTCGACGATGAGAGGGAGAAAAAGGCGGGAGTGTTTTCCGCGATCGTGCGGTATTTCAGTCATTACACACGGGAGAAGAACATCTACAGGTACGGTCCCGTGCAGATCATCTATGCGAACGATATGTCCAAATACGTGAGAAGTGGGTTCGGGATTGTTTTGAATAACGGCGCGATCGGCCTTGTGCTCGTTGTGATTATGCTCACGATCTTTCTCAACATCCGGACTGCTTTCTGGGTGGCCGTGGGGATTCCGGTCTCCATGCTGGGTGTGTTTTTCCTCATGCCCTTCTTCGGGACTTTTTTGGACACGATCTCTCTCGCATCCCTGATCCTGGTAATCGGAATCATCGTTGACGACGGGATCATCATCTCCGAGAATATCGCATTCAGGCGATACCTCGGTGACACGCCTCTCGATGCGGCGGTAAACGGCGTGAACGAGGTGTTCTTCCCGGTACTCACCACGGTACTGACCACCTTTCTCGCATTCGCTCCCATGTTTTTCATGAAGGGGATGCTCGGGAAGTTCATTTACGTGATACCCCTCACAGTGAGCCTCGCACTCTTCATTTCGCTTTTCGAGGCTGTGTTCGCGCTTCCCGCACATCTGAAACGGGGACTCGAGAAAGCGGAAAGAAAGGCGCTGCACAGGATCGTGCCCAAGTGGTTTGAGCGGCTGAAGGGCATCTACAGCAAATTTGCAAAAGGGTTTCTAAAGGGAAGATATCCGATATTCGTGGTGTTTATCGGGATTTTTTTTCTCGCACTGTGGTACATGCGGACCAATATGGATTTCATTCTCTTTCCGGCGAAAGGTGCGGAGAGATTTGCAATTTACATCGAGTGTCCGCGGGGAACCTCGCTTCAATCGACGTCGGAAAAGGTAAAGGAGGTCGAAGAGATCGTTTCCGCCATGCCGTTTGACGAACTCGACACCTATATCACACGCATCGGCGTAATCGGCTGGGTCGGAAGAGCAGAGAATTACGCTTATATACTCGTCGGCCTTACCCCTTTTTCGGAGAGAACCAGAACCGCAGATCAGATCATCGAGGATATTAGAGGCAGGACAGAACAACTGGAGGGATTCGAAAAAATCACATACGAGATCGATGCGGGTGGACCTCCGGTGGGAAAGGCCATCAGTCTAAAAATAATCGGGCATGACGATGAGGTAAGGCGCGGGCTGACGGATGAAGTTGTCACAATTCTCTCTGAGATTGAAGGAGTAAAGGATATAGACAGAAACGACAAATTTGGAAAAGACCAGATAGAGATCAAGTTGAATTACGACCGGCTCGCGCGGCTCGGGCTCAGTGTGGCGGATGTGGCCCAAAACGTGCGCATCGCATACGACGGTGAAGTGGTAACCTCTTTTCGCGACGGCGATGAAGACGTAGATTTCAGGGTCCGGCTCGCCCAGCAGGCCAGAAAGAATACCCGGTATCTTCAGAACCTCGTGGTGCCCAATGTACAGGGACGTTTGATAAAGCTTCACGAGGTTGCGCGTCTCGAGACGGGCCCGGGTCCCAGCGCGTATCGCCACTTCGAAGGTGAAAGGGCCACCACTGTGGAGGCGGATGTGGACACAGATGCAACGACCTCCCTCGCGGTGAATGAAGCGGTGACGGCGCATCTCAGGGATCTGGAAAACAGATTCCCCGGCATGCGGATCAGTGTCGGCGGTGAAGCCAAGGAGAGTAGGGAATCGATTACAAACATCCTCACAACCTTTGTGATTGCCTTCATAGGCATTTACTTCCTTCTCATTCTGCTGTTCAATTCATTCACCCAGCCTTTTTTGGTGCTGATAGCCGTGCCCTTCGGGTTTGTGGGAGTGATCGTGGCGCTCGCGCTCCACGGAGAGCCGTTGGGGTTTCTTGCGCTCATCGGCGCGGTGGGTCTCGGAGGCGTCGTGGTGAACGACTCGCTTGTTCTTGTAAACCATCTTAACGATCTGAGAAAACAGTTTCCCGACATGCCGATGCGGGAGCTCGTTGCCACTGGAACAACAAACAGGCTGCGGGCGATCCTGCTCACAACACTCACGACCGTTGTCGGGCTCCTTCCTCTCGCCTACGGGATAGGAGGAAGCGATCTTTATATGTCTCCGATGGCGCTCGCTCTCGGGTACGGGCTTCTTTTTGCCACACCCACGACTCTGATACTCGTTCCCTGTCTGTATATGATCTTTTACGATCTTGGCAGGGCCTTCGGAAGGGAAAAAACATGAGAGAACGCTGACCGGGATATGGGGAAAACGTTTGAACAAGCGCTGTGCGGAAGGTATACTACATTGAAGGTGTGAGAACGGGCGTTTCTGTCCGGCAGCATGTGGGTGAATATCACAAAGGGGACCGAACAGCAGTGCGAATTCCCTTGCGGGCGGGTGCACAGCTCTCCTATGCTCTGATACAGAGAGGGTTCGAGTGCGGAATCGTGTATTCTGATGAGCACTACAACGGTGATGTCCCCTACCTGGGAGGAAATACCAATATTTCCATCGAACCGGTTGCGGGAGTGATCGGCAGGAGTGGGTTTCATATACTCGCAGGCCTGGAGGGAGGATATGTTGCGGAACAGCTCGCCCCGCGGTCAGGAGCGAAGGTGCACAAGGTTGAAATGCTCAAGCTTGCAGATGAGGATTATCCGATAGATGCAGAGCAGGTTCAGGACGTCATCGAAGAGGCGGCGGGGTGTACGCCCGGTAGAATCGCGCTTCTGACTCCCAGAGCCGTGTTTCCAGTGGGACGATGTGAAGATCCCTGGTCTCGATTTCGTGCTTTGTGAAAAAATGCTCGGAAAGTTTGGAACAGAGGTGAGGGTGTTGAACAGGCTTCCGATCAATGTACAGCACCTGGTTGCACAGGAGTAGCGTTGTATCGTGTATTGACACTGTCGATTCGTGCACTACGGTTGTGTGCGGTTCAGGAGGTATGACATGCAGATAGTAATCGGTTCGGATCATGCAGGATTTTTTTTGAAGAACCAGTTGATCTCATTTATTGAACAGCTGGGACACAGTGTGCTCGACGTGGGCACCGATTCCACAGACCCAGTTGATTATCCCGATTATGCTCAGAAGGTGGGACACACGCTCCTCGAGCAGGGGTACACCCGCGGTATTCTCATTTGTGGGAGCGGGGTGGGTGCTTCGATTGCGGTGAACAAGATTCCCGGCATCAGAGCAGGAATATGCCACGATACGTATTCCGCGCATCAGGGAGTCGAGCACGACGACGTCAACGTTCTCGTGGTTGGGTCGCGTGTGATCGGTATTGAGCTTGCACGTGAAATCGTCAAAACCTATCTCTCAGCCACGTTCAGCGGAGAAGAACGTCATGTTCGCCGACTGGGAAAGCTCAAGGCAATGGAAGCGCGATACATCAACAAGAGTACCTGATGAGCAGACATAAGGCTGTTTCGGTGAATGCACCATGCATACATCTGTGGTGCAGGCCCTGAAAAAATCAGCGGCGTTGAATGGTGGCAAGCCAGGCCCAGTTCCATCCCCTCCCGTAGTTCACTTCGAATCGGGCGCCTCTGATCGCTTTGACCTCCCATCCTTCAATGAAATAGAATCGGAGGTCTCCTTTGGTTACCCGCTTCGGACCGAAGGAGCCGAAATTTCCTTCACTGATGCACAGCATGTGAAGATATCCTTCCGGTTTGAGGACCCGCCCCAGGCTTTTAACATAAAGAGGCCGTGTACTGTCGTCATAGAGGTGAAAGAGTCCGGAATCTATAATGGTATCGAATATCATTCCAAGGTGCTCGAGCTGAAGTGGTTCGAATATGATAAATTTCACTGGCAGATTCCTCTGTGTGGTTTTCAGCATGGCTTTTGTAATGGAGGTCGGCGAGGAGTCTACACCGACCGTTCTGTATCCCTTTCTGGCCATGTGCATTGCATTTTCACCTGTACCGCATCCGATGTCCAGTACAGAGCCCTGTATTTCCCCTGCTTCTTCGAGATCGACGAAAGCCTTTTGCGGCCTTCCGATATCCCATGGAGTTGTTCCTCCATTCAACCCAAGCAACTCACTCATGTAAGATCCTTTACCCTTTCACATAGTATCTATGCTTCCACCGGTATGACACGAGTGTTCACGAGCTCGTTTTTTCGAAATATTGTGAGTGTCAATGGCTTCCCGGGAGGGTGTTTCGCGAGATATCTGTGCAGATCGTCAATCGTTTCTATATTATGATCCTCGATAGCAAGAATGAGATCTCCAACCCTTACTCCTGCATCAGCGGCAGGTCCGCCCGCCTCTATGGAAACAACTTCCGCTGCGATGTTTGTATCCTTTTTCATGAATCGCTGAAAACGTCAGGTGCAATGATAATTCCTGACCCGGCGCCTTCACTTTTGAGATCATCGCTTCTTTTCCCATTGAAGATTCTGATTGCAGCGACTGCAGGGCCCACCTTTTCCACTACGTTCGTCACTGCCCTGGAATATGCGTCGAGGAGCTCTTCGTCGCTTCTGCTCCAGGGTGAAGGAGTCGCCCTTTTTTCGCTGTTGTCCAGGTATTCACCTAAGAGGCGACGAAGCAGGGTTTCACTCTTTTCGGAGGTTTTGTGGTTAATGTTCATTATCTTTTTTAGTCCGCTCCGAAAGCTGATGTACGTAAAAACATTAATTACTCTTTTCGTGAAAAACAATAGAAAAGAAACCCCCACAGCTTTTTCGAGGATAACATTCCCAATGTGCTTTTCTTTATACCGATTTCCGATTACAATAATCAACAGGTATATATCCTCTTGAGGGAACCGCGATGAGCCAAAAGGAACACACAAAGTATTTTGTTCTCGACACGAATGTTATTCTCTACGACTATCGGTGCATCTATTCCTTTGAGGAGCATTACGTCGTCATACCGATTACGGTTCTTGAGGAGATAGATAAGTTCAAGAGGGGAAAGGAAATAATCAATTACAATGCGCGGGAATTCTCGCGTGAGCTGGATGCACTCCTCGGCGACAGTCTTCTCAGTGACGGAATAGTGCTCGAGTCCGGGGGGCGTATATACGTGAACACGGATATAAAAAAGGATGACTACCTCAAGGAAGTTTTCTGGGAGGATAAACCGGATCACAGGATCCTTTCGGTTGCATACAATCTCGTAAAGGTGTATGGAAAAGAACGCGTTATTTTTGTTTCAAAAGACATCAACCTGAGGATGAAGGCGAAGGGGATCGGGATTCGTGCTGAAGATTACGAGACAGGAAAAATCAAGAATATAGACGACCTATATAAGGGGAAAAATATCCTCGAAGTGATACACAGTGATGTTATAGACCGATTGTACAGAGAAGGAGCTGTTCCACTCGAACAGATTGAACTTGTGCAGGAACCATACCCCAATGAATATTTCATTATGAGAAATACGACGAAGAGCGGACTCGCGGTGTACAACAAAGAGGCACGGGTGTTCAGGCATGTGCAGAAAAAACGGGGATACGGGATTACACCGAGAAATGCTGAACAGACCTTTGCCCTCGATGCACTGATGAATGATGATATCCTTCTGGTGACGCTTTTAGGAAAGGCCGGGACTGGAAAGACACTCATGGCTCTTGCCGCAGCGCTCGAGATACGCAAGAGCTACAAGCAGATATATCTCGCCCGGCCGGTGGTTCCTCTTTCCAATCGGGATATCGGTTTTCTCCCGGGCGATATCAAGAGCAAACTCGAGCCATACATGCAGCCCCTGCATGACAACATTTCGGTTATCCAGCATCAGTTCAGCGAAGGTTCGCAGGAGCACAGGAGAATTTACGAGATGCTTGATACGGAAAAGCTCGTTATTACCCCTTTGTCCTATATTCGTGGGCGAAATCTTTCGAGAATTTTCTTTATTATCGATGAAGCGCAGAACCTCACCCCTCACGAGGTAAAAACCATCATCACCCGAGCAGGGGAGGGTACCAAAGTCATACTCACAGGTGACCCCTATCAGATAGATACACCCTACCTCGATTCGAGAAGTAACGGGCTTACCTATCTGATCGACAAAATGAAGGGAAAATCTCTGTACGCGCATATCACTCTTGAAAAAGGAGAGCGTTCACAACTCGCGGAACTTGCCTCAGACCTCCTCTGATTATAATGCCGCAAGACCCCCCGGACATACCCAATTTATACATGCAGATTTTCTTGAATGTCGGGCTCCTATACACATAATTAAGTATAAGAGGTGTTCTTGAAAATGCCTGTGAATAATGCGGAACATGTAAAAGTTGAAGAGCTTAAGAGGCGAATCGCGCTGCTTGAAGAACGGAACAGAAGACTGGAAGAGTCTATCGAAAGCACAAACCAGAGATATCGTGAACTCTATGAAGGGAGCAGAGACGGGTATGCGCTCGTGACCATGCAGGGAAATATCGTCGAATCGAATTCCGCTTTCAAAGAAATGCTTGGCTATACGGATGCGGAGTTCTGCCGGAAGACCTATACGGAGATAACCCCTGTAAAATGGCATGCTTTTGAAAAGCGTTTCATCGACGAACAAGTGCTCACGAGAGGGTACTCCGACATCTATGAAAAAGAATACATTCGAAAAGACGGGACTGTATTTCCCGTGGAGATGCGAACCTACCTCAGAAAGGAGAACGGGCACCCGGCAGGGATGTGGGCGTTTGTGAGGGACATATCTGCGCGAAAAGAGACAGAACTCAGTCTCACGAGGTCCGAAGAGAAATATCGGCTCCTTATCGAACACTCAAATGATGGAATACTTGTCGTACAGGACGGGTATCTGAAATACTTCAATAGGAGAGTGATGGAGGTGGCAGGGTTCAGCGGTACGGAATTGAGAGCTAAACCGTTTATCGAATTCATTCACCCTGAGGACAGGCAGAATGTGTTCGAGCGGTACCAGCAGAGGGTAAGGGGAGAGTCGGTCCCGAGTGTGTACTCTTTTCGGATCATGACGAAGGGCGGAGAACCGAAGTGGATACAGATCAGTGCGGTGCGGGTCGTCTGGGAGGAGAATCCCGCCACGCTGAGTTTCCTCACTGATATCACAGAAATGAAGAAGGCAGAGGCCGAGCTCAGGGAGAAGGAGGAGCAGGTCCTTCAGCTGCAGAGAATCGAAGCGGTGGGAAGGCTTGCCGGCGGAGTCGCCCACGACTTCAACAATATTCTTACCGCAATCATGGGATACACAGACATACTACTGATGAAACACTGGCCTGATGAAAAGATCCGGTCTTACATCGAGCGCATCAAGAGTTCATCCCAGCGTGCTTCACAGCTCACGCAGCAGCTTCTCGCGTTCAGCCGCAAGCAGATTCTCAGAGAAAAGATCATCAGGCTCGATACACTCATTGGCGATACGGAGAAAATGCTGAGAAGACTGATCGGAGAAGACATCGAGCTTTTTACCTGCTTTGAAGAAAACATCGGTATGATAAGGGCTGACCCGGCTCAGATCGAGCAGATCATCATCAACTGCGTGATAAACGCCTGTGACGCGATGCCTGATGGGGGAACCATTACTATACGCACGGAGAACGTGTGGCTCGATGATGAATTTTTCCGGCAACGGTTTCACGGGGCGCCGGGGATGTATGTGATGATTGAGATCAGCGATACCGGTCACGGCATGAGCGATGAAGTGCGTGATCACATATTCGAGCCTTTTTTCACCACAAAAGAGAAGGGCAGGGGAACGGGGCTCGGTCTTTCCACGGTGTACGGAATCGTGAAGCAGAGCAGAGGATATATTTTGGTCCAAAGCACACTGGAAAGTGGGACGGCATTCAGGATATACTTTCCGGTCGTGCCCGAGGATCCTGAAGAACTGGAAAAAAAGGAGAAGGTTCTCAAGTTCAAGCGGGGAAACGAGACGATCCTTTTGGTAGAGGACGAACATGTTGTGAGATCGATGCTCTCAGCAAGCTTGCGGACCTATGGATATCACGTGCTCGAATCTGAAAACGGAGGAGAGGCAATCAGGGTTCGTGCTCAGTACGGGGAAAACGACATCCACCTCCTCGTCACGGATGTGATCATGCCGGGAATGAGCGGAAAAACACTCGCAGACATTCTTCTCAAAACCAGCCCGAATATGAAGGTCCTGTATATTTCCGGGTATACCGATGATGCAATCGTCCGTCACGGGGTGATCGAAAAAGGTATTTCCTTCTTACAGAAGCCTTTTGCTCCTGATGAGCTCGCACGGAAGGTGAGGGAAATCCTGGATAACGCGGAACAGTAATGATGGATAAAGACTCCATAAAGAAACGCGTGGAAGAGATTCCAACTGCGGGGCAGAAGATAACTTACCTCGAGCAGTTGTACAAAACGCACAGGGATCATTGCATTCTATTCTATCTCGCACGTCTTTACTTCGACAGCGGCGAACCGGAGAAATCAGAAGCTCTATTAAAGGAGGATCTTAGAAACACTTCCTGCCTTGAGCATGCATACGAGAGTTATTCTCTCCTGATCGGTTTGTACATCGATCAAGGGCGCCGTATTCCGGAAAAGGAAATCGAACGCTACTCTCGGCATTTTCTCAAGCTCAAGAGAAACTCTGTACAGGATCGAAATGCACCGAACGGAGCGGTTCGTGTGCCCTATGGAAAGGACCCGTTTCAGTTCGAGCGCATGCTCGGGGATTATTATTACGAGCAAAAAAACTATGAGAAGGCGTTCGAGCGCTACGAGAGTTTTTACAGTGACATGGGCAAACCCTCTGAAATATTTTCCCCCGCTTCGATGAGAAACTACATCGATGTTCTTCTGAGAATGAAAAAAAGTGATGAGGCGCTCTATTTACTCGGCTACGTGGTAAATCTCAAACCCTACATGCTCGATGATATACATTTTATGGCTGACCTGTACAAGAAAAATGGGAACCTCGTCAATGCCGTGCTCATGCTGCTTTTTGCGTATACCCTTTCCGACGGATATGGAGTCGAAGAGCGCCGAAGGTGCAGAAACAGAATCGAGAGAATTATCGATCATATCAAAGAGCTGCAGAATCCGGGGCCCGTCGAAAAACTCATCGTACTTTTCTTGGCCGGCGGACCATTGCAGAAGGTCCGTCACTTTGTTGAGGAGCTCAAAGAACAGGGGGTGCAGCACTTTTTCTTCTCATATCTCGAAGGAATCTCATTTTTTGAAGAGGGGGATTATCCCGCCGCACTGGGCAGATTACTCGATCTTTGCGGCGTATATCCCTATCTGGCGGATGCATATTACTACGCGCTCGTCAGCATGCACAATCTCGATGCAGCAGAGTATCACGATCAGATAGTCGCATTTTCTGAAAAGACGATTGAGCTGAAACCCGGGTCTCCGGTTGCAAAAGACACAAAGCGCTACCTGGGAAGGGAGATCGGCCTCGAAGAGGATGAATGCGAAAAGCTGCTTATTCCTTCGGAGATCGGGATCATTCTTAACGCCTTCCTTTTCAATGGAGCAAAGGTGAGTACGCTCGATCCACTGATCGCCTCCCTGACGATCTCGAAAAACCCCTACCAGGATGCGCTCATGAGCCTGCTTTTCAAGATGAAGAGGAGAAAAGAGGAGTTTTTTTCCTATTTAGAACACGTCTACGACCTTATGAACGAGAAGGGAAAGGAAAATATCGGCCGGCTCCTCGATACCTGCTGTGAGTCCTATGAACAGTGCTGACATGGTGCACAGATCACCGGCAGGTGAGCAAATCTTTTCCTCCAGTGACTGGAAGTCACCCTCTGGAGATAAAACCTCTAAAAGTTTGTGAATCCTTTGAATCCTGTTCTATACTATAAAAGTGCGAGGGAAAGAAAATGGACTGTGATTTTTTTAAAAACATGCTCGATGCGCTCGATGATCTTTTATTCGTCAAGGACAGAAAACACCGATGGGTCTTTCTCAATCGATCGTGCTGTAATTTCTGGGGGCTTCCGTGTGAGGAGCTTTTAGGGAAAACGGATTTCGATCTCTTTCCACAAGAGCAGTCTGCAGTTTACTGGGAAAAAGATGAGGAGGTGTTTGAAAAGAGGCTGCCTGTGTTGAACATCGAACCTCAGACTATAGACGGATGTGTATACACCATATCCACGAAGAAGTCTTTGTACACCGATCCTCATACCGGCGACGATTACATTGTCGGAACAATAAGGGACATCACGGATGTGGAAAAGGCGAGAGAAGCACTGGCCGAGTCGGAACAGAAGTTCAGAAACCTCGCCGAATCTTCCCCGAATATGATATTCATAAACAAAAACGGCAGAGTCGTGTACGTGAACAAAAAATGCGAGGATGTTATGGGGTACACGAAGGAGAGTTTTCTTTCTAGGGATTTTCGTTTCATGGACATCATTCACCCTGAATACCGCGAGTGTATACGGGAGGCGTTTCAAAAGCACCTCAAAGGTGAGGAAATCCCCCCGTACGATTATGCATTACTCACCTGCGATGGCGAGAAAATCGAAGCTCTCATTACGACCAAGATCATCGATTATGAGGGTGAAAGAGCAATACTGGGAATCGTCACGGATATTTCTGCGCACAAAATGATTGAGAACGCGCTGAGAGCATCGGAAGAACGATACAGGAACCTTGTGGAGATCGCACCGGACGGAATCGTCACACTCGACAGAAAGGGGCATGTTCTGACGGTGAACAGTGCCATGCTGGAAATAGGCGGGTATTCGCAGCAGGACTATGTGGGAAAGCACTTCAGTGAGATCCCCTCTTTCTTTCCGGTCAATATTCCCGAGTACGCAAGACTCTTTACATCTCTGCTTTCAGGGAAAAAGATAAGGAATATACAGTACCCTATTTGCCACAAGGACAACACTGAAGGATGGGCGGAGGCGTGCATGGGGCCGCTCGAACAGAACGGGGAAATAACCGGAGTACTGGCGATCGTGCGCGACGTGTCGGAACGAAAAGAAATCGAGGAAGAAATAAAACGCTCGGAGCTCCGCTATCGCGCAACGATCAATTCACTTGACGATTTCGTGCATATGGTGGACGAATCGCTGAACTTTGTTCTTATAAACGACAAAGTTCGGCGAATCAACAAAGAGCAGGGCATCGTAAAAGATGTGGAGGGGAAAAATCTCCGTGATGTGTATCCCTTTCTTCCGGAGGAGGTTTTCAGGCAGTATGCGCGTGTTTTCCGAACAGGAGAGCTCATCAGCACCGAGGAAACGATGGAGATAGGAAATAGGAGATTCATCACGCAGACCAAGAAGATTCCTGTGGTCGTGGGAACGGAAGTGGCGAATGTAGTAACCGTAATACACGATGTAACCGAGCAAAAAAATGCTGAAAAAAAGATCAGGGAATCAGAGCGTCAGTACAGGGCTCTTTTCGACAATTCAAGTGATGCGATTTTCATCCGGAATCCCGAGGGGAGGTTTTTGGAAGTAAACACACCTGCCCTCCAGAGGCTCGGGTACAGCAGGGAGGAACTGCTGAAAATGACACCACAGGACCTTGTTGATCCCGCGTCTTTCGACCTGTCCGCCGACCACTGGACAGGAGTGGGGATGGAGAAGGGAAGAATATTTGAGACGGTGCATGTGTGTAAGGACGGAGCAAAAATTCCTGTGGAAATAAATACCAAACCCATTGAATACAAGGGAGAGAAGGCGGTTCTTTGGGTTTCCAGGGACATATCAGAGCGGATAAAAACCCAGCGCGCGCTCAAGGAGAGCGAGGAGCTTCTGCTTCACTCGCAGAAGATGGAGGCAATCGGCAGGCTCGCCGGTGGAATTGCACACGATTTCAACAATTTGCTTACCGCCATACTGGGGTACTCCGACATCCTTGCGCTCAGCTCTACACTCGGAGAGGAGGAAGCGGAGTGTGTTGAGGAAATAAAAAAATCCGCTGAGAGGGCGGCACTTCTTACCAAAAGACTTCTCGCATTCAGCAGAAAACAAATGCTTCAGCCGAAAAGAGTTGATCTCAACACGCTTATAAAAAATCTGGAAAGCTTGCTGAAAAGAGTAATCGGAGAAGACATCGATTTCCGAACCAAACTGAGTAAAGCTGAGGAATTCGTCAAAGCCGACCCCGGTCAGCTCGAGCAGGTGCTGATAAACCTGATTGTCAACTCACGGGACGCTATGCCGAATGGAGGGACGATCACCGTCGAAACAGGGCACGTATGCATGAAACAGCATCGCTGCCATCTCGGGCACACTGTTCCTTCCGGGGAATACGTCTACTTCATCGTTCAAGATACCGGCACCGGTATTGATGAAAAAATTTCACGAATGATATTCGAACCATTCTTCACTACCAAGGAGAAGGGAAAAGGCACGGGACTTGGGCTCGCAACGGCTTACGGGATCATCCATCAGAGCAGCGGATTCATTTTCCTGGACAGCGAACCCGGGAAAGGCACGACTTTTAAGATCGTGTTTCCGAAGTTGCAACGGGAAGATCTGCAGCCTGAGTTTCATGAGAAGTTCGACGAGACTCGGGGTGGCTCTGAATCGATCCTCGTTGTCGAGGATGAGGCCGTGGTGAGAAAGATGATCGTTTCCTCACTCGGGAAGCTCGGGTACACAGTGCATGAAGCGCAGAGCGGAGAGGACGCAGTCAAAAAAAACACAAATGGAAATCCAGGTCCCATTGACATGCTCATTACCGACATCATCATGCCCGGAATAAGCGGGAGAGAGCTTGCGCTGAAACTGAAGAAAATATACGATGATCTGAAAGTACTCTACATATCGGGATATGCAGGCGATGCAATCGGGCAGCATGGGTTTGTTGATGAGGATATGCTCTTTTTACAAAAGCCCTTCACACCGAACGAGCTTGCGAGGAAAGTGCGTGAAATATTCGATTCCAACTGACGGTGCCCTGCCCGGGGAACATGAAGAATGAAGCGCTGGGCAGAGGCTGGATGCTTTTCGAATTCGTTTTTTCAGATCTCGAAAAATATCTGCTTTTTCATCTTTTTCTTAATGGATGTAAATGTTTCATCAATGACGGGACGGGACAAACCCTCATGAGGAAAGGGAGGGGCTTCAAGCGAATCGATGTCCTCTGCCTTCCACAGCAGATCGATTGAGCCGTCTATGTATGCGGCAAGTTCAACGATTTCCCGGTACTGAATGGAGGATTTTTCCGGGGTGTGATGATACATCGCGGTCTCGACGAATATTTCCGGAAGGTTCCAGTGATCAAGAAAAAATGCCCCGATTTCCTGGTGCGTGATTTCGTGATATCCGCACATGAGCTCGCTCTGATAGAAATCTTTGTCCGGATGGCAGCTCATATAGTGCATTACTTTTTTAAACCGTTCGGGGTAATACTGGAGGAGAATGATTTTTCCTACATCGTAGGTGAGCCCGACGGAAGGGAATATTTTGTAATATCGAGACTCCGGAAGGTAGCTGTACACCTGGGGAAGGTGGGTATTCATGATAAATGATTGAAGAAATATATCGTGCAGGCACCTGGTGTGCTCATTTTTCCACTTCATTGTGTTGAGAATTGATATTGTGAGAAGGATATCCTGAAGCGTGTCCAGACCGAGCGTCACAGATGCCTGCGTAATTGAAGTGCAGTTCTTCAACCCGTAGAATGCGGAGTTTGCCACCTGCAGTACCTTGGTCGCAATCGAAGGGTCCTTTTGAATGATCTTCGATATTGCGCTCATCGGTTTTTCTTCATTTACCGCTTCCATGAACTCCTGGTAGATATTGGACAGGAAGGGAAGATTCTCTATCTGATTGATTACACTGAGCAGTTTCTTCGATTTCAGAATCTTTCGCATGCTGAGGATATGCGTGATTCTCTGCTCGACGTCCTCGTTCATCCACGGTTTCAGAATATAGGTCGAGGCAAGTCCCCGTGTCAAAGATTCGACTGCGATCGATTTCTCGATGAAGCCGCTGAGTATGACTCGGTTGACCTCAGGGTATCTATTCTTTACGATCTTGAGGAACTGCAGGCCGTCTATTTCCGGCATGCGGTAATCGGTCACGAGAACATCGATTTCTCCTTCTTCGAGAATTTCCAGGCCGTCTTTCGCACATTCCGCGGTCACAACCTCGAAGGAAGAGTGAAGGAATCCCCTCTGAATGCTCTTGAGTATGTTGATCTCGTCGTCGACAAAGAGTACTTTCCCCGTCGTTTGCGCCATTTAGGAGTATTCCTTCTGAATACGGGATTTCAAAGGGAGCTTGATGGTAAATGTCGTTCCCTTCCCTTCAGTGCTTTCCACAAAGAGATCTCCCCTGTGCTTGTGCACAACGATATCGTAGGATATGTTCAGCCCGAGGCCTGTGCCTTTTCCCGTTTCTTTTGTCGTGAAAAACGGATCGAATATCTTCCCGATGATATTTTTAGGGATGCCGGGACCATTGTCGGAAATCTCGCAGAAAGCGTATTCGTCCTTCCTGTAGGTTCTGATCGTGATAAGCCCCTTTTCTTTCCGATTTTGCGATTTAATTGCCTGGGCGGAGTTTACGATGATATTCAGGAGGACCTGGTTGATCTCGCCTCCAATACATTCGACGAGCGGGATTTCTGAGAGCTCCTTTTTCACATCCGCAACGTACTTTATCTCGTTTTTCGCGACAGTAAGCGTGCTCTCGAGCGCATCGTTAAGATCGTACTGCTCGATTCCGCTTTCGTTGTCGATCCGTGAGAAATTTCTCAGGCTTCGCACGATCTCCGTAATTCTCTGTATCCCCTCCATTGACTCGTTTGCGAGGTCTTCGATATCCTTGAAGATGTAGTCGAGCTTTTTTTCTTCCCTGAAGGCGTTGAGCTCTTGTACGAATTCAGATGTCTTTCCGCCGCGGCTGTTGTTCATTCCGGAAATGGAGCCCTCAAAGAGTCGTATATAGTTTTTTATGATCCCGATATACGCTCTCAGGCTGGTAAAATTGCTGGATATAAACCCTATCGGATTGTTCAGTTCATGAGCGATTCCTGCAGCCAGCTGACCGATTGAGGCAAGTTTTTCCTGCTGGACGAGTTTCGGTTGTGCTTTTCGTAGGTTGTACAGAGAATCGATGAGTTCGACATTCATCTTGTGCACCTGCATCTTGTTTCTCATGCTTTCCGTCACATCTCGTACCAGTGTGGCATATACCGGGTTGTCCTGCGTGGGGGCCTTTATCGTACACGAGGTGAGAAGCGCCGCAATCAAATCTCCGTTTTTTTTCACCAGAGTGGCTTCAAACTCCTTTACAAACCCCTGGGCGCTGATCAGGTCCTTCCATTTCTGCAGGTTTTTTTCGGTATGAAAGAGGGAATTGAGTTTGAGGTTGTCCGTTATCTGTTGTTTTGAGTTGTATCCCAAAAGCGCCACTCCGGCACAATTGACATCGAGCAGCCTGTCATCGTGTGCGGTCATACAGATCATGTCCATGGATTCCTCGAAGAAAGTTCTATAGACGGCATCTGTCATGACAATGCCGGGTCCTTTTTCTGTGTGAGGTTCAAAGACATTCTGTTTACGCGCATGTGGCATGGTTCTTTCCCTCGGAGGTCTATAAAAAAGTATAATTCACAACCTCCACCCATATCAATTGTATTTCCACTTCAGTTAGGCCCTATATTTTTTTGAAAATGGCTGAACATTTGTTTACAATTTAGAAGAGGGGTTCTGCGCGCGCGCTTGCATAGGTGCGAAGAAGAGACAGAACCGGAGGGAATGAGGATGAAACAGCATAAAATTCTGTTCGTTGATGACGAAGTGAATACCCTGTCTGCCTTCAAGCGGCTCTTCTTCAATAACAACGCTATCGAGATCTTCACCGCTAAAAATGGTTTGGAGGGGCTGAAAATTCTCGGACTGAATGACGTCGACCTGGTCCTTTCGGACATGCGGATGCCTCAGCTCAACGGGACGGATTTTCTCAAATACGTAAAGGACAAGTATCCCAATGTGCTGCGAATTATGATCACTGGGTATTCGGACATACGGGCGACGATTGAGGCGATAAACAGCGGCGAGGTGTACAGGTTCCTGACGAAGCCGTGGAACGACGAGGACCTGAAGATTACCATTCTGAAAGCGCTCGAATACTCGGACCTGAAAAAGAGAAACGAGGAAATGAGCAAGATCATATGGAGAAAAAACAGAGAGCTGAAACTGTTGAACGATAGTCTTGAGGATAAAGTTGAAAAAAGGACGGCCCAGCTCGAAAAAGCGATAGACAAATTGAGAAAGATCACGGATGTGCTGAAGGAGAACTTTCAGGAGATCATTGTCCTCCTCACTGGGATAATCTCTTTGTTTCACAAGGACCTGGCCGCGCATTCGAAGCGTGTGGCTGGGCTCTCTGAAGCACTCTGCAACAAACTGGCGATAGAGAGCGAAGAAAAGGAAACGATCATACAGGCGGCGTTTCTCCACGACATCGGACTTGTGGGAACAACTGAGGATGTTTTCTTCGGTGATCTCAAGAAGATGGATGAGAAGAGCAGAAATTTCTATATGTACCACCCCGTGATCGGACAAAAGATCGTGGGTGCAGTAAAAACCCTTCACACTATTGCGAAGATAATCCGGTCGCACCATGAGGAGTACAACGGATCGGGATTTCCCGACAAGCTGAGAAACGGACACATTCCTTTGGGATCTCAGATTATAAAAATTGCGAGTGATTACGACGATTATCAATTTAAAAAGGCTCTGACTTTTGAAGAGGCGATAAAGAGGATAAAAGACGGTTCGTACAAATCCTATGATCCCAATATCGTCAACAGTTTCGTGAAAATCATCACCGATTCAGGCTCGCAGCAGCACAAACCGGTTACAAGGGTCGCGGTTAAAAACCTCAAGCCCGGAATGTACCTTCTAGACGAGATCATTCTTGAAAACGGTGTGCTGCTCGTGCCCAGGGGTATTCTCATCGACGAGCCGATACTGAAAAAAATAAAAACATTCGCTTCACTGCTGCGGATGGAGAGGGAAGTTGAAATAAAAAACATCAAGGAGAAAGTCGTATAGGTTGAAGCGGGCTGGCGGCGGCATGCAAACCGGTCACTGATTGAGGGTTTTTTCAATGTCAGCGGCAAAAGGCAGCCTGGCGAGGATCATATTGTCCTCACCGTTGGCTTTCTGATCAATCTTTTTCAAATTGAGATAGAGTTCAATGATAATGTCGTAGAAAATCTTCAGGTTCCCGGGTGTGTTGTCAATGGTCATCTTGTACAGAACCCTGTTGTCTGAAGAGAGCTGTGCCATTCTTCTTTTAGAGTCCTGGGTAATCTTTGAAAGAACCTCCTCTTTGATTTTCGTCAAGAAAAGGGAGAAGGTGCGAATCTGTTCGTAGAGCTTTTCCAGATCGTAGCCTTCCGCCTCGAAGTAACGGTTGGAGTTTATAAGGTCTTCGATGTCCATCCAGTCATTTTTCGGTATGTTCGACTCATTCAGGTAATAGTTGATGAACTGATTGCCGGTAAAGAGCTGATACTGGCTTTTCAATCTTTCAATGATGTCATGGATTGTTTTGTCCTTGAAATTCATGGTGTATTTCTCCACAGAGGGTATGCGCACGCACCCTGCCGCGTTTTGAGCCTTGTGAAATTTGTCGCTGCAATAATAGCAGTTTTCAGATTCAAAGTAAATACCCAAACTCTTTTTTTCGTCTCATTTGATTACGAGTCATTTATTAGAAAAGTGGAAAAAGTTGTTCTATGCTTTAGGGAAAGATCAGTTTCAGATACTGTGAGGAAAGAAGGTGCGGAGCAGGAGGACACGCTGGGGATCGGTCATCTTTTTATTATCTCCGCTGTACATCACCGGCGTGTACGTGCTCGTAAATCGCTCGCAGCCTGCGCACTCGATATACGGATTGATTTTTCCCATCCTGTGCGGCTTTTTCTCTCTCATTGCGTTTTTCACGGGGCATTTTTCCTATCCGCGCGTGCACAATCTGAAGGTTTACGTCATCGGATATCTGACCGGTCTCTCTGGGGTTGCTTACCTTGTGTGCTCCTTGTTTTGCGAAAAAAGTTCGCACCGGCTCGCATGGCTCCACTTCTGTATATTTTTCAATTTCCTGCTCGTTTTCATGATGCCATCCTACGTGAAGTACCGCACCACCCGCCGAATAACGCTCGGTATTCTGCTCATCGAAGGCAGTCTCCTCATCGCTGTGAATATCTTCCCTGTATTCGGAAAGTGGGGAGAGATCTTTACATTCAATGATTTCTATCATTACGCTGCATGGGGGACAATACTCTGGATGCTGGTCATCTTTCTTTTGAGCGTGTCGTTTTTAAAAAATGAATTTTATCTCGGAGGCCTTCTGTGCGGATGCGCTCTTTTTTATCTCGTTTCCTGGTTGAGTCCGCTTATAGTGGTCAGATTCGAAGATCTGCGGCATGCTCTCTTTGCAGGTGCACCTGCATACCTCGTGGGAGGGATAATCGTTCACTGGATCTCACGCATGGAGCACAGGGTTTCCTACGATCCGCTCCTTCAGATCTACAACCGGAGTTTCTGTGGCAGGATCCTTGAAGAACAGTCGAACCTAAACACTTCACCTCCATTCGGTGTCGCAATGATCGATATAGACCATTTCAAACGAATAAATGATTCTTACGGGCATCAGGCGGGTGACCGGGTGCTCTTTGCCATTGCACAGGTCGTTCAGAGGGAAGCAGTTCCTGAAGGGGTTGTGTGCAGATACGGCGGAGAGGAGATTGCGGTTTTTTTCCCAGGAAAACAGACGAAACAGATACTCCCGATTATGGAGAGGGTGCGGTCCGAGGTCGCACGCATGAAGCTCAAACACAGGGGAAAAACCCTTTCTGTGACCGTTTCATGCGGTGTGGCGCACAGAAGAAACACATCACAGCGGCTTTCAGAAGTTGTGGAAGCTGCAGATAAAGCACTCTACGCAGCAAAGAACAACGGTCGCAATCAGGTGCACGCCCGGTACACGGGGTCCAGGAAAGAAACGAGGCGTCAGCAGGGCAGCCCGATTTTCAGGCACTGAGGTGAAAAACGGTGTTCACCTGATGCTCAGAAAGTGTCCTCATAAGCGGTATGGATGATGCCGTTTATCGTCGACCTTGTAAGCACCAGCGTACCGGTGAACTTCAGAACAAAAGGATCGTGAACCTGACCGACGTACAATGAATTTCTGTACCGCACTCCAACGGTTGCAGCAGAGATACGGCTTCCGTCGTCGAAGAAGACAGGTTTCAGCTTCCTGTCTGCAAGCTGCGCGCTGTAGATATAGGTCGGTGTCCTCCTGTTCTGGCATGTCAGTATGGGGAAGAACGCAAAAGGTTTCGGGTTGCTTGCAACGATAAGACGGTTTTCCGAAAGGGTCAGATTTTCAGGGTTCCGGATCTGCACGAAAAGGGTTTTTTCGCTGAGAGTACCGTTTGTCTGTCTCGTAAAACGGTACACCGCGTTCTTTTTCGTATCCGCGACGAACACGTGTTTTTTTCTGAGAGCGAGCCCATTTGCGGTTTTGAATCCTTCTGCTGCAATGGACCATTCGCCCTCTCCGTCGCAGAAAACAACATTCGAAGTGCTCGGAGTGAACATCCTCTTTAAAAGCCCGGCGTGGGTATTTACCCCGTTGCTTACATAGAAACCCCTGTCTGGATCTGCGGTGAGGTCATTTGGTGAGACGAGCAAAGGGTCTTCAAAAGATTGGACGAATACGAGCCTGTTGAAAATCACATTGTAGGAAAAAACCGCATAAGAAGGGTTCTTTGTATCGGATTTTCTTGTGACAACATAGAGGAGGGTGGTTCCCTCTTTGTTCTGCACGATATCGATCCCAAGAGGATGAAAGTCCAGGCTCTCGGGCTCAGCCTCCCTGATCATTTCTGTTGACACATTCGTGTCAATGTCCACCACATAGATTGCACCCTTTGATGTTCCTGAAGTATTCCCTTCCGAAGAGACGAGTACCCGCGGGGGCGTGTGCCACTTGTCGAGCACCATGTCCTCGGGTGTGGGAATCCCCTCTATGTTTATGTAGGAATGCTCCTCCTGAAAATATCCTCTGCCGGACGGAGTGCTCCTGCAGGAGAACGTAATAAAAGGGATGAGAAGAAACAATAACCCAACGATTAACTTACTCTTGTTTCGCACGATCAAATACCCCTAAAAAACATAGTTAAAACCATAATCCAATCCGTTTTCTCTGTCAAAGGAAAGGGAACAGGTGCAGCCGTTCCCTACTGGGAAGGCTGCTGTAATACTTTTTCGATGATTTGCAGAGTAAAGAGAATGTCCTCCCGTGAAACTTCCTTTGAAGTGACAAACCTGAAAGTGTTTGCCTTCGATGGAGTGATCAGTATGCCTCTGGCTGAGAGCTTTTCCGCGAAGCGCTCCGCGCTGAAACCCGAATCCTCGAATCGGGCCAGGACGAAGTTTGTATGTGTCTTTTCAACATCGACGCACGCGCCATTTATCTCATTGAGACCGCGAGCAAGAAGAGAGGCATTTTCATGATCCTCTCTCAGCCGGCTGATGTTCTCCTCGGAGAGAGCGAGGATTCCGCAGGCAGCCAGCCAGCCAGTCTGCCGCATACCTCCGCCGAGCATTTTTCTGTATCGTTTCGCCATCTCGATGAAGGAGACCGGCCCTGCGAGAATCGATCCCACCGGTGCACCGAGTCCCTTTGAGAGGGAGAGCATGACAGTGTCAACCAGACGAGTAATTTCCGTAACAGGCACCCCAAGGTACACGGCTGCGTTGAATACTCTGGCGCCGTCGAGATGAACCGGGATGCCGAATTTCATTGAAACTTCACGAATGGATCGAAATTTTTCGAGGGGAACAACGATTCCGCCGTACCGGTAATGAGTGTTTTCAAGGCATATGAGCGCTGTTTTCGGGTAGTGGATATTTACGGAGCGTATCGCTCCCGCCACATCTTTGGCGTCTGGCGCACCATCTTCACCATAAAGGGTCCTGAACATCAGACCACCCACACACGCGGCTCCACCTGTTTCCGAGGTGCGAATATGTGCGTTTTCCTCGAGAATGATTTCATCGCCTCGTTCGGTGTGCGAGAGCAGGGCCACAAGATTTCCCATTGTTCCACTCGGGACGTAGACCGACGCGTCCTTCCCGAGCGCACGTGCGGCACACTCCTCGAGTTCGTTCTGCGAAAGGTCTTCGCCGTACACCGAGTCTCCAAGCGGTGCATCGAACGCAGCTTTCTTCATTCTGGAGTCGGGGAGTGTTATTGTATCTCTTCGCAGATCGATCGTCCTCATGATTTCCTCCACCTACGCTGTAAAAATAGCGGTTCAAAGCCTCAGATGACAAGAAAAATTGAATCGTTCATTTTCCAAACCGGACGCAGATGGGGGTGAGGAGTCTTACAGAAACAAAATACAAGAGGCACATACGGTTTTTTGGTCTTGCCGATTACTTTTAGAGTGGCGCACAGTCTTCAGCGCGCGCAAAAGCCTGCGGCCCGGGTGTAGCGTTCGTACTCCCGCTGCCATGTGGCTGTGTGGCGGGGGGCGTACTCCTTTATGGAAAACGTCTCCCTTATCATCGGAGTCGCCTTCCCGAGGTCTTTGATGATTCCGAGCCCCATGGCCTGCACCATGATGTTCCCCACTGCGGTTGCCTCGTCCGGTCCGGCAATCACAGGCAGTCCGGTTGCATCTGCGGTGAATTGGTTTAGAAGCTCGTTCTTACAGCCTCCGCCAACGATGTGAATAACGGAAGTCGGCCTTTTACACGCCTTCGAGATCTGTTCGTTCACTGCCCTGTATTTCATGGCGAGGCTTTCGTACACAGATCTGAGGATTGCCCCGCGATCGGTGAGCACAGGCTGAGCGCTTCTTTTGTAGAACTCTGCGATCGCCTCCTCCATGTCGGGTGGATTGTAGAATCCCTGATCATCGGGATCAATGAAAACGCGAAATGGGCGCGCCCTTTTCACATGCCCGGTGATTTCCTCCCAGCTCATTTCCTTTCCATCCCGTATGCGCCACACTCTTCGAAGTTCCTGAACAATCCACATACCCATGCAGTTTTTCAGAAAGCGGATGTTCCCGATCCCCCCCTCATTGCTTATGTTCATCGCCATCGTATGGGGGCTTGTGATGGGCTCCGGAATGAGTTTTCCCACCAAAGACCACGTTCCCGAGCTGATGATGAGTGCCTCATCGGGGTTTTCAACAGGAGCCGCAGCGTATGCGCTCGCCGTATCGTGAGAACCAACGCTCACGAGCCGTGCCCTGTTCAACCCCACCTTTTCCGCGAGGCGTTCGTGGATATGCCCGATCACCGTGCCCGGCGGAACGATTTCAGGCAGGAGTGCCTTCGAAAAACCGAGCGCTTCGAGTATTTCATCACTCCATTCCATTGTCCGGGCATTCATGAGCTGTGTGACGCTTGCCCACGAAGAGTCGACCTTTTTCACGTTTCCGAGATAATAGTAGAACAATGTCGGCATTGGAAGAAACATGGAAACCTTTGAGAGCAGATCGCTCCGGTTCTGCACGAACCAGAGGAGCTGGTTGCTGATGTTGAAGGGCTGGAAGTGGATCCCTGTTATGCCGTATATCCTTTCCGCATCGATTTTTTTTCTCGTGGCCTCGATCATTCCGTCAAGGCGGTGATCCCGGTAGCAGTACACCTTGCCCAGAATATCTCCGTCGGCACTGATGAACGCTCCATCACAACCCCACGTGTCAATTCCGATGGAGTCGAGCGTATCGGAGATTTCACGACGGTATGCGCAGAGGCCTTTGAATATATGCTGGTAAAGGAGAGTGTCGTCCCAGTACATTCGTTCTGCGACGTTTCCGGAACCGTCCTGAATAAAGAAGCAGACGCCCTCGTGGGAAAATCGGTGCGTCTCCTGAAACGAAAACTCGTCTTCATCGAAGGTTCCGACAAAACACTTTCCCCCTGAGGCGCCCAGATCTGCCGAAAATATTCTTCTTACGCCCATTTTTTTACTCCCCCTGGCAATAATGCACGTTATATTTTTACCATACTGGTATCGAGAAATCAATGGACAAAATAAACATGAAATCGGATGGGCGAGAAAGGGTTTTTTTTACTGATTTGGAAACCGGGTGTATACATAATACAGGCGGAGCTTACGTGATAAAAATGAGAGGTTTTCGCACATGTGTATGGTCGTAAGTGACCTGGATGGAACAATTCTTCAGGGAGACAGGACATTCAGCGCGACAGACATCGAAACCCTGCAGAGGCTTGGGGCCGAAGGAGTGCTCAGAGTAATCGCAACGGGACGATCGCTCTATTCCGTACGGACCGTGATTCCGGATGATTTCCCGATTGACTATCTCATTATCTCTTCGGGGGCGGGAATAGTCGACTGGGAGACAAAACGCATCGTATGCATGTATTCGCTCCTCCCTGACGAGGTGGAAACAGCCGCACTGGCGCTTATGGAGTCGGATGCCGATTTCATGATTCATGAGCCGATTCCGAATAATCACTTTTTTTTCTATCACAGCTCCGGAAAACACAATCCGGATTTTTACAGCCGCATTGAGCTGTACAGAGATTTTAAAATAGCACGAAAGCCTGGTGATCCGCTTTACAGAGAGGCATGCCAGCTCCTTGCAGTTGAGCCGTGGTCGGAAAACGGCACCCGGTACGGGTTTTATGCGAAAAAACTTTTCCCCCTGAAGGTTATCCGCACCACATCGCCGATCGACCACCGCTCCACATGGATCGAGATCTTCCCTTCTCAGGTCTCAAAGGCCGAGGCTTCAGATACCATCGGGCGTCTGCACAGTATCGACCGAACGCGTGTTCTCGCTATAGGAAACGACTACAACGATGTCGAACTCCTCGCCTGGGCGCAGAAAGGGGTGGTTGTAAAAAATGCACCGGAGGATCTGAAATCCGTATTTGACACGGTGCGGTCCAACAATGAAGCGGGGTTTTCCGAAGCGGTGGAACTCTACGTGCCTTTTGAAGGATCTGAAAGCTCTGCATGAGAAGGGATGTACCTGTCCGATCGTTGCGACTGGAATTATTGATTTAAATCGATGAAGATTGTTTTTTTCTTGACACTTTTTTTTTATTGTGTTATACAGTTTCTCACTACGAGGGGGATGATATGACAGAGAACAATACAATAAGTATAGAGAAAATCGTCAAAAATTTTGGAAACAAACGCCAGCGCCTTATGGACATCGTTCGGGAGGTGCAGAACCTGTACGGTCATATCTCAAACGAGTCCGCTCATAGGATTGCGGATGCCCTTGGTATTCCATTCGTGGAAGTAATCGACATGGTGAGTTTTTATTCTTTTTTAACAAGAACCCCGAGGGGTTCGTCCGTTGTCCGGCTGAGCACATGCGTTGTGGACAAGATGCACGGGATGGACAAGGTTGCAGAAGCATTTGAGAAGGAAGTGGGCGTTCCGTTCGGAAGTACGAGCAGCGATGGAGAGATAACGCTCGAGTATACTCCTTGTATTGGTATGTGTGACCAGGTGCCGGCGATCCTCGTCAATCACAGGGTTATGACGAACGTCACTCCGGCGGATGTTCCGGGTATCGTAAAAGCTCTCAGAAAGGGAGAATCACTGGGAACCCAGGATGAGGACACGACACGCCCCGATGCGCAGATCGATATGAATCTCAGGAATCCGGGTCCGGTCATCTTTGCGCCAATGGATCACGGCGCAGCCCTGCGGGAAGCGCTGAACATGACGCCTGAAGAAGTGATAGACACGATGACGAAGTCCCGTCTGCGCGGGCGGGGGGGGGCAGGATTTCCGACCGGCATGAAATGGAACTTCTGCAGAAAGGCGAAAGGGACTGATCATTACGTGATCTGTAACGCCGATGAGGGTGAGCCCGGCACATTCAAGGACCGGGTGATACTCACAGAGACACCGGATCTCGTATTCGAGGGTATGACCATTGCAGGGTATGCCCTGGGTGCGCACGAAGGGCTGTTCTATCTGAGGGCTGAATACCAGTACCTCTACAGCTATCTGCAGCAGGTCCTCGCGCGGCGCAGACATCTCGGGTTGCTTGGAAGGAATATCGGAGGCAAGGAAGGATTCGATTTCGATATTCGGATACAGCTCGGTGCGGGAGCGTATATATGCGGAGAAGAATCATCACTGATCGAGTCGCTCGAAGGGAAGCGGGGTGCACCAAGAGACAGGCCCCCCTTTCCTGTAACGAAAGGGTACATGGATCAACCGAGCAGCGTCAACAATGTGGAAACCTACTGCTGCGCCGCTCGTATTCTTGAAAAAGGGGCGGACTGGTTTGCGAAGCTTGGAACCAAGGATTCAACAGGAACAAAGCTCTTCAGCGTGTCCGGAGATTGCGCGAAACCGGGGGTGTATGAACTTGAGTTCGGAATCAGTATAAGTGATCTGCTCCGGAAGGTTGGTGCGGAAGACGCCCAGGCAGTACAGGTGGGAGGACCATCGGGAAACTGCATCGCGCCCAAGGATTTCGGAAGAAGGCTCTGTTTCGAAGACCTCTCGACAGGAGGTTCCGTGATCGTGTTCGGTCCACAGCGAGATATGCTGGAGGTGGTGAGGGAGTTTACCGAATTCTTCATTGAAGAATCCTGCGGCTGGTGTGTTCCCTGCCGGGTTGGCACTACTCTTCTTCTGAAGAAGCTCGATAAGGTCCTGGAAGGAAGAGGTACGAAATACGAACTCGCTGAGCTGGAGGATCTGGGAAACACCGTGAAAACAACGAGCCGGTGCGGTTTGGGACAGACCGCGGCAAACCCGATTTTAACCACACTGAAAAATTTTCGTCATCTTTATGATGCAAAGATAAAGGACGAAGATTACATACCCATTTTTCGCTGGGATACGGCACTTGCAGATGGAAAAGCGATCGCAGGGAGAGAACCCGTGTGGGAAGGAGAAGAACTATGAGTGATGAAAAGGTGACGATCTATATAGATGACGAGGAGGTTAAAGCAAAGCCCGGGCAGACGATTCTCGAGGCGGCGGACGAAGCTGGCATATACATTCCCCGGCTCTGCTACACAAAGGGGCTCGTCCCCGCAGGTCACTGCAGGGTGTGCACCATAAAGGTGAACGGGAAGCCGACAAATGCGTGCACGTTTCCGGTGCAGGAGGGGCTGGTGATTGAGAACAACACCGACGAACTGAACGCAATGCGGAGGCACATCATCGAAATGCTTTTTGTTGAGGGCAACCACATTTGTCCGTACTGTGAGAAGGCGGGGAACTGTGAGCTCCAGGCACTTGCCTACAGGTTGGGGATGACTGCTCCGACGTATCACTACCTCTTCCCCAAGATCGAGGTTGATGCATCTCATCCGGATGTGTACATCGACCGAAATCGGTGCGTCCTCTGTGGACGCTGCGTGCGTGCGTCAAGAGATGTGGACGGAAAGAGTGTTTTCGGATTCGAAGGGAGAGGGATCAACAAGCGAATCGTCGTAAATGCAGACCACAATCTGTCGGAAACCCAGCTGACTGCAGCTGACAAGGCAGCAGAGGTCTGTCCGGTCGGAAGCATTGTGGTGAAGAGAATGGGATACAGAATCCCCTATGGACAGAGACTCTATGACGTCGAACCCATCGGTTCGGATATTGAAAAGGCGAGAAAGCAGTAAAATTACCAATATAAGGAAAGTACAATGGCTAAACCCAAGGTCGCAACCGCAGCTTTAGCAGGTTGTTTTGGCTGTCACATGTCGCTTCTTGACATAGATGAACGTATAGTAAAACTGATAGAGCTTGTGGATTTCGATAAATCTCCGATCGACGATATAAAGAGGTTCGCAGGTACTGTTGATGTGGGAATAATCGAGGGCGGGTGTGCCACGCAGGAAAATGTAGAAGTCCTTCAGCTGTTTCGAAAATACTGCAAGGTGCTTGTTGCGGTGGGCGAGTGCGCGCTCACCGGCGGTGTTCCCTCGATGAGGAACACTATTCCGCTCAAGGAGTGTATGGAAGAGGCCTATCTCAACGGGCCTTCGGTAGTCGACGGCGTGATTCCCAATGACCCTGATATCCCGCTCATTCTCGACCGCGTCTATCCGTGCCACGAAGTCGTCAAAATCGATTATTTTATCCCAGGGTGCCCTCCGCCTGCGGATGCATTCTGGCAGGTGCTGACTGCGCTTCTTTCCGGAAAGAAGCCGGACATCGAATACTACGCACTGAAATATGATTGAGTACATGGAGGCAGACAATGGGAGCTTCTACAAAAGAGAAGAAGATTGTAATAAATCCTGTTACACGGATCGAGGGACACGCAAAGGTAACGATCCGTATGGATGAAGCGGGAAAGGTCGATAAGGCACGGATGCACATCGTCGAGTTTCGCGGGTTCGAACGTTTTGTGCTCGGGAGGATGTACTGGGAGGCGCCGACGATTGTGCAGAGGCTCTGTGGAATATGCCCTGTCAGCCACCATCTCTGCGCTGCAAAGGCGATGGACGTCGTGGTGGGGGCGGATACGCTCACCCCGACAGGGGAGAAGATGAGGCGTCTGATGCATTACGGGCAGACGTTTCAATCGCATGCGCTTCACTTTTTTCACCTGAGCTCACCCGACCTCTTGCTCGGATACGATGCAGACCCTGCAGTACGAAACGTCATTGGGATCGCACAAAAATACCCGGAGCTTGCAACACAGGCGATTCTCATGCGAAAGTACGGGCAGGAAGTTATCAAAGCGACTGCAGGAAAGAAAATCCACGGAACAGGTGCAATTCCGGGCGGAATCAACAAGAACCTCACCGACGAGGAGAAGGCGTTTCTGAAAAAGGATATCGACAAGATGATTCAGTGGTCGGTGGACTCGATAGACCTGTACAAAAAACTCTACAGGGACGACATAGACCGCTTGAGCACGCTCGGAGCATTCGAGTCGAATTTTGTGAGTCTCGTCCGCGAAGACGGATGCATGGATCTGTACGACGGCGTTCTCAGGGCGAAGGATCCTGACGGCAACCACATCTTCGATCAGGTGCAGCCGAAGGACTATCTCAAGTACATTCGAGAGGGGGTACGGAGCTGGAGTTACATGAAGTTTCCGTTCATCTACTCTCTCGGACAGGAGAAGGGGTGGTACCGTGTGGGGCCTCTTGCCCGTGTCAACAACTGTGATTTCATCGATACTCCTCTCGCGGAAGAGAAGCGGCAGGAGTTCATGGAACTGGGAGACGGCAGGCCTGTGCACTCGACGATGGCATACCACTGGGCCCGGTTGATAGAAACCCTGCACTCTGCGGAAAAGATAAAAGAGCTGATCGATGATCCGGACATCCAGGGCGATGATCTTGTCACATCCGGTGAGCGGCGAAACGAAGGTATTGCAATTTTGGAGGCACCGCGAGGTACGCTCTTCCATCACTACAAAGTTGACGACAACGATCAGATAACAATGGCAAACCTCATCGTTTCCACGACGAGCAACAACGAACCGATGAACCAGAGTGTACGAAAGGTTGCGGAGGACTACCTCGTGGGAACCGAGATAACCGAGCCGTTGCTCAATCTGGTGGAGGTGGCGATCAGGGCATATGATCCCTGTCTCAGCTGTGCGACACATGCAATCGGACAGATGCCTCTGAAGGTCTCGCTTATCGATGCGGGAGGGAACGTAATCCACGAGAAGGTGCGTGACTAGGGAAAGACAAAAACCGCGCGTTCTTGTATACGGATTCGGAAATCCGGGACGGCAGGATGACGGGCTCGGGCCTCGTGTCATCGAAGAGATTGAAAGTCGCGGATTTCGTTCTGTACATACGGATGCGAATTATCAGCTGCAGATCGAAGATGCGGCTGAAATGGTAAAGTACGATCTGGTAATATTCATCGACGCGACTGTCAGGAGTGAGCATCCTTACATGGTTCAGCGGGTGAGGCCGTCTTCCGAGATATCCTTTACCAGCCATGTCGTAAGCCCTGATTCCGTTCTTGCGATCTGCAGGGATATTTTTAAAAAAGCTCCTGAAACCTGGGTAATTGGAATAAGAGGGTACGAGTTTGAGTTTGCAGAGGGGCTTTCTGATCGGGCGCAGAACAACTTTGAGAAAGCTCTTGATTTTATAACATTACTCCTATCCGAATACGAGAGGAAAAAAATGAGTAACGGCCAGCAAAAGACAGTGCTTATCATTGATGATGATGCGGACCTCAGAGCTTCGATGCGCATTGTGCTCGAGGCATCGGGCTTTTCAGTGGGTGAAGCTGCGGATGGAGAAGAGGGCATTAAGATTGCCGAGCGCATCCAGCCGGACGCGATTCTCGTTGATCTCATGATGGAAACGGTTGATGCGGGAAGCAAGCTCTCCACCCACTTCAAAGAGCAGGGGTTCAAGGGTCCGATATTCCTGCTCAGCGCAGCCGGGGATGCCGTGCGGTACAACATCGATCCACGGGAACTCGGGCTCGCGGGAATATTTCAGAAACCGATCGATCACATCGTGCTGATTCGCACTTTGAAGAAACAGCTGAAGATGGACTGAAGTCGCGCCTCTGTTTTATACCCCGAACACGGCTTTCCTTCGGTACGAACATGGAAAAATCGCCGCATAGAAGCGGCGTTTTTTTTCAGGACCGCGCCCGGCAGATGTACACTGCTGCCACGATGTCCCACAGGGAGAATCCGTCCGTATCAAAGTTGTCGCTGAGCACGTGGCTCCAGCTGAGCGGGTTTTTCTCTATACCGGAACACGGGGTGGTCATCCTGCACATGAGAATGATCTCCAGGGTTGTCACAGTCGTACACTGTGTATTTCACATGCCCCTCTTTAGGGGAGTATATACTGATTTTCGGAATCTTTGACCAAAAAAGCTCTGTTGACTTTCCATATGTCCCGGCTTAATGTTGTTAAAAATCGATGACGCACCGATTTGAATCGATTTTTCATCCGGTCCAACCGCATCGTCTCGTGGATACTGATCGAGCTCGTGTTGAGCCTGCCCGTGACCGTGCACATTCTCGTGAGCATTCGCATTTCTCTCATGCTGAATGAGAAACGGGCACGGGAAAAGGGAATTCAGTTCTCCGTGTGGACAGAGCAGTTTTCAACGAACGATAGAAGCCTTGCTGAAGGAGAGGCAGGGGGTATGATTAAGCTGCTTGTTGATCGCAAGGAAAAGCCGATCGGCATTCAGATTCTGGGGCTGGAAGCCGGCAATATCATTTCGGAATGAGTTGCTGCAGAGAGCTAACCCCGTTTTCAATATACTTTTTAATAGGGGAGGTACGTATGGGGAAAAAATCGATAATGGTTTTTGTTTTTTTTCTTCTGGGGGCCCTGCCCTGTTTTGCGCAGACAATCACTCTGGATGAGTATCTCGAGCTGGTCAGAAGGAACCATCCCTTCTTCAAGAAGGAGGCACTGGAGGTTGACATCGAGCGGAAAGGGGCCGAGAGATTTCCAGGGACGGAGGACTGGAACTTTGAAATCGCTCCATTTTACAGCTATCTTGGTGAGGCTTCGGCAGCAGAGTTTCAGTCAGATAATATCCATCAAGTGGGTGTCGAGGCTGCGGTCGAAAGGATATTCTGGAAAAGCGGCGGAAGGCTCGGGCTGAGCTTCGAATCGGATTACACGCGTTCACAGATTACTTCCGCGGGCACACAGAAGGCGTATAGACACGGGTTCGGGGTGAGCTACACACATCCGTTTCTTCAGAACGCGAAGGGTGTGCTCGACCGGCTCGCCTACGATCTGAGCACATATTCGATCGATCTGAGCATAGTGCAGAGAGACGAGAACCAGGAAATGTTTCTCGTTGATGCTGCAACGGGGTTCTTGCAGTGGGCGTACCTCTCGGAAATCATCAGTATTGCGGAGGAGAGGCTCAGGCTCGCTGAGGAGCAAAAGGCTCAGACCGAGAAAAAGTTCAAATCGAACCTCGTCGACAAGGTCGATGTCCTCCGCGCCGAGGACGCGATCCGTATCGCCAAACAGGCGCTTCTGAAAACCCAGTCGCTCTGGAAGGCGAAACAGGCGGAACTTTCGGTAATTGCAGGATCGGATGAGCTTGTCGGCCAGTCACCTGTATTCGATCTCTACAGTATGGAAACCCTTCCGTCAGTTGAACGCGCGCTCGATACCATGACGGCGCAGTCAAGGCTCCTCACCGTCTTCGACATTCTCAAGGACCAGCTCTCCTACAACAGGGTTGGTCTCATTGAACAGAAGCGGCCAGGGCTGAATCTGACAGTCGCAGGCGGACTGTATGGGAGGGATGAGGATTTCGGCAAGTCTCTTGAGATCACAAAACCCGATGCCCAGGTGTTAGTTGCCTACTTCACGACATTCGGCCATCGTTCACTGAAGGCGCAGATCGAGCAGATCGAGCTTGAGATACGGCAGCTCGAGGAGGACAAGAAAAATGTCGCAGTGGGGCTCGAGGCAGCGCTGAGAAATATCTACATCCAGGTTATCGAAACAGAGAAGGTTCTGGAGCTCAACAGGGCGCAGATAGAGTCTGCGGCGGAAAAAACAATAGAAGAGCTGAAACTGTACAATCAGGGAAGAAGCCAGCTCACATTCGTCATACAGAGCAGGGACAACGAGGAGAATGCGAAATTGACATACTCGGAAAACGCGCTCGGCTATCAACAGCTGCTGCTGCAGTACAGGGCACTCATGGACGAGCTTCTTGATGCACGGTAGCGATTGCACGGTGATATCCTGCCTGAAACAGTGGCCGCCCCTGTTGATGAAAATAAAAATCCTCTTGTCCCCGAATCATTCGCCTTCTAGATTATAGAGAACCTGTCCAGTGGAGAACTGCGATCAGACTCAAAATCATATCCTGCAATGTCATGAACCACGAGCTTCGTTACTGTGCCTCGCGCTCTCCGCACAGAATCGATATTGAGTTCTTGCATCAAGGGCTTCACGAGTTTCCCGCTCGACTGAAGCGCGAGCTGGTGAAGGCACTCGGCAGGGTCGAAGAGGGAAAATACAGCTATATCCTTCTCAACTACGGGTTATGCGGGAACGGAACACTCGAGATTTCTCATCCTTCAGTTCCCATTGTGATTCACAATGTCCATGACTGCACTCCTCTCATTATGGGGAACAGAAGAGCACACGGAGAGTACATGGCGCTCCGGCCCGGGACATTCTGGTTTTCATGCGGATGGATCGAGGGGTTCCCCCTGCCGGGAAGCCCCGACTATGCGCTGAAATATGCAGAGTTCTACAATACCCTCATCACCGAGAAACAGAGGGACACGATTGAGGGGATGCTCATGGAAAACTACACCCACTTGTGTTATGTAAGGTGGGACGAGCTCGGTGAGAAGCTCGCTTTCGCTGGAAGATCATACACGAAAAGCTGTGTTCGCTCTCTGAATGAGCGTCTCGCGCTGGGGATACAGTACGATGAAGTGCGGGGCGATTCTTTGCTGCTTCAGCGGTTTGTCAACGGCCAATGGAAAGGAGATGAATTTCTGATCATAGAACCGGGACAGACGCTTGGATTCGATGCAGAACGCGGCGAGCTGTCCGTTGAGGGGTGAGGTTTTTTATGCAAGAGAGTGAATGAGGTCGGTTCGTGGAGAAAGACTGCTTGCATGCGTATACAGCACCTCGGGATTCACTATGTTGTGCGGTTTTTCTCCTCTGAGCACGCGTATGGCTTCCAGAGCGGTTCTCATCTGAAGCTCTTTTTGTGACTCTTCGGAATACCAGGCAGCGTGATCTGAGAGAATCACGGAATCGATGTCTCTGAGCGCGCTCTGTTCAGGAAGAGGCTCCAATTCATACACGTCGAGCGCTGCGCCTGCGATGAATCCTTCCCTGAGAGCAGAACACAGGGATTCCGTGTCCACGATCTGCCCCCTCGAAGTGTTCACGATCAGTGCGCTTCTTCTCATTCTTTGAAAGACATTCGTGTCAAACATGCGGTAAGTGTTTTCTGTAAGGGGAACGTGTATGGAAATGTAATGTGAGATCAGAACGAGCGTGTGGAAATCAACCCTCAAGGTTTCATCGTTTTCGAATACTTCTTCAGGAGCCCACGGATCGCAGGCGATGAAGCGGAAAGGAAACCCTGAAAGCCTTTTTCTCACCTCCCGTGCTGTTTTTCCATACCCCACAAGGCCGAACGTCTTGCCCCGCGTTCGGTGCACGGGAAGATCGGAACCGATGTCCCAATGCCCTGATCGCACACAACGGTCACGCAAAGGGATTTTTCGTATCGCGGAGAGCAGGAGGGCGATCGTGTGATCGGCTACTTCGGACACACAGTAATCAGGGACGATAGTTACGGCGACACCGTGAGATGTGGCAGCGTGTATGTCCACGTTGTCATATCCCACGCCGTACCGTGCCACCACCTTGAGTGATCTCAGGTGCCGAAATGCGCGGTCTCCCATACGGGTCTGACGCAGAAGAATGGCGTGGGCGTCACCGCAGCTTCTGATTATGTCGTCCTCGGATCTGCAGTGCGCAAACTTCAGAGTCGCTCCCGATGTCTCTACTATCTGTTTTTCAATTGAATAATCGCGGTAGCTCTTTTCCACAACCCACACATTGTACATTTCCATTGAAGGTTCCTGCATGTACGTGATACAATACCCAGCATACGCTGCTGTTGGATAAATTTTCGTCACTTTTCGTTTCTTTGTTGATATGAGAATAATCGCGGTAATCACGCTCACCGTCTGGACGTGCATACTTTCCACCTGTGCAATGCCCGCCGCGGTAAACACGCACCAGCACATGTACAGGCTCTTTCTCGAGGTCGAGGACGGAGACACGATCGTTTACAGAGGTATTCATATGCGTTTTCTCGGCGTCGACACCCCGGAGATAAAAAACATTGAGCTCGGTTTTTACAGGGATCAGCCCTATGGAAGGGAGGCGAAGAACTTTACCCGGGCTGAGCTCCGAAGTGCGAAAAAGGTTACCTACATCGCTGATGGATACGACCGATACGGGCGGCTCCTCGTGCACCTGTTCGTGGACGATGTTCCGCTTTCACTGAAAATCGTAGAAGAAGGACTCGGGTACGAAACAGTGTCCGTGTACGGGGACAACGGGTTTCCTGAGATCGCAGAAAAGATCCTCACCGCATCACGGCTTCATTCCGAGCTCCCCTTTGAAAACCCGTATCTGTGGAGGAGGAAGAACAAAATGAGGTAATGCGCTTTCTCATTGGAATATCCGATACGGTGTAGTATCCTTGAAAGAAAGTCTTCAAAGAGGTGTACGATGGTAAAAAGAGCGTTGGGAAAAACCGGCGAAACAGTGAGTATTCTCGGTGCCGGCGGTTTCCATCTTCTCGAGATTTCAGACAGGGATGCGGTGCGGATACTGAATGCCTTTCTGGATCGGGGGGGAAATTTCATTGAAACCGCGGCGCAGTACGGAGACGGGGAATCGGAGAGAAAGGTGGGACTCGTCATGAGTGAGCGCAGAGACGAGTGTTTTCTTACGACGAAGACACACCACCGTGACAGGCGGGGAGCAGCCGCTTCACTCGACGAGAGCCTGAAAAGGCTACGCACGGATTATGTCGACCTTTTCCTGTTTCATCACGTACAGACTGACGAGGAGCTCGACCAGATACTCGGTCCTGACGGCGCAATGGAAGCCTTTCTGGATGCGCGAAGGCAGGGAAAGATTCGCTTCATCGGGATATCGGGTCACGGTGTTCCTGATGTCCTCACACGGGCGGTTGAGCACTGCGAACTCGATGTGCTCATGACAGGGTTCAACTTCTTTGACCGGTTCAATTTTCCCCGCACGGAAAAGGAGCTTTTACCCCGTGCAAAGAAAAAGGGGATGGGAGTCATCTGCATGAAAGCGCTCGCAGACGGGCTGTTATGGGAGTATCCTGAGGAGAGTTTCAGATATGTGCTCTCCCTTCCAATCGACGTCATTGCAGCGGGGTTCAACACCATGGAAATGCTCGCTTCGGACCTCGAGATTGTCAACAGGTGTACACCGATGTCAGATGAGGAGCAGCAGAGACTCTTCACACAAAATCCTGTGCTGGGAAACTACATCTGCAGGCTCTGCGGGAAGTGCCTTCCCTGTCCTGAGGAAATAAATATTCCCGAGGTGTTTCTCTGTGAGGGGTGGTACGACCGGCAGCTCAGAGACAGGAAGATAAGGGCCATGCCCTATTTCGCACTCAGAGACAGGCTCCGGTTCTGGTTTGAAAATAGGGAAAGGGCCCGCTCGGCTTACGAAAGATTGAAAAAAAAGGCAGATGCATGCACTGCATGCGGGGAATGCATTCCGCGCTGCCCGTATGGAATCGATATTATTGCGAAACTCGACCACGCGCATTACAAACTGACACGGGAAGCTGTTTCCTCCATCCCCATCTGAAATGTTTTTCTACACGGAAAAGATGGTACCGCAGGCGTTTTCTACGATCCGCTCGTAGTCGGTTCTGTAGTGTTTCGCGGCCTCCGGAAGACGCTCCAGTATGTCACGTGCGGTTATTCCATCCTCACCTGTTTCTGCTGCTGCCAGGTCGCCCGCGAGTCCGTGTAAAAACACGCCGGTTTTCACCGCGTCCTCCAGTGACAAGCCCAGGCCGTACATCGCAGCAATGGTTCCTGTCAGCGTATCACCGGAACCTGCGGTTGCCATGCCAGAGTTTCCGCTCATATTGATGGATATTCTGCCGTCCTGAAAGCCAATGAGTGAGTGGGCCCCTTTCATTACAACAATAGCATCGAGCGCCCGGGAGAGCTCGCGAAGGTGCCCGATTCTGTCACGGGTGATCTCCGCAACGGGTTTGTGCGCGATTCTTGACATCTCCCCGGGATGGGGAGTGAGGACTGTCGGGTGTTCACGTTTTTTCAGTATTTCCGTGTAATCCGCAACTGCAGTGATTCCATCTCCGTCGAGAATGACCGGTTTTTTCACAGCCTGTAGCAGGTTTCTCACAAGGGCCTGTGTGTCTGTGTCGAGTGAGAGCCCCGGACCGATTACAACAAGGTCGACTTTTTCAGAGAGTGAGCGAAGCGCACGCTCACTCTTCAGTGCAAGGCTGCCGGTTTCGGTCTCGTCCTGGGGAGCAAAGACGATTTCATTCCCCTGTGTGGCGACAAATGGGGTGACAGACTTAGGTGCTGCAAGACGCGAGTACCCTCCTCCTGCTTTGAGGAAGGAGAGTGCGGAAAAAAGGGGGGCACCGTAATAGTTTGCCGCTCCTGCAATGAAGAGTACGTCTCCGAAGTCACCCTTATGGCCATCGGTTTTCCGCGGAGGAAGCCGAGCGGGGATGTTGATTTCTGTTAAAACTTCGGCGTTCTCGTGCAGCGCAGGAGGAAATGAGATACGTGTGAGCCACAGTTTCCCGCAGCACTCGAACCCCGGATAGAGAACGTTTCCCAGTTTCGGGGTCCCGAAGGTGATGGTGTGATCGGCTTTTATCGAAGTGCCCATCGAACAACCGGTGTTTCCGTTGATTCCTGAAGGAATATCGATGCTGAACACAGTCTTCCCGCACGCGTTTATCAGATCGATGATTTCTCTGTAGATGTTCTCTACGTTTCTCGTAAGCCCGGTTCCAAAAACGGCGTCGATGACCGCGTCGCACCTTTTCAACTCTTCACGTGCAGGAGTGATGGAAGAGGTGATACCGAGCGTTTCAATCCGGAGTCGGGAAAGGATATCGAGGTTTATCCGTGCGGCCCCCTTGTATCGTTCTTTGTCTCCGAGGAGAAACACGTGTACGATTCCGCCCATCGAGTGAATCTTGCGGGCAACCACGAATCCGTCTCCTCCATTGTTACCGGTTCCGCAGAAAATCGCAAAACGTTTTTCACGAATTCCCGTTTCCCCGAGCACGACCGAGTATGCAGCATTTCCGGCGTTTTCCATGAGCACCACGTCGGATATTCCGAACTCTTCAATCGCCCTGCGGTCCATTTCTCTCATTTCTTCCACGCTGCTCACCTTCATCCTCTTTTGCCTCCCTGGGAAACGGCTCAGGTTCCCCATGCTTTTGTAATTATCTCAGACCAGCGGAGAGTGTCAAGAGAAAGTAAAGGATCTGTGTGTGAGAACTGTTTTCTTTATGGATATTTTCAGGTTTTTTGTGATACAGTACAGATAAAAGCCGAAATTCCCCAGCCTGGAGTATTGTTTGAAAAATATAAAAGTAGGTTTCGTTCTCAGCGGCGGCGGTGCACGGGGACTTGCCCATCTGGGCGTTCTGAGCGTGCTTGAAGAGCACGGGGTGGTTGTCGACCTTGTCGTCGGGGCAAGCTTCGGAAGTATCGTTGCAGGGTATTACGGAATGGGATGTACAGTTGATGATATAAAAAAAAAGGCCGCGGAATACGAGATGATGATCACGCAGCAGGATATACGGCTGCGGCACTGGTTTTTTGTAGGGCAGAAGGCAGAGGAGTTTTTCAGACGCGACTTTGGAGACACGCGCATCGAAGAACTCAGGCTGCCGGTCTTCATCCTCACGATTGATCTCACCTCGTTCGAGATGTACGTTTTCAAAGAAGGTCCGATTGTTCCCGCCATGAGAGCCTCGTCTTCCTTTCCAGGGCTATTCGAGCCGCTACTCTGGAAGGGGCACCGCTACATTGATGGGGGAATTCTTAACAGCATGATGCTGAAGGTGGCAAAGGACAGCGGTGCGGACCTGATCATTTTTTCTGACGTGTCAGTGTTCGGTGTAGTGTACAGGAAGACACTTGCGGATTTCCTCATTGAACCCTCGGTGAAAAAAATGCGCCCTCTCGATTTTCACAAAATCGAAGAAGCCTTCACCAGGGGAAGAGAAGCGGGATACGCTCACATCGATGGGATAATCGATGCAGTCTGCACGCTCCAGCAGGACCGAACATGAACATGTGACATGCTCACCGGTTTTCTCTTGACAATTACAAATACTGTACTATATTAGAAATTAATAGACAAAAATGGACAATAAACTAAATTTAAAGACAAATTATGACGACATTCTGACCCTGGAAGAGGTCTCCCAGTATCTGAAGCTCTCTCAGAAAACTGTCCTCCGTATGGTGCACGGTGGAAAAATCCCCTGTGCAAAGGTTGGGGGCCAGTGGAGATTTGTCAGGGCGCTCATCGATGATTGGCTGCTCGCCAAGATGAATGTTGTGCCGAAAAACGACCTTGTCAGGCTTATTGAAGCGGATGCAGGCGCTGTTTTTCTTTCCCGTCTGCTTCGACCGGAGCTGATAGAGTTGAACATTCAACCAGGTTCAAAAAACGCGGTGCTTGCCCAGCTCGTTCGGCCGCTTGTTGCTGCGGGGATTGTAAAGAATGAACAGACCTTCCTTCGCAAGCTCCTGAACAGAGAGCAGATGGCATCGACTGCGGTCGGAAAGAGTGTTGCAATTCCGCATATCCGGAATCCGCGCGAAAACCCTGAGGGCGGTCCTGTGCTTTGTATTGGGATATGTCCAGAAGGAACGGATTTTCATGCAGTCGATGGGAAAAAGACACACCTCTTCTTTCTTCTGTACACCGACAGTGAGGTTGTCCATCTTCGGCTCATGGGGAGGATTTCCGGTCTCCTGCGAGATGAACAAACCGTTTCCGCGCTTATTTCTGCGCGCGAAAAGCAGCAGGTGATGCGCATCATCCTCCAGGGTGAAAACAGTTTTTCTTTAACAAAGGAGTAACAAGGAGATGACCATGGAACCGTTGAAATGCCTCCGAATCGAATGCATAAAGGTGGGAAGCAGCGCAGAAGACAAAAGAGGGATCCTTGCAGAGATAGCACGACTCGCAAAAAAAAGTGTGTTGCTCTCAGCATACCGGGAAGACGAGATCTTTGAAAGCCTCTTCGCGCGCGAAAAGATCGGTTCGACCGGGTTCGGGAAGGGGATTGCCATTCCCCACTGCAGTCTTGACCAAATCGAGGAATTCGTCGTTGGACTGTTGATAAGCAAAGAGGGAGTCGACTTCGATGCAATCGATACTAAGCCCGTGCACGCATTTTTTTTCATCATAGGGCCTTCTGCGCAGCGCGACGTGCACATTCAGATACTCTCTTCGATATCGAAGCTCATCAAGACTCCCGAGGTCGTCGAACGGCTCAGGAACCTGAAGGACGGAAGGGATGTGTTTGCCTATCTGTCAGACCTGCTCCGGTACGGTGAAGAAACAGAAGCAAAAAAAGGGCAATGTCTCTTCCACGTTTTTGTCCAAAGAGAGGATTATTTCAATGAAATTCTTCAGGTGTTCACCGCTGCGGTGCGAGGCTCACTTCTGGTGCTCGATGCGGATAACGCCGGATCCTATCTTTATTCGCTTCCTCTCTTTTCCGCGCTGTGGAGCGAGAGACGGGCGACGTTCAACAAAATTATCGTGGCAGTGGTGCACAAAGGTCTGAGCAATGATGTGATTCGAAGAATAAATCTCATTGCGGACAACATCATAAAAGAGCCCGGCGTGCTTGTCGCTGTACAGGACCTTATTTACACGAGCGGTTCAATAGAATTCTAGGTTCGTAAACGGAGAAATCACATGGAGTTACTCAGCCTGCTGCACGCATGGATCGAGAAACTTTCGCTTCCCTCTCTTCTTACAGTCGGGATGTTGCTTCTGGCCGGTTTTTATGCGGGACGCGGGATCCGGTTCATGAGACTGCCCTCCATCATCGGATTTATGATCGTCGGTGTGCTCGCGGGTCCATCGTTGCTGAACATTCTTGGCTCTCGTTCCCTTGAAGGACTGTCCTTTATAACGGAGATCGCCCTTGGTTTCGTGGCGCTCTCGATCGGCCTTGAGTTGAAAATAGGCACGCTGAAAGAACAGGGGGCTGGGATCATTTTGATCATCCTCCTCGAATCACTGGCCGCATTCTTCGCGGTGAGCGCAGGCGTTTATCTGGTGACAAAGGATATTGTGCTCGCGCTCTTGTTCGGTGCGATTGCACCAGCAAGCGCGCCCGCAGGTACGGTTGCGGTGATCGATGAGTACAAGGCGCGAGGCAGTCTGACCAGGGCGCTCTATGCGGTCGTGGGATTCGACGACGGGTTCGGTATCGTAATATTCGGCTTTGCCTCTGCATTTGCCAGGAGCATGCTCAACGTGGAAAATGGGGGGCCTGCTGCAACGGTATCCGCCCTTATCGCGAAACCTTTTCTGGAGATCGGGCTGAGTGTGGGGATCGGCAGTGTGATCGCCTTTGTGTTCTGTCTCCCCCTGCAGAGGATCTCGAGCCAGCGAGACGTTTTTGTACTCACCTTTGCGTTCGTACTGATTGCAACGGGAATCTGTGTTCGGCTTCGGCTCTCCGTGATACTGACAAATCTCATTCTCGGGATCGTTGCGGTGAACACACAGCCTGAAAAGGTTATACGAAAAATCCGCACAGAGATCACTCAGGCGCTGCCCCTGCTCTTCGTTCTGTTTTTCATCCTTGCAGGCGCTCATCTCAGGCTTTCTCTCCTGCCGTCACTCGGGTGTGTGGGAATCGTGTACATCCTTGCGAGATCCGGCGGGTTGCTGGGCGGGTCCTGGCTCGGCGCTCTGCTCGGGAGAGCGGAAAAGAAAATTCGTACTTACCTCGGGCTGGGAATTCTTTCTCAGGCCGGTGTCGCGATCGGACTTGCGCTGGTGGTGGGTAACAGGTTCTCGGAATTCGGCGCCCGCGGGAGTGCAATTGGTTCGACGATCATCACCACGGTTGCTGCAAGCTGTATCGTGTTCGAGCTTGTGGGCCCCATCCTTACGAAATTCGCACTGAAAAAGGCGGGAGAAATACAGCTCAATACCGAAAGCCGCTCCCCCCGATGAACTCTCTGAGTATGGATGTGGGAGGCACACATTCCGGAGTGATGAAGATGAAATTGGAGGTAAAATGAAGGAGACGTTTGGCCTGGGTGTACACCGGTTCCGTATCCTCTATCTGCTTGAGAAGGGGCTCCACATACACTTTCAGAACAGACATCTCGTATACGAGCGAAGAGTTGAACATGATATCAGCCTCCTCCTGATAGGGGAAAATATTTTGATCTTCTCCCCTCCTTACCTGAGGCCACTGAACGAGCGTCTGTTTTGCTGAGTAGGCTCTGTAATTGAAATCTCGGACGATCCTGCGGATTAACCTGATCATGGACGTCGGGATTCTGTTTATATAGTCGATGTTCAGTTGTGTGAGAGCGCTTATGTAAATTTTCAGCTTCGCCTCTCTGTCGATCATGCTCGTAAGGTTTTCGTTCATTCCGTGAATCCCCTCGAAGATGACGATCTGATTTTTCCTGAGCTTCAGGGAGGCGGCTCCTTTTATGCTCTCGCCGGTTTTGAAATCGTAGGACGGGACCTCAACGGTATTTCCCCCGAGAAGCTTTTTGATGTGTTTGTTGATCAGATCTACGTCAAGCGCGTATAGACTTTCAAAGTTGATGTTTCCATATTCGTCTCTCGGCATCTGCTGGCGGGGAAGGTAGTAGCTGTCGAGGGAGACAACCTCCGGTTTTATGCCGTTTGCCAGAAGCTGGATTGTGAGCCGCTTGGCGAAGGTTGTCTTTCCCGATGAGGAGGGACCTGCAAGCAGTATTATCCGGCGGTCAGCCACGTGCTTTGTTATGTGGTCGGCGATCTGGGATATCTTTTTTTCGTGAAGGCCTTCAGACACCCATACAAGTTCGTCGATTTTTCTCTCGATAATCAGACGGTTGAGTTTGCCAGCAGAATCAACATCGAGGATCTTACTCCATTCTCTCTGTTCTGAATAAATCTGAAAGAGCTTCTTCTGTTCTAACGGAGGGGAGAGTCGGTCCGGTGAGTTCTGCTGTGGAAAGGTCAGGACGAGACCGGGAGGGTAATGTGTGAGTGCGAAGAGTTTGAGGTATCCGGTTGATGGGACCACAGGCCCCTGAGCAAGGTTGATACAGTCACCGAGCCTGTACAGGTTCGGCTTTATTCTGTCCGAGTATTTCAGGAGATAGTACCGGTCCCAAGCACCGATATTCCTGAAAATATCGAGCGCCTCCTCTTTTTCGCATTCAATCTTCTCGAAGGGAATGTTTTTGTCAACCATATCATTCATTGTTCGTTCGATCCGTTCCACCATATCCGCCGAAATCGATTTTCCACCGATGTACGAATAGAAATACCCCCTGTTCAGCGAATGCTCTATCTTGAGCCTCGCACTGTCACCGAAGGTATCAATAAAGGATGCATGGAGAAGAATCGAAAGGCTCTTTCTGTAGATGCTGACACCCTCTTCTGTTTCCGGTGTAATAAATTTGACCGTACAGTCACGCGAAATTACATACTCCAATCCCATGATCCGGTTGTTGTACAGCGCTCCGACAATCGGGACGAGCCGGTCTTCTTCTGGAGAAACAAGTTTTTTCAGCTCAATCAATGGAACCGGAGTCGACACCTGGATTATTCCGTACCCGTCCACGTGTACATGTATGTTCGGTTGGATTTGATTCAGCATACCAGGCTCCGGCAAATAAATTTGATTGTTCAAGCCGATACCATACAATTTAATATTGGAGTTGTAGAACAAGGAATATTATCTTTTCGGATTGAGATGACGAAAATTACTTTGAACAAGTTTCTATTTGTTTCTCTGAGCAATGCGAAGAGACTCATTACAGTAAATAGCATCTTTCTCGTCCCTCTACTGCTTTTGTGCTTCACTTCAGTGAAGCTCGTCCCGGTTGTTATCCGTTATATAGACTCGATGAACATCACCGTTGTTCACTCTCATCCTGACCACAAGCGGCTGGCTATTGTTATTTTTTCAGACGGAGCAGAAGATGAGCACCCCACTCATGAAGCGTATGTGTTTGATAGAACGCGCTTCAACTCTGTCAGGAAGCACATATTTTTAAAGTCCCACAATCAGAGATCACTCGAAATTCTTCGGCAGGAGGCACTGGGATACGCAGAAATACGTTCACCCGGACAGATCACGACGATCACGAATGCTGCAGGAAAACAGATATTGACGATGAGGATCGATCAGCTGAAGGAAAACACCATTGAGATATTCTTTTACCGCGCTTCCCCCCTGCCGGAGAGGAGGACTCTCATCTGGTATTCTGTGATTTTCGGGATCAGCTATCTTATTTTTGCCGGCTCACTCTGCGGTATAAGCGAGTATACACAGAGAGTGGTGTTTCATGAAACAAAGAGCTTTTCCTATCTGTTTTATTCAATAGGAATGTACTTCTTTCGCTCTCTCTTCATATCCCTATTCTTCACAGTGATTTTCAGTGCCGTTGCCGCGAACATCTACTTCTACATCTTTATTATGAGCGCAGACATTTCCGTTTTCATTGCGGCGATCAATTTCTGGATGCTCGTGTTTTTCATATTCATCCTATTGTGGGTATTTCCTCTCTGCACGATGAACAGGGATGAAAGTGTATGGCAAGTGATGAAGAAATCACTTTTTCTCTCATTCGATAACTTTGAGTTCACGCTCGATATTTTTTTCATGCTCCTTTTGATGGGGTTCCTTTCGGTGATTACATTTTTTATTATTCCTGGATTTTCCGGCCTGTTTTCATTTCTCAATGCAGGAATGAAAGATCTTTCCTCGCGGTACCGAAGAACAGAGGTCGGACTCTGAGCGGCAATGAGGGGATCGGTCTTGCATCTTGAGAGAAGCGGGAGTGAATATCGGGATCGATAATCGGGATTAAACAAGGGCTTGACAGAATACATCAAGGAGCGCATAATTAATTGTCTATTAGTTATCTTTTAAAAGGAAAAAGAGAGCCATTCCCATGAGATCCAACGTGGAAAGCTTCTATTATCCCTTCGTATTTTTTTGATGATCTGCAGGGGTGTGGATGAAAAGCTGCAGATTCCTGCAGCTTTTTTTTTCAGGAGGGTAAGCCTATGGTCGTCGTGATGGAACCCAAAGCAGCCGAGGATAAAATTCAAAATGTAATTCAACATCTCAAGGATTTGGGATTCGAGATCCACAGGTCCGATGGAGTCACCCACACGATCCTCGGTGCAATTGGTGATAAAACGGGAATCGACACACGCCAGCTCGAGGTGCTCGATGGAGTCCATGAAGTCATCAGAATTTCCGAGCCCTACAAGCTCGCATCGCGTTCATTCAAGAAGGAAAATACCAAAATAAGCATGAACGGTCTGGAAATAGGTGGAGATGAAATCATTGTGGCCGCAGGTCCGTGCTCCATTGAGAGCGAGGAACAGATCGACATCATTGCGCGCTCTGTAAAGGCATCGGGGGCAAAAATACTACGGGGGGGAGCATTCAAGCCGAGAACGTCACCCTACAGCTTTCAGGGCCTTGGGGAAGAAGGGCTGCGGTATATGCGGGCGGCGGCAGACAAATACGGGCTTTTTGTCATTACTGAGGTCATCGACGTGAGCCACATAGAAATCGTCTGCCGGTACGCGGACATACTACAGGTCGGCGCGCGGAACATGCAAAACTTCACGCTCATCGGAGAGCTTGGAAAGATACGTCAACCCGTTATGTTGAAACGGGGGATGTCCGCCACAATCGAGGAGTGGCTCATGGCAAGCGAGTATATCCTGAAGGGAGGAAACGAAAGCATCATACTCTGCGAACGGGGAATACGCACTTTTGAAAACTATACGCGAAATACTCTCGACATCAGTGCTGTTCCGGTCATCAAGAAATTGAGTCACCTCCCTATTTTCACCGATCCTTCTCACGGGACCGGAATAAGAGACAAAGTGATCCCCATGGCCAGAGCCAGTATTGCAGCGGGGGCGGACGGTATCATCGTTGAGGTGCACCACGACCCGGAGCACGCGAAATCGGACGGCGCACAGTCGCTCTACCCCGAGCAGTTTGATCAGATGATGAAGGAGTTGAGGATTATCGGAAGGGCGGTGGGAAAATATCTCGATTCGTAGGAATTTAAAAATCAGAATTTAAAAATTTTTTATTGACTTTCTTCCTGTTTCAGTGGACGGATACAGCCGCTTTCGGGTGTTTTTCAAGATTGCCGTACCCCTTGCGAAATCCGGTATTGCGGTTGCGTCCCTTTTTGCGTTTATCTTTTCCTGGAATGAGCTGATGTTCGCCTCGATATTTACACGAAGCAATGTACAGACATTGCCGCTCGTATTACAGGACTACATCGGAAGTGCTGGAATCTCCTGGGGCGAACTCCTGGCAGTCGCTTCTATTGCAGCAGTACCGGGGATTTTGTTGGCAATATTCATGCAGAGATATATCGTAAGAGGCCTTACTTTCGGTGCAGTGAAGGGTTAAGGTTTTGCTGCATCTATTTACGGCCATGAGGGTGTGATGCATGGAAAAGAGACCGAAGATAGCCGTGATCGGGAGCAACATGATCGATCTCATTACGAATGTGCGGAGAATGCCCAGACGTGGGGAGACGATAGATGCGCCGTCCTTTGATATGGGATTTGGCGGCAAGGGTGCAAACCAGGCAGTCGCAGCCTCGAAACTGGGGGCAGATGTGGTCATGGTAACAAAGGTCGGAGGTGATATGTTTGGGAGGGAGGTAAAGCGAAACTTCGAGTCATTCGGTATAGATACGTCATTTGTCGAACATGTTGAAAATGTGTCGAACGGTGTGGCGCCGATCTTTGTTGATGAGTCTGGGGACAACTACATACTCATTGTGAAAGGGGCAAACTCATTTCTGAAGGAGGAGGACATCGACAGGGCGTCCGGCCTGCTTTCGGAGTGCGATCTTATTCTGCTCCAGCTCGAAATACCGTTGGAGTCTGTGTACCATGCTATAGATTTCGGGTTTAGGAATGGTATTCCCGTTGTATTGAACCCGGCGCCCGCGCGAAAGCTTGATTTTCAACATATCTGCAAGGTAGACTTCCTTATACCCAATGAAACAGAGCTCGAGATACTCACAGGATTGCCTGTACAAACCGATGAACAGGTGCAACAGGCGGCAAAATCACTCCTGAAGAAAGGGGTAAAAACTGTGATCATCACACTCGGTGAAAGGGGATCAATGCTTGTTCAGGATGCCGGTATAAGGCATGTACCTGCGGTCAAGGTTGAAACAAAAGACACAACCGGCGCTGGCGATGCCTATATCGGAAGCCTGGCTTATTATCTTGTCAGTACCAAAGACCTTGCAAAGTCGATGGAGTGCGCGAACCTCTATGCAGCGCTTTCCACCCTCAAAACCGGTACACAGAAGGCTTTTATCGGAAAAGATGAGTTTGAAAAACATATGAACCAAACTCGATGAAATGCCTTTTTCCAATCCCTTCTTTGTATATATTTCAGACTACATTTTTTCATAAATTGGGATAATATTAGAGGAGATGTACCATTCCTTGGGGAATTATCATGATACGGAAAAAATGGAAAATAAAACTGTAGTTACTGTAGTAGGTCTCGGCCTTATCGGCGGCTCCCTCTGCTACGCATTCAAGAGAGCGCGCATCAATGTAAAAGGAGTAAGCGGAGGGAGGACGATCGAGAAGGCCATGGGTATGCAGATCATCGATGAGGGGTTTGAATATGTGGGAATGCAGGATGCGCTTCGCAACAGCGATTTCGTGTTTCTCTGCACACCCTTGCACGATATCATTGCGCGACTCCCCGATGTGTTCGAATTCTGCGACAGGAATACCGTGATCAGCGACGTGGGAAGCACAAAGTCGGTAATCTGCAGGAGTGCGGAAAAATACCTCCTCCGCGGCGCCCATTTCATAGGCGGGCATCCAATGGCAGGCAGCGAGAAACGCGGAATAGAAAATGCAAATCCGTACCTGTTTTATGATGCGGTGTACGTTCTGACCCCGTTGAAGCACACACCAAAGAAAGCGATAAAGCGTTTATCTGATCTCCTCTCCCTTCTCGGTGCGAAGATCATGGTTCTCGAACCGGGACTGCACGACATGATCGCGGCGAATGTCAGCCATCTTCCTCAGCTGCTTGCCGTATTACTCACAAACCACCTGGCAGGGAAAAATAGTGACCTGTACAGGAATCTCGCAGCAGGCGGATTCAGGGACATGACGAGAATCGCTTCTTCGAGTTACGATGTGTGGAAGGACATCATCAGCACCAACATCGAACAGATTGGTGATGCCCTAAATGACTTTCAAAAAAGGCTTTCCCATCTCGGTTCGATTCTCGAAGATGGACAAGCGCTCAGAGAGGTGTTCGAAATAGCACGGCACGAGAGACACACCATTCCCCGATACAGCAAGGGCTTTCTAAAGCCGCTTTTCGATGTGCGGGTATCAGTGAAGGACAGGGCTGGAGAGCTTGCCCGTATTACGAATACTATCTATTATCACAATATAAATATTAAGGATATTGAGATCGTCAACATCAGGGAAGGAGAAGGGGGGATACTGAGACTTGGGTTCTCATTGCAAAAGGATGCCCAGAAGGCCGCAGAAGCTCTGGAGGGAGTCGGCTACGAGGTCGTTTTGGTCGACTGAGTCCAGAAAAAAGGGGAAAAACATTTTTATCTATCAGCGATTTGCGCTATGCTATATTTGGGAAGAGAAATGAAAAGAACTGCTCTCATTGTTTCGCTTTGCGTGCTTATGGCTTTCACTTCCTGCGTGACGGCTCCAACGAAGTATTTCGAACCTGAGGAAGTGGAAAGCGAGCACACACAGCGAGCCAGAATCGTGAACTATGCCGAGAGTCTGCTCGGAATGAGGGATATCTCTCAGCTGAACAGGTGGTTCAGAAACGACTGCTCAGGTTATGTGCTGGGTGTGTACCGTTCACTGGGGCACGAGGTACGCCTTGTCCGTGAGCCGAACTCCAGACTTATTTCCAGAGCGCTCTACTACAGTCTCCACACCAGTGGTATGACATACTCCTCAGGTATTCCCAAACCTGCAGATGTAGTGTTTTTTCATGGAACGATCGATGAAGCGAAAGATAAAGTTTCCCATGTTGGGGTCGTGGCAAATACCCTTGCTGATGGAACGGTGCGTATATTGAATTACACTTCTCGAGGTGTCACAGAATTGAAAATGAACCTCAGTTTTCCCTCCACCTACAGTGATGCATCGGGGTTCGTGCTGAACGATTTTTTAAGGAAAGAATCTCCGGAAAGTGAGAATGAAAAACTGCTGAGCGGTGAACTTTTTTATAGTTACGGTAATTTGCTGCAGTATACAAAACGCCATCGATGATTCTGTTCCGCCTGGAGAAGAGACTGGAGCTCACTGAAAATATGGGAAGCATTGCCGATGCATACAGAATTCTCGGAGTGTCTGCAGGTTCAAGTATGGCTGATATTACAAAAGCGTACCGAAAACTTGCAAAGAAGTATCACCCCGATTCGAATCCCGGTGATCCCGCGTCCACGCACGAGATGATGATGCAAATCAACGAGGCCTACATGCTCCTGAAAAAAAGCCGGATTACGAGCCTTGGTTCTCCTGAAAATCAACGTGCCTCAAAAGACCGTCAAAAAACCACGTTGGAGAGGTGGTACGAGCGGATTCTCGCAAAAGAGAATGAACGGGTACGCAGGGAGACCCTTCGGAAACGAAAAGAGGATGAGGCGCTGCGAAGGTTCTGGAACAAGGTCGCGCAAGAACACAGCCACGAAATCGAGGATACGCCTGCGCTCGATGCGGTACGGGATTCGGCGTATAGAATGGTTTCGGGCTACTATGAGGGAAATTTTTACAACACGCGTCCCATCAACCGGCCTTCCATTCAGCAGGAGTTCGATTCCTATGTCGAAGACTGCACGGGAATCATGAAAGAAATCAAGCGTATTCAGCAGCAGTGCCGCTCAAAGCGGATCGCTGGCGGGGTGCGAAGAATCTTTGTGTTTTTAAAAGCCTTTTTAATCGACGCGCACGAATCGCTTCTGGCTGGTTTCGAACGCAGGTCTTCTGCGCTTTCTGTTTTTCAAAATTCAGACAGAAAGCTGCATCATTTCTTTGACGAATATTTTTCAGATCCAGCGGCTTATGCGCAAGATGCGGAAAAGAGTTTGAAGGATGTACTCGGAGAGTACGCGTATTTTCTCAAATCATTTCCCGACAGTCCTCTCATTGAATTCGCGGAGAGGAGAATAGAGCTCCTGGAAAAATTTTATCATGCCTTCGTAGAGTCGAGTTAGAGGATGAATCGTTCGATAACCTCCGCTACTCCGTCCTCATTGTTGGTTTTTTCTGTAACGTAGTCCGCTTCCATGATGACCGCATCGAGACCGTTTTTCATCGCGCATCCGAGACCTGCCCAGGTGATCATATCGAGATCGTTGTTGTTGTCTCCGACGGCAATGACCTCGTGCTGTGAGATGCCGTACTCTTTGCAGAGATATTCGAGTCCCCTGGATTTTGAGCATTGTGTGTGAAGGATTTCAAAGAGCCAGAAGTTCCAGGCAGGAAAGTAGGTGTCCACAGTCCTTATATCGCGCCCAAACCGGTGTTTCAGTTCTGCGTGCAGAAGTGTCACGTCGTGTTTTCCTGTCACCGCGCTTATGCGGATGACGTCCTCCCAGGGTCTGGACGCGAGATTGTCAACTTTGATCAGCTCGGTTTCGAACCCTTTCGAAAAGGAGAGAAAGTCTTCTGAATATCTGCCGAAGGTCTCATAGTATTTTTTGTTGTCCGGCAGGTAGATGATGGGCGGATATGACATGTCCTTGAGCAGTTTGATAAGATCACCGATGATGCGGTTGTTGAGGGTAACCCTCTTCAGCACCGCGGTTTCCTTTGTGATCACCGCTCCGTTGAACGTGATTGTGAGGTGTGCGCTCCCCACAGCATGGATGTAGCGGTGTGCAGAATTGTAGCTTCTTCCAGTGGTGATTACGACTTGAACCCCTTTTTTATCCGCTTTTTTCAGCGCATTGAGGTTTTTAGCACTGATCGTCTCCTGGTCATTCAGAAGAGTTCCATCCAGGTCGAGTGCGAGGAGCCTGTAGTTCATTTAATTTCCTTTTCACAATTTGATTTTCACGTGTATGAGCTAAATTCTATACTATATTTAATATATACAGATAACGTCGATAAAAGAATTTAGATTACTCTAACTTTTTTTAGTGATTGCGGATGAAGAAGAGAACCTCTCTTACACTCGGAGTCTGTATTTTTCTTGCTGCAAACATTCCGTTTCTGGCGGCGTTTGCAAAGGACAAGGATATTCTCAGGCTTACAGCGCAGTATATCGAACAGGGAAAAGTGCTGTATGCCGAGAAGGATTACTACAGGGCTGTTGAAAAGTGGACGGAGGTTCTCAAGGCCGATCCATGGAATGAGGAGGTCAAGCTTTTGATCGAAGATGCCCTCGGAGAGATCGAGCGCCTGACAGAGAAGCTCGACGAGGGGTTCGCCCAGCTGGAAAAGGGGAACATAGACGAAGCCTTTGAGACGTTTGTGTACGTGAAGAACAACAGCTCACCTGAGACGAGAGACCTCTATTCGCTGCTCGCGAGCGGGTTTCATTCGATTGAGCAGATGAGAAATAGGGCGATCTACGAGAAGATCGTTCGCACGGGAGATGAACTCACGCGCACGGGAAATTATGATCAGGCCATCAGACTTTTTGTATTTGCGCCCAAGTTCGATCCAGCGGCAGGACAGCTCCCTCGCAAGATCGAAGAGGTGAAGAAAAGAAAGGAGATTTCTGAGTTAAAACAAAGAGCGATCGACCTTTTCGAGCGCGGGGATTATATGGCGTCCAGAAAAGCGTGGAACGAGGTTCTCGAAATTGCTCCCTATGATAAGGATGCACCGATATACCTCTCCAAGATAAACTTCAAGATCCAGGAAAGCGATCGTCTCAGGGCGCTCGCACAAAGCTATTTCGATAACGGAGTGAATCTTTTCAAAAAAAAGCAGTGGAACGAGGCGATCGACCAGTTTGAAAATGCCGTAGCGATGAACTATCGAGCTGATGAAGCTAGGGGCTACATCGAAAAGATTCGAGAGGAAATTGCGCTTCAGCAGGAGCGTGAAAGTGAAAGAATGACAGAGCAGGTCGTACAGTATTTACGGGAAGGTATCAAATACTACAACCTGAATCAGTATAAGAAATCCCTCGCTGCACTCAACGAGGGGTTAAAGCTCGACCCTGAAAACACTCAGATAAAGGAGTACATCATCAGGGATATCATCGCTTTGAAACGGGAAGAGGAAAAGTCCGTACCTGTCACCTCTCCTTTTTATAAGCTCATCGAGGACCTGAAACGCCTTGGAAAGGAATCCTTTACCGTGGGAAATTATAGTGAATCGGTGAAGTACTACGAAGAGATACTTCTTATATTTCCGTTTAATGAGGAGGCACGAATCAATCTCACCAAAGCTCTCAACAAGACGGATCCGGGGCTTGTGCGTGAAATACTCGCAAATATGTACAACGAGGCGAACGACCTTCTTCGAAGAAAAAAACAGAGAGAAGCGCTCATCAAACTCAAGCTCATCCTCGAAGTCGAACCTGAAAACGTGCAGGCGAAGAACCTTCTGAACAGAATAGAGTCTGAAAGAAAAGAAGAGAAACGAGTCGTTTCCGCAGAGGACAGGAAAAGGGCTCAAAGTCTCTACGAAGAGGGGGTAGAGATGTACAGGATGGAAAAGCTCGAGGACGCGGTGCGAGTATGGAGAGAAGCGGTTGGTTTGAATCCTGAATTCGTCGATGCCCGCGTATTTCTCTCGAGAGCTGAGAGTAAACTGCGGACGCTCAAAAGTGTAGAGTCAGGCAGCAGCGGAAAACAGACGGCAATTGACGACGAGCTTCGAATCAAGCTCAAAAAGCACTATCTTGACGGTATAAACTACTACATGAGCGGCATGTACAGGGAGGCCATTTCCGAATGGGAAGAAGTAATCAAGATAGACCCGGAATTCGAGAGTGTGCAGATGAACATCGAGCGGGCGAGAAAACGGCTCGGGTATGATGCTAACCAGAATTCATGATTATGGTTTATAATTA